>NZ_LMQK01000022.1:0-10000 GCF_001424525.1 Methylobacterium sp. Leaf399 | reverse complement strand
CGCCCCGGTCGCCGCCTCGTCCACGTCGTTGACCACGATCGTGAAGTCCTTCGTGAACGTCGCGCCACCCCCGTCCGTCGCCGTGATCCCAACGGTCACACTGGCCTGATCCTCGAAGTCGAGGCTCATGCCGGCCACCAGCCTGAGGACGAGCCCCGCCTCGGTGACGGCGACCTCGAACCGGGGGTCGTCCACGGTGAAGACGAGGTCATCGCCCTCGGGATCGGACGCGCCGACGCGGCCGACGATGCGGCCGTCAGCAGCCTCGTCGACGGAGAGGTGATCCATGGCGATCGCGGTGGGACCCGCGTTGCGATGAAGCACGGTGACGACGACGGTCTCGGTGACCGCATGGCCGGAGCGATCGGTGGCGGTCACCAGGAGGTCGTAGGAACCGGCCGCCCCCCCGACAAAGGTCAGGACGGCCTGCGACGTCGACGTCGCGGCGATCGAGAAGGTACCGTCGAGTGACCGACCGCCGAGGCCCGAGAGGGAGAAGCTGAGGACATCCCCGAGGAGCAGGTTCGGATCGTGCCCCGTGATCGTGGCCAGGGGTGTGCCGGTCGACCCGTCGTCCACGACGAGGGCGCCACCGTCGCGCGCCGTGATTGCCCCGATGGAGGGGGCTGCGCTGACGAGGATGTCGGGAGCGAGCGTCAGATCGGCCAGAAAACCATCGACGGACACCCATTCGACGGCCGTGACACGATCGAGCGCTCCGTTTCGATCGGTGATCGCGTAGAGCGTGCCCTCGCGTGTGACGGCATAGTCGAAGAACGAACCGTCGAGCACGACGGTGTCGATCCCCAGGCCGCCGTCGAGACGATCGCTGCCGTCGCCGCCCTGGAGGCGATCGTCGCCGGCGCCGCCGTCGAGGGTGTCGTCGCCGGCCCCGCCGAGGAGGGTGTCGTCGCCGTCGTCGCCGACGAGGCGGTTGGCGGCGTCTGAGCCTGTCAGTCGATCGCTCTCGACGGACCCGATGACGTTCTCGTACTCGCCCGCCAGGACGATCACGACGCCGTCGCTCGAACTCGCCGTCTCCCTCGACAGATCGACGATCGCCGAGGTCTTGGAGGCCGCGAAGTTGAGCGTATCGACGCCGCCGTCGGTATCGACGAGGGTGGCCCTGCCGGGATCGAGGGCCGCAAGGTCAGCGAAGCTGCCGGTGATGAAGGCGGTATCGTCGGGCGTGTCCCAATCGCCGTAGACTTGGAGGCTGGCCTCGAACGCGATGAAGGTGCTCGGGGCCTGACTATGGGTCAGTTCGACGCGCCAGGTTCCGAACGGATCCTCGCCCCAGGTTGCGACCGAACCGAACGTGAAGTTCAGGCTGGTGCGCGAGCCGACCACCGCCATGGATTCGGCGATCGCCGTGCGTGTCCCGTCCGGCGAGACCAAGGCGATGCTCAGGTCCTTGAGACCGCGGTCGTAGAGATTCACGTGCAGGGAGACGTGATCGATCGAGAACCCGGTCCCGTCCGGAGAGATCAGCTCCGCTTCCAGCACGGTTCTGGTCTTGTCGAGGCTGGCGGGAATCGCGAAACCCAGATCGAGACGCTGCTCGTTGGCGGCCGTCGACTGACTGTGCCAGTGACGCGCCAGATTCACCGCTGTGGCGGCGTCGAGGGTGCCGAAGCCCCCCTCGCGGTCGAACATCAGGCCGCCGCCGTTGAAGGCGGTCGCGCCGTTCGCGGCGGTGGGACCGCCGAGGCGGGACCGGGAACTGAGTGCCAGGATCTCCTGCACGTCCCGATATCCCAGAAGCGGGTTCTCGGACAGGATCAGCGCGACCGCACTCGACACGAGAGGAGCGGCGAACGACGTCCCGGAGACGTAGGAATACTCCGTCGCTCCGTCTGAGCCGCCGTTCGTCGTGAGAACGCTCATGCCCGGCGCCGTCAGCAGCACGTTGGCCCCCGGGCTCGAGAAGAACGCCGGGGTCCCCTTGTCGTCGTGGGCACCGACCGCGATCGTGAAGCGCGAGGCCGTCAGGCTGTGGAATCCCGCATCGTCGGAGACGCTCACGCCGTTCTTCATCACTTTGCCGTTACCGGCGGCAAAGACGAAAACCGTGCCGAGGCCCTCGCGACCGTCGCCGACGGCGCCGGCCAGGGCCGCGGCCGTGGTGGCGAAGTTCGCATTCTCGAAATTGTCGGCGAACGCGGTCGTGAATCCCCAGCTGTTGTTGCTGACGTCGTAGTTGGCCTGATGGGCGATGATGTCGGCCAGTTCCGACATGACGAAGTTCTCGCCGTAGCGCAGGAACGTCGCCGTCAGGATGCTCCCCTGTGCGGCGCCGACCGTCGCGATGGCGTTCGCCATGTCGCCCGAGATGAGGCCGGCGACGTTGGTGCCATGGCGCTGCGTCGTGAGGTCGGGCCGAGCGTCCATCGCATCGGCGGCATCACGCGGATCGTAGTCGATCGTGGCATCGTAGGCCCAGGCCAGGTCGGCGTGTCGATAGTTCACGCCCTCATCGACGACGCTGATGACGGTGCCTTCGCCCTTGGCATAGGCCCAGGCCTCGGCGAAGCCGGCTCCACCGGGAACGGTCGTCGACAGGTGCCACATCTTGGGCGCCGTCAGCTGTCCTGCGTAAGCCGCATTGTAGCCGAGCGACCGGACCTGATCGGTGTCGTCGACGATGCCGTCTTCAAGGCCGTCTGATGAGAGCGATGTCATGCCAGCGTTCCCGGATGGGAATCGCGAGATATCGGACCGATCAGTACATTCGGTTTATGTGGGCATGATTATTCGATAAAACGCCGATTAAGTTAATATTAATCACTAATTTTGCCGAGGATCAGCACAACGATGGACGTAGTTAATGGATCATCCCGCCAATCATGACATCGCGTTCTGTCTGGCACGGTCGGGGCGCCTGATCGCTGCCTTGGCCTGATCGGCGCCAATAAATCGACCTCAACGAGAATGTAAAAAACATACTCATCTCAAGGTTGCATAACATGAGATAGGTTCAAGTATTGTTGTCGCTCATGGCAATAGGATTACATTTGAAACGTCGTTCATCACTGACAAACGTAAAACTGCCGAACGCAATGCGGATCGATTTGAGCCGTGCTCTCTCTACAGTCATGCAAAAGTCGTTTGATCAATATAGCAACCCTCGCTCGCCGCCCTATCGAAGAAGATACGATATCGCCACTTTTCGGAAGCCGTCTTCGCATTGCGAAACGTCGTCGCGTCCGATGAATGCTGTGAGAATCAGTACATCGCCTCATTGACAACCCCTGCCTGCGCATGGCTTTTGGCGAACACTTAACGCCCGGTTAACGGGGCGTGACAGGGAAGTGATCGCCAAGTCCTGACACCCGTCAAAAGCGCTCATTGCCCGTTTTATGCGGACGCTGCCGCTCGGCCTGCGTCACTCTGTCTGTAACCGAGTAGGGGTATGTGATGGTGACGTTGTTTGATCAGCAGGGCGGCTCGACCGTTTACTCCACGATCCAGGCGGCCGTCGCAGCGGCGTCTGCAAACGACACCATCATCGTCGGTCCTGGCACGTATTACGAAAACGTCATCATCGATAAGCCGCTGACCCTACTGTCCGAAAGCGGTCGCGGTACGACTTCCATCGTCGGCTCCCCTGACAATTCAGGCCAGGGCGCCATCGAGATCGTGGCGGGCGTGAACAACGTCACCATCGGTGGGGTCGGACGAGGATTCACCGTCGTCGGCTTCGACGGCCCGCCCAATATCGAGCGCGCCGCCATCTACCTGACCGGAAACCATTCGGGACTGCGCATCATCGGAAACGACGTCGTGGCAAACGGCGACGGCGGCCTGACCAGTGAATTCGGTAGAACGCTGACCGACATTCTGATCGACGGCAACATCTTCTCCGGCCAGACATTCACGGGTTCGCAGCCGGGTGGGAGTGGTTTCGGCGCGCAATTTTCCGACGCCAACGTGCCGCGCCAGCTCGTAGTGCTAGGTTCGAACGAGGGACCCTCGTCGAACATCGTCTTCACCAACAACCTCGTGTCCGGGACCGCCGGCGGCACGAACGCGGGCGGTAACCCGCAGGGCAACAATCTGGTCACGATCGACGCCGCGAACACGACGATTTCGAACAACACCTTCACGGGCTTCACGAACCGCTTCGCCACCCAGCTGCGCAGCCGGGAAGAGAACACGACGATCCAGAACAACACGTTCTCGAACAACGCCGGCGGCAACCTCGGATCGTCCATCGAGACCGACGGTCAGCCTGGCACCGTGTCGGGCAACCGGCTGACCTATGGTTCCGGCAACGATCTGATCTTCGCGTCGGCCGGCAATGACGTGATCGACGGCGGCGCGGGCACTGACACCTACGACCTCACCGCGGCTGGAACCGCGGGCAGCTTCGCCGACCTCGCCTCGGGCAATTCGTTCTCCACGGCCACTGGCGTCGATGCCCTCGTGAACATCGAGAACCTGCGTGGGAGCGCCGGTGCCGATGGCCTCTACGGGTCGGGGGCGGACAATGTGTTCTTCGCGACCGCCGGCGCCGACGTCATCGATGGCCGCGCCGGTGTGGACACGCTCGATGCGTCGTCCGCGACCACCGCGGTGACGATCAACCTCGCCACCGGAAGCGTCAGCGGTGCATTCTCGGCCGGGCTGACCGGGATCGAGAACGCCACCGGCGGCGCGGCCGGCGACACCTTCGTCGGATCCGCTTCGGTCGCCAACCTCCTGGTCGGCAACGGCGGCAACGACAATTTTAGCGGCATCGGTGCGGGCGACATCCTGCGTGGCGGGACTGGCTTCGACACGGCGACGTTCACCGGCCCCTACACGCAGACTGCGATCGCTGCCGGTACGGTGCCCGGAACCTTCACGGTTTCAGTCGACGGTGGAGTCGTGACGCTCGACGGCATCGAGCGCGTGACCTTTGACGGTACGACCGTCTGGCTCGTCACCGACGCGGCTGGCCTGACCTCGGCCCTGACCGGTGCCGGACCGAACGACGTCATCAAGCTGGCGCCCGGCACCTACGCAGGCGCGTTCTCGGTCACGACGGCCGGGCTCACGATCGAGAGCGTCACCGGCAACGCCGCGGACGTGATCCTCCAGGGCACCTTCCGCTCCGCCAACGGTCTTGCCGCCGACGCCAGCGTGTCGAGCTTCCTCGAGACGGCGAGCGGATACACCGGCGGTACCGCGGCCATCGGTCTGAGCATCGCCGCGAACGACGTCACGATCGCCGACATCACGTTGTCCAGCTACCAGACCGGCATCAACGTCGGCAGCAACCGCGGACTCACCCTCGACGGCATCGTCCTCGACGGCTTCGTGACAGGCATCAACAAGGCGACGCAGGCGGCCGTCACCGACTTCACCTGGACCGGTGGAACCGTCAGGGACGGCTATCACGGCGCGACCTTCAACGCCTCCGCCGGCGAGGAGGGAGATTTCTCAAACGTCACCATCGACGGCGTGAGCTTCCGGAACCTCACCGAGAAGGGCCTGTACTTCGAGCAGCTTTCGAACGCGGACCTCGTCGACCTCGTCATGACCGATGTCGGCCAGTTCGGCCGCGGCCCCGCCTTCGGTGGCAGCGGTGCCAACCTCGGAGGCTTCGGCGCCGGCATCGACATCAACCTGAAGTACGAGGCCTATTCGAACATCACCATCTCCGACTTCGCCTTCACGGATGTCGGCCTGTCGAACGGCGGCGGCGCACCGCATCCGTTCGGAGGTGCCATCACGCTCAAGGCCCGCGACGACGCGCCGAGCTACAACGGCAATCCGGCGAGCCTCGACGGCGTCGTCATCGAGAACGGCACTATTTCAGGCACCTCGACGGGTATCCGCATCGGGGAGCCCGGCAAGACCAATACCGGCCCCACCGGCGTCGATGTGACCAACGTCGCCATCACCTCGGCCGCGAGCGGCTCCTACGACAACCGCACCCTGTCGGTCCTCGACGTGACGCTGAGCGGCGACGCCGACACCGTTTCCACCTCGCCCGGGGCCACCGGCCCGATCACCTACGCCGGCCTCGGCGGTGACGACACCTATCGGATCATCGGCGGAGAGACCATCGTCGAAGGGCTCGACGGCGGCATCGATACGGTGGTGACCGGGGGCGGCTACACGCTCGGCGCCAACGTCGAGAACCTGACGCTCCTCGACGTCGCCACCGGTGTGGACGACTTCCGGGATTTCGACGCCGGCCCCATCGCCAACGGCGAGAACGGCTGGACCGTCCTCTCGGGTGGCAGCGACCAGGGTGTCGTCGACCTCGGCGGTAACAAAGTCTTCAGGATGTCGAGCGATCCGACCTCGGGCGGGTTCTCTGGGCCCTATTCGGCGAGCCTCGGTGTCGCCGCCGGTGAGCGGGGCACCACGGCCGAAGGCAACGTCCACGTCCTGTCCTTCCGGGTGAAGGCCGTCTCAGAGACCGCCGACAACTCCCGTCTGGAGGTGGATTTCGGTACCGAGGCCGGCACCGACCGCAACAACTTCATGGTGATCGAGTCGATCGCCGGTCAGGGCCTGCGTGTCGCGGTCGCCGATGCCCTGCCGGGTGGGAACTTCGACACGGGCGCGGGCGTCAACGACTTTGCCGCCTTCACCGGCAACCGGACCCTCGTCTCGGGTCTGTCGGCCGCGGCTTGGCACGACATCGAGCTGCGCCTCACCTACGTCGACGGCGCGGATAACGACGTCATCCAGATCTACGTCGACGGCGCCCTCGCCGGGACGAGCACGACCTTCGAGAACTATCGCGATGCGATCGGCGGCACTCACGGCGCCAATGCCGAGGCCAACCAGACCAACCGCATCTTCTTCCGGCCGAGTGCCGGCGGCGCACCGCAGGACGGCGCCTTCGGGCAGAACCAGGGCTTCTATTTCGACGACATCGAGAACCGCATCGTTTCGGAGGGAACCGGCAACGACCTCGCCAACGTCATCACCGGCGGAGCCGGCGACAACGTCCTCACGGGCCTCGCGGGCGACGACACCCTGATTGGCGGCGACGGAGACGACGTCCTGGTCGGCGGCGCGGGCAACGACAGCCTTGAGGGCGGCGACGGTGACGATCGCATCGAGGCGACCCTCGGCGACGGCAACGACGCCATCGACGGCGGCGCGGGCACGGATACGCTGGCGGTGTCCGGCACCGGCGGCGACGATACGGTCTCGGTGACCGTCACCGGCGGCGTTCTCGGCGGTACCGGCGATACCATCGTCAACGTCGAGAGGATCTCCCTCGACCTAGGCGCTCAGGGCACCTCCGGCGACACCCTCGACTACAGCGGAAGCACCGAAGCGGTCACCGTCGACCTGTCGGCGGGCACCGCCTCGGGCTTCACGTCGGTGGCGGGCGTCGAGAACGTCATCGGCGGTGCCGGGGCCGACACGATCACCGGCGATGCCGGCGCCAACGCCATCACCGGCGGAGCGGGCGACGACGTCATCGACGGCGGGAACGGCACGGATACGGCCATCTACGGGGTCGCCTTGACCGGCGCCTCCTTCACGAAGGCGCCCGGCTCGGCGATGGCCTGGCAGGTGGCGGCAGGCACGGAGGGAACCGATACCCTGACGGGTATCGAGACAATCGTCGATGCGAACGGGAAGAAATTCCTTCTCGTCGGCGCAGGTGGCTTCGCCACGCTTCAGGGCGCCATCGACGCATCGTCGAACGGCGACACGATTGTGGTCATGGCCGGCACGCTGGCCGATATGGGCAGCGTCGACGTCGACAAGTCCGTGACCATTCGTGGGGCCTATGCCGGCCTCGACGGTGCAAGCGAGGACCGTGACGCGGCCGGCGAGTCGATCCTCAACGGCGGTCTCAACGTTTCGGCCGATGGCGTGGTCATCGACGGGCTCACCGTGGTCGGCGGAGCCTCCAACGCCGGGAATCAATCCGGCATCTACGTGAGCGCCGACAATGTCACGATCACGCATTCGGTCGTCGATGCCGGTTCGAACCCCGGCTATCCCGGCTTCCTGACGCCCTTCGGCGGCAACGTGTCGGGCCTGATCATCGACGGCAACCTCGTCACGGGGTGGGACCAGGGCGGCTACTTCAACCCCTCGACCCAGTTCATCGTCAGGAACAACACGTTCACCGACTTCGGCAACGCCTTCGTCGGCGACGACTGGGCGGCGGGCACCCTCATCGACAACAACGATTTCGCCGATACCGCGGCGTCCACCGTCGGCTACGGCGTCCTGGACGGGGTCGAGGACGTCCAGCAGTATTTCGGGACGAACAACACGTTCAGCGATACGGGCCTGGGCAGCGATCGCAAGATCGGCGTCTATCTCTATGGCGACGGACTCGGCGACGGAAACGGCCAGGCCGTGACCGGCACCGACCAGGGCGACTTCATCACGGCCGAATACGCCTACATCGCCAATTCGAACCCCGACGACACGATCGACGGTGCTGCGGGCGACGACCGGCTCGCGGGAGCTGCCGGTAACGACGTCCTGATCGGAGGCGCCGGTAACGACATCCTCGAGGGCGGCGCCGGTATCGACACCGCCCGTTATACCGGCGCGATCGACCCCAGGACGGCGGTGTCCTACGATGCCGCGCAGGCCAGCTGGACGGTTGCGACGGGAGCCGGCGAAACCGACACCCTCTCCGGCGTCGAGGTGATCGACGGTGCGGAGACGGGCAGAACGCTGCTGGTCGGCGGCAACGGGTACGCCTCGATCCAGGCCGCGGTCGATGCCGCCGCCAACGGCGACACCATCCTCGTCGCGTCCGGCGCGTGGCTCGGCGACGTCGCCATCGCCGACAAGGCGCTCACCATCCTGGGAGTGAACAACGAGGGCATCAAGGGGGCGGCCACGCGCGGCGCGGAATCGTCGATCGTCGGTCGCGTCTCGGTCTCCGGTAGCCAGAACGTCACGCTGGACGGCATCGAGTTCCGCGCCACCTCGGCGACCGGCACCACCGGTGCGTCGAATCCGGCACTGAACTTTGCCGGATCGGGCAGCTACGTCGTCACGAACTCGGTGTTCTTCAACGAGACCGTTGGAGGAAATACCGAATCCCGTGCGATCGGGCTCTACACCGCCCTCTCCGGCGCCGTGACGATCGCAAACAACCTGATCACCGGAGCGAACGCGGCCAACTTCTCGACGGCATCCTGGCAGCGCGGCATCTGGTCCGACGGCACGAGCGCCGATCTCACCATCACCGGCAACACGTTCCAGTACGTGCGCTCGGCCGTGAACCTCGACGGGTACGACGACGCGACCCACGAGGTCGCCGGCAACGTCTTCAAGGAGGCCGGCACCGGTATCTCCGTCGGTGTTCCCAAGACGGACACCTACGCCGGTATCCACGACAACGACTTCCAGAATGTCGGCACCGACTTCAATTTCCAGAACGTGGCCACGCGCCCGATCGTCCTGGACCTGACGGCGACGCAGAACACCTCCTCCACCGCGCAGCCGATCGTCGTCCTGGGCGGACAGCTCGGGGACTCCCTGACGGGCTCGTCCGGTGCCGACGCCCTCCAGGGCAACGCTGGCAACGACACGCTGACGGGTGGCCTGGGTGATGACAGCCTCGCAGGCGGCCTCGGCGACGACACCGCGATCGTCAACGTCAGCACGGATGGGGCCGACAGCGTCGATCTCGGCGCCGGCGCCGACCGGGTGACGGTCAACGCCGCGACGGCCGGACAGGTGCGCCTGACCTTCACCTCCTCGGAGGTGGGCAACGGCAGCGGCCTCGATGCCGGCAACGGCCTGGCGGTGCGTGCGCCTGACCTTCACCTCCTCGGAGGTGGGCAACGGCAGCGGCCTCGATGCCGGCAACGGCCTGGCGGTGCGGTTGCAGGCCGAGGACGGCTCGGACGTCCCGACCGGCCCGGTCGGCCGCTACGACGACGAAGGCACTACCTTCGTGGCCGGARCGGGCGTGACCTTCGATGTCCGCGACATCAGCGGGACCCAGCGCGGCGACGCCTTCACCACCGCGACCCTCGGGACAAACCTCGGCGAGACGGTGACGGGC
>NZ_LMQK01000021.1:0-12109 GCF_001424525.1 Methylobacterium sp. Leaf399 | reverse complement strand
CGCCGATGAAGGCCAAGGGGGTGGGCGAACTCGGCATCTGCGGCGTCGCCGCGGCGGTCGCCAACGCCGTCCACAACGCCACCGGCGTCCGGGTCCGCGAATACCCCATCACCCTCGACAAGCTCATCCACCGCATGCCCGACGTGGCTTGAGGCGAACCACCGGAAGGCGTCGTCATGCGTCCCAGGATCGTCTGCCACATGGGCAGCTCCATCGACGGCCGGCTCCACCCCAGCCGCTGGACCCCAGCGGCGGCGGGAATCCAGGGCGGGCTGGTCCACCGTCACTATGAGGAGACCGCCGCCCGCCTCGATGCGCAGGGCTGGATCGTCGGACGCACGACCATGGCGGAGATCGCCAAGGGCGTGCTGCGAACGCCGGCCTGCGTTCCTGGGGACCTGCGGGGAACGCATGTCGGCGCGCGGAAGGGGCGGGATCTGGCCGTCGCCATCGATCCGCACGGCAAGGTCCATTACGGCCGGGACGACGTGGGCGGAGACCATGTCGTGGCGGTCCTGGGCGAGGATGTGCCGGACGCCTACCTCGCCGAGCTTCGCGAGGACGGCGTCTCCTATCTCTTCGCGGGGCGCGACGGACGCGACCTCGCCGGCGCGATGGCGACCCTGGGCGCGACCTTCGGCGTGGAGACCCTCCTGCTCGAGGGCGGCGGCATCATCAACGGCGCCTTCCTCAAGGCGGGGTTGATCGACGAGGTCAGCCTGCTCGTTTCGCCGGCCGTCGACGGCCTCGCTGGGGTGCCGACGATCTTCGAGTGCCATGGAGAGCCGAATGAACGGCCCGCGGCGGGCAAGGCTCTGCGCCATTTCCACACCGAGACCCTGGAGGGAGGCACCGTCTGGCTTCGCTACCGGGTCGAGGACGCCGAACCGGCGACCGGCTGAGCCCGCATCGGTTGCCGATCGGGTCATGCACGACATGAAAGAGGCCGCCCTGTCGCCAGGGCGGCCTCTTTCATGCGTCGGGTCCGACCGATGCCGAACCCGGGTCCCGAAGTCGGGGCCCGGTGTCCGGCATCATCCGCCGTGGCGGAGGACGATCCTAGTAGGAGCCGAACTTGTAGTTCAGGCCGGCGCGGATGACGGCGAACTCGGTGCCGTTGCTGCGGTTCGTGAAGCCGGGCTGGCGGTAGACGACGCCGTTGGTGTCGAAGGCGTAGATGCCGGCGTTGCGGTTGTTGTTCTCGAGGTTCACGTACAGGCCTTCGACCTTGAGCGTGACGGCCGAGGACTTGAAGAAGTTCAGGAAGGAGTCGGTGGGGACGGTTGTTGTTCTCGAGGTTCACGTACAGGCCTTCGACCTTGAGCGTGACGGCCGAGGACTTGAAGAAGTTCAGGAAGGAGTCGGTGGGGAGGGCGTACTCGACACCGCCGCCGGCGGCGTAGCCGGTGCGGAAGTCGTCGTTGCCGCGGAAGCCGCCGAACGAACGCTCGTTGCTGCCGGCGCCGTAGGCGAAGCCGCCGGTGCCGTAGAACAGGACCTTGTCGAAGGCGTAACCGATGCGGCCGCGCACGGTGCCGAAGTAGTCGAGGCTGGCGGTGCCGCGGGGATCGACGAAGGTGACGTTGCCGTCGATCGGGGCGAAGCCGGGGGTCAGGACGAAGTTGGTGCGGTTACGGCCGAAGTCGACGTACTGGGCGTCGGCCTCGATGCCGACCACCAGGCCCGAGCCCGGGGTGAACTGGTAGTTGTAGCCGACCTGGCCACCGCCGGTGAAGCCTTCGTTGGAGCTGTTGGAGAAGGCGATCTGCGACGGGCCGGCGGCGAAGCCGGTGAGGTTGCCGCTGCGAACGAGGTTCGGGAACACGTTGTCGTAGACGTTGCGGTCCTGGTTGCCGGCGTCGAAGCCGTAGCCGGCGTTGATACCGAAGTAGAAGCCCGTCCAGGTGAAGACCGGGACCGGAWCGAAGCCGTAGCCGGCGTTGATACCGAAGTAGAAGCCCGTCCAGGTGAAGACCGGGACCGGAACGAAGACCGGCGGCGCGGCGCGGCGCGGAAGGTCTGCGGCCGAAGCGACGGTGGTCAGCGCGGTGAAGGCGGCGAGCGAGGTGAGAAGCTTTTTCATCGGTTGTCCCCAGAAACGAAGTCCGTTCGAAGGGAAGCTAATCGATCCGGGCTTGCTAAGCTGTAGCGCCGAGGACACACGACTGGCGGACGTGAAGTTGCGACGTCTTTCGCCCTGTGCCGGGACGAGTCTTCAGGTCGGCGGCGTGCCGTTGGCCTCCAGTACGGCGCCTGCGAGATACAGCGATCCGCAGATCAGGATGCGCGGCGGCTTCTCGAACGCGGTGTCGGCCAGCCCTTCGAGAGCCGCTTCGACGCCCGACGCGATCGTGACGTTGAGGCCGACGTCGGTGGCGATGCGTGCGATCTCCTCGGCCGGGCGGGCGGCCATCTGCCCGGCGATCGGCACGGCCACGAGGCCGCGCGCCAGCCCGACGAAGTTGCGCAGGAAGCCCTCCGCGTCCTTGGTGCCGAGCAGGCCCGCGATGATCACGAGGGGCACGTCGCTGCGCTCGCCGAGATCCGCCATCGCCGCGGCCAGGATGCGGCCCCCGTCGACGTTGTGGCCGCCGTCGAGCCAGAGCTCGGCGCCCGCAGGAGCGAGGTCCGCGAGACGGCCGCGGTTGAGGCGCTGCAGGCGGCCGGGCCATTCGACGTTGCGCAGGCCCGCCTCCACCGCCTCGACGCCGATGTCGCCGAAGCCCGCGGCGCGAAGGGCCGCGATCGCGGTGGCGGCGTTGGTGAACTGGTGGCGCCCCGACAGGCGTGGCTGGGGCAGGTCGAACAGGTCGGTCTCGTCCTGGTAGACGAGGCGGCCGTTCTCCTCGTGGACGGAGAAGTCCTGGTTGCCGACCCACACCGGCGTCGCCCCGACCGCGTCCGCATGGCGGCACAGGACCGCGTCCGCCTCGGCGTAATCCTGCGCGGCGATCACCGCGGGGCAGCCGCGCTTGAAGATGCCGGCCTTCTCGGTGGCCACGGCCTCGACGGTGTCGCCGAGGTATTCGGCGTGATCGCGCCCGATCGGCGTCACCACCGCGCAGGCGGGCTTGTCGATGACGTTGGTGGCGTCGACCCTGCCGCCGAGGCCGACTTCGAGGAGCAGCACGTCGGCCGGCGCCTCCGAGAACAGCAGCAGCGCCGCGGCCGTGGTGATCTCGAACACCGTGATCGGTTCCCCGGCGTTCACGGCCTCGCAGCGCGCCAGCGCCTCGGCCAGGCGCTCCTCGGGCACGAAATGGCCGCCGCCGATGGCGCCGATGCGGATGCGCTCGTGGAACCGCACGAGGTGGGGCGAGGTGTAGACGTGCGCGGCCAGGCCCGCCGCCTCGAGGATCGCCCGCATGAAGGCGATGGTCGATCCCTTGCCGTTGGTGCCGGCCACGTGGATCACCGGCGGCAGCCGCCGCTCGGGATGGTCGAGCCGCGCCAGGAGCCGTTCGATCCGCCCCAGGGACAGGTCGATGGTGCGCGGATGCAGGGCGAGGAAGCGCGCCATGAGCGCGTCGGAGGAATCCATGGCGGAGGAATCCATAGGAGGCCGCTTGCGTCGTCGGGGTCAGGCCGGTTCGGCCACGGAAGGCTGTTGCGGGGCGGGCCGGGGCGGGCCGGCGTCGGCACGCTGGTCCATCAGCAGGCCGCACAGGCGCACCACGGTCTCCTTGAGGGCGTGGCGATGGACGACCTGGTCCACCATGCCGCGGGCCAGGAGGTACTCCGAGCGCTGGAAGCCGTCGGGCAGCTTCTCGCGGATCGTCTGCTCGATCACGCGGGGGCCGGCAAAGCAGATCAGGGCCCCCGGCTCGGCGAGGTGGACGTCGCCCAGCATCGCGAAGGAGGCGGTGACGCCGCCCGTGGTCGGGTTCGTCAGCACCACCACGTAGGGCAGCTTGGCGGCATTGAGCCGGCGGATCGCCACGGTGGTGCGGGGCATCTGCATCAGCGAAAGGATGCCCTCCTGCATGCGCGCGCCGCCCGAGGCCGAGAACAGGACGAAGGGGGTGCGCTTGTCGAGCGCCGTCTCGGCCCCTCGGATGAAGGCCTCGCCGGCCGCCATGCCGAGGGAGCCGGCCATGAAGGCGAAATCCTGGACCGCCAGGGTCATGGGCAGACCGCCGACCCGGCCGAACCCGATCTTGAACGCGTCGGTCATGCCGGTCTTGGCGCGCGCCTCCCGCAGGCGGTCGACGTAGCGCTTCTCGTCGCGGAACCGGAGCGGATCGGCCGCCACGTCGGGCAGGGGCACGTCGATCCAGGTGCCCTCGTCGAACATCATCTTGAGGCGCGCCTGGGCGCTCATCTTCAGGTGATGCTCGGAGCCGGGGATGACCCACAGGTTCCCCTCGACCTCCTTGTGGAAGACCATCTGGCCGGTGTCCGGACATTTGATCCAGAGGTTCTCGGGCGTCTCGCGCTTGAACAGCGTCTTGATCCTGGGCCGGACGACCTCAGAGATCCAGTTCATCGGTTCCACCATCATCCAGACGCCGTTCCTCTCAACGCGACTTCGGTGCGCGCGACCCGTCGTTCAAGGCTCGGGTCGACGAAGGGCCCGTTTGCAGGTTGCCGGCGGAGCTCAGGCCCGGGTGCCGGCCGCCTCCCGGATGCCGGCGGCCAGGTCGCGCACGAGGCCGCTCACCGCCTCGACGGTGCCGGACCCGGCCGCACCCTGCGCGTCGAGCGAGCGATGCAGCGCGTCCACCAGCGCCGAGCCGACCACGACGCCGTCCGCCCCCCTGGCGATCGCGGCCGCATCGGCCCCCGTCCTGACGCCGAAGCCCACCACGATGGGCAGGTCGGTGTGGAGGCGGATGCGCGACACCGCCTCGGCCACCCGGCCGAAGTCCGGGGTCGCGGTCCCGGTGATGCCGGTGATCGACACGTAGTAGACGAAACCGGCGGTGTTCGCGAGCACCGCCGGCAGGCGCCGCGCGTCGGTGGTGGGCGTGGCGAGGCGGATGAAGGCCAGGCCCTTGGCCAGTGCCGGCAGGCACAGCTCGTCGTCCTCCTCCGGCGGCAGGTCGACCACGATGAGGCCGTCGATGCCCGCCGCCACCGCATCGTCGAGGAAGCGGTCGACGCCGTAGGCGTGGATCGGGTTGTAGTAGCCCATCAGGATCACCGGCGTGCCCGCATTCCCGGCCCGGAACCGGCGCACGAGGTCGAGGGTCGCCACCACGCCCTGGCCGCCCTTGAGGGCGCGCAGGGCGGCGGCCTGGATCGCGGGGCCGTCGGCCATCGGGTCGGTGAAGGGAAGCCCGAACTCGACGATGTCGGCGCCCGCACCCGGCAGGGCCTCGAGGATCCGCAGGGAGGTCTCCGCATCGGGGTCGCCGGCCATGACGTAGGTGACGAGGGCGGCCCGCCCCTCCGCCCGGCACCGGGCGAAGGTGGCATCGATGCGGGTCGTGGGCGAAGTCGTCTCGGTCATGGCGTCACGTCTCGGAATGCGTCTGGCGGTCGGTGTCCGCGCGGAAGGCTGCCGGCCGGCCCGGGGACATCCCGGTCGGGGACATCCCGTCGGGAGCGGGCTCGCGGGCGCCGGGCCCGTCTTCGATCGCTCGCGCTACACCATCGCGACCGGCCCGTGAAGCGGCGCCCGACCCGGCCGGCGATCCGGGCGCCGGGCGGTAAAGGCGTCCTTCACGCTTCTTCGCCACCATCGCCCGCGGCAGCGGCGACGCCGGGGGAGGCGAGATGGTCTGGATCGAGGTCGTCGCCTGCCTGCTGGCGGGGCTCACGGGGGCGGCCGCCGTCGCGGCCGTCGGGCGCCGCCGGTCCGCCGCCGCCGGGGAGGTCTCGGAGATCGAGCATCTCGAGGATCGGATCTGGCAGCTCTCGGAGAGCGAGGAACGCTACCGGGCGCTGGTCGAGGCGACCACCGACGTCGTCGTGCAGCGCGACGCGCAGGGCCGCATCACCTTCGCCAGCGACGGCTTCGCGCGGCTCCTGGGGCGGGCGCCGATCGACCTCGTCGGTTCCACGACCATCCTACCGGTGGTGGCGCAGGGACCGACCGAGGACCGCGCCGACGGCGTGCGCCGGATCGAGGTGCAGGTCAGGCCGGTCTCAGGGCCGGCGCGGTGGTTCTCCTTCATCGAGATGCCGGTGAGCGACGCGCAGGGCCAGGTGCAATGGCTGCGCGCCGGGTCCGACGTCACCGCCCGCGTCGAGGCGGCCCGTTCCCTGGACGAGGCCCTGAGCCGGGCCGAGGCCGCCAGCGTCGCCAAGTCGCGTTTCCTCGCCACGGTCAGCCACGAGTTCCGCACGCCGCTGAACGGGATTCTCGGGATGGCCGACCTCGTGCTCGACACCGGCCTCGATGCCGAGCAGCGCACCTACGTCGAGGCCGTGCGCACCTCCGGCAAGGCCCTGCTCTCGCTCATCGACGGCATCCTCGACTTCTCGCGCATCGAGGCCGGCCGGCTCGACCTGGCCGCGGAGCCCTTCGACCTCTGTGCCCTGGCCGAGGGCGTGGTCGAGCTCCTCGCCCCGCGGGCGCAGGACAAGGGCATCGAGATCGCCCTCGACCTCGCCGACGACCTGCCCGCCACGGTGGTGGGCGATGCCGACCGGGTGCGCCAGATCCTCACCAACCTCGCCGGCAACGCCGTCAAGTTCACGGCCCAGGGCGGTGTCGGCGTCGAGATCGCGACGTCGCCGGAGGGGGTGGTGGTGCGCGTCCGCGATACCGGGTCGGGCATCCCGCAGGACCGCATTCCGGCCCTGTTCGAGGAGTTCGAGCAGGAGGACAGCAGCGCCAGCCGGCGCCACGAGGGCACCGGCCTCGGTCTCGCCATCACCCGGCGCCTCGTCGACCTCATGGAAGGGCGCATCGCGGCGACCTCGATCCTCGGCAGCGGCAGCACCTTCGAGGTCGTCCTGCCCCTGGCCCCGGGCGACGGCGCCCCCGCCGTCCCGGTATCGTTGGCGGGCCGTCACGTCCTGATCGTGGCCGGCTCGCCGTTCCAGGGGCCGTTCCTGGCACGCTGTCTGTCCCGGTCGGGCGCCGCGGCCGTGATCGTGCCGACTCCCGAGGAGGCCATCGCCGCCCTCGACGGCACGGCGTTCGATGCGGTGATCGCCGACCGTGCCCTGGGTGACGTGGCGGTGCGCGCGGTGGCGCTCGAGGCCCGCCGCAGGGGCGTGCGTTGCAGCCTCATCCTCCTGTCGCCGTTCGACCGGCGCGAGTTCGGCGCTCCGGGGGCCGCCGGCTTCGACGGCTACCTCGTCAAGCCGGTGCGGGCGCGCTCCCTGTTCGATCGCCTGCTGGCGCCCCGCGTTCCGGCTCCTTTGTCCTCCCCCGCCGCCCTGCCGATCCGGTCGCCCGCGACCCGGCGCCTGCGCGTGCTCCTGGCCGAGGACAACCCGATCAACGCGCTCCTGGCGACCCGCGCCCTGGAAAAGCTCGGCGCCCGCGTCGTCCTCGCCCGCGACGGCTGGGAGGCCCTGTCCCTGCTGGAGAGCCCCGCCAACCCGGAAGTCCCCCAAGGAGAGGATCGTTTCGACCTCGCCCTGATCGACATCCGCATGCCCGGCCTCGACGGGCTCGAGACCGCCCGCCGCATCCGGGCCCGGGAGGCCGCGACCGGAGGGCCGCGCCTGCACGTGGTCGCCCTGACCGCCAACGCCGGCCTCGCCGACGAACGCGACGCCCGCGATGCGGGCTTCGACGGGTTCCTGGCAAAGCCCCTCGACCTGCGCGCGCTGCCGATGGTGCTGGAGGGTCGCGCCGTGGCGTGAGGCCATGCCGGAAGCGTCCCGAAGCCCATGTCCCCCGAGCCCATGTCCCCCAAGCCCATGTCCCCGAACCCCATGCCCGAGGACACGGGTCGCGCGTTGACAGATCCGGACAGCCGCGCGAACACCGCGCCACGGAATCTGGGACGTCATGGGATCTGAGAACGCCTCCGCCTCACCGGCACGCGACGGCATGATCGCGCTGGCCATCGCCGCGGTCGTCCTGGCGAGCGTGCTGCTGTCGCATCTCGCTCCGGCCGCCACGCGGCCGCATGCGGTCTCCCCGGCCACGGACGAGAGCTGCGCGGAATGGGGCGACGGCTGCCGCGTCTGCCAGCGCGGCGCGGAGGGCGTGGCCTGCTCGATGCCGGGCATCGCCTGCGTCACCGGTCAGACGGCCTGCCTGCGCCGGGTCGGCGGCTGACGAAACGCCGCCTCCGGCACGCCGACGACCGGGCGGGGAGGGCCGGGACGCTGCTCTTGCTCAGTTCTCTTGGTCGCGGCGGGTGGCGAAATCCCTCCGCCCGTGCCATATCGGAGGAATGAGCGATACAATGACCAACACCCATCCGTACTCCCTGGAGATCCAGCCCCCCGCGAACCCGGGTGGCGTCTACCAGTGGTTGATCCGCAAGAACGGCAAGCTGGTGCAGCGGTCCGACCGCAGCCAGCCGACCGAGGCCAAGGCCCGTGAGAACGGTCTCTCGCAGATCGAGAAGCTGCTCTCGGGCGCCGGCGACCGCTGAAGCGTTTGGAACTCGGCCGGCGCTCTGCCGGCCGGGTTCCGCAGAGGGTGACGTGTTCTGTCGCTGATCGAGCGTGACCACACCCGTCTTCCGGTTCGCGCCAAGCCCCAACGGGCGCCTTCATCTCGGTCATGCCCATTCGGCCTGCCTCAATGCTGACTTGGCCGCTCGAATGGGTGGCCGCATCCTGCTGAGGATCGAAGACCTCGATCCCGTGCGCTCGCGCCCCGACCTGATCGCCGCCATCGAGGCGGATCTCATTTGGCTCGGGCTGCGCTTCGAGCGCCCTGTCCTGCATCAATCGTCCCGTCTCGATGTGTATCGCGACGCCATCGCCTCCCTGGCGGAGCGTGGTTTCGCCTATCCGTGCTTCTGCTCGCGCGCGACGATGTCGGCGGCCGTCGAGACCCTGGAAGCGCGTACCGGTCGGCCCTGGCCGCGTGATCCCGACGGCGTCCCCCACTATCCCGGTTCCTGCCGCGATCTGACGAACGCGGAGATCGCCGTGCGCCGCGGTGCCGGGGCGCTTCCGCTCTGGCGCCTGCACGGTGAGCGCGCCCGCGCCGCCGCTCCCGGCCCGCATCGCTGGACGACGTTCGACGCCTTCGGCGACACCGGCTGTCGCATCGCAGAACCGCACCGCTGGGGCGATGTCGTGATCGGCCGCCGCGACGTGCCGGCGAGTTATCACCTGGCGGTGGTGATCGACGACGATGCCCAGGCGGTCACCCATGTGGTGCGGGGAGCCGATCTGCTCGCCGCCACCGACATCCACGTCCTGCTCCAAGCCCTCCTCGGATTGGACCGTCCCCGCTATCACCACCACGCCCTCGTGCGCGACGGGAAGGGCGACAAGCTCGCCAAGTCGAAGGGATCGGAATCGCTGGCCGATCTCAGGGCGGCCGGCTGGACGGCCTGCGACGTGCGCGCCCAAGTCGGATTCGGCTGATACGGTTACCGCCCGAATCGAGTGGGAACCGTATCGGCGAGCCCGGGGGGCGCCTGAGCGAAGCCCATGTTCGCACCACGCCGTGATCGACCGACATGGGATGAGGTGGGGTCAGCGCATCGGTTCGCGCTGGGCCACCGCCGTGCCGTTGCGGCCCTTCAGCATCACGCCGTCGATCTGCTCGCGCTGGCGGCGGAACTCGGCCAGCAGGCGCCCGTCGAGCTCGCGCCCGCGCGGCACGCGAATCTTCATCGGATCCACGAAATGGCCGTTGATGATGACCTCGTAGTGCAGGTGCGCGCCGGTGGAGAGGCCGGTGGAGCCCACGTATCCGATCACCTGGCCCTGGCGGACCTTGGCCCCGGCCGAGACGCCGCGGGCGAAGCGCGACATGTGGTTGTAGGTGGTGACATAGCCGTTGATGTGCTGGACCTCGACCCGGCGCCCGTAGCCGGAATCCCATTCCGCCTTGATGACCGTGCCGTTGCCGGCCGCCACGATGGGCGTGCCGATCGGGTTGGACCAATCCACGCCCGTGTGCATCTTGGCGTAGCCGAGGACGGGGTGGCGCCGGTAGCCGTAGCCCGAGCGCATGATGCCGTCGGCGATGGGCTTGCGGATGAGGAACTTCTTGAGCGACCGGCCCTGGTCGTCGAGGTAGTCGATCGTCCCGTCGTCCGGCGACTGGAACCGGTAGACCCGGCGCGCCTCGCCGTTGAGGGTGAGGGCGGCATAGAGCAGGTCCGGCCGCTCGGCCGTGGCCGGGCCGGCCTCCTCGTCGTAGCCGTAGAAGACGTCGAGGGCGTCGCCCGACGAGATGCGGCGCTGGAAGTCGACGTCGTAGCCGAAGATCCGCACGAGGTCCTCCACCGCACTGCGCGGCAACTCGTGCCGGGCGGCGGTCTCGTAGAGGCTCTGGTAGAGACGCGGGCCGGAACCGCCGTCCTCCTCCTCGCCCTCGGCCTCCACGGCGGCCGGGCCCTTGCGCGCCGGCGCGTCCTGGGTGGGCGGCGCCACCGAGACGAAGACGCCGCGGTCGGTCATCGCCGCGATCGCCTCGACGCCGTTCTCGCCGTAGAGGATGACCCGTGTGATCTGTCGCGGATCGCCGGGCTTGGGGCCGGGGGCGACCTGCAGCCGGAACTGCTGGCCCTCGGGCAGGTCTCCGGTGCGGGCCTTGCCCCCCAACGCAGACAGGATGGCGCGCACCTGCGCGTCCGTGGCGCTGCCGGTGGCCTTGAGGACCGAGTCGAGGGTTTCGCCGCGTTTGATCGCGAGATCGCGCTCGTCCACCAGGGGGTGGTCGCCGCTGCGGATCTCGGTCTTGGCGAGCCGGGTGACGTTCTCGGGCACCACGAGGACGTCGATCGACTTGAAGGGGCTCGCCTCGCCCTGCGACCGGGTGGCGGCGTCGAAGTCCGGGCCGGGCCCGGCCTGCTGCAGGGTGCGCGACAGCATCATCTGCGGCGCCAGGGGGATGGTGGCGCGCCGGCCGGCCTCGTCGGCGAGGCGCTTTTCCTCGGCGACCTGTGCGGTGACGTCGTCGTCGGTGAGCGCCGGCGCGCCGGGCTCCACGGTGAGGCCCACGAGATCGCGCTTGATCACGGAGACCTCGGCGCCCGGACTGTCGGCGACGGTGGGGTCCGCCGCGCGCTCGGCCGGCTCGTCGGAGATGAACTTCATCGGGTCGAAGCGCGGCACCTCGGGCGCGAACACACCGGTGGTCATGGAGAGCGCACTGGTGATCCGCATGAACGGCCGGACCTTGATGATCTCCCGGTCCGCCAGACGGACCGTCACCGGCGTGCGGAAGGTCTGCTTGGCCGAGGCGATCATCAGGTTGCGCACCAGGCGGTCGCCTTTGCGCGAGAGGTTGATGCCGGCCTCGTCGGTGGATTGGCGGACCACCACGGGGACGCGCTCAGGGATCGCCGCAAAGGAGACGTCTCCCTGGAGGGAGACGAAGATCGCGCCGCCGATGAGGCCCGCGCCCGTGAAGCCGGTGAGAGCGCTGGCGCAGAGCCAGCGCAGGTTGACCTCGCGGCGATCGATCCGGGTGGCATCGGCACCGAGCCGGGCCAGGGGCGGATCGATGCCCCGATCGTCCCGGACGGTCTCGCGTTCCGCGTAACCCTGATCCTGCTTCGCGATCTTGAGGCGCCCACGCGTCACGCAGAAGTCCTTGGTGTCGTGGCCAGGCACCCCGAGCGGGCTTGGACCGACCAAGCATGTCGTGAGGCAGGATGTCGAGAATGAGGCGCCGCTGCTGTGAGCGAGGTTCCTGCCCGTGACGTATTTGCCGGTGAAAGGAACCGGGCGATCCGCCGAACCGTGACGGCGTCGTTCCCTGTCGGATGCCCTGTGTCCCTACTCCGGCCATCCGCTGTGACGGAACGGGCAAGGGACGAAGGTCGCGCAGACCGCCGCGGGACGTCTCGGAACGACACCGTCCCTCCGTCCTTTCGTGGGCCTGTCATTTTTCTGTTGTGTGGGTGTTGACGTGTGAGGGTTGGTCCGTCATAAGGCTGTCCATCGGCGGCGGCGCCGGGGTGCGGTTTCGCTTCCTGGCGGTGTTGTTGTTTTCACCTTTTGGATTGGCTGGCTGGTGCTGAGCTGTAATGGCTTGGCGGTGGCTGTGTTTTTGTCTTTTGGG
>NZ_LMQK01000020.1:0-11411 GCF_001424525.1 Methylobacterium sp. Leaf399 | reverse complement strand
GCGACGCCTGGAACAAGCTCATCGCCCAACCCTGGCGCATCATGTCCATCGGACTGCGCCGATGGGCCCATGGGTGCTGATCAATGAGAATTGGTATTACGCCGCTGCAAAGCGCCAGTTCCCGATACGTTCTCTACATGGATCGCTCAAGGATCTCGTCTCCATCGCCTTGAGGGCCGAGCCTGGCTACTCTGCCGTCCGATCGGATAGGGAGACAACATGCGCACCGCTTTCGCCCGCACGGCCCGGCTATCTCGCTTTTAGCGGCTGCGCAGGGATGGTGAGCGCTGGCGACGCGCTGTTTCGCATGCCTCGAACTTGATAGCCGCGGATCGCAGACATAGCCGGTGCGGTTCAGGTGCGACCACGAAGAAGCCGCTTGGGAGCCCCCTACCCCAAGGGTCGCAGCAGGGCTTGCGGCATGCCATTTCCGGCTGGCTTACTTGGACCCTCACAATCCTACGACCGCTCCATCATCTAGAGCGGACCTTGCACCGTCAGGAAGCGTAAGTCCGCTGTTGGCGCATGTCGGAAGCGATGCCTACTCTGAACGACCGCATGGCGTCGCCCCGGGGCATCCGTTCGGGCGGAGACCGCGCTTAGGCCGGGATCTGCGAGCCGTCCCAAGCGAAAACGCCGCCGGTGTCGACTGCGCTTAGGCCGTTCAGCACGCACAGGAGATGTGCCGCGCTCTCCTCGGGCGAGAAGACGCCGTCGGCAGTCGAGTCCGGCCGGAAGGGTCGCGACAGGCCGGAGGCGACTGTGCCCGGATGCAGGCCCACAACGATCGCCTCCGGTCGGCTGCGGGCGACCTCGATCGCAAGCGTTCGCAGGATCTGGTTCAGTGCCGACTTCGAGGCGCGGTATGCGTACCAGCCGCCGAGTCGGTTGTCGCCGATCGATCCAACCCGCGCCGACAAGGCGGCGAAAACGCATCGCTCCCGTCGCGCCAGCAGGGGCACGAAATGCTTGGCAACGAGTGCAGGGCCGATCGTGTTGACCGAGAAGACAGTGGCCATCGCGGCTGGGTCAAGCGCTCCGACCGTCTTCTCGGGCGAGACGCCCGCCCGGTGAAGAAGGCCGGTGGCGACGATGACCAGACCCACCGGTCCGGCTTCGCCGACCCTCGCCGCCGCCTCGGCGACCGTTGCCTCATCGCTCAGGTCGATCGGGAGGGTTCGGACGCCCTGCGGGACCGATGACGCCGAGCGGGAGAGCGCGAAGATCGGCGCATGGGTCGCGCGCTCGGCGAGCGCTCGGACCAAGGCCCCGCCTATGCCGCCGGACGCGCCGACGACGACCGCGCTGGTCGGGCACGAGGTGGTCAAGGCGTGACCTCCCTGTCGACGGCACAGCCTCGGCGCCCTCGGCGAAAGATCAGACTGAGGTTGTTGGCCGGCATCGCGACGCGCTCGGCCAGATGCAGATCGTGCGCTCGGGCGGCCGCCGCGACCGCCTCGATGTCGCGGACCCCCCAGGAGGCATTCCTGGCGCGCAGGCTGTCGTCGAACGCAGCGTTGCTCGACGCGGTGTGCGCGCCTTCCTCTCGGAAAGGACCGTATAGGTAGAGCACACCACCCTCAGCGAGCGTCGCTTCCGCGCCGGCCATCAGCCCGATGGTCGCGTCCCAGGATGCGATGTGGATCATGTTGATCGCGACCACCGCGTCAGCCCGCGCTACGGGCCACGGCTGACGGATCGCATCGATCGCCAACGGCGACCGGATGTTCGCCAGCCCGGCGGCGCGGGCGTGGGCGACGATGCTGCGACGAGCCGATTCATCGGGATCGCTGGGCTGCCAGACGATCGCGGGCAGCGCACCAGCAAAATGGACGGCGTGCTCGCCCGAGCCGCTCGCAATCTCGAGGACGAGGTCGCTGGACGAGAGGACGCGCTTGAGGACTTCGGCGATAAAGGCGGCGTTGCGGGCCGCGGCCGGCGAGAACAGGGCGTCGGGCATAGGGCTCTTCTAAAGGCGGCCGATGCCGAGTGCATGCCCTTTCGTTGCGACACGCCTGATCCGAGGCAGCGACGCGGTTTCAGTTCATGACGCGCAGCTACGGCGCGGGCGGGTCGCGGTGAGATGCTGATGGCTTCTCAAACGGAGTTTCATCATGGCTTCGACCAACGACACCACCCGCCGACCGTGGAACCTCGGCCGCCTCATCGGCCCTAAGCCGCCGTTCAAACCCAAGCACATCTGGGCGATACGCACCCGCCTGCAGCACGAGGGCCGCACGCGCGATCTCGCTCTGTTCAACACCGCCATCGACAGCAAACTGCGCGGCTGCGATCTCGTCCGCCTGCGCGTAGCCGACGTGCACCTCGGCGATGGCGTCCGCCTGCGTACCACCATCGTTCAGCAGAAGACCGGCCGGCCCGTACCCTTCGAGCTTACCGAGACCACCCGCGAGACGCTGGCGGCTTGGCTTAAGCTGCGGGGGCTAAAGTCTGGCGACTGGCTGTTTCCAAGCCGCAGCCGCCCGGGCAGGCACCTCACGACGCGCCAGTATGGCCGGCTCGTCGATGAGTGGGTGGCGCTGATTGGCCTCGACCCGGCGGGGTACGGCACGCACAGCCTGCGGCGGACGAAAGTCGCGCTGATCTACCGGCGGACGGGCAACCTACGGGCCTGCCAGCTGCTCTTGGGGCATACGAAACTGGAGAGCACGGTGCGCTACCTCGGCATCGAAGCGGACGACGCGCTGGTGATGTCGGAGCAGACCGACATCTGACGCTCACCGCGGCGGCCCCCGTAGGCCGCCGCACCCAGTTCCTCGCTTTCCGACAAAGGTACGACGCAGCAGTTCGGGTCTGGTCGAAAGGAGACGGTCCGCTTCCAGCTGTGCGGGGCAGAAAATCGGACGCTAGCCTCGGAGCTTCTAGAACGGAAGGAGTCGCCGAAAGCGGGCAATGTTTACGAGCGCCACGAGGGACGAGGCCACGTACGTGAGGGCGGCGGCGCGTAGTACGGTGCGGGCGCCGGGCATGTCGCCTGCGTCGAGGTAGCGACCCGTCTCCAGGATGGGCAGGGCCCGGCGGAAGCTCGCATCGAGTTCGACGGGCAGCGTCAGGAAGTGGAACAGGACGCGAATGCCGAGGAGCGCGATGCCGATACCCAGCTGCAGGGCGAGCAGGGCAGGCGAATGGACGAAGGCGAGCAACACGGGCGCGGTCATCATCACCAAGGCCGCGGCGAACTCGAAGCCTTGCACAACCGGGGCGAACCTCACCCGCGCCGCGAGGAGCCGGTCCCCTGCCGCGTGCTGGAGCGCATGAGCGACCTCGTGCGCCGCGACCGCGACCGCCGTGATCGAGCGGCCGTCATGATTCCCCGGCGACAGCCGCACGACGTTCGCGACCGGATCGTAGTGGTCGGCTGGCGCGATCTCGACGAGCACGTGCTCTAGCCGCGCCAGATCGAGCAGATGGCGGGCGAGCTCTCCGCCGGTTCCGGGCAAGTCCGGCCGCTCGGTGGCGTGTTGCTGCATCGCCCGGCGCACCCACCACTGGGGGCCGAACACCAGACAGAACAGGAGGGCGGCGCCAAGCGCTAGGAGGACGGGCACGAGAGATATGTAGGCACGCGGCCGTATCCGTGAAAGCTCGGCGCCTGACTTGAGACGTCCACTGTCCGACAATGGCCTGACAAGCGTCAAAGACCGGATTGGGTGGATAGTCACCCTTGGCTTCTTAACCCGGAATCAGACCTTAGTCTCAGCGCCGTGGCGCACCCGTGCTTTGGCTAGGTTGCCCGTAAGCGACCGGTCGACGCGGCAAGCCCGAGCCTAGGTCCATGTAGTCCCCTCAATGTTGGGACTGCCCGCAACGAGATCAGGTATTTTGTTCGCGAGACTCGCGACGGATGGGAGGAGAGCGGCAATGGTGCTAATGTAGCTCCGGATTTTGCTGGGCTCGTTTTCCTTTTTAGATAGTTCTGTTTGCAAGGCACTTAATATCGCCATCGCCGAGGGATTGCTGCTCTCGTGAACAATGGCCGCAATCTGGGCCAAAATTTCCTTGTCTACTCCTGAGAGATTATGGCCAGCTTGAGCAACATTCGTGCTTCCCACAGCAACTTGAGAATTGCTGGACTTCACGTTAGTCTTATGCACAATCTTACCTGGTCCCATGACGACCTCCGATGCGGTTACGCTGTTAAAAATGTTTACTGTCCTACGTCCATATAATCTGGGACTAATGTCTGGGCTGTGCATTCTGAGGCCGAGTTCGTAGATGTCGTACGAGATAGGTTCGCTATGCCGATCATTCAGCGGTCTTTGAAGGGTTCTCTCTTGTCCCAACAAAACCGATATAGAGTTTCGCAGACTTTTCCAACTCATTCTCTCGACTTTTGTATCGCGCATTTCGGCTATGACACGCTCTGGATTTAAATCTTTAACGAAAAAGTCGAAAAGCGGCTTGCAAACTTCGCTACTAGCTGTGGGTGAAACTGTTATCAAGAAAGTTTTAAGAGAAATATTGCCCTCATGAATGGATTGGGCAATTCGCAAACTATTTTGATTTGGTAGCGACATTGGAAGAACCAAAAGGTCGTATCTGTTTGCAAGAAAACGGGTGAAACCCACCATGAGTTTCGGTTCTTCGGGAAGTGTTTCGAGCAATCCGGAAGTTTTTACATTGTGACCTGCTGAATTAAGCGTGTCTTCCAACTGCATAGGCAGAAGATCATTACCAAGAAGGTGCGCAATTTTTATATTCGCGGGAAAGTGTGGGATCATCTGGCTACAGCTCAACTAATTACCAAGATATAAAATTTTTGGATTTATCGATCAAGCCTCTGTTCCTGACCAGTCACGCGCTGCCACGGGTTTCCCCGGTGTAGCCCTTCGTCCTTGATCGTCTCGACCACGACGCGATCTGAAGCGATATATTCCCGGGTTGCAAGCTCCTGGTGGTCAGGGTCGTTTAAGGCCGATCTGGCTGCCCGTAAGCGGACCTCCTAAGCTTCCGAGAAGGGTCGACACCGGACGGTCGCTTACCTGAAACCGAATGTCCGCTACCGGGCGGTGGGATGATGTCCGCTCATGGCGCAGAGGGGCAATGCTGAACGGCTTGGTTGGGTGGAAAGCAGTCTGGCTGCTTTTGAGAGGTGATGCCACGGAACCGGACCTTAGCTCGAGCAGAGAAAGTCGACGGCCTTGCGCCCATCTTGGCCGTTCGATGATAAAGAGCACGGTCGGGTCCCTCTAGAATCAACGCTGAGGACATTCCTATGCTTGCCGAAGGGGCCTTGTGCAGGGCGGTGACAAAACCATCCACTGGAGCGTCAGCGGGGTGCTGATGCGGCCGGTCTAAAAGCCGGCCAGGTGAGAGGCTTCTCTTTCGGGAGGGGCCCGGGATGTTTGCCGTGGAAGTCTACGCGGCGGTTCGGCAGTTTGTATTCAACGATGGCAACTCTCGTCGTGAGGCAGCCCGGGTGTTCGGGCTCAGCCGCGAGACGATTGCCAAGATGTGCCGGTTCTCGTTGCCGCCGGGCTACACCCGCACGAAGCCGATCGAGAAGCCGAAGCTGGGGCTCTTGCTGCCGGTGATCGATGCGATTCTGGAGGCAGACCGGATCGCACCCGTCAAGCAACGGCACACGGCCAAGCGGATCTTCGAGCGTCTGCGCGACGAGCACGGCTATACTGGCGGCTACACGGTTGTGAAGGATCACGTCCGGATCGCACGCGCGAGTGGGCGGGAGACCTTCGTGCCGTTGGCGCACCCACCCGGCCACGCGCAGGTCGACTTCGGCGAAGCTGTCGCCACCATCGGCGGCGTTCGTCAGAAGATCCACTTCTTCTGCATGGACCTGCCGCATTCCGACGCCTGCTTCGTGAAGGCGTATCCGCAGGAGACTACCGAGGCTTTCCTCGACGGGCATGTCGCCGCCTTGAAGTTCTTCGACGGCGTACCGCTGTCGATTCTCTACGACAACACCAAGATCGCGGTGGCCAAGATCTGCGGCGACGGCCGGCGCGAGCGCACCCGCGCCTTCACCGAGTTGGTGAGTCATTACCTGTTCCGGGACCGCTTCGGGCGGCCAGGCAAAGGCAACGACAAGGGCAAGGTCGAAGGTCTGTAGGGCGGAGGAAAATCAGGCCACGGGGCGGAGTAAATCCAGGCCACTTGAGCTTCACCAAGCCCGCAGAGTCCATCTTTAAAACGGTTTTCGGTGCAGACACTTACGCCGATGTAGCAGCTGAGAGACCGCGCCTGAGGCCGGTGCCGTTGAGGCCGGTTTGGTGGCCTGGATTTGCACCGCCCTGTACAGCCTTCCGGCTGCAGGAGGTCTTTCGGAGGCTGCCATGAGGCAAACGTTCTCCCTGGGCAATCCGGCACGCGTTGCCCGGCGCCAGAACCTGCGGCGCAGGGAGGCATGGCGACGGATGCCGTCTCCACTGCCTCCCGGACCGCCCAAGCCCGATCCCGGGCCTTTGCAGGCCGGGGAGATGGATTGGCTGACGCCCGTGGACGAGGGTGAAACGGAGGCGCTGCGCCGGGCTTGGTCCTTCGTCGAGTAAGGCCCTGCCCGTGTCGAGGTCGAGAATCTGCGGTAGAGAACGGCGCGATGCCGCCGAGCGCCGGGCCGTCCCCGGGCCGTCCCCAATTCGCGCCGGTTCACGCCGGGAGGCGCACGTGTCCGAGGACGGGCGACGCGCGGGAGGGCCCGGGCAGGAATCGGAATCCGTGGCCGAGACGCCTCATCCCAGGATCGCGACCCGCAAGCCCCCCGGCCTTAGTCCTCGACCTGGAAGGCCGCCAGGGGGGCCTCGACCGAGAATACCAATCCCGTCGGGGCATAGTAAACCTCGGCCACGCCCCCGACCCGTCCGGGCAGCCCGCGCTCGATCAGCCGGCTCCCGAACCCTTTTCGCGATGGGGGTGAGACGGGTGGACCGCCGCTCTCGCGCCAGATCAGGCGCAGCATCACCGCGTCGCCCTTGCCTTCCACCCGCCATGACAGGCTCACCCGGCCGGTGTCATTCGAGAGTGCACCGTACTTGACAGCGTTCGTGGCCAGCTCGTGCAGCATCAGCGAGAACGGCAGCGCGACCTTGGCGCCTATCCGCACATCCGGTCCCGAGACGTCGAAGCGCGACCCCGCCTCGGCGTGCAGGTCGAGGGCGCGCGTGGCCATGTCGAGGATCGGGCTGCCGCCCATGCGCCCGTCGAGGAGCATGTCCTGGGATTGCCCGAGCGCCGCCAGGCGCCCGGCCAGCACCTCCGTCGCTGCGGACAGGTCGGTGGCCGAGCGCATGGTCTGGGTGGCAATGGCCTGGACGACCGTCAGGAGGTTCTTGAATCTGTGGCTGACCTCGTGCGTGCGCAGCCGCTGCTGCTCCTCGGCGGCTATGCGCTCCAGGGCGAGGCGGGCCCGTTCCGCCGCGGCCTTGGCGAAGGACAGATCCTCGTCCGTCCAGGCGCGCGGTTCCCTGTCGTGCAGGCAGAGAACGCCGACGAGACGCCCGGCCGCCATCGCCGGCACGTTGACGAGGGCGCCGATGCCGTAGCGTCCTAGCGCCTCCAGGTTCGACGCGGTCCGTAGGTCCGTCCGCACGTCGGCGATGGCCACGGTCCTCCCAAGCCGCAGGTCGTCGACGTAGCTGCCGTAGTCCGCATAGCGATGGCGTCCGACCACGCTGGCCTGCCCGGGCCGGGCGTAATCGCGGTCGAAAGTGATGGCGCTCTCGGTGGCGTCGACGGTGCCGTAGGCCGCCCGGGTGAGGCGGAGCGCCCAGGCAGCCGCCTGTGCCACCTCCGCAGCGACCTCATCGGGCTCGTCGAGCTCCCTCAGGCGTTCGCCGAGGCTCGTCAGGGCGTCCTGCCGCCGCCCGGCCCTATAGGCGTCCGTCTGGTCGCGCGACACGGCGAGGAGGCGCTCCGGCCGGCCGTCCAGGCCCTTAATCGGCGAGACCACGACCTCCCAGTATCTGGGGACGCCCTTGAGGGTATCGGCCCAGCCTTCGAACCGACCGACACCGCCCGTGCTGGCCTTGGAGACCGCCGCCTGCGCCTGGGCGGCATACGGCCCGGTCCAGAACCGATGCCAGGCGGTTCCGGCGATGGTCAAGAAGTCGTCGATCTCCATGACGCGCTGGCCGGGCTCATTCATGAAGGTGAGGCGGCCGTCGAGGTTGAGCACCTTGATGCAGTCCGGCGATGCCGACAGAATGCTCTTCAGGAAGGCTTCGCTCGCCTGCAGCCGGGCCGCCGCCTCTTCCTGCGTGCCCAGGGCCCATCGTGACTCCATCACTTCGCGTCGCGCCTGCATCAGGGCCATGACCTGGTCGCCGAGGGCCCTCAGGACCTTGGCTTGGCTCCCGCTCAGGCCGCTTTGGCGAGGGGTGCGGTCGATCACGCACAGCGTGCCGAGCCCGTGTCCCGATGCGTCGCGCAAGGGGGCGGCGGCGTAGAAGCGCATCGCCGCCGGTCCCGTCACGGACAGGTTCGTCCGGGTGCGGGGATCCTCGGTCAAATCCGGGATGACGAGGAGACCCGTCTCGGGCAGGGCATGCGTGCAGATCGCGTGGTCCAGCGGCGTCTCGGTATGCTCGACCCCAACCCGGGCCTTGAACCACTGCCGGTCCGCGGCGACGAGGGTGATCATGCCGACCGGCGCCGCGCAGAGCTCGGTCGCCAGCCGAACGATGGCGTCGAAGGCTTCCTCCTGCGCGGTGTTGAGGATGCCGTAGCTCGACAGGGTCGCCAAGCGGCCCGGATCGGCGATGCCGTCGGGGAAAGGGAAACCTCCATCGGTGCCGGTCGCCCCGTCGGGACGGTAGTCGGTTGCGACGTTTCGCGTCATGGGCCGAACGCGGACGAACGCAGCGCTTCCAGTGGAAGGTCGAGATGGCAGCGCATTCCCTTGGGCCGGAAGGTCAGGGCGACGCTGCCGCCGAGTTGACGCCCAAGGGCATCCTCCAGGAAGCGGCGCCCGAACCCCTTCCGGGTCGGCGCGGCGATGGGCCTGTCCAGGCGCTCCAGCCAGTCGAGGCGCAGGCACGGGCCGCGCCCGTCGCCGCAATCGGCCGTCTCCCAGGTCACCGCCAGGAACCCGTCCGGCCCGGACAAGGCGCCTGCGGCCACGGCGTTGAGGATGAGTTCGTTGAAGGCAAGCCCGAGGGACACGGTCGCTTCTGGGCCGAGTTGGACGGAGGGGCCGCCCATCTGGATGCGCGCCAGATCCGCGAGCGGAGCGAGACTGCGCGCCAGCACGTCCGCGAGCTCGACCGATGCCCAACGGCCCGTCTCCAGCAGGTCATGGGCCCTCGACAGGGCGTGCAGGCGTGCCTCGAAGGCACGCCGGAAGGCGACCGGCTCGGGCGAGGTGCGCAACGTCTGCGTGGCAATCGACTGGATGGTCATCAGGGTGTTCTTCACCCGGTGGTTCAGCTCGTCATGCAGGCGGCGCTGGTGCCGCTCCGCCGCGCGGCGCTCGGAGATGTCGCGCGCGATCTTGGACGCGCCGACCACCCCGCCGTCTCCGTTACGGATGGGGGAGACACACAGCAAGATGTCGAGGATGGAGCCGTCCTTGTGCCGGCGCTGGGTCTCGTAGGCCTCCACCCGCTCGCCGTGCCGGATGCGGTCGAGGATACGGGACGCCTCGCCCAGGCTACCTTCGGGCACCAGCATCGCGACTGGCTGGCCCATGGCCTCCAGGCCGGTGTAGCCGAATAGGCGCTCGGCGGCCGCGTTCCAGGTCGTGATGCGACCGTCGAGGGACTTCGAGATGATGGCATCGTTGGAGGATTCGACGATGGCGGCCAGCCAATGCTCGGCTGTACCGGCGTCCGGCGTATCCAGGGGCATCGGTGCCGCCTTCCTGCGTCCCGGGGAAGGTGCCCACCCCCCTTCGGGACCGAAGGTCGGTGTCGTCGCGGGGCGGCGCCCGGGTGGGGGCACCCCCAGTCCGTCGACACGGCAAGGGGCCAAAAGGCGGCGTCGCTTCCCCACGTCGAAGTCCATCTCGGGCGAGCGTTTCCGATCCAGGGCCCGTCCCGGCCACGATGTGGCGACACGGCCGTCAGAAGGGTTCAGTCCGTCAAATCCAGAGTTCGATACCCAGGCTTGACCTTATAGCACGTTCGTCTTGATACAATAGGATGCCGCATAAAAACTTGCACTCGATCCGTAATATGATATGAAAACTTCCATTTCCGGGCATCCGGGGGGTTGAATTCCATCTCTGACAGATTTCATCACATTGCGCTCCGCGGCTGTGATGCATCAACCGAGGCGGTTCGTTCGTGCCGCCGCTCGGTAGCGATGCATGTGAATCGGCTTCGAAGTGGGACCCCAACAAAGGTGCAGCTAATTGCTTGGTCACAGTACAAGAACTTAGTTGAAAGTGGGGTAACGATCGGCGCCGATCGTGACCCCACCTGCGCCGAAGAATACGCTATGAAAACAATGGCTTAAGATAATCGTGAGAGGGGTCGTGGTTCGAGGCTTTTTTTGACACCATGCGGCGCGGTTCCAGGAAGCCAGGGAAGTACGAGCCTTCCTCAGCTTCGGAATGCGTAGCTCGACCGTGCCCGCCCGCGTCTGCCAGTCCCGGTCACGATACCCATTACGCTGGACCAGACGCTCGGCGCTCTTCTCGCCGTGGGCCGCCCCGGTCAGGCCCGCCCACCTCCAGCTCCATCAGCCGCTCAGCGGCAAAGACGATCATCTACCGTAGCAAATCCGCGTCGGCGCTCTTCTCCATGAGACTGCGAAGCGTCATCATCTCGTCGGTCATCGGGGATCTCTCGGGTGCGGGGTTGGCTGTCGCAACCCGACCCTAGCCGGCAATCGCCGATGACCACCCGTTACCTACACCACCGCGTGGGACACGACCCCATCGCCTCGCCAGGGCCGAGTTCGCCACGATCCGCCTCCGGCTGCTTAAGCTCGGCGCTCGGATCCGCGAGACCGCTGCGCGCGTCCGCCTCGCCTTCGCCGCGGCGTGTCCGGAAGCCGACCTGCTACGCCACCTTGCGACCGTGCTCGTCCCAGCCCCGGCTTGAACGGCGGGGCCGAGACGCCCCAACAAACCCGCTCCCATCCCTCAAACACCGACGCAACGATCCGAATCCATACGCGTCATAGTGGACGCGCAATCCGGCGCGCCGTCAGCCGAAAACACGTCGTCGGCCAAGCCCTAATGAATAAGACGGGTTAGACCCCGTTTCATAACCCGCGTAGCGAGGCTTTGGGCCATGCGTCGCCCTCTTCGCAGCTCCGATGAATGTGCCCGAGCCGCCGCCCTTCTTGGCCCTCACGCCGGGAGGCAGCGAGTTATGAAACGGGGTCTTATACCAAGCCTCGCTGAGCAGGACTCACGCGGGGTAGCGTCAGCATCTCGGTCGTGATTCCTTCCTTGGGTTTGGAGCCTGAGGAGGATGCGATGGCTGCTC
>NZ_LMQK01000019.1:0-13472 GCF_001424525.1 Methylobacterium sp. Leaf399 | reverse complement strand
GCGACGCCTGGAACAAGCTCATCGCCCAACCCTGGCGCATCATGTCCATCGGACTGCGCCGATGGGCCCATGGGTGCTGATCAATGAGAATTGGTATTAGGGGGTCAGAATTGGACGCCGATCCCCCACCTCACGGGGTCAAAGTTGCACGCCGAAACACACCCACGGAACAAGAAAGCCTGTCCCGAGAACGGATCGCAGGCCAAATGGTCCTGCACGAGCGCGGCCAGTCCGTCGAAGCCCTTGCGCATGTCGGTGTGTCCGGTGGCCAGCCAGACGCGCGAGCCGGAGGAGACCGGGATCTTCGGCCCAGCAGATCAGTCCGAGCGAAAACGCCTCGTGTGGATTGAGCTTCGAGCGGCGTGCCCGCCCTTGCGGACGAGCGTCCACCGTCCCGGTCGTCGTGAGCGCGGCCATCCAGCGGATCGAGGTCGCGATGCTGACCCCAAACCGCGCCGCCGCCTGCCGGCGCGAGGTCGTTGCGGCGGCTTCGACCACTCGCTCGCGTAGGTCTTGGCTGCAGGGGCGATCCATGCTTCGCTCCTGATCCAGAACAATCAATGAATCAGCCCAACAGCACCGCGTGAACGCCACCCTATCGATTCAGTGCAGACTGAAAACGCTTAATCTGTCAGAGATTTACGAAGTAACCCGAGTTCCAGGCCTGGGTAGGCTACCCTCGCAATGTCATCGGCGAGCATTCGTGTCGGAAATCCACGGCCATAGCCCGCGTCAACACCGGTATTGGCCCAACCGCCCAGCGCCCGCCTACGATCCTCCGGCACTCCAGCTTCTCGAAGGCGATCCGCCCACGCATGGCGGAAGCAGTGAAAACTCTTACCGGGCCCTGTTGCACCACAGCTCTCAAGGAAGCGGGAAAACCACTTCTGGAAGGCGTCCGAATAGTAGCCTCGTGCGTCGCGGCCCAATTCGGGGAACAATCGCTCGTGATTTTTGCAGCGAGCCTGAGCCACGAAATCCAGGAAACCGAGGTTCACTATCTCAGGATGCAGTGGGACGATACGGGTTCCGGCTTGGCTCTTGACGCGTTGCCCTGCATTGGCGGACCTGACGAAGATCGCTGGTTGGCTATCGCGCTCCACGATATCTTCCGGTCTGAGTTGGCATGCCTCGTTCAGTCGGAGCCCATGAAACAGGCTAAGGAGGGGAACCCAGAACCGTGCCCGACGAGGTTTGGACGTGCCAGCCTTCGCATACCCGGTCTCGTCATCTCGGCAGCCTGTAAAAATCGGTGCAGCGAACATCGCCCTGAGCTGCTGAACCGAGAACGGCTCGCGTCTCGACCGAGTAGCCTCATCGATTGAGAGCCCGGAAGCTGGATTCTTATCGATCCACTCTTCACGAACAGCCCAATTGAACAGTGTCGCAACCTTCGTGAGGTGTGAGTTCACAGTTTGCGTGTTTAACGACGGCAGGCCCGTCCGCGCTGCTACTTCCGCCGCCTGCGATAGTGTCTTGCCGGGGAAGCGCTTTGTAGCGTTCGGTGGGAGTGCTCTGAACAGATCGCGAACGCCTTTTGCATTCTCGCGCGTGATGCGGGTGACTGCGGTGTCTGCCCCAACCACCTCGCGAAGGGCGAGGAAAACCATCGCATAATCGACGTCTGTCTTGCCGGTTCGACTGCCCCGTCCGGGATCGGCCTGGAACGCGTCGATCAGTTCATTCAGCGTCCGTTTGGCCGATGGTGATCTCCCAAACTCCAGGGAGCCAACCTCTTCGGCCTGTTCGAGATGGGGCTCGCCGGTGAGTCGCGTGACTTGGCTTCGGTTCAGCGAGATAAGCCCACGTCGCACGAAGCTGGCTAACTGCCGGTATTGCACCGTCTCGCGATCGACCTTCGGCCTCCGAACGCGCCGCTGAATTTTGCCCGGACCGTGCCGCACCGGAGGAACGCCGGCAGCAAGCAGGATTTGGTCGGTGGCACGGTGAACGTGCTCCTCGTAGTGGAGCGGATCGGGGCTCTGGAGAAGCAACCCTTCCGCTTTTGCAGCCTCCAGCACGATATCCCAGTCCTGGGTACGAAGGTGTTCCTGTTCCCTCGGCGAGCGTGCAACGTGTTGCACGGCGCTCGCGAACCAGCGCTGGGCGATCTCCTGCACGTGCTCCGGCATCAAGCGCTCTAGGCGACCCGTCGCTAAGATCACCCGTAGCGCATCGGCATCCTGCATCTGACGTCGAGCGGCTTCGAAGTCCCTTTCCGCCTGTGCCTGAGCCAGTCGAAAGCGAGCCTGCGCCACGCGATGCTCTTTGGTTCGCAGGCTTTTGGTGATGTGAGTTCGACCGAGTTCCTGGACCAACTCCAGGGGCACTCGCATGCGCAGATAGTACGTCCCACCGCGCGTCGTGAGGTTCGGATAATGGGCCACGGGTTCATCCGCCATGTGTCACAGTCCTGTGTCACAGTCGCGCTTAGGAACCCGTTTTCTATCAGTATCTTGTTCCAGCACAAGCACTTAGGGGTGCAGTGGTGGGGCACGCATCGCTGCCAAACCAGTCTCTGGCGCCGTTTCCCTGCTAACAGGGAAAACAACAGGGAAAACGGCGCGATGCAGCGCCCAATCGTGATTTTGGCAGCCAATACTGATGCTGAAGCAACGACTTAAGGGGTAATTCCCTGTGCGGCGGAACAGGGAATTGGTCCTGGCCAAACAGGCATGCGTTTGGTCAAAATAGATCATTCGTCTGTCCGGATCAGGGACCGCACGGGGTCAAACGCAGAAAGCCGGAGAGCCGCCGGGCTCTCCGGCTGCATCGGGTTCGAGGAAACCGAGGGGAGGAGTTCAGGTCCCTATCGGCTTCGAGACAACGTCGCCTGGGCTGACGAACCTGACCTCGATGCCAGGATGATACCTCAGTCGATCGTCGAGGGCTGTACGCCCCTCTTGCTGCGAATGGCCATCGGCCTCCGTCGCCGGCGCCAAAGCCTTGATGTTATCGAAGAGCAGCTTGGCGGCCTTCATGTCGCCTTGCAGCGCCTTCAACAGTAGCTGTTGGGCGAGCGCCTCGATCCGGGTCGTCCGGGTGGTGCGGCCATTCTTGGTGACCGCAATGGACTCACGCGCGGCCTGGGTGAGGACGTCCAGAAGATCGCGCCGGCCGAACGGCGCCGAGCCTTTGCGCGGTCGGCCGCGCGGGTTGCCGGATCGACCCTTCGGGAAGCGATGGTCGGCCGGCGGTTTGCCATAGCCGACCTCATAAGCGGTGGATCGCTTCGGTCCGACCATCGTGCCGCTCGAGCGTTCGGACATTACGCAGCCTCCGCGATCGAGGCAGGGTCCATACGGGTCGATCGGACCTCGTCCCAGGGCTCGTCGGTTCCCTCGAGGATGGCGTCGCGTCCCGTGAACGCCTGCCAACGCCGGATCGCGACATCGACATAGACGGGATCGAGTTCGAGCACCCTGGCTTCACGCCCCGTCTTCTCCGCTGCGAGCAACGTCGTGCCGCTGCCGGAGAACGGATCGAGCACGATCGCACCGCGACGGGTGACATCCTTGATCGCATCCACGACCAGGGCCACCGGCTTGACCGTGGGATGCAGCGCCAGATCGCCTGCGCCCTTGAAGGTGTTGACTCCGGAATAGCTCCATACGTTCGAGCGATTGCGTCCGTGCCGGCCGAGTTCGACATTGTTGGTATGGCTGGCCGTGCCGACCTTGTAGAGCGCGATCAACTCGTGCTGGGAGCGGTACAACGATCCCTGGCCTGGGTTGGTCTTGCTCCACACAATGAGGTTCTTCTGCTCGCTGTAGAGCCCACAGGTGGCGCCATGCAGTTCAGGCAGGTGGCGCCAATCCATGCACACGTAGTGGAGAGCGCCGTCACGTGAGACCGCGACCGCATGCCCGAGGCTCTCGCTCAGGAAGGCCGTGAAGGCTTGCGCCGTCATCTCACCCGAACCCATGACGAACTCGCCGTGCTGGATACGGCCACGGCCCATGACGTGACCGCTGATGGGTACGTTGTAGGGCGGATCGGTGAAGACCATGTCGGCTTCACGCCCGCCCATCAGACGCTCCACCTCGATGCGGTTGCAAGCGTTGCCACACAGGATGCGGTGCGGACCGAGCTGCCAGAGATCGCCGAGCTGCGAGACTGGTGCGTCCGGTTCATGCACCTCGTCCTCGCGCGAGGCGAGGCGCTCCTCCTCCAGATCAGCGGTCAGCAGGTCGAGTTCAGCGATCTCGAAGCCGGTGACGGATAGATCCAGGTCGATCTCGGGCAGATGGATGGCAAGTTCGCCGAGTTCGAGGGCAAGCGTGCTGCGATCCCAGCCTGCCAAGGTAGCGATCTTGTTGTCGGCGATCGCATAGGCACGCTTCTGCATCTCGCTGAGGTGATCGAGCCGGACGGTCGGGACTGTGGAGAGGGCGAGCTGCCTGGCGGCCAACAAGCGTCCGTGTCCGGCGAGCACGAATCCGGTCTCGTCGACGACGAGCGGCACGGTGAAGCCGAACGCTCTGATGCTATCGGCAATCTTGGTGATCTGCTTCTTGGAATGCGTACGGGCGTTGCTCGGGTTGGCCCTGAGGGCAGTCGGAGCCTGGTCGAGGATGGTCAACCCGGCCGTTGGGAAAGCAGGCGCATTCGTCGTCATGATGGGGATGTCCTTCAAGAGCGCGCACGACATCGAGCCCGCGTGCCGAAGGGCAGCAGGGTGAAGGTCGGCGCAGTGGTTTGGAGAAGGGCTGCTCAGGCCCAGCGACAGGAACGCCCCGGAGCGGATGCGTCGGGGTGCCGAAACAAGCAATCGCGCAGCGAGCCGTTCAGGCGCACCGTTCGAAAAAGATAACGATTGCTGGCAAGTCAGAGCGGGTCCCTGCGGACACACGACTTCTGACTTATTGAAAATGCACAGTTTGACCGTCGGGTGTCAAGATCATTCGTGCGGTGCCCGAGCAACGTTGCTCGCTCGCCACTCCGACCTTGTCCCCGGGCAAATACTGGTCGCGTTTCGTCCCGATCCACTGAGTCGTAACTTACAGTTGCCATCCGAACCCGTAAGTTGCAGACGCTCACCCGCAGCCGCCCCATGCTAGCTGGTCGACGAGTCCACCGAGACTCTATAACCATGTCCAACAGCATCGCTCAGCCGCGACCGAAACCTAATACCAACCGGCATTAATCATAACCGATAGGCCCACTGGCGCAGTCCGATGGACAGGAATCGCTTACGTCTTTGGCATTACCGGCACGAAGGCGCTCGCCGCCAAGGTCGAGCCGACCGCTAATCATATCTGGGTGGTGCGGGCCCTATGCGACAAGGAGGCGGTGCGTGGTTTTGCAGAGACCACCTACGCTGCCAAGTCCTGGCGGCAGCAGCGCTGCGTCGCCGCCCGCATTGAGGCCACACGGCTCGGCCTCGACATCCGCTACATGGTCACAAACATCGCCACTGGCACGCCGAAATGGCTCTACGCCCAACTGTACTGCACCCGCGGTCAGGCCAAAAACCTGATCAAGCTGCACAAAGGCCAGCTCGCTTTTGACCGCACGTCCTTCCGGCACCCGGCCGCCAATCAGATGCGGCTCGTCCTCCACACCGCGGCCTACTCGCTGATGCTCGCCCTACAAGACGCCACCCCGACCACGCATCGCCTTGCCAAAGCCGAGTTCACGACGATCCGGCTGCGGCTGCTCAATATGCGTCAGAGCAGACACACGATCCCGCTCGACGTCAGCACAAAGCACGGCGTCAGCCGAACCACAGTGAATAAGATGGATTAATTCGTCTTCTTAAGCAGCATCTTGGCACTGTGTATCTAACATATATATCTATCTCGAATGCCATATCAAATGTTCGGCCTCATCGCGTATTATTCATGCTGGAAGTGAGGCTGAGGACGGTAGTTTCAGTGTTGCTCCGAGGCATCGGTTACCAAAGATTTACGAGGGGGAGCGATCGATCCTCAAAATGAAATTGTCTGTTTCCTCGCGACATGGTTTAAGTCGGGGATCTGGCGTCCATCGCACAATGATGAATGTTCGGCAAAATTGTTTGATCTCAAGTTTATCGTCATGCCGCGTTTTGATGCAAGCTTAGTCCTTTGTTGGATTTTTGATTTGCATATATTTTAAAAAGCGGAATCAGCCGATAAATTTGATCTGATTAAGAAGGTTGTGTGGATGACGACGTTTAAATTCAGCGACGTGGTTGGCAAAACCATCGCTTTTAATCCAGATGCGCCGTCATCTGACGTTCTATTGTTCGAGTCCGGAAACGCAAATTCATTGCGCATCGAGCAGGACGGGGCTGATGTTCTCGTATTTATTTATGGCCAATTGGTCCGCTTTGCGAACCTGAATTTTGCTGCTTTGATCAGCGCGAGTTTTAGTTTCTCAAATGGTGACCTTGTAAAGTTAGATTCATCCGGAGGCGACATATTATCGACTAACACAGGTAGCGATTACGTCAACATTACAAAAGGTGGAAGCGATACAGTTACTGCTGGTAGTGGGAACGACCTCATTGTTGTAGGGTCAGCCCTTGACGTAGCGGACAGAATAGACGCTGGCGTAGGTACGGCCGATGAACTGCGACTTTCCGGGAGCTATGCTAGCACCATTTCACTGACGGCCACGACGATCACCGGGGTCGAGACCATCCGGGCAGGGGTGAACAGTCAGATCCGTTTGCAGCTAGCTGACAATACCGTCGCCAGCACGACCCCAGATGCTGTCTCCCACCGCCTGACCTATGACGGCTCTATGCAGACGCAGGCGGATCTCACCTTTCTCGACGGCTCGAACGTCACGAGCGGAACGCTGTTTGTTAACACAGGCGCTGGCAACGATACCCTGATTGGAGGCTCTGGAGGCGATGTGCTAAATGCCGGTGACGGCAATGACTCCGTGTCAGGTGGTGGCGGGAACGACACGATCACAGGTGGTCTCGGTCAGGAGACACTGACGGGCGGAGCCGGCAACGATGTCTATACGTTCGGGTTTGGCATTCCACGTAGCGAAAGCGCGCCGAATCTGGCCGACACGATCACGGACTTCGAGGGACGTGGCACTGCCGGCGGCGATCTTATCAGCTTGCCTGGCTTCAATAATTATCTGCCCCTCGCGTTCAACATCAATCCGATTGCCTTCAGTTTCGTTGGGTTCGGCACCTCGGGGTCGCAACCGGGCGCAAACGCCGGCGACGGGTTCGTCGATGTGTTTTGGCGCTACAATGCGGCACTGAACCAGAACGAGATCTGGGTCGACGCGAACGACGACGGCCAATTCAGTGAAGTCGATATGCTGATTTTCCTGCCGAGGACGGCAGACGGCTCGACCACGATCGAGTTTAACGACTTCGTCAACAACTTTCCTGTCATCCGTCTCACTGAAACGGACGATGCTTTCGTCGCTTCGGATGCTGCTGAAACGATTTACGCTCTCGGGGGCGCAGACAGCGTCTTGGGAGCGGGAGGTAGCGACATCATCTATGGTGGGCTCGGCAAYGATCAGCTTCAAGGTGGGGACGGCGGCGATCTGCTCAGAGGCGGCGATGACGGAGATAACCTCGATGGCGGCCTCGGGGCCGACACGCTCTACGGCGGCATCGGGARCGATAGCCTCAACGCCGGCTACCAGGATGTCGCCGGTACGGTGAACCTGCTCTACGGCGAGGCCGGCAACGATTACCTTAACGGTGGGGCTGGCAACGATCAGCTCTTTGGCGGCGCCGACGACGATACTCTGTCCGATGGTGCCGGCACCGACCGGCTCGACGGCGGGGATGGCGCCGACACGCTCAATGGCGGCGAGGGCGACGATACCCTCCTGGGTGGGGCCGGCACTGACAGGCTCACGGGCGGCGTTGGCAAGGACGTGCTCACGGGTGGGACCGAAGCTGACGTTTTTGCCTTCGGCTATTACTACGCTGGCTACAATGACGGCTCGTTTGCTGCGTCCGACCAGGTCACCGACTTCAGCCGCATCCAGGGCGACAAGATCGACATCGGCCAGAACTACTTTGCGGGTGACTACTACCGCACCACGCCGTTAGTGTTCCGTGGCGATCTCCTGGCGGTGAACCCGGGCTTTACCTATACCGAAGGCGCCTCTTTGCCGGGCCAGGACCTTGGCACCGGCTTCGATCAGGTCTGGTCGGTACGGGTCGGCAGTGGCGCCAGCGCCAAGACGGTGCTGATCGCTGACCTCAACCGCAACAACCTCCTCGACGGCAGCGACTTCGTGGTCGAACTGACCGGCGCTTCTGCCCCTACCCTGCTGACGCAGTCGGACTAGCCTGACCGGTACGGCGGCGGCCGATCAGATCTACGGCGTGGCCGGGGCCGACACGATCACCGGGCTCGACGGCTACGACCGCATCTACGGCGGCACYGGCAACGACAGCATCGACGGTGGGCTCGACGSAGATACCATCTACGGTGAGGACGGCAACGATACCCTCCTGGGCGGCGATGGTCGGGACATCATCGACGGTGGGATCGGGGGTGACACTCTCTACGGCGGTAACGATGCCGACAGCCTCAACGCCGGCTACAACGATGTCGCCGGCACGGCGAATCTGCTCTACGGCGAGTTCGGCAACGATTACCTCAACGGTGGAGCTGGCAATGACGAGCTCTACGGAGGCGCGGACGACGATGGATTGTACGGTGCTGCCGGTACCGATCGGCTCGATGGCGGGGATGGCGCCGACACACTCTCCGGCGGCGAGGGTAACGACACCCTGCTGGGCGGAGCCGGCATCGACCGGCTGACAGGCGATGTGGGTAAGGACACGCTCACGGGTGGCACTGAAGCAGACGTGTTCACCTTCAGCGCGAACTACACCAATTACTCGATCTCTTCGTTCGCCACTCCTGACCAGATCACCGACTTCAGCCGTGCCCAGGGCGACAAGATCGACATCGGCCAGAACTACTTTGCCGGTCTTGGCCCTTACGATCCCTTGGTCTTCAAGGGCGATCTCCTGGCAGTGAGCCCTGGCTTTACCTATACCGATGGCGCCTCCCTGCCGGGCCAGGACCTTGGCACCGACTTCATTCAGGTCTGGTCGGTACGCCTCGGCACTGGGCCCTCGGCCAAGACGGTGATGATCGCTGATCTCAACCAGAACAATATGCTCGACGGCAGCGACTTCGTGGTCGAACTGACCGGCGCTTCTGCCCCTACCCTGCTGACGCAGTCGGACTTCGTGGCCAACACATTCCAGGTGATTGTCGGGGGCGCGGGCAACGACACCCTAACTGGCACGGCCGTGGCCGACCAGATCTACGGCGTGGCCGGGGCCGACACGATCACTGGGCTCGACGGCTACGATCAGATCTATGGGGGTGAAGGCGACGATAACATCGATGGCGGCGTAGCCACAGATAATCTGTATGGCGACAACGGTGACGACCTCATCCGAGGCGGCGATGGTGGAGATTACATCGACGGTGGGTTCGGGGCCGATACTCTCTATGGCGGCAACGACGCAGATTCCCTATCTGCTGGCTACCAGGACCTTGCCGGCACAGTGAACCAACTCTACGGCGAATTCGGTAACGACAACCTCAACGGTGGGGCTGGCGATGACGAGCTCTACGGAGGTGGCGACGTCGATTACCTGAACGGTGCTGCCGGCGATGATATCCTCGACGGTGGCACCGGCGCCGACGTGATGAATGGTGGGACCGGTAACGACCTGTACATTGTCGATAATATTAACGACCGTGTCGACGAGTATGCCAACAGTGGCGAAGATAGCATATTTACTTCTATCGATTGGGTTTTGAGTGTCGGACAGGAGATCGAAAACCTGCACGCGAATGCCGGAAGTAATGGGCTGAGATTGACCGGTAACGAGCTTGAAAACAGTTTTTCTAGCGGCGCTGGCAACGATACTCTCATCGGCGGGGCAGGCAACGACCACTATTATGTCAACAGTGTTGATGACCAGATCGTCGAGCAGGACGGCGGGGGTTTCGATTTCGTCTACACGCGACAGAATTGGCAGCTCGCCGAAGGCTCGTTCGTAGAAGGCTTGGTGGCTGATTTTGGAAGCGCGCCGCTCATCCTTATCGGCAACAGTGCCGCCAATACTCTTGTCAGCGACGGCAATGGGGACCGGCTTGAAGGCAGAGGCGGCGACGACAGCTATCTGGTTTATGCAGCCAGTGATCAGGTGATCGAGGCTGCAAATAACGGAACTGATTTAGTCCGTACTAGTGTAAACTATATCTTAGCTACCGGTCAGGAGATTGAGCAGCTCGAGACAATTGATGAGGTTTCCACTGTCGCGATCAATATTACCGGGAATGAGTTTGCAAATATTGTGATTGGCAACGCAGGAAGTAATGTCCTCAACGGGCTCGGTGGTGCTGATACGATGTCCGGCGGGGTGGGGTCCGACACTTACTACGTCGACAACATTGGCGACCGCGCTATTGAGGCTTCCGGTGTTGCCGGCACCGATCTCGTCTACGCCTCCGTTTCCTACGGGCTTGGCGACGCAGATCTGGAGAACTTGATCCTGACCGGCACCGGTAATCTCACTGGGACCGGCAACTCGCTCGCCAACGTGATCACCGGCAACGCCGGCGCCAACATCATCAATGGGCTCGGTGGTGCCGATACGATGTCCGGCGGGGCGGGCTCGGATACCTACTACGTCGATAACGGCGGTGACAAAGTCGTCGAAGCCACCGGTGCCGCCGGCACCGATCTCGTCTATGCCTCGGTGTCCTACTCGCTCGGCGGCGCGGATCTGGAGAACCTGATCCTCACCGGCACCGGCAACCTCAATGGCAACGGCAACGGCCTCGCCAACATCATCACCGGTAACGCCGTTTCCAACGTCCTCAACGGGCTTGTCGGTGCCGATACAATGTCGGGCGGGGGGGGCTCGGACACCTACTACGTTGACGATATCGGCGACAAAGTCGTCGAGGCGACCGGCGCTATCGGCACCGACCTCGTCTACGCCTCGGTCTCGTACGGGCTTAGCGGCGCGGATCTGGAGAACCTGATCCTCACCGGCACCGGCAACCTCAATGGGACCGGCAACGGCCTTGCCAACATCATCACCGGCAATGCCGGCGCCAACGTCCTTAACGGGCTTGTCGGTGCCGATACAATGTCCGGCGGGGCGGGCTCGGACACCTACTACGTCGACGACGTCGGCGACAAAGTCATCGAGGCCACCGGTGCTGTCGGCATCGACCTCGTCTACGCCTCGGTGTCGTACGGGCTTGGCGGCGCGGATCTGGAGAACCTGATCCTCACCGGCACCGGCAACCTCAATGGCACCGGCAACGGCCTCGCCAACGTGATCACCGGCAATGCCGGCGCCAACGTCCTCAACGGGCTCGTTGGTGCCGATACGATGTCCGGTGGGGCGGGCTCGGACACCTACTATGTCGACAACATCAACGACAAAGTCGTCGAGGCCACTGGCGCTGTCGGCATCGACCTCGTCTATGCATCGGTATCGTACGGGCTTAGCGGCGCGGATCTGGAGAACCTGATCCTGACCGGGACCGGCAACCTCAATGGAACCGGGAACGGCCTCGCCAACGTGATCACCGGCAATGCCGGCGCCAACGTCCTCAACGGGCTCCTCGGTGCCGACACCATGTCCGGTGGGGCCGGGTCGGACACCTACTACGTCGACAACGTCGGCGACAAAGTCATCGAGGCCACCGGCGCTGTCGGCACCGATCTCGTCTACGCCTCGGTATCGTACGGGCTTAGCGGCGCGGATCTGGAGAACCTGATCCTCACCGGCACCGGCAACCTCAATGGAACCGGGAACGGCCTCGCCAACGTGATTACCGGCAATGCCGGCGCCAACGTCCTCAACGGGCTCGTCGGGGCCGATACGATGTCCGGCGGCGCGGGCTCGGACACCTACTACGTCGATAACGTCGGCGACCGCGCCATCGAGGCCACCGGGGCGGGCACCGATCTCGTCTACGCCTCGGTGTCGTACTCGCTCGCCGGTTCAGACTTGGAGAACCTGATCCTCGCCGGCACCGGCAACCTCAATGGGACCGGCAACGGCCTCGCCAACGTCATCACCGGCAACGACGGTGCAAACATCCTGACAGGTGGTGCCGGGGCGGACACCTTCGTGTTCAGGACGGCGCTGGGGTCGGGCAACTTCGACCGGATCGCGGACTTCTCAGTGGTGGACGACACGGTGCAACTCGTGCGCAGCGTCTTCACGGCGTTGGGAGCCGGTCCGCTGGCCGAGGCGGCGTACAAGGACTTGTCTACGGGATCGGCCGATGCCAGCGACCGCATCCTCTACGACAAGGCAACGGGGGCGCTGTCCTACGACGCCGATGGAAGCGGATCGGCCTCAGCTGCGGTGCAGTTCGCCACCATCGACACCAAGGCCGCCCTCACCCACCTCGACTTCTTCATCGTGTGAGCCATGCCACATCGCAGTCGGGTTGATCCGAGCCAACCCGGCTGCGGGGCAGTAGAGCTCAAATCGACCAAGGCATAACGGTCGTTTGCATAGGCCACGCTCTCCGTTGGTGTATGAACAAGATTTGAAGCGTCACCCCTCCGGCTATCGGGCTTATAACAATTGTCCGTCGTCAGATGATTTGGGACATTCAGCGGCGTTCAGGAGCGGAGGCTCTGGTCCATCTGGGGTGAGAGGTTAGGCAGCCTGCGCGTGGTGGCGCAAGCGGCGATCCATGAGGGTCTGGCGCTTGATGCGTTCCCGCTCGGCCAGGATCCCTTCGCCGCGTCCGAAGTAGACGTCAGCGGGCGTGAGGTTGCTCAGGCTCTCATGGGCTCGGGCATGGTTGTAGTGTTCGACGAAGTTGGCAACCTGCGTCTCCAGCTCGCCGGGCAAGTGGGCGTGTTCGAGCAGGATGCGGTTCTTGAGCGTCTGATGCCAACGCTCGATCTTGCCCTGCGTTTGAGGATGGCATGGCGCACCGCGGATGTGGGTCATGCCCCGAATGCCGAGCCAGTCAGCCAGGTCGCTGGCGACGTAGCTTGGACCGTTGTCGCTCAGCAGGCGGGGACGATGCATCACCCGCGTCTGATCGAGCCCAGCCGCACCCAGCGCCAGGTCGAGCGTGGCGGTGACGTCGCTGGCCTGCATCGTCGTGCACAGCTTCCACGCCACGATATAGCGCGAGAAGTCGTCCGGCACCGTCGGCAGGTAGTACCAGCCCCAGCCAACGACCTTCAGGTAGGTGAAGTCCGTCTGCCAAAGCTGGTTGGGCGCGGTGGTCTTATCGCGGAACTCGTCGGCGGCCTTGATGACTATATAGGCCGGGCTGGTGATCAGGTCCTGAGACTTGAGCAACCGGTAGACGGTCGCTTCCGAGACGAAGTAGCGACGCTCATCTGTGAAGCGCACCGCCAGCTCACGCGGGCTGATACCAAGCCTCGCTGAGCAGGACTCACGCGGGGTAGCGTCAGCATCTCGGTCGTGATTCCTTCCTTGGGTTTGGAGCCTGAGGAGGATGCGATGGCTGCTC
>NZ_LMQK01000018.1:0-16938 GCF_001424525.1 Methylobacterium sp. Leaf399 | reverse complement strand
GCGATCCGGCGAGCGAGTACGACACTGAGGCGTAGACGAGGTCGGTGCCCACGGCGCCAGTGGCCTCGAGGACGCGGTCGTCGATGGTGTCGACGTAGTAGGTGTCGGAGCCCGCCCCACCGGACATGGTGTCGGCGCCGCCGAGGCCGTCGAGGACGTTGGCGCCGCTGTTGCCGGTGAGGACGTTGGCCAGCGAGTTGCCGGTGACGGTGAGGTTGCCGGCCCCGGTCAGGGTCAGGTTCTCCAGGTGCGATCCGGCGAGCGAGTACGACACTGAGGCGTAGACGAGGTCGGTGCCCACGGCGGTCCTTGAACGCGGCTTCGGTGAGCTGGCCCGCGGCCAGGGTCGCAAAGACGCTGCGGGCCAATTGCACCGTATCGTGTACCGCCGCGGTCGAGGCCACGAAGTCGGTGATGTGGTCGACGTTGCCCGACCCGAGCGTGGTCTTGAACACGAAGGTGTCGGCACCGGCTCCGCCGGTCAGGACGTCGTCGCCGCCCTGGCCGTCGAGGATGTTGGCGCCGCGAGTGCCGACGAGGACGTTRGCCAGCGAGTTGCCGGTGSCGGTGAGGTTGCCGGCCCCGGTCAGGGTCAGGTTCTCCAGGTGCGATCCGGCGAGCGAGTACGACACTGAGGCGTAGACGAGGTCGGTGCCCACGGCGCCAGTGGCCTCGAGGACGCGGTCGTCGATGGTGTCGACGTAGTAGGTGTCGGAGCCCGCCCCACCGGACATTTCGGAGCCCGCCCCACCGGACATTCCTCCATCTTGGCGCGGATGCCCTTGGCGGTCTCGAGGGCGTTACCGTCCGGGGCGAGCGTCACCGAGATGCCCGCGGCCGGGCCGCCGTCGAGGCGGGGGGTGAACTTGTAGTCCGCGATCCGGCGAGCGAGTACGACACTGAGGCGTAGACGAGGTCGGTGCCCACGGCGCCAGTGGCCTCGAGGACGCGGTCGTCGATGGTGTCGACGTAGTAGGTGTCGGACCCCGCCCCGCCGGACATGGTGTCGGCGCCGCCCAGGCCATCGAGGACGTTGGCGCCGCTGTTGCCGGTGAGCACGTTGGCCAACGAGTTGCCGGTGGCGGTGAGGTTGCCGGCTCCGGTCAGGGTCAGGTTCTCCAGGTGCGCCCCCGCGAGGCTATACGAGACCGAGGCGTAGACGAGGTCGGTGCCGACGGCGCCGGTGGCCTCGATGACTTTGTCGTCGAGGTTGTCGACGTAATAGGTGTCGGACCCCGCCCCGCCGCTCATCCGGTCGGCACCGCCCAGGCCGTTGATGACGTTGTCGCCACCGTTGCCGGAGATGACGTTGGCGAGCGAGTTGCCGAGGCCGGTGAGGTTGTCGGTGCCGGCGAGCGTCAGGTTCTCGAGCTGCGACCCGCCGAGCGAGTAGGACACCGTCGCGTAGACGAGATCCGTGCCGAGGCCGGCGAACTCGATGGCGCGATCGCCGGCATCGTCGACCACGTAGAAGTCCGACCCGGCCCCGCCGGTCATCGTGTCGGCACCCAGACCGCCATTGAGGGTGTTGTCGCCGGCATTGCCGGTGAGGGTGTTGGCGAACTCGTTGCCGGTGAGGGTCAACGCCGTGCCGCCGGTGGAGGCGGACAGGGCGAGGCTCTCGATCTCCTGCCCCGCCGCCAACCGGTAGCTGACGCTGGCGATCACGCTGTCGCTGCCGCCGCCGATCGCCTCGATCACCCGGTCGCCGACGTTGTCGACGAGATAGGTGTCGTTGCCGCCCTGTCCCTTGAAGGTTTCCGCGCCGGGGGTGCCGTGGAAGGTCTCGGCGGCGGCCGTGCCGGTATAGCCGTCGATGCGCAGGGTGCCGGCGGGATTGGTCGCCGCGCCCGCGAGCGAGCCGACGTTGCCCGCCGCGTCGAGGATCGTCGCGCTCCCCAGGGTCAGCCCGGTGATCGCGAGGTCGGCGCTGCCCCCGTCGACGACGACCGTGTGGGTGAAGACCAGGTGCGAGGCGTCGGAGGCCGCGGCGTCGTAGGCCGCCACGCCGCCGTCGCTGAGCTGGAGGCGCAGGCCGCCGGTATCGGTCAGGGTGACGGGCTCGGAGAGTGCCACCGAGATGATCACGCTCTGGCCCACCGTCAGGGTGCCGGAGCCCCTGACGATCCCCGCACCGGACAGCGAGACGCCGGCGACCGTGGGGCCCTGGGTGTCCACCGTCCAGCGGGTGGACTCGGGCGTGAGGTCGGCATTGCCGGCCGCATCCACCGCCCGCACGGCAAAGCTGTGCGCGCCGTCGGCCAGCCCGGTCACCGTGTAGGGGCTCGTCGTCCTGACGTAGCCGCCGCCGTCGAGGCTGACCTCGTAGTGATCGACGGCGATATCGTCGCTGCCCGAGAAGGTGAAGGTGGCACTCGTCGCGCGGGTGACGGCGGCCGTAGCCGCCGCCGTCGAGGCTGACCTCGTAGTGATCGACGGCGATATCGTCGCTGCCCGAGAAGGTGAAGGTGGCACTCGTCGCGCGGGTGACGGCGGCCGGGCCCGAGACGAACTGCGTCTGCGGCGGCGCGATGTCGACGTTCCCGACCACGCCCGCCGAGGCCGAGGCCAGGCCGGTGTGGCCCTGGTCGTCGATGTAGGAGGCGGTCACCGCGATCGTCTGCCCCGCCGCGGTGTAGTCGGGCGTGTAGCTCGCCGACGATCCGGTCCGCAGCACCCTCGGGGCCTGCGGATCGCTCACATCGGTGAAGGTGTAGGTAATCGCCCCCGTCGCCCCATCGGCATCCGCCAGTCGCGCGACGATCGGCGTGCCCTCGCGGGCATTGCCGCCGGTCAGGCCCGTCAGGGTCAGGACCCCCGCCCGGTCGGCGTCGAGCACGTCGATGGTGAGGCTCCGGTCGTCGACGAGGCCGCTGCCGTCGGTGGCCCGCACGCCGAGCACGTGCCGGGCCGCGGTCTGCGCGTCGACGCTCTTGCCGGCGGCCAATGCGATCACGCCGGTGGCGGCATCGATCGTGAACAGGCCGGCCTGGTTCCCGCCCTGGATCGAGTAGGTCAGCACGCCGGCGCCGTCCGGGTCGGTCGCCGACAGCGTCGCCACCCTCGTCCCGGGGGCGGCGCTCTCCGACAGCGTGACGGTGCCGGGCGCAGCCAACACAGGCGCGTCCGCGACCGCGGCGATCGCCACCGTGGTCGTGCCGGTGACGGCCTTGGCCCCGCCCGAGCCCTGGAGGCTGACGTTGCCGTCGTCCAACGTCCAGTTGATCGCCACCGAGGCGGGCGGCGCGTCGGAGGTGTTGGCGTAGGTGATCGCCCGCGCCACCGCGTTGGCCAGCGCCGACGTGGCGACGTCCGCGCCGGTGAAGCTAACGACGAGGGCTCCGCCCGTGGCCGTAAAGGTGGCGAAGGCGGTCCCGTTCGCGTCGATGAGCTGGTTCTTGAAGACAGAGAAGCCGTCGGCCTTGAAACCGAACACGTCCTGCGCGTCGGCGCCCCCCTGGCGGGCGAGCGTCAGGGTCGCGCCGGCGAAGTTGCCGAGCCCGCCGTGCAGCGCGTCGAGGTCGACATCCGCAATGCGGACGTGCGGGCCGAGCCGGACCGCCGTGCCGTTCTCGGTGTACGCCACCGTCCCACCGGGGCCGCTGCCGTCCCCGAACGTGGTGTCGAGGCTGCCGTCGGCGTTGTAGCGCACCACCGCGAAGCCGCCGTCGTCGCGGTTCTTGCCGTAGCCCGTGACGACGATCTTGCCGTCCGCCTGCAGCGCGACGTCGTAGCCGTAGGCGTACGACTCGCCGTCGCCGAGCGGGGTGAGCACAATGCCGCCGGTGCCGAAGCCGGTGTCGAGGCTACCGTCGGCGTTGTAGCGCACCACCGCGAAGTCGTCGCCGTCGCCGCTGTTCTCGCTGTAGCCGGCGACGACGATCTTGCCGTCCGCCTGAACCTTCATGCTGTAGGCTTCTTCGTCCCCCTTGCCGGCACCGAACGGGGTGAGCACCTTGCCGTCGGTGCCGAAGTCGCTGTCGAAGCTACCGTCGGCATTGTAGCGCACCACCGCGAAGTCTCTGCCCACGTCGCTTTCGCTGTAGCCGGCGACGACGATCCTGCCGTCCGCCTGCACCGTGACGCTGTTGCCGATCGTGTAAGTCCGGTCGGCGCCCAAGTCGGTGATGATCTTGCCGCTGTCACCGAAGCCGGTGTCGAGGCTGCCGTCGGCGTTGTAGCGCACCACCGCGAAGTCGGAGGAGCCGTCGCCATCGCGACCATTGCCGGCCACGACGATGCGACCGTCCGCCTGTACTGTGACGCTGCGGGCGAATTCCAGATCCTCTCCAAAGCCGTCGGCTGTGAACACCTTGCCGCCGTCACCGAAATCGGTGTCGAGCGTGCCGTCGGCGTCGTAGCGCACCACCGCGAAACCCACGTCGTAGTCGGAGCCGTCGCGGGCATAACCCGCCAGGACGATCTTGCCGTCCGCCTGCACCGTGACGCCGTAAGCCTTCGCCTCTCCGCCGTCGTTCACGCCGACCGGGGTGAGCACCGTGCCGCCGATGCCGAACGTCGTGTCGAGGCTGCCATCGGCGTTGTAGCGCACCACGGCGAAGTCGGTGCTGGTCGTGCCGACGCCTTCGCCCGCGACCAGGATCTTGCCGTCCGCCTGGAGCGTGATGCCGTGGCCGTAAGCCCCGAACCCGCTGTCGAGGCCGACCGGGGTCAGCACCTCACTGCCGTCGCCGAAGCCGGTGTCGAGGCTGCCGTCGGTGTTGTAGCGCACCACCGCGAACACGTTGGTGCCGGTGCTGCTCTCAACGTAGCCCGCGACGACGATCTTGCCGTCCGCCTGCACCCTGACGCCGGTGGCCGTGGCGGACGACGAGTCGGGGCCGACTGGCGTGATCACCGAACCGGAGCCCGCGCCATAGAACGTCGGCGCGTCGTTCACCGCCGCGAGGGTGGTGCTCAAGGTGGCGAGGATCGAGTCTCCGCTGCCATCCTCCCTGAAACCGCCCTCCCTGAAGCCGCCGCCCTGCTTGAAGTTCTCGGCAACCGTATAGCTGATCGTGACCGGGCCGTTGTAGTCCTTCGTCGGCACGATCGTGTAGACGCCCTCTTCGGACTCGATGACCCGGCCGTGATCGACGCGCAGGTTGCGGACCGTGAGTGCAGCGCCTTCGGGGTCGGAATAGCCCTGGAGCAGTTGCTCGGCCGTCACCGTGAAGACGGTGTCTTCCGTGCCGGGTTCTAGGGTCGCCGGCGTGCCGGTGCGACGTGGGGCGTCGTTCACCGCGGCGAACGAGAAGGCGCGATCGGCGGTGGCGGTGTTGAGACCGTCGCCGACCTGGTAGCTCAACGTTACCGGGCCGTTGGCGTCCGCTGCCGGCGTGATGGTGTAGGAGCCGTCGCCGTTGGCCGTGACCGAGCCGCTGGAGGCGGTGAGCCCGGTGACGGTCAAGGTGGTGGCGCTGGCGTCGGTCCATCCCTCGAGGAGCTGGGCCTTGGTTACGGTGTAGGCGGTGTCCTCGGTGCCGTCGGCGAGCGCGGTCTGGGTGCCGGTCAGGGCCGGCGCGGTGGCGTCGATGGCCCGGCCGGTGGCGGCGCCGGAGGTCGAGGCGGTGACGCTGGCCGTGTCGAAGGCCAACGTATCGGTCGAGGTGTTGAGCACCACCGAGACGCTGTTGGAGCTGGAACCGGAGTTGGCGGCCACGATGTCGAGCTTGCCGTCGCCGTTCACGTCGGCGACCGCCACGCTGGTCGGAAAGGACCCGACCGCGACCTCGGTCCCGCCGCTGAAGGCGCCGGCCCCGTCGCCCAGGCGCACCGAGACGGTGCCTGAGCCGTTGTTGGCGGTCAGGATGTCGAGCTTGCCGTCGCCGTTCACGTCGGCGACCGCCACGCTGGTCGGAGCGGACCCGACCGAAACGTCGGTTTCGCCGCTGAAGGTACCGGTCCCATCGCCCAGGCGCACCGAGACGGTGTCTGAGCCTTGGTTGGCGGTCAGGATGTCGAGCTTGCCGTCGCCGTTCACGTCGGCGACCGCCACGCTGACTGGACCGGAACCGACCAAGACGTTGCTCCCGCCGCTGAAGGTGCCGGCCTCGTCGCCCAGGCGCACCGACACGGAGTTCGAGCCGGCGTTGGCGGCCAGGATGTCGAGCTTGCCGTCGCCGTTCACGTCGGCGACCGTCACGCTGGTCGGACGGGACCCGACCAAGACGGTGGTGCCGCCGCTGAAGTTGCCGTCCCCGTCGCCCAGGCGCACCGAGATGCTGTTGGAACTGAAGTTGGCGGCCAGGATGTCGAGCTTGCCGTCGCCGTTCACGTCGGCGACCGTGACGCTGTACGGATTGGGCCCCACCATGACATCGGTCGTGCCGCTGAAGGTGCCCGTTCCGTCGCCCAGGCGCACCGAGACGGTGTTGGTGCTGTTGTTGGCGGTCAGGATGTCGAGCTTGCCGTCGGCGTTCACGTCGGCGACCGTCACGCTGATCGGACCGGACCCGACCGGGACGTCGGTTACGCCGCTGAAGGTGCCCTTTCCGTCGCCCAGGCGCACCGAGACGCTGTTGGAGCCGTAGTTGGCGGCCAGGATGTCGAGATGGCCGTCGCCGTTCACGTCCGCGACCGTCACGCTGTTCGGATCGCTGCCGACGGACACGTCCGCCGCCGTCCCGAGCCCGAACGTGCCGGCCTTGTCCAGCGATCCGCCGTCGGGGGACAGGCCGGTGACGGTGAGGTCCGTCGTGTCCTGGCCTGAGGCCACCGTGTAGATAAAGGTGGCGCGTCCGTCGTCGTCGAGGCCGGCGTAGCTCGCGCTGCCCCCATTGTCGAGCGTCAGCACCGGCGTGCCGACCACGTCGATCGCGGACTCGGTGGACAGCGTGAAGGTGACGGTGTCGCCCTCCTTCAGCGTACCCTCATGGCTCGGCGTCGCGGTGATGGTGGTCGCTTCGTTTAGGTCGGTCACGGTGATCGTCAGGTCCTTGCCCTTGCTCGCGCTGGGCAGGCCGGCCACGTCGGTGGCGACGACCGTGAGCCTGTGGCTCGTCGCGGTCTCGTGGTCGAGGTGCTTGCCCGCGGCGAGCGTGACCGCGCCGGTCACGGCGTCGATCGCGAAAAGCCCGTCGTCGTTGCCGCTGGTGATGGCGTAGCGCAGGTCCGAGGTCGCGTCGTCCACGTCGGTGGCGGAGAGCGTGGCGATCACCGTGCCGGGCGCCGCGTTCTCGGCGATCGCGACCGCCGCGGGTCGCACCAGAACCGGTGCGTCGTTCTCGGCCACCAGCGTGGTGCTCAGGCTCGCCGGGATCGACACGGTGCCGTCACCGACCGAATAGCTGATCGTGATCGGCCCGTTGTAGTTATCTGCCGGCGTCACCGTGTAGCCACCCTCGCCGTTGCTCACGATCGTGCCGTTGCTGACCGTGAGGTTCGAGACCACCGGCGTCGTGCCGTCGGGGTCCGAAAAGCCCTGGAGCAGCTGGGCGGTCGTCACCGTGAAGGCGGTGTCCTCCGTGCCGACGTCGAGCGTCGCCTGCGTGCCGGTGAGCACCGGCGCATCGTTGACGGCTTCGAGCGTCTTGGTCAGGCTGGCGGCGGTGGACAGCGTGCCGTCGCCGACGCGGTAGCCGATGACGAGCGGGCCGTTATAGTCGGCCGTGGGCGTGATCGTGTAGCCGCTGGCGCTGTCGCCGGTGATCGTGCCGTGATCGACCGTGACGCCGCTGAGCACGAGCGTCGTCCCCTCGGGATCGGAAAAGCCCTGGAGCAGTTCGGCCGCGGACACCGTGAAGCCGGTGTCCTCCGTGCCCGCCGCGAGCACGGCCTGGGTGCCGGTTAACGAGGGCGCGTCGTTGACCGCCGTGATGGTGACGGTGGTGGTGCCGGTGGTGGACTTGGCGTCTGGGCCGCCGTCCGAGAAAGTCCAGCCGAGCGCCATCGAGCCGGGCGGTGTGTCGGAGGTGTTGGCGTAGGTGACCGCGCGGGCGACCGCGTCGGCCAGCGCCGCCGTGGCGACGTTCGTGCCGATGAAGGTGACGACGAGGGTGCCGCCCGTGGTCGTGAAGGTGGCGAAGGCCGTCCCGTTCGTGTCGACGAGGCTGTTGCCGGAGATCGAAAACCCGGTGGGCGCGAACCCGAACGCATCCTGCGCATTGGCGCCGCCCTGGCGGGCCAGCGTCAGCGTCGCGCCGGCATAGTCGCCGAGACCGCCGTGCAGCGCGTCGAGGTCGACGTCGGAGAGCGTAACGTCGGTGTCGAGCCGCACCACCGCGCCGTTCTCGGTGAACGCCGCCGTACCGCCGAGCGAACTCGGCGCGTTGAACGTGGTGTCGAGGCTGCCCTCGCTGTTGTAGCGCACCACCGCGAAGTCGTTTCCGGTGCCGTTGCCGGTGTTGCCGCTGTAGCCCGCGAGGACGATCTTGCCGTCCGCCTGCACCGTGACGCCGTAGGCGATGTCGGTCGAGGTGCCGGGGCCGACCGGGGTGACAACCTTGCCGCCGGTGCCGAACGTCGTGTCCAGACTGCCGTTCACGTCGTATCGCGCCACGGTGAAGTCGGAGAGGCTACTGTTTGAATAACCCGCGACGACGATCTTTCCGTCCTGTTGAAGCGCAGCGCTAGACGGAACACCTCCGGCCGAAGACAGCTTGCCGCCTGTGCCGAAGCCGTTATCCAGAATGCCATCGGCGTCGTACCGCACCGCATAGGTGCCAGTGTTCGTAGAACTTTGACCGATAACGACGATCTTGCCGTCCGCCTGAACCAGGACGCTCTGGCCGATATTGAAATTTGGATCGCTGACGGTGATCTGGCCTGTTCTGTTGGCGCCGAAGCCGGTGTCGAGCGTGCCATCGGTGTTGTAGCGTAATACCGCGAAGTTTCTGTTGTTGCCGGTGGTGCCCGCAGCGACGATCTTTCCGTCCGCCTGGACCGTGACGCTATAGGCGATATCGCTGGTCCCGCCGAACGGGGTCCGTACTTTGCCGGTGCCGTTGAAGCTGGTGTCGAAGCTGCCGTTACTGTTGTAGCGCACCACCGCAAATTCGGTGAGGCCGGTGGCCGCGATGCTGCTGCCCGCGACGACGATCCTGCCGTCCCCTTGCACGAAGACGCTGCGTCCGATGTCGCTGCTCGTGCCGACCGGGGTGAGGATCTTGCCGCCGGTGCCGAACGAGGCGTCGAGGTTGCCGTCCGGGGTGTAGCGCACCACCGCGAAGTCGTTGCTGGCGTCGGCAGCGATGCCTTGCCCCGCGACGACGATTCTGCCGTCGGCCTGCACGAAGACGCTGCGTCCGATGTCACTGCCCGTGCCGACCGGAGTGAGGATCTTGCCGCCGGTGCCGAACGTGGTGTCGAGGCTGCCGTTCCTGTCGTAGCGCACCACCGCGAAGTCATTGGTACCACTGGGACCGACGCCTTGGCCCGCGACGACGATCTTGCCGTCCGCCTGCACGACGACGCTGCGGCCCATGTCGCTGCCCGAGCCGGCGCCGACCGGGGTGAGCACCTTGCCGGTGCCGACTCCGTTGAAGGACGGGGCGTCGTTGACGGCGGCGAGCGTCGTGCTCAATGTTGCCGGGATCGACGCGGTGCCGTCGCCGACCCAGTAGCTGATCGTGAGCGGCCCGTTGTAGTCCGCGGCCGGCGTCACGGTGTAGCCGCCCGACCCGTCGGCGACGATGGCGCCGTGGTCGACGCTGAGGTTCGAGACCACGGGCGTCGTGCCGTCGGGGTCCGAAAAGCCCTGGAGCAGCTGGGCGGTCGTCACGGTGAAGGCGGTGTCCTCCGTGCCGGTCGCCAGCGTCGCCTGCGTGCCGGTGAGGCGCGGGGCGTCGTTCACGGCGGCGAGCGTGGTGCTCAGGGTCGCGGGGGTCGACATCGTGCCGTCGCCGACGTTGTAGCCGATCGTGATCGGGCCATTGTAGTTCGCGGCCGGGGTGATCGTGTAGCCGCCCGCGCCGTTGTCGGCGATCGTGCCGTGGTCGACGCTGAGGTTCGAGACCACGGGCGTCGTGCCGTCGGGATCGGTGAAGCCCTGGAGGAGTTGCGCGGTCGTCACCGTGAAGGCGGTGTCTTCCGTACCGGCTGCGAGGGTCGCCTGGGTGCCGGTGAGAACCGGCGCGTCGTTCACCGCCGTGATCGCGACGGTGGTGGTGCCGGTGGTGGTCCTGGCGTCGGCGCCGCCGTCCGAGAAGGTCCAGGCGACCGGGACCGAGGCGGGGGGCGCGTCGGAGGTGTTGGCGTAGGTGACGGCGCGGGCGACCGCGTCGGCCAGCGCCGAGGTGGCGACGTTCGCGCCGATGAAGGTCACGAAGAGCGTCCCGCCCGTGGTCGTGAAGCTGGCGAAGGCCGCGCCGTTCGCGTCGAGCAGGCTGTTGCCGGAGACGGTGAAGCCGGTCGGTGCAAAGCCGAACCCGTCCTGCGCGCTGGCGCCGCCGGAGCGGGCGAGCGTCAGCGTGGCGCCGGCATAGTCGCCGAGCCCGCCGTTGAGCCCGTCGAGTTCGACATCGGAGATCGCGACGTCGGTGTCGAGAACGACCGCGGCGCCGTTCTCGGTGAACGCTGCCGTGCCGCCGAGCGTGCTCGGCGCATTGAACGTGGTGTCGAGGCTGCCGTCGGCGTTGTAGCGCACCACCGCGAAATCGTTACCGCTGCCGCTGCCGAAGCCGTAGCCCGCGACGACGATCTTGCCGTCGGCCTGTACCGTGACGCTGTAGCCGATGTCGCCCGACGTGCCGGCGCCGACCGGGGTGAGCACTTTGCCGCCGGCGCCGAAGCTGGTGTCGAGGCTACCGTCGGAGTTGTAGCGCACCACCGCGAAGTCGGTGCCGCTGCCGCTGCCGATGCCGTAACCCGCGACGACGATCTTGCCGTCCGCCTGCACCGTGACGCTGTTGCCGATGTCGGTCGAGGTTCCGGCGCCGACCGGGGTGAGCACTTTGCCGCCGACGCCGAAGCCGGTGTCGAGGCCGCCGTCGGCGTTGTAGCGCACCACCGCGAAGTCGTTATTGCCGCCGCTGCCGATGCCGTAGCCCGCGACGACGATCTTGCCGTCCGCCTGCACCGTGACGCTGTTGCCGATGTCGCTCGACGTGCCGGTGCCGACCGGGGTGAGCACCTTGCCGCCGACGCCGAAGCCGGTGTCGAGGCCGCCGTCGGCGTTGTAGCGCACCACCGCGAAGTCGTTGCCGGTTCCGCTGCCGGCGCCTTGACCCGCGACGACGATCTTGCCGTCCGCCTGCACCGTGACGCTGTTACCGAAGTCGCCCGACGTGCCGGTGCCGACCGGGGTGAGCACCTTGCCGGTGCCGTTGAAGCCGGTGTCGAGGCCGCCGTCAGCGTTGTAGCGCACCACCGCGAAGTCGGTGCCGCTGCCGCTGCCGATGCCGTAGCCGACGACGACGATCTTGCCGTCCGCCTGCACCGTGACGCTGTAGCCGACGTCGCCCGACGTGCCGACCGGGGTGAGCACCTTGCCGCCAGCGCCGAAGCCGGTGTCGAGGCTGCCGTCGGCGTTGTAGCGCACCACCGCGAAGTCGGTGCCGGCTCCGCTGCCGTTGCCGTAGCCCGCGACGACAATCTTGCCGTCGGCCTGTACCGTGACGCTGTAGCCGACGTCGACCGACGTGCCGACCGGGGTGAGCACCTTGCCGCCAGCGCCGAAGCCGGTGTCGAGGCTGCCGTCGGCGTTGTAGCGCACCACCGCGAAATCGCTATCGCTGCCGCTGCCGGCGCCTTGACCCGCGACGACGATCTTGCCGTCCGCTTGCACCGTGACGCTGCGGCCGATGTCGCCCGACGTGCCGGCGCCGACCGGGGTGAGCACCTTGCCGGTGCCAGTGCCACTGAACGACGGCGCGTTATTGACGGACTGCGACATGACATGGCCCCCGGCCCCGACAATCGTCCCCGTTTGACCGAGGGCCGTCGCCGGTCGTTGTTGTTTGCGATGGTTCGCGCGCCACACCACGACCGTGAGAGACTGTCCGTCTCGCGGTTGTGCGGGCGTGTTATGTCAGTTGCATAGAGGGCCGGCGCGGCCGCCGCATCATCCATATGGATAAAATAACGTGTTATTTACCAGTCAACTATCGGCCATGATTGAGTGTGGCCGATTTACGGCAGTATCTCCGTACTAGAAGAAAATAAACGCCCGCTTTTGCAATAACAAACATTTTACTTAAGTAGCAAATAATTTATCTGTATTGGAGCACTTAATGTTCGTTGTAGTACCGCCAGATTCAACACCAATGCGATAATTTTGATCTGATTGCAGATAATGGCCTTGCTAAAGATCGATACCAGTTAATTGCGGACCGTGGCGAGGCTCACGCCATGCGTTGCAGCGGCTTTGGACGGGCTCGTGCCGCCTGTGAGCAAGCCGATCAATTGAGCATCAGCCGGGGTGAGGTCGTGGACCTGTTCCAAAGATACCCCGGACCGAGTCAATCCATCGTGGGGCGTCGTCGCCTCGTCTTGCTTCCAACGTCCACCTCCTCCCCTCCTAGGTCAGGCCACTTGCATATTGCCATGTCCAGGAAACGACTGCCTTCCCGACGCGTGCTGCTGCATATGGTATGATCCAAGAAGGGTGGGGAGTAGACCCTGACCCTTCGGACAGAAGCGGACGTTCCACCTCCGACTCAACTCGGTCATTCGAACCGGGCACCATGCTTTCCGACCGAGAGGACGCCGGTCGGCCGGAGAGGAGCTCGTCTTAACAACTGCTTCGGCCCGCCGGCGATGAAATCAAGGGCGGTACAGATCTAAACCAACTGCAACCATTCAGTCGTTTATAGAGCCGTACCAATCCCGCATTCGGCCGGGGTGTAAAACTTGAGCCGCCGAGGCTGCGTCGGCTCGAAGAGTCGCCCGAAACTGACCCGGCGATTGTCCATAAATTTCCTTGAATGCACGTGAGCCGTAGCTCCTACTTGAGAAGCCGATCTTATCCGCGAAGACCCCGATCGACGTTGCTTTGTCCTGTTGGGATATCAGTAGTCGCAGACGAGCGGCACGCCGACGCTTGACGACCGTTTCGACGCCGCCGACGGCTTGCATCGCACGATACAAAGAAGATCGGGAAACACCGATGCTACGGGCGACAGCGTCGGAGCTCAAATCTGCCGCCAGGTTGTTGTCGATAAAGATTTCCGCCCTGAGGCGCCGCGATAACTCCAAATTGTTTTCCCCGACAGCGTCACTGTAGGCCGCATCGGATCTTCCCTTGATCTGGCCGAGCATACTGGTGATGAAGTGACCAACCCCGGCGGCCGAGGTCTCCGGGAAACTCGATGCACAGCGGATGAAAGAAAGCACGGCTTGGCCGAGCGAGCCAGTCTCACCCCTGGGAAGGATGCTTCCATGCAGATGGCGCACGTCCGGCGCGACCGCCTCGACTTGATCGCGGGCCAAGATGACCGTGACGAGATCGCCGTCGTCCACGATCGACCGCATCGGTTGAGTCGCATCGAAGAGAACAGCGTCACCCGGGACAAGATGATGCTCCTCCCCCGGCCGACCGCTCACGACCCGGCCGGATCGTAAGACTTGGAGAAAGTAGTGCTCGAAACCGTCGCGTTTAATATGCGTGGGATCCCGCCTATGGTCGGCGCCGATAAGTTGCCGATCGTACAGCGTCAGGCGGCCAAAATGTTGCGCGGCGATGGTTGCTTCGAATGTGTCGCCGATGAGAAATGTCGCCGCCCCGCTCGATCGAATCATATCGTGATAGAAGCCGAAACTGTCCGCCGACACCCTGCTCAGATGCGTCTGCTGGGGGTTCTTAGCCCGTAGAATGCCAGAACTTGTCATGCTCTCGTCGACAAAGGCGGTAGAACGCGTCCATCGCTTAGCAGGACAGCCGGGCTGCGGCCAAGCCACAGAGCGGCGATCGGCGCTCATGCCGCGCTGATCCTGACGTCCATAGGTCGATCCCGATATTGCCCTTTGGACGTCGGCAACGAGTCCCGGGAAGGTCCGCTCCCCACCCAAGGGGACATTAGGTGATCCTCCACCAAGCTGCCGTGAAGCGAATCTTCCGAGGGCCTATGGAGGGTCGATAGCAACCTAAACGATATGTCGGATAACCGACCGTTTACCTGACGCCAGTCAGTGTGGACCCGGGGTCCGAGAAGAGTGGTCAGCGGTCTTCGACGTGGGGCCCATGAACGGACGTTTCGCCTGCAACCGGAGGCCGTCACCCCATCTGGTTTCTGGCAGCATGCTTCAAAGCCGACATCGGTCCATGGCCACGTCAGTGCTGAGGCAGGCGGGCATGCAACAACAGTCTACCAAACGATGCGATGAGACGCAGCGTCAAAGGATTCGGTCAGGTAGGTAGCGTCCGCCCCTGTGCGACGGGTCGAAATTGTTCTAGTGCCCCTCAAACTTTTATAAACGGGGGCAAAGCACAATGAGCAAATTGAAGCCAAGCTATTTCAACGAAGCTTATGCTCTCACTGGAACAGCTCTCAATTTAATCGACATCATTCCTGGAGTTGAGATCCCACCAGGGATTCTCGATGTTTTCAACGTTCTTAACGACGATCCGACTTTGGATTTGCTCAATGAAATGGGTGAAAAGCTGGATGCAATCTATGAGCAAGGCGAAAAAATACTCGGCGAGCTTGATGAGGGACAACGCCTGACCCACGAAACCATACTACTAAATATCCGCAGTTCTGCGAAGAATGCCCAGGAGCAGTTGAAGATCTACACCGATGCTGGCGGCGGCTCGGATGCAAGGTCCGAAGCGCTCAGGAATTCAGCTAAAGCGCTAGGCGATGCGCAGGAATACGCCCAAAGCAACCTTGCGGACGCGGCGCTTGCCATTCCGGCGCTGTTGTCGGCCATCGCAGCCCGGGTGAACGTCATTCAGGAGATCGGCGACGGGGCGACATCGGGCGAGTTCAAGGGCGAAGTCATAGGAAACTCCGGAACGGGACTCGCAGGCGCCATCAGGACGCTGGAAAAGTCAGTCCAGACTTACAAAGAGCAGCTTCCCGACCTAATTAAATATCAGGCCGATGTTACTTTCGACGTTGATGGAATTAATCCGAGTTACCTTATCCAGTTATACATTGTGGATGGACCTGAAAAAAGACACATCGGTAACGATGTTGTGTATGCCGATGCGACAAAGTACCCAGACGCTGATGTGAGTGCTCTGGCGGGCTATATCAATTTCGAAAGCGGAAATTACACTGACTTTAATCAAGAAGGAAATACAACTTACGTTACAAGGTCAGGAATGGATGTAACAGATATTACCGGACTGACGAATTTTGTGCGTAAGTACGATCATATTGGTGATCAGAGTATTCTAGAAACAACGAAAGAATATTTACAGTACTATATCTATCCCGAGGCTCATCAGATGGAACTGGAAGCTGCCGTCGACGCGCTGAAGCAACTTGTCAGTGGCCAGCATGTGAAGGATGCCGATGGAACGAAGGATAGTACCATCCAGGCGCTTTCGAACATCCCCGACACCTTTGAGAAATGGCCAGGCTTCACCGCGCCTCACACGCTAGAGGGCCGAGCTGGAAACGATACCGTCATCGGCAGCGGCGGCAACGACGCCCTTCGCGGCGGCGGTGGTTCGGTTGATTATTCCATCTACGGCGCAGTTGGCGACGGCAACGATCACCTTCACGGTAAGGGCGGCGACGACATCATAATCGCCGGCACCGGCAACGACTGGCTCGACGGCGGCGAGGGCAACGACCGCATGGACGGCGGGGCGGGCATCGACATGGCGAGCTACGCGTCGGCAACAGCCGGCGTGACTGTCTCCCTCGATCTGCAGGACTGGCAGGAGACGGGCTTCGGCAAGGATCGCCTTCTCAGCATCGAGAACCTTGAAGGCAGCAACTTCGGCGACAAACTCACGGGAAGCGTCGCGAACAACACGATCTACGGCTTGGCCGGCAATGACACCATCGACGGCCACCAGGGCGCAGATCGGATGTATGGCGGCGCTGGCAACGACACCTACTTCGTCGATCAATCCGGCGATCTTGTCTTTGAGGCGGCTAATGCCGGAATCGACACCATCCGCTCCTCCGTCAGCTTCATATTGGCGGCCAACGTCGAGAACCTGACGCTTACCGGCACGGCCGCCAACAGCGGCACCGGCAACTCGCTCGCCAACGTCATCAATGGCAACGCTGGCGCCAACGTCCTCAACGGGATGGGTGGTGTCGATACAATGTCCGGCGGGGCGGGCTCGGACACCTACTACGTCGACAACGTCGGCGCCTGGCAACGCTGGCGCCAACGTCCTCAACGGGATGGGTGGTGTCGATACAATGTCCGGCGGGGCGGGCTCGGACACCTACTACGTCGACAACGTCGGCGACAAAGCCGTCGAGGTCACCGGCGCTGTCGGCACCGATCTCGTCTACGCCTCGGTGTCGTACTCGCTGGGTGGCTCGGATCTGGAGAGCCTGATCCTGACCGGCACCGGCAATCTCAATGGGACCGGCAACTCCATCGCCAACACCCTCACCGGCAACGTACTCGCTGGGTGGCTCGGATCTGGAGAGCCTGATCCTGACCGGCACCGGCAATCTCAATGGGACCGGCAACTCCATCGCCAACACCCTCACCGGCAACGGCGGCGCCAACGTCCTCAACGGGCTCGGCGGAGCCGACATTATGATCGGCGGGGCGGGGTCCGACACCTACTACGTCGACAATGCCGGCGACCGTGCCATCGAGGCCGACAGCGCGATCGGCACCGATCACGTCTACGCCTCGGTATCGTACTCGCTCGCCGGATCGCATCTGGAGAACCTGACGCTCACCGGCACCGGTAGCCTCAGTGGGACCGGCAACTCGCTCGCCAACGTCATCAACGGCAACGCTGGCGCCAACGTCCTCAACGGGATGGGTGGTGTCGATACAATGTCCGGCGGGGCGGGCTCGGACACCTACTACGTCGACAACGTCGGCGACTACTACGTCGACAACGTCGGCGAC
>NZ_LMQK01000017.1:0-19824 GCF_001424525.1 Methylobacterium sp. Leaf399 | reverse complement strand
GCGACGCCTGGAACAAGCTCATCGCCCAACCCTGGCGCATCATGTCCATCGGACTGCGCCGATGGGCCCATGGGTGCTGATCAATGAGAATTGGTATAAGTCACTGTAATTATAGGTAGTTTTTGATGTCGAGGTGGGGTCACGATCGGCGCCGATCGTGACCCCACCTCGATTTCTTATTTCATCGAAATATCAGGGCCTTAGAAGGAGATCCGACAGGGTCAAACTTCGGTGATTATCGACACGCAAACCCGCCGCGCGGCGGTGGCGACGGATGCGTTCATGGCTACCGACCGGCCCTCGACGCTCCAATCGGATCGAGGTCACCTGGCGTCCGGGACTTTTCACCTGCGATACGGGGGCCCTTCCAAGGGGAGCGCGACCCCGTTCGACGATCGCCAGGCGGGCCGTCAGACGAGGGGGATCCCCCAGATGTCGGTGAGCCCCCAGAGCGCCCGGGCCCGATCGCGTTCGTAGGCGCTCTCGTCTTCCCACCGATCCAGGGCGGCACGCACCCGTTCGACCTCGACGTGTACCGCTCGATGGCCGGATCGAGACCGGTCAGGCGCCGCCTCATACCGAATCTCATTGATCAGCTCCGTCGTCGTGGCGCTGCCGTGAAGAACCTGGCCCATAGCGCATCCCTCCACTCCGAGGTGAAGAGTGCACCGTCAAACCCTGGGATCAAACATCTAATGGGCCTGCCGCAATCCATCGTTGCTCGTGCAAAAGGCAAAGCAGGCAAGCTTCACCGCTTTTCCACAGGCGCGGAAAGGCGCCTGATGGTGATGGAAGCCGACCTCTGCTCGATCGGTCGGATCAGGGCCCATGTCCTGCGTGACGTCGCTTGAGGACACGGATCGATTTTCTCATGGGGCCGAGCGGTTTCAGCGAACGGGAATCTCGCCCTGCAGCCAACCCTGCAGGATGGCGAACTGAACGATTTGTGCGCGGCTGGTGATACCCAGGCGGGAACACACCCGCGCCTTCTGGATCTCGACGGCCTTGGGAGTAGCTCCGAGGCGGATCGCGACTTCCTTGCTCGTGAAGCCGAAGGCGACGAAGCGCAGGATGTCACCTTCCCTTTCGGTGAGGGGGGAATGCATGCTCTCGTGGATGGGACTGGCGACGGGCCGATGCGGACCGATGCTGCGTGCCGGGAGGGAGGGGTCGGTGTATGTCCCGCCGGCATGGACCGCCCGCACGGCCTGCACGATGCTGGTGAAGGCCGACCGCTTGAGGACGTAGCCGCTCGCGCCCGCCTCGAAGGCCTGATCGACATACACCCGGCTTTCGTAGACGCTCAAGATGATGGTGCGTGCCGGGCTCCCTCGTTCCACCAGCCTGCGGATCACCGCGACCCCATTCATCTCCGGCATGGCGAGGTCCAGGATGGCGATGTCGGGCACGTGATCGATCGCGGCCTGGACCGCAGCCGTACCGTTCTCTACCGAGGCGACGATCTCGACCTCGCCCGTATCCGCGAGAAGGTCGGCGACGCCGTGCCGGAATACCGGATGATCGTCCGCGAGCACGGCGCGGATCATTGCACGCTCAAGCATCGACCGACCCATCCCCCGCGAGGTGAACCCGCGCCATGACGGTCGCGCCATGGCCGGGCATGGATTCGAGCTCCAGGCTACCGCCCACCAGGGACATGCGCTCACGCATCCCGATCAGGCCGAGCTTGCCCTCGGCGACGAGGGCGAGCGGGGAGGTAGCATCGGCATCGAAGCCGCCGCCGTTGTCGTCCACGGTGAGGGTGAGATGGGACGCGCCGAACAGCAGCACCACCGAGACGGCGCTCGGGTTGCCGGCGTGCTTGGCCACATTGCTCAGGGCCTCCTGCGACAGGCGGTAGAGCGTGACGGCGACTTCGGTCGACAGCGGAACCTCCCGCCCGACCACCTGGAACTCGGTCGCGAACGCGGTCACACGGCTCCACTCCTGCACCAGGTACCGCAAGGCGGTGACGAACCCGAACTCGTCGAGGGCGGCGGGGCGCAGCTCGAGCGAGACGCGCCTCAGCGCCATGCCGATATCCCGGGCCTGGCCGAGGAGCCGATCGACTTCGCCCAATGCCTCGGCCCCCGTCAGATGGGAGGTCAGCCGTCGCAGGCCGAAGGTCATGGCCACCAGGTGCTGGCCGGCGTGATCGTGCAGGTCGCGCGCGAGCCGGCGACGCTCATCCTGGCCCGCGCGATACAATCGGGTCAGGACCTTATCCCGTTCCCGTTCCGCCGCCACGCGGGCCGTCGCGTCCTCCTCCAGGCGCACGAGCAGCCGACCGCGTTCCTCAAGGAGTGCCTGCATCCGACGCGTCCGACGCCTCCGTTCCTGCACGATGCCGCGGGTGCCGTGGAGCTTTTCCAGGAGGATCTTGAACCTTCGGTCGAGCGCCGGACCGTCGAGATGAACCAGGACCAGGACCCGTCCATCGAACGCCTCGAACCGCGTGCGACCCCCGTGGCAGGGATGTCGCTCGGGGCTTCCGTCATCGGCAACCAGGAACAGTGTCCCGGGCAGGATGGCGTCGGTGCGGGCGCAGCGTTCCAGGTAGCGGATGAACCCGACCAGCCGGGAGCCGTGGACGGGCGGCACGCCGCCGATCCGCAGGTCGGTCATGACTTCGCGTGCGGACGCATTGGCGGCCACCAACGTCCCACAGGGTTGGACGACCAGCATGGGATTGGGAACGACTTCGAACAGCGTCGTGAAATCGCGACTAGGCGTTCCCATTCCCGAAGTACGATTGCCCTCCATGGTCGGGGGCATCGGGATCCAGGTCGATGACGATCCTGCATTCCTGGGCGCCGCGGGCGATGGTTTCAGCGAGCGTGACCCGTCCATAGCCCTGGCTCTCCGCAACCATGTGGCCGAACACGTGAGAGGTGATCGTGCAAAGCGAGGGGCACTCCTTCGCCAGATCGCCGAAGGGGCAGCGCCTGTTGCCGAGGACGATGCGCTCTGCCGTGTCCTCGATGACGTAGAAGTCGCCGCCGAGGCGGCGCTTCAGGTCGATCAGGGCATTGGACACCGCTTCACGACCGAGCCGTTCGGCGCCTGCGGCCCGAAGATACTCGGCCTGAACCTCCTCGGAGATGGCGATGCCCACGAGGCTGATGAACCCACCGGCCTCATGTGAACCGACGGTGTCTTCGAGGGCGGTGCTGAGGGACCGGATGACCAGACCGAGGAAACGTTCGAGGCCGATCGGGATCGGCGCGTCCTTGAAGTCCGTTACACCGCACGTGGAAGGTTCCATCGGAACAGCTCCACCATTTAAACTCAACTCAAAAAAACCTACGAATCTTCTAAGCCGGAGTCAATCAAATAACGACTTGTAGCTATCGTCAAAATTGCTTTCGACGCATTCGGCGCGCGAGGTTTCATTGAATTTCATCTCTCCCTGAAGGTCCGGCTGAATTGATCCTGGACCGGCTTCACGAGGTAGGACAAGGCGGTCCTCTCCTCGGTGGCGACATGCACCTCCACGGGCATGCCCGGAACCAAGCGTTTCCCTTTCCCGATCCGGTCCAACTCACCGACGCCGAGCTCGACGTATCCCACGTAGAACACCTCGTCCTTGCCCCCCTTGGTCGTCGAGGGCGAGACGTAGACGAGCTCCCCCTTCAGTTCCGGGGTGGTGCGCTGGTTGAAGGCCGTGAACCGGAGCCGGGCCGGCCGGCCGACGCTGATCTGGTCGATGCTCGCCGGGGGGATATGGATCTCGATCCTGAGGGCGGCATCCTCCGGCACGACGGACGCGAGCACGTCGGCCGGGGTGATGACGCCGCCGACCGTGTAGGTCTTCAGCTCGTGCAGCACGCCGGTGGCGGGCGCGCGGATCTCCGTGCGTGTCAGCCGGTCCTCCAGGGCCAGGCGCCGGTTGCCGAGCTCCGCGAGCTTGGCGTCCACGGTGCCGAGCTCCTTTTGCGCCTCGGTGCGGGCGGTGTCCGCGATGGCGAGGAGCTGCACCCGGATCTCGCTCATGCGCACCTTGGCTCGGGCGATGGAGGCCTCCAGCGCACCCTGCTCACCGGTCAGCCGATGACGGTCGCGGGTGAGGGGCAGGAATTTCGAGCTCTCGAACAGGTTCTTGTCGACCAGGCCCTGGAGCTTGATGTGCTCGCTCGTCAGGATGACGAACTCGTCCCGCTTGGCGTCCTTCTGCTTCACCAGCCCGGCGAGTTCCTCGGCCACCTGCCCGATCTGCAGCTCGAGCTGCTGGCGCTGGCTGTCGCGGCTGGCGAGGTTTCCCCGGAACATCCGGGACTCGCCGTCGAGTATGGCCCGCGCCTCGGCGTCGCCGGCCGACAGGCTCGCCGGGAAGGCGACGGCGCGCAGTCCGTCCCGCTCGGCCAGCAGGCGTGCCTTCTTGGTCGACAGCTCGACCTGCTGCCCCCTGACGATGGCGAGCTCGGCCCGCGTCTGGGCGTCGTCGATGCGGATGATGACCTGCCCTTCCGTCACGGATTGCCCGTCCCGGACGAGGATCGCGCCGACAACGCCACCGTCGCGGTGCTGCACCGCCTTGGCGTGCAGCTCGACGGTCACGGACCCGGGTGCCATGATGGCTCCGTTGAGGTCCGTGGTGGCGGCCCAGCCACCCACCCCGACGATGAGCGCCGCTCCCAATGAGAATCCGAGCGCGATCCGGGGGACGACCGAGAAGGAGGGCTCCGGCCCGAGGTCGAGGCCCGCGAGGGACCTGCGAGGACGGTCGTCGACGGATGGGCTGCGCATGGTCGGGTCCCGCTTTGTGGATGGGTCAATGGGAAGGCGGGGCGGGGTGTGCCGCCGCGTTCGCCGTCTCGACGAAGAGGAGGGTGTGGTGGCCGTCGAGGATGATCGTCGTCTCGAAGGTGTCGTCGCGGTCGAGGTCGGCCGTGATCACCGTTACGTCACCGTCGTCGAGGCGCGCGGACCGGTACTGGATGCCCGACACGGTGCCGTCGTTGCGCTCCATCGCTTCGGCGAGTGAGTGGCCCAGGGCGTCGGAGCCCTGATCGAACAGGGAGTATCGAAGCAGGCTGACGTAGTCGCCGACCGAGAAGTCGGTGATCTGCACCACGCGCGTCGCTTCCCCGTTCGCGCCGGCATCGAACGCGAAGCAATCCTCCCCGTCGCCACCGGTGAGGACGACGTCTTCGTCCCCGACGACGAAGCGGTCGCTGCCCGATCCCGCCACGATCCGCTCGATCGATTCGATTGTGTCCACTCCGTTCTCGGAGCCGGAGACGACATGGCTGACGAGGTCGACGAGGAGGTCCTTCGTGGCGGCGCCGAGGTGGAGGGTGTCCATGCCCGCGCCGCCGGAAGCGACGTCGCCCTCTCCGTCCAGGGCGAGCACGATCACGTCGTCCCCTGCGCCGCCATGGACGGCGTCCCGTCCGGCGCCGTCCGAGAGCGTGTCGTCGCCCGCGCCGCCGTCGAGGCGATCCCCGCCGTCGCCTCCCGAGATGCGGTCCCGTCCGTCGCCGCCCACGAGGGCGTTGGCCCGGTCGTCGCCGGAGAGCGCGTCGTCGCCGGACCCTCCCGCCACGTCCTCGATCCCGGCGACCGCGTCCCGCCCGGTTTCCCGTCCCGTCGACGTGCCCGCGGCGAGGTCGACCGTGACGCCGGCCATGGTGGCCGACAGGTCGAGCTCGTCCCGTCCCGATCCGCCGTCGAACCGGTCCGCCTCGCCGTCGAGGGAGGCCGTCAGGATATCGTCTCCGGACCCGCCCAGCACGATGTCCGAACCGGCCCCGTCGATCAGGGCGTCGTCGTCGGCCCCGCCGTCGAGGTGGTCGCTCCCGCCGCCGCCCGCTACGCGGTCCCGCCCCGCCCCGCCCAGCAGGGTCTCGCTCGCCTCGCTTCCAGTGAGGACGTCGGCGCCGGATCCCGCCACGACAACCTCGACCGATGCGATCGTGTCGCGTCCGGTCTCCCGTCCGACGACCGTACCCGCCACGAGGTCGACCGCGACGCCGGACTTGGTGGCCGACAGGTCGAGGGCATCGGTGCCGTCGCCTCCGTCGAAGCGGTCGTCCTCGCCGTCGGCGACCACCACGATGACGTCGTCCCCGCCGCCCCCGAGCACGGTGTCGGAGCCGGTCCCGTCCGAGAGCGTGTCGCCGTCCGCACCGCCGTCGAGGAGGTCGTTGCCGGCCGCGCCGGAGATGTGGTCGCGACCCGCCCCGCCGACGAGGTGGTTGGACGCCGAATTCCCCACCAGCCTGTCCGCCCCGGATCCACCCCGGACGTCCTCGATGGACGCGACAAGGTCCCGGCCGGTCTCCGGACCCTCGGATGTGCCCTCGGCGAGGTCCACGACGACCCCCGCGACCGTGCCCGAGAGGTCGAGGGCGTCGGTGCCGGCGCCGCCGTCGAAGCGGTCGTCGGCGCCGTCGGATGCCACCACGAAGACGTCGTCTCCCTCCTGCCCGAGGGCCACGTCCGTGCCGTCGCCGTCGGTGAGCGCGTCGTCCCCCGCGCCGCCGTCGAGGCGGTCGTCGCCCGCGCCGCCCGAGACGACGTCCCGGCCCGCGCCGCCGAAGGCGTGGTCCTCGCCATCGCCGCCGTCCAGGCGATCGTCGCCCAAGTCGCCGACGAGGAGGTCGTTCCCGGCACCCCCGACGAGGATGTCGTGCCCTTCGCCGCCGTCGAGGAGATCGTCGCCGGCGTCGCCGAACAGGACGTCGTCACCCTCCTCGCCGAACAGTCGGTCGGCGCCGGTCCCGCCGGACACATGGTCCGCGCCGGCTCCGGCCAGCACGACGTCGTCGCCCGCACCGCCGTGGATGACGTCGTCGCCGGTCCCGCCGACGATGTGGTCGTGGCCCGCCCCGCCGTCGACGACGTCGTCCCCGGCGCGGGCGTCGATGTTGTCGTCGCCGTCGCGGCCGTCGATCTCGTCCCCGCAGGCCGTGCCGAGGATGAGGTCGTCCCCGTTCGTGCCGCCGATCAGGTTGCGCTCGACGACGTTGAAGATCGCGGCATGGGTGATGGAGAACTCGCCGTCCGTCACCTCGTAGGTGATGGTGACGGGCCCGAGGGCGCCGCCGTCGTAGACCCAGCCGTCGCCGTCGCGGGTCAGCGTCCCGGAGGAAGCGGTGACGTCACGCACCGAGAGGCTGTCGCCGTCGGGGTCCTCGACGTTGCGGAGCAGGTCCGACAGCGCGATGGGGAGCAGGGCGCAGCCGGTCACGTCGGCGAGGTGGACCGCGCCCGCGGTCACGGGCGCGCGGTTGCGCCGCCCGTCGGGACCCGTCGGGCCGCCTTCGCCCAAGCCGTCGCCAGCGGGCGGTTCCACACCGTCGTCCGTCGGAGGATCGGCCCCGTCGGCCGCGGGCTGGGGGCGGCCTCCGGGATCCAACCCGTCAGGACCGCCGTCGTCGCCGGCTTTCTCGCCGCCACCGCGATGCCTGCCGCCACCGCCGCCGCCGCCGCCTCGGGAGCCCGGGCCGCCGTTATCGTTGGTCGGCATCGGGATGACGGGCGAGGCCTTGAAATCGTTCAGGTCCGTCCCGGGATCCGGGCTGGCGAATCGCAGCGCCCGAGCCTGGAGGAATTGCGGGGAATCGTACGGCGAGGCCGGCGCCTCCGATTGCGCGGCCGACCCGGAAGACCTTGCGAGACGGGCCTCCGGTTCCCCGGCGTCGGCTTCCTCGGCGGTGGCCGGCACCACGGAGAGCTTGGGCGTGGCCCTCGATTGGGACGAGTCCTCCTCGGACGGTGCCATCGCCTGGGCCGGCGTCTGGAACAGCGACTTCAGGTAAGCCGCCAGCGCCGCGACGGCGAGCGCCAGGTAATAGGGCGTCCCGGTCTTGGCCTGACCGTTCTGCGGGTCGTACTTCTGCGCCCCGTCCGCGGCCTCGACCGCCTTCGTGCCCTTGGTCTCGATCATCATGCGGTCACCCGCTCTACGGTGGAGCGCTCCCTTGCGACACGGGACGGCTCGGAGGCTTGCGCGGCCTCGCGGGCCACATTGCCGAGGATCGCTTCCTTCGGACCGAAGGCCGTCAGCTTGCCGTCCTGGATCACCGCGACGGTGTCGACGGCGGCCAGGACGCTGGGACGGTGCGCGATGACCACGGCGATGCCGCCGCGGGCCCGCACTCCCTGGATCGCCGCGGCGAGGGCCGCCTCGCCCTCGCCGTCGAGGTTGGAGTTCGGCTCGTCGAGCACGAGCAGGAACGGGTTCCCGTAAAGGGCGCGGGCGAGGCCGATGCGCTGGCGCTGCCCGCCCGAAAGGGCGGTGCCGAACGGGCCGAGCTCGGTGCGGTAGCCGTCGGGCATCCGCAGGATCATCTCGTGGACGCCAGCGGCCCGGGCCGCGGCGACAACGAGCGCCGGGTCGGGGTTGTCCTGGAGCCGCGAGATGTTCTCCTCGACGGTCGCATCCATGAGGCTGACGTCCTGGGGCAGGTAGCCGATGATCCGCCCCAGGCTTTCCTCGTCCCATTGCGGCAGGTCGGCCCCGTCGAGGCGAATGCCGCCGCGTAGGATCGGCCAGACGCCCGTGAGCGCCCGGCTCAGGGTGGTCTTGCCGCCGCCGCTGGGACCGATGACGCCGAGCGCCTGCCCGGCTTTGAGTTCGAAGGCGATGTCAGAGAGCAGCACCCGGCCGGAGCCCGGCGCCGCCACCGTGATGGAGCCGACCCGCAGGGAGGTGCGCGGGGCCGGCAGCGGCATCGGCTTCTCGTTGCCCGCGAGCGCCACCAAGGTGTCCTTCAGGCGCCCGAAGGCCGTCCGTCCCGCGGCGATGGCCTTCCAGTTGCCCACGGTCTGGTCGATGGGGGCGAGCGCGCGGGCCGAGGTGATGGAGGCCGCGATGATGGCCCCTGCCGAGAGCTCGCCGCCGATGACGAGGTAGGCGCCGAGGCCGAGCACGGCCGATTGCAGGATCATGCGCAATACGCGGGAGATGGCGCCGAACGTCCCGGCGATGTCGGTCGTGCGGGTCTGGAGTTCGAGGTGCTCGTCGTTGGCGAGGCGGTAGCGGTCCACCGCCCGGTCCGCGAAGCCCATCGCCTTGAGGACGTCGGCGTTGCGGGCGTTCGAGTCGGCGATGGCGTTGCGGGCAACCACGGCCTGTTGGGTCGCGCCCGTCCACCCCCGCGTCAGGAGCTCCGTCAGGATGGTGATGACGGTCAGCAGCACCGCCCCCCCGATGGTCAGGGCTCCGAGCCAGGGGTGGAGCATGTAGACGAAGACGAGGAAGATCGGGGTCCAGGGAAGGTCGAACAGCGCGACCAATCCGGGACTTCCGAGAAAGCCCCGGACGGTGTCGACGTCGCGGCTGCGCTCCATCGATTCCGCGGCGGAGAACCCGTAGCGGGGCATGTCGATGGAGACGCGTTGGGCGAGGGGCGCGACGCGACGGTCGAGCTGCGCCCCGATGCGGACCAGGATCTGGAGCCGGAGCACGTCGAACATGCCCTGGAAGACGTAGAGTCCGATGGCGAGCGTCGAGAGGCCGATCAGGGTCGGGAGGCTGCCGCTCGGCAGCGCCCGGTCGTAGACCTGCAGCATGTAGAACGACCCCGTCAGGGCCAGGATGTTGATGATCCCGGACATCCCGAACAGGAACACGAACGGCATCCCGAAATGGCGGGTCAGCCGCTCGACGCTCCGCTTCTTGGCGAGCTGTTTCTGGTCCTTGGATCGCATGGCGGGGCCCTCCTGCGCTCAATCGATGGGGAGGGGCCCGGCGATGGGCCCCTCTCGCGTCAGAGGGCGAAGTCCGCCGCCGTCGCGGCCGGGGCTCCCTTGATGCTGAACTTGAACTCGGGTGACGCGTCGCCCCCCGTGTTCCCCGCGACCACGGTGTAGTCCCCGTCCGCCCGGGCTTCCTGGGTGACGAGCAGCTGCCCGACCCCGGTGAAGGCCGCGCCCGTCGCCAGCGTGAAGGACTGGTTGCCGGCCACGCCCTGGTTCGCGTCGATGCCGCTGAGGTCGATCCGGTCGCCGGGCTGGAAGCTGGCGATGGTGTCGCCGTGGGCCGCCGCCGCGGTCTGGAAGCGATAGGTGTCGGCGCCGAGGCCGCCATCCATCACGTTCACGGCGTCGCTCGCCGTGACGTCGTCGTTGCCGGAGCCGCCGACGAAATTCTCGATGCCCCAGAGGGTGTCGTTTCCGGATTGGCCGCTGGAGACGCCGCCGCGACCGGCGAGGCCGGTGCCGAGGTTGGCCGTGATGTTGGCGGTGATCGCCGACATGTCGAGCGTGTCGATACCGGTGCCGCCGCCCATGTCGTCGCCCCAGTAGCTGTCGTCGCCGTCGCCGAGCTCGGACATGATCAGGTCGTCGCCGTCACCGCCGATGACGATGTCGTTGCCCGCTCCCGCCGTCACGAGGTCGTTGCCGGCCCCGGCGAGGATGCGGTCGGCGCCGGCGTCGCCGTAGACCATGTCGGCTCCCGCGCCGGCCAGGATGTCGTCGCCGCCCGCGCCTCCGAAGACGACGTCGCGCCCACCGCCGGCTTCGATGAAGTCGTTCCCGTCGCCGGCCCGGATGACGTCCGCCCCTTCCCCGGAGAGGATGTTGTCGTCGCCTTCCAAGCCCAGGACCGTGTCGGCCAGTGCCGTTCCGGACAGGACGTCGCCGTTGGCGGTGCCCACGAGCTGGTTCGAGGATGGCTCGGTCGGCGGGTTGTCCGTTCCACCGCCGGTGGTATCACCGTCGTCATCGTTTTCGGTGTCGTCGTCGGGATCGGTATCGCTATCCTCGTCACCATCGTCGTCGGGATCGGTATCGATATCGCCGTCATCGTCGCCGTCGCCGTCGCCGACGGTGCCGCCGTCACCATTGTCCCCGTCCTCGTCGTCGACGGCGAAGATGTCCTCCTGCAGTCCGGTCAGCCCGGTGTTGCGCGCGACGATGTCCGAGAAGTTCTGGCCGTCCACGATGTTCTCGTAGAAGTCGAAGTTGTCGAATCGGTCGGTGTAGTAGAGGCGATCGCCCTCTTGCAGGCGGTCGAACTGCTCGTGGAGCACGACCCAGAACGTCTGGCCCACGACGCCGCCGTTGATGTGCTGCTCGGCGAGGCCACCGACCCAGAGGTCGACCCGGTCGATGCCGGACACGTACTCGGTGCCGTCGGTCCGCTGGTGGATGGCGATGTCCGGGTTGGCTGCCACGAAGGCCGCACGCTCCGCGGGGGTCGCCAGCACCAGGTCGGGATAGGCCTGCTTGAACTGCGCGATGACGGTGGCGGAGAGGCCGTTCCGGGCCTGGAAGTCCTCCCAGGAGGCGTAGGGCCGGAGGTCGCCCGCATAGCCCACCGCCTCGTGGATGTAGGGATCGGCCGACGCCATGAGATCGGCGCGGACCTGGTTGAGAGAGCCGAGGCCGACATCGCGGCCACGGGCGACGTTGAAGGCGAACAGGTCGGCGCTGATGCGGACGAGGTCGTTGCGCACGGCGTCGACGATGTTGAAGTCGACCTCCTCGGCCGGCTGGGTCGCGACCCCGGCGAGGATGGCGTTGGCCCCGAGCTGCGCATAGCCCGGCTGCGGCACGTAGCCGGGAGGCAGGGGCGCCGTGAATACGGACGCGTCGTTCGACGGGTTGAGGAAGGCGTCGAACAACGCGACCTGCCGCGGCTGCCCGTCGGGCCCCATCACGGTCAGGGTCTCGCCGATCAGCGAGTGCCCGACGCGGTAGACCGCGGAGGCGAACTCGTGGGAGATCCGGGCGTCGACGTCCGGATTGTACCCGTCGTGGCCGTGGGTGCCTAGCCCGCGCATGCCACCGATGAGCTGGTCGGCGAACTCGTCGAAGACGACGCGCTGGTACTCCGACTCGTTGAGCATCTTGGCGGCCTGGAACACCTCCTCCGGCGTCCCCTCGAAACCCGCCTCCACGAGGTTCTCGGCATGGAAGTTGTGGTTGCGCGCCCAGATCGTGTGCATGGCGGTCAGCGCCACGTTCTCGTTGGTCCGACCGTCACCGGCCACGTAGTGGTCGAGCAGGCTGACGAAGGGGTTCGTGTCGAGAAGCAGCGCGTTGCCGCTGCCCATGAAATTCGAGGCGAAGGCGCTCACGGCCTCGGGGTCGAACGCGCCGGCCGCGTTGAACAGGGAGCCGGACCTGGTCTCGGTGATGGGGAAGTTCGAGAAGTAGGCTCGGAAGCTCATCGAGCCGCCGGGAAGCGAGGCGTCGTGGAAGACGGTGTCCGCCTCCCAATGGTGCTGGATGAGCTCGCGCAGGGTCGGCAGCAGGTTGAAGCCGAGGGCGGTCGGGTCGGCCGCGCCGGCGAGGAGACGCGCCCCCACGCCCTGGTTGCCGTCGCTCTCCCGGAGGAACTGACCGACGAGCTCGTGCGAGCCGTAGGCCTGGTTCTGGTCGACGTAGGGCGAGGTCTTGTTGAGGTGCTGGGGTACGCCGTCCACGATGGACGACACCTCTCCGCGGGTCAGGTCGGCGGGGTTGTTGGTGGTCGATGTCCGTCCCGTCCCGAGTTGATCGATCTGCACGATGCCGTTGGCCGCGCTCTTCGGCAGGAAGTCGAGGCCGTGGTCGAAATACTGCCCGAACGCCATGAAGAAGATGTTCGAGCCGTTGGCCTGGTGCGGCAGGCCGGCTTCCTGGGTTCCGAGCACGTTGCTGATGGCGCGGGCGTCGAGGCCGGCGTAGAGCGGATTCAGGGCGTTGTTGCCGATGGCGGGGTCGAAGGCGCCGTAATGGGCGTCCGTCAGGCGGATGAACGGTTGATCGGCAGCGCCGAACTCCGGATGGGCCGGGTTGTTGCCGGCGCCGGAAAGCGAGCGCACGCCGGTTGCCCCGTCCGTGTCATCGTCGCCCTCGAACGCGGGGCGGCCCTGAACGAGGTTCTTGATCCCGGCGAGGTCTGCCACCGTGAGCGCGAATGCGCCGTCCATGCCGACACCCCCGCCAGGCTGCTCCTCGCCTGGGTCCAGGGTTTCGGCGAAGGAAGGCGTTCCGGCACTCGCATAGGTGATGGTGTGCGAGCCGTGGGTCAGGGTCGTCATACCGTTGGCGTGCGTCTCGACGTAATCGGAACGGGTCGTGCCCGGCGCAAGCTCGATGACGTCCTGCTCCCGAAGCGTTCCCACGATCGTGTCGACGCCGCCGTTGGAGCGGAAGACGATTCGGTGCGCGGAAGAGAGACCGGACACGTCGACGGCGTCGTTGCCGGCCGTGCCCTCGATGGTGATCGTGTTGAGGTTCAGGCTTGTCGTTGAGAAGTCGCCGGAGACGATCACGGTGTCACCCAAGCCTGCGGGCCCGCCCGCAGGAGGATTGGTGCCCGACACCGTGCGCGTGCCGATCCGGATCTCCTCGATGTCCCGCAGCTCCGCGATGATGTTCGCGTTACCGGTGCCGCCCCGCGTGATCACGATCTCGGTCAGGCCGTTGAGGCTTGCGAGGTCGTTCCCGGCGACCGCATCCCACGCCGCGCGGGTGTAGACCCTGAAGGTCTCGGCGGCCAGAACCGCTCCGTTGACGACGAACTCGTCCGTTCCATCGATTCCGCCATCGACGATGTCGCGTCCGTCGTTGGGGTTCAAGAACACTCCGCCGTTCCAGGTGATGAGGTCGTCGCCCGTCCCGCCATTGATGACGTCGGTTCCAGCGCCGCCCTCCACCTCGTCGTTCCCGGCACCGGCGTTGAGGGTGTCGTTGCCGGCACCACCCTGGACGAAGTCGTCGCCGGCGAGGGCGTTGACCGTGTCGTTGCCGCCATTGGCGAGGATGCGGTCCGCGCCGTTCGTGCCGGTGATCGTGGTTCCTTGGGCACCATCGGTGATGGTGTCGCCGACGATGTCCGTCGGTGCCGAGAAGACCCGCTCCGCGTAGCCGCCCTCGTCGGTGAAGCTCACGGCGACACGGACGGGACGGCCGACCTGAGCCTGCTGCGGAGTGAAGTTCTGGCCCGTCGCTCCTACGATGTCGGTCCAGGTTACCCCGTCGGCACCCAGAGATTGCCACTGGTAGCCGAACGTCGCGGGCAAGCCGTTCAGGTCGGCGATGCCGATCGCGCTCGCCTGCAATTGGGACAGTTCCGTCGGGGTCGTGTCGTTGACGGTCGGGGCCCCGGTGGCGGCCACGTTGGTGAGGAACACTGCCCGATCGGCGAACTGGGCCCGCTCGATGTTGTGGAGCGTGTCGACACCGTCCGACAACCTCGTCGCCGGGCCTTGCACGAATCCGGTATGGCTGACCCTGAAGGTGCCATCGCCGAGGTTCGTCACCGTGTAGTTGGCGCGAACGTCCGAGAAGACGGCCGTATCGACCTCTCCCGGCGTCGAACCGACATCGAGGACCTCGCGCACGATGTGCATCTGGTCCGGCCGGACGGTGCGGGCGATCATCAGCTCGAAAAGCGACTTGCCCTCCCACTCCGCCGGGAAGCCGAGTGGGTCGCCGGCTTCCCACCCCTCGGGTTTCTGGAAGGCATGCTTGAGGCTGTCGACCGTGGCGATCTCCGCTCCGTCGCCGTTGGCCCCGCCCCTGATGCTGATGCGAACGTTCAGCCAGCGGTCGCCGTCGAGGATGTCGTCGGCGGCGTTGCCCTGGAGTCGGTCGCTGCCCCCGCCGCCGAGCAGGATGTTCCCCGCCTCGAAGAGGCCGTTGGCGCCGAGCGTGACGATCTGGTTCAGCCCGGCGATCCGGGCGAGCCCGGCCGCGTCGAGGCCGTCGTTGAAGAACACCCCTTCGTTGGCCGCCACCGTACCGCCACCGGGATCGGCGGCATCGGCCGCGGTGCGGTCGTCGCCGATCAGCGTGTCGTCGTTCTTCCAGCCAGACAGCGCCTCGGTCGAGTCGAAGCGGTTACGCAGGATGTCGGCCTCCTCCGTCGTGAAGATCGGAATGCGCATGTCGGCGTAGCCGTTGAGGGCGTTGCCCTTGAAGATCGCCCAGTCGAAGCCGAACATGCCCTCGCTGCGCATGACGCTCTCGCCCTGCACCATGATGTCGTCGCCGGACTCGCCGTCGAAATCGTGCTCGTCGCCCCCGGCGAACATGACGTCGTGGCCCTTGATGACGGAGTTGAAGAACAGCTCCGAGTTATCGCCGGCCGTGGTGTCGAAGCCGCCGCCGGCCTCCATCCAGTCGTCGCCCTCGTTGCCCATCAGCAGGTCGGCGCCGTCGCCGCCGAGCACGAAATCGTCCCCGGCTCCCGCGAATACTTCGGTGGAGTCCACCCCGACGAAGACGACGTCCTTGCCGGTGCCACCCATCAGGATGTCGATGCCGTTCGAGTTGGCGATGACGTCGTTACCGCCCTCGCCCTTCAGGAAATCGCCTGTGTCGCCGGAATCGGTGATGATGTCGTCGCCGTCGCCGCCGTTGACGAGGTCGACGCCCGCGCCGGACTCGATCCGGTCGTCGCCCGCGTCGCCCCAGATCCCGTCGTCGCCGAAGTCCGTGATGATGGTGTCGTTACCGTCGGTGCCCCCCGCAAGAACGTGCTCGCCGCCGGTGAAGCGGAGGTAATGGCCGGAGTCGAACACACGGGCGAGCGCGGCTGTATCGATGAGGGTCGCATCGATGACGGGCCCGGGAGTGGCCAAGGCTTGGCCCGTGCGCAGCACGTTGCCGTCGGCGTCGCGGGCGAAAGGGTCGGACGCGGCATGATAGTCGGGGGTGTTCGCCGGAGTCAGGTCGGACCGGTAGACCGTCTCCGAGGTCCGGATGATGTCGACGTCGTCCACCAGCATCTGGGTGTTGGCCGGGCCGGTGCTCTGGACCACCAGACGCATCTGCTGGCCGGCAAGGTTGGTGGGGATCACGCCGGAGTCGAGCGTGAAATCTCGCCACTGTCCGTTGGCGGGGGGAAGCAGGTCGACGGAGGATACGACGGCGTTGCCGACCATCAGCCGCGCGACGCCGCCGGGCCAAGTGAAATCGAATCGGTCGCCCACCTGGAAGGTGTACGTATAGCGGGTACCGGCCACGAGGGTGGTTCCGACCGCCTGGGCCATCGTGGCCCCGCTCATCAGATAGGCGACGTTGGTGCCATCGCGTCCTTCGGCGTCGACGGTCCTGGCGAAGGGCGCGAAGGTGCCGCCGCCATGCCCCCCGGTGATGGTCCAGCCCGCAGGGCTCGCGACCGTATAATTGCCGCTGGGGTCGGAGAAGACGCCCGCGGTGCCGGCGATCAGCACCCGATCGTCGAAGCTTCCATTGGCGAGGACGACCGGCCGGGTCACGTCGACGCTCGGCGCGAAGCCGAAGCTCCCATCGGCATCTACCCGGAGCACGGGTGCGTTCCCGAGGTCGGCGTCGGTCAGGACGATGCCGAGCTTGAGGGCGTTCGCCTTGACGTCCGACCAGGTCACCGGGCTGGCGGCGTTTCCGTTGCCGTCCTCGGCACCGTCGATGAGGCGATCCGAGGGCGTGCCATCGGCGTTGTAGTGCCTGACGAGGGCATTCACTGAGGCCTGGAGGCCGCTTATCGCGTTTTCGTCAACGTCCGTCTGCGGGTCGTCGCGCATGACCTTGCCAAGGCCCATAGCCTCGAGCACCGGGTCGTTTCCCGTCGGGTCCTTGCCAACGGTCGTTGGATCGAGAGGATTATCGACACCGTTCTGGTCGACTTGGTTCCTGATGTCGACCTCAAGTTCGTAATCGTAGTCCGCGAAGGCATCGACGCCGATATGGCGCGGGACGATGTCGTCGCCCGTGCCTCGCACTCCATCGGGACCGGGCAGCGCCAGGTCGGTGTTGGCCATCATCAGCTTCGAGAAGGAGTTCTGTTCCAGCTCGACGAGGAAATTCTGCCCCTGGACCCGGGTGAGGTAGTAGAAGCGGTCGGCGTCCTGGAGATTCTCCATCTGTGCTTCGAACACGGCGTTGAAGGTCGAGCCGAGCAGGCCGCCGAACGGCATCTGCTTCTCCGCGAGGCCGCCGATCCACAGATCGACCGCGTTCAAGCCGGTCTCGATACCCGCCCAGGTACCGCGGGAGTTGAGGTAGTCGAGCCTGTCGCCCGGGGCTCCGCTACCGCCGAGGACCAGCGCCATCGCCGCGTCTCGCTTGCCGTCGAGCGTCGTCGCCCCGGCGATCGACGAATGGGTGCCGTAGGCGGCCACGAAGTTGACGATCGACATCGGGTTCTTGAGGTTGCCCGTCATGTCCGCCCAGCTCGTGTAGGGCGTGAGGAAGGTAGAACCCGTGGCGGCGAACAGCTGCGTGCGCGCTTCGTTCAGGGTTGGCGTACCGGTCTCGCGGCCGCGCGCGATGTTGATGGCGGCGAGGTCGAGGGGCAGGCCGAGCAGGTTGTTGCGCACGGCGCCGACCACGAACTCGTCGATCTCGCTCCCGCGCTCGACGATCATGCCGCGGATGATGGCGCCCGCGGCGGCATCGTGGTTCAGCGTGGGCGTTCCGTCGGCCGCGAGGTCGCCCGGGCTGTCGAACATCACCGGGTTGAGGAAGGCATCGATCAGCCCGAGATCCCCGTCGAGCGCCTGTCCGTCCGCGCCGACGCGCGGCATGTTTTCGGTCAGCATCGAGTGCCCGAAGCGATAGACCGTGTTGGCGAACTCGGCGAAGATCGCCGGGTCGATCTCCGTCACCGAGTTGAACACGAAGGGGTCGATCAGGGGCTGCACCTTACGGGCGAACTCCTCGAACACGAGGTGCTGGTATTGCATCTCGGTGGCGAAGCGGCCCGCCTGGAACAGGCGCTCGCCGTTCCAGTTCAGCTCGATGCCGATGAGGCCCGTCGAGGCGTCGCCGTCCGCCAGCGCCGTGACGAAGGCATCCCGGTTCGGGGCCGTGGCGAGGCCGGCCTTGATCGCGTTCAGGTCGGCCTGCGTGATTGGGGCGTCGAGCCATTGCCGCACGAAGGCGAGGTCGCCGTCCGTCAGGATCGTCAGCTTATGGGCGTCGACCTGCCGGTTGTGCTCCGAATGGAAGATGTGGTGAACGGCGGTGAGGCCGATGTTCTCGTTCCCGCGCCCGTCACCGGTCGCGAAGTGACGGTCGAGGAGGTCGTTGTCGTACTCGGTGTTCCTGCCGTTGAGCACCGCCACGTCGTTGCCGACGGCATCGCCGGAGTCCGGCACGAGGATGCCGTTTGCCAGGACGGGCACGGCGTTGTGGGCGATGTCGTCGAGGAAGGCGTTGAAGGTGCGCGCGATGGCGAACGTCTCGTTGGCGCTGAGGGTGGTTGGCGTCCCGTCGGCGTTCGCGATGGTTGCGCCCGCGGTCAGTTGCGTGGCCGAAAGCGCGAGGGGCGCCGCGATGCTCCCCGAGACGTAGGCGATGTCACCCTCGGACGTGCGCACCATCACTTGCGGCAGGCCGTTGGCACCGGGAATGAAGGCGCCGTAGGGATCGGTGAGCAGTTGCGGCACCGAAGAGACGTCGCTGTCCCTCAGGTCGATGCCCAGCATCGTCCGCGCCTGCTCCTTGACGTCGTGCCAGGTCGCCAGGCCCCCATTCTCGCCGCCAAGCAGCCGGCCGGTGGAGACGGGCCTGCCGTCCACCATTTCGTACTCGCGCAGGAAGACCTGGTGGGAAGGGTTCGACGTGTATGTCTGGTTCTGGTCGACGAAGGGCGTGGTGACGTTGCGCTGCGAGCCGTCGACCGGCGTCGAGCGCGTCAGCACCATGAACTGCGCCTCCGGCCGGACCTCGTCGCCGTTCCCCTGGATGCCGTCGGGACCATGGGTCACGAGCGGGTCGTCCGCCGCGAGCGGGATGAAGACCGTGCCGTTGCCGCCCTTCGAGATGAGGTCGAGGCCGTGGTCGAAGAACTGTCCGAAGAAGGTCATCCAGGCGTTGAAGGGTTTCGACAGGCCCTCGTCCGGGGTGACGTTCAGGACGTCGATCGACCCGTTCGTCAGGGTGATGCCTTTGTCCGCGAGGACGCTTGCGAGGTTGGTCTCCAGGACAGCGAGGGCCTCGGCCGAGGTGGTCGCCGGGGCCGACCTCACGGCCTCGTAGGCATTGGTGACGAGCGCCAAGTCGCCGAGGATGTCCGCGGATCCGGCGAGCCTGAGGGCGGCGGCGATGGCGGCCGGGTTGTCCAGGCTCGCGTCGACGACGAGGTTCGAGATGGTGCGCGGATCCGCGTCGGTGACGCTGCCGGCGATCGGGTAGCCGGAGCTCGCGAAGCTGGGATCGAGCAGATGCGGCATGGGTTGGCCGGACGCCCCCCAGGTCTCCCGACCCGGGACGATGTTGTTGTAGGTGCCGTCCACGGTGCGCAGGCCGTACGGGGTGTGGGGGTCGGGAACGGCGCGGGGCGCGTCCGGCAGCCCCGACCAGTTGCCGCCCGTGTCGTAAAGGGCGCGGTCCGTCAGGAGTTCGCCGGTGGCGGCGTCGACCCTCAACTCGGTCAGCTTGACGCCGCTCGCGTGGGCTTCGGCGATCTTGATCTGCCTCAAGATGAAGGTCAGATCCTGCTGGTTGAGATGGACGGCCATGATACCCTCCGCGCGACGCGGGCGGCATTCGCCGACCCGGTCAAATGCGAGGACCGTCCTGTGTTCAGGCCGGCTTCCCCAATCGACGCGAAGGTTTCATTTCCGAATCCTGAATGATATTTGTAAAAACACTCCTCACTGGGGGAAATACCCTACCCCGAGTGTCTTTCCCTCAGCTCGACTTTGGCCATTTCGACCGGTCGTGGAACGCGCTGGGTGACGAAGCAGGCGTGATGGATAGGCTTATGGTGTCCTTCGCCAGAGACGCCTCATGCCGCACCTGCCTGCCCGCTTCGCCGGGATCATCCTGTCCTTCGCTCCGCTGTTCGTCCACCGGTCGTGGCGGCACGCTCAGGCCCTGCTGATCGGTGCGATCCTCTGTCCGGGCCGGCGCACGGTAGCGAGCGTGCTGCGGATCATGGGCCGGGCGCGG
>NZ_LMQK01000016.1:0-32960 GCF_001424525.1 Methylobacterium sp. Leaf399 | reverse complement strand
ATCGCATCCTCCTCAGGCTCCAAACCCAAGGAAGGAATCACGACCGAGATGCTGACGCTACCCCGCGTGAGTCCTGCTCAGCGAGGCTTGGTATTAGCCCTGATCTTGGGTGGGGTCATTTTTGGAAGCTTTTTCACAGCCTGCGCCGTTCCGGGCAGAGTCATGGATGCGCTTGCGACCACGTTCGTCCCCCCTGCAAGGCAGGGACCCGTGGGTCGTTTCCCGACCCATCCCCTTGGATGAGAACGATACGGTCGTCGCTACCCAGTCACAATGCCGGCATTGCTCCCCCTTGCGGGATCCACAACCTAGTGGCGGCCACAACACAGTTTCCGGCAACCCATGATCGACAGGCGATATCGAAGGGATGAATGGTTTGGTCGCCTAGCGCGGCCTGGCCCAGCAGGTTCGAAACGGATCTGCCCGCGCGCCGATGGCGTGGTTCGCCGACCATCAATCGAGGTGAGTTAGGCGGTCCTCGTCCGGGTCCGGTTGACCAGCGAGTCGGGCCGCCACTTGCCCAAGCCGCTTTTGAGCCCTCGCATCGACGACCGCGCGCCATTCCTTCAGCGCATCAACGAACGCACCGTATCGCCGGGTGATCTCCGTGACTGGGCCCTCTTTGGAGGACTCGGCAAGCAAGCAGCGCTCGATGATGGACGGCAGAGTGTCGGGCGCACTGATACGGCCTCGCCCCATCTGTGCCAGCACGTGCCACATCCCGGCGGTGAAGCCTGTGGTTTTCGGGATGAGCCAATCGCCTTCCGTCCGTTCCAGCAGCCAGTCGGCCGTGACGCGCTCCATGCGTACATCCGGCGGCTCGTCATACTCCTGCTCTTCTTCGTCTGACCGGTCGAGCAACGCCTCCTCCAGCTGCCAGGCAGCCCGGAGCGGACCACTGCCAAGGTCGACCGAGCAGCGGTTCCAGCCTGGGCCAAGTCGGTCGACAGACGCCCGGTCCGTGACCTTGTAATCCTTCCCGTTGGGAAGAACGACTTCGTGGGAAAAGATTGCGACCGGTCCCACGATACCGGAGATCCTTCCGATCCCGAGGGAGAAGATCTGACGGCGGCTGACCCACGCCCCGAAACTGCGCTTTGCCGAGTGAACGGCGTCGAAGTCCACGCGCACCCGTTCATCCGTGACCCCGATTTCCGAGACGGCTACCACAACGGGGACCGTCCGAGGCGGCAGCCAACGCGTTGCCATCCGGACGCAAGGTATGGCCTCGTGTTCCCACCAACCGAATTCGTCGACGCCGTCGAATACTAACCCGGCATCCCGTTCAATCGGCAGTACCTGCTGTCGCTCTATGAGGTCGAAGTACCGTTCGAGCGGATAGAGCCTGTCGAGATGGGCCGGCAGGCGAGCCAGTAGCTCGACGACCTCGTTCGCCGCCCGCCGCTCGTCATCGGCCGCCTGTTCGGCGCCTGGCCAAAAGCGAGTGCCTTTCGCGAGGGCGAGCAAAGCGTTGTCAGGGTCGTCACCCGCGATCTTGGCAGCGGCCTGGACGACGGCGAGATATTTGGCGGGCTTACCGGCCAGAACTCTCGTGGGATGGCGTACCTTGAATTCTTCTTCGGTGTCGATGCCCTGAGGCAGGACATACTGTTGGAGCGCACGGACTTCCTCTCGGCCGTAGAGGGCGCCCCCGATCTGACGCACGACCAGTCGATTGGCAGCTTCGAGGCCATAGACGTAGTCCCTAGCGTTCCTCGCCATGACGACGCGCTCTGAGAACTCCATCGCCTTTTTGATCGCGAGCTTGGGCTCAACGAGCCTTGCGGTTTCCTTACGCCTGGTCGCGTCGGCAAAGCTCGCGGACGCGACGACGGAGATCTTGGGCTCTTCCTTGCCGGCGACAGGACGCATCGGAGCCGGGAAAGGCACGACGTTGTCCGGGTGCCCGTTGATATCGCGTTTATCGCTCACTGGCGTTCTCCCTTGATGGTGAGGACGGTGACGACCGCGTCATCCAGATTGGACAGCACCAGTTCGACGCGACGGGCCCGGTCGATCAGATGAGGAGGAACCCCTGCCTCCCTAAGGGAGCGACAGGCTCGATGGGACAGGCTGACGGCGCGACGGCTACGGCCGGCGCGGCGCTCGTGGTCACCGGCATGGTAGACGAGCTCCAGGGCGTCGCGGCGCTTGCCACGCTGCTGGGCACGACGGGTGGCGTGGGACGAGAGGGGTGAGCGATTGCGATTGGACATGGGCACCTCGGTTGGAGCCCCGATATGAACCTGACACCGAACTTTCGCTGTCCCCGACTGTATTCGAATAGGGACGAATTAAGGGACTTTGGAAGCGTCAAAAAGGGACAACTCCGCGTCGGCTAAAGGACTGTCTGGCCGCCTAAAAGGGACATGGGTGCATCGTTTCGAGGACATGGCGTGCTGCGATGCCGAAAGAGAAAGAAGCAGTCAGCCGAATCATTCCTCGAAGGCACGCTCCAAATCGCCGAGAACGGAACTCGCATCTGAATGGTGAGTAGCCCAACCGACGGCAGCTTCGGTAAGGCCAGCTACGACGCCACCCATCGCTCTTCCTATCGTCGCCAATGCCTCAGGGTTGCGCGTCGCGTACCCGACGGGGACGGGGAAGCCGTCACGGGACGGAACATGGAGAAGCACCACCGCCCAGAGACGGGGCTGAACGATCATCTCCAGCGACAGGGGGATGAGGTGGGCCGGCACGAGAACACAGGTGTCGAAGAGTGGCGATTGACGTCCGTCGCGTCCCGCGCCGTAGGCGCGCTGGATATCACGCATGGACTTGTCACCGTCGTCGGAGCGCGGCATCAGCACGATCCCGGCCTTGGGCGAAAGGCTCGACTTGATCGTGCGTGACACCTCCATGAGGTCGGAGCTCGCGCCCCAGGCGGCGTGGGACGCGGGGACCCAGACGACCGGGACGCCTTCGGTTTCGGGTCCCGGAATTCCGTCCAGGAACGCGGAAAGACGGGAGAGGAACCCGGGCGAGGTGACGGATCCGCCCAGGCGAATGGAAGGGCCAAGACTCTCCGAAAGGGGCGACGGCTGATTTTGGGATGCAAGCTGCATCCAGGTGAGAGGATTAACCGTCGGCGAGCGACTAGGTCCGAGGAGCACGCCCCCGTCCCACGAAGCTGAGTACGCTGCGCCCTCGGCGTGATCGCCGGGGGCCACGATGCGCTTGACGGCGCCGTTCAGGGCCTCGATGAGATCCTTCCTAGCGTCTCGCCGGCCGCGTTCCCGAAGAAAGCCGAAATCGGGGTCGACACCGTCCCCTTGAGACGGCGTGTAATGGATGGGTATCGTCACCGGTACGGTCGACCGACCGAGGGGAACGGCGTCGCCGCTCAGGGTGTGCAGGGTGACGGGAGAGGATCCGTCATTCCGAAAGCGACGGTCCCGCCACTCCCCGAAGTTCATCCGGAAGCCCAGGGTGCCCTCCTTGCTGGCCGCCGCCGCCTTTTCCTTGTTCGGAATTTCGAGTTCGGCGATCCAGGGCAGCCGGACGTTGTCGGGGACATCGACCGGCGCGAAGCTGATCATGTCCAACGTGACCTTCTCGTCCAGCGTCTCGATGTCGAGCAGTACGAGTTCGCCTGTCACCGGATCGAACGCACTCTCGCCTTTGAAGGCAAGTTGGATTCTGTCCTCCGATGCATCCAGATACCCGTCGAGCAGGAGTTCCTGCACGAGGGTTCGGGTTTCGCCGTCCGAGAACCCCAGGAACGCTCCGAGCTCTCCGTGCGTGAGTTCGCCCACGTCCCGCAGGAGCCTCATCGCGTACTCGGTCGCGAGGCTTACATAGCCCTTCTTCAGCAACGTTCCCTCGACGTGGAACCTGCGGGAGGGAACCATGAACGTGAGCCGGTCCACCGGAATGACGACGTCTTCGGGGACGAGCGTGAGTCGGGGGCGTCCCGTGGTCATGCTGCCTCCGTTCGCGTCGTGCTGGTACCCGAAAGGCGTCCGGCGGCCTCCATGCGGGAAAGGACCTCCGGAAGCTTGCCCGCCGACGACCGGAACAACTGTGCAGACCCCACTACCACGAGCCGGTCCATCGCGCGCGAGAGGGCGACGTTGATCCGGTTCTCGCGGTCGAGAAATCCGATCTGTCCCCGGTCGTTACTCCGTACCAACGACACGATCACGATGCGGTTTTCTTTGCCCTGATAGCTGTCGACCGTCTCGATCTTCACCAGCGAGCGCATGTCCCTCGGCACCGAGGAGGTGGCCAGCAGGTCCCGAATGAGCTCACGCTGCTGGGAGTACATGCAGATCACGCCGACCAGCGGCTCGCCCTCCTTGAGGTCGCGCTTGGCGCGATCCAGAAAATCACCCTGTTCGGAGAGACTCTCCAGCATCTTGACGATGAGTTGGGCCTCGGTCGGGTTGTTGAAGCTGTATCCCTTCCGCGACTCCCCGAGCCGCGATCCGCTATCCACCCAGGCGAATTCTCCGTCGAACGGAAACGGAAGGCCGTCGTAATGCGAGCCGGGCGGGCCTCGCTCCGTGATCAGGCCGACATCGGGGTAAAAGACGTCGGACACCAAGCTGCCGATCCCGGGCGCCATGCGGTACTGCCGCTTCAGGGCAATCCCGACTGCCTGCCCGTAGGGGGAGCCGAAGGCACGCTCGAAATCGCTGCGGAGAAGTTCGGGCTCGTCCGTGATCCCGGTCGTCACCGCGAGTTGCCTGACCAACTCCCGGTTCATGCTGGGAGGAAGCTGCCTGTGATCCCCCACGAGGAGCACCCGATGGGCCGACTGCATGGCGACGGCCAACTCGCTGGATGTAGCCCTGGCGGCCTCGTCGATGATGACGAGGTCGAACGTCTTTTCCGTGATCCGGAGCTTTGCGTCGCCGACACCGACGCAGGTCCCGCAGACCAGCCGACGGCTTCCGGCCAGGAACTCCTCAAGCGTCCTGCTCTTCGTACGGAGGGTCCTCACCCAATCGCGGCCGGTCTCCCGTACCGCGCGCAGTCGGCGGACAGCGCTCAGATCCCTGACGTCGTGGATGGCACAGACCGCGGTCACCGTCGCCCCCTCGATCTCGGCGGCCTCGGCATCGGCATCGACCTTAACGCCGAAACGGTTCAGTTGGGCTTCGAGCGCGTCCTTGAGACCGGCCACCCTGGGGGATAGGCTCGCGGCATCGTCGTCCTCCGACCGTTCCTCGATGCCGCGCAGACGCGCAAGCTGCCGAGCGATCTCTACGGGTCCCTCGTAAGCTTCGAACAGGTCTTCGGCGAACGGCCGTGGCAGGCCGAGCCGACGCGCGATCATGCACAAGCGCTCCTTCGCCTCGGCTTCGAACCGCGCGACGTAGAGGTCGTGGACCGCTCCGACATGGGATCGGCGAAGGGAAGTCGATATCTTCTCGGGGTCCTTGGCGATCCGAAGGAGGTCGAGGCCGCCTTCCGTATCCTGCATCAAGGTCTGGATGCGTTCGGCTGCCGTGTTCACCGCTTCGTGCGACTGGGACACGAGCAGGACGTTACGGCACCCGCCTTTGGTCAGGGCGTAATGTGTAAACCCGGCGATGAAGGTGGTCTTGCCGGTTCCAGGGGGACCTTGAAGAAGGCCGACGGGTCCCTTCGTCCAGAGGAGATGGAAGGCCGCGACCTGATCGGGATTGAGTCGGTACTGGTCGAGATCGGCGCCCTGGATCGGTTCTCCCACTCCGTACGGCTCGGCGTTGAAGCTCGGGTCGAAGTAGCCGACAAGGTCCTTGATCGGGTTGCGGCCCTCAAGGATGCGACGGACCGCTCGCGACCGACGCTTAAGGCTTTCCGCGTCCTGTGTCGGCTGTATCGTGAGGACGTCGCCCACCTTCAGGTGACGCGCCGCCCCGGTCACGCGGTAGGCGAGCGTGCCTGCCGTGGTGAACTCGCCTGCCACCGATCCTATCCGGGTGCCGTTGAAGAACACCGCATCGCCGCTTAGGACACCGTCGATCTCGGCGTCGTCGTCATGGGCTGCGAGCGCCACGCCCCTCGTCATGTCGGAGACGACCTCATCGAGCAGGGTCAGGCTTGGCCTGAGGCTCTCCTCTGCCTGGATCTGTTCCTGCCAAAAGCGCGCGGTCGGGAAGCGCGGCGCGCGGGGTTGTACCACCTGTACCTGGCCGCCCGTACGCGCCTGAACGGTCACGGGTGCAATCGTATCGGTGCCCATCCACGCGGACAGCTCATCCCTCTCCAGCAACCCATCGAGACCGTCGACGGAAACTCGGCCCGCGGAGAACAGCACAACCGTCCCGGAAAAGCTGACTGACTTGTTCTTACTTGCCCACGCATGGGCCTGGGCCGTCGCGTCGCCCTGCCTGATCGCTTGCACTGACTTCGTCGCGCGGTCGAACGCGAGGGTGAGCTGGCATTCGAATCCGACGATGTTGATTGTGTCGGGATTGGAGCCCAAGACGACGTGATACTGACCGTCGTCCGCGAGAATGGGACCCGGTGTCTGGCAGCGTGGGAAACCCAGGGTGATGGAGAGGTTCTCGCCAACGACGACCTGGTGAGCCTGTGCCAAGGCGTCAGTGAGCGGCCCGAGCGTCGTCCAGGGCGCCTCGGGATCGGCGCATTTTTCGATGGCCTTGGCGAGCCTGAGGAGTTCCGGGGCGTCAACCGAAACGACCTTGGCAGCGAGTTCCGAGACGATGGTCGCGACGGCGTAGCGGTCCCTTGCGAACGCGTCGGCACCACCATCGGGCGGCATGTAGGCCAGCGTCGCACGCTCTCCGGCTGCCTCGGTGCTGAAATCGAGGAAGTCGACGATATGGGGCTCCAGTGTCTCCGTCCCGGTGACGAGGATGTTCCCCGGCTTGAGGTCACCGTGCGGAACGCCGAGTTCATGCGCCTCGTTCACTGCATCGATCAGCAGGGCTGAGAAATGCCGAAGCTGTTCCGGTGCCCAGGACGATACGTCGATGCCTTCGAGGGCTTCGCCGGGCAGATAGTCCTGCAGGAGGAAGAGGCCGTCCTGACTCAGGCACGCCAACCTGACGCGTGGCAACCGACCCGTGCCGGATCCGCGCAACCGGTCGGCCCTGGCGAAGAACTCGATGAGCTTGGCCGCGCTCTTCGAGCGCTCGCCGAGCGACCGCTCCGGCCAGTTCTTGACCAGCATGGTCTCACCGCCGGCGAGGGTCGTGTAGATGCGGCAGCGCCCCTTATGGAGCATGGTGCCGATGGGGTAATCGACTGTTGGATCGATTTCAGTTTCGTAGGCCGTGAGGTCGACAGATCCAAGCCTGGAACGTCCGGCCTGCAGAGCCGCCATCAGGGCGTCATGGGCAGAGACGCAGTCGATATACCGTGCGGCCGGGTCCCAGTTGAGACAAGTGTCGAACCATTCGCGAAGCGCCTCGGGCACGATGGACTTCGCAGCGTCGTCGAGCTTCGACCAGTCCGGGACCTTCGCATCCTCCGGTGGGGCTTCACCGCCGAGGAGGCGCCAAGCAGCCGTCCCCAGGAGAAATACGTCCTGCTGATAGGCGGTGCCCTGATCCACGACGCCTGTGTCCTCAGGCAGGATCAATCCCGCCCCCAGCACTTTCGCTCGTAGGAGCCCTATCGTTCGACGCTCCGGGAACCATGCCGCCCCGAAGCTCGAAAGCGACACCCGGGCGCGAGCCGGGTCGATCCATATCGAGTGCAATCCGAGGTCACGATGCGCGACCTGCGCCCGATGCAGGTTGGCGACGTGACCCGATAGGACTTTCACCAATTCCAGGCGGGTGTCGAAGCTAAGCTCCGAGCCCACCACGATGGCCCGGGACAGTCGGAGCAGGTGCCGGTCCCGGTCGAACAGGTCCCAGTGCCTGGGTCCCAGTTCCACATCGCTGTCGCGATGGCGCAGAGGGACCGCCGACAGGTCGGGATTTCGGTCGATGAGGTGATGGATGACCGAGCGTTCGCGAACCAGAAGGTCCTTGCGCTCAGGACCGTGCCGAAGCTCATCGTCGCCGGTGAAGTCCCAGACGCGGAGGAGGCCAGAGGCGGACGGGGTCTCGACATCACGCGCGAGGTACTCGGCGAAGAGGGCGGTCGAGAATTCGGGGTTCGGATCGACGACCTCGTACCCCCTGAAGCGTGTTTTCCGCGGCTCGAACACACGGCCCGGCGTAAAGAAGCGAAGCACGTGCTCCTTATTTTTAGGGGCCGTAAGGGGATTGTTCGAGTTCCGCGTCGAGTTCGTAAAATAAGAGGCGTAGAACTTCGGGTCTTTTAAACGCAAAAACTGCTCTAGCCTCAGTACGGCCCTTGAGTCGCTATCCAGCAAAGAGGTGTTGCATTGCGGATGGGTTAGAACGACGAGTCCGTCTACATAGGGGCATCCGAGCTTAAACGACTGGGCGTCGAAAACCTGTCGAAGCAGGATGGTGTTGTCTCGGATCTTTTCGACTGGTGACCTGTCCCTGCGCTCTCCGTCCTGGTGCCAATATCCATCGACCAGTTCCAAGCGGCCCTTCCAATGCTTCAGATCGACCATTAGGACGCGGTCGTCCGTGACCAGGATCAGGTCGATCTCCCGCTCGATACGGGCCTTGATCGGATGCCTGACGATGACGTTAGCGAAACCCATCCAATGCGACGGAAATGCTAACTCGATCTCCCTTATCGCCGGAATTTCGGTCTGGAGTGGCCCATCGACGGTGAACGCCTTGATGATCAACTAACGGCCTCGAATGCGTTCTTGTTGATGACGAAGCTGACGCGATGCGGACGTATGCCCGCCGCGAGCAACTTTCACGAATCCCGGGTCCAATTTCCGCGGCGGCAGTGCACTGGAATGGCCGTTCAAGGTCAACCCATACCCGGTCCGATAGGCGTCGGAGCGGTGTGTGATGACGCGCCGATCCAACGGTGGGGACCGTCATTCGGCATAGCCCGGCTTGGCCCGTGCTCCTGCCGTCAAGCCCTTGGTTTGCGGGGCCTGTGATAACCGTCGACGAGCTCACCCAGCGGCATCCGTGTTCCCTCGTCGCCGTTGACCTGCTTCGTCCAGTTTCGGCGGAGCGCCTTAACGAGTTTGATCGGATCTTCGAAGGGGCCATCCACGATGCCTGAGAGCCCGCTGCGGACGTGCCGGTAGAGGGCCGACATGCTCCTGCGTCGCATGTCCTCGATATGAAGCTGCTCGGCAAAGCTCGCCACGAACGCCCCCCATGCGGCCTCGTCTGCCCGAAAGCGAGGCACGTCGATGATCTCGCAACCCGAGATGTATCGCTCCTGGAACACGTCGTCGTCCGCCAGGGTAAGATCGTGTCGTACCCGTTCCTCGAACCGGTCTCCGTAGTGTTTCCGATCCAGCCCGCCGCGGGATGAGGCGAGATATCTGCCGGCGTCCTCACCCAGGGTCGACCACAATCCCTCTAGGCGGTCGAGGTGTCGCGCCTTCGCATGCTCCAACTGGGTTTGGTCTTTCAGCAAGGCCAATCGCCCCAATGTGCGGACGCGCCCTTTCCGTCCCGCCTTGACGAATACGCGGCCACGCTCCTTCCTGCAGGAAGCCGAGCACCAGGCACCCAGCTGCGTCCATACGAAGTACCGGCCCTTCCATCGTTCCCCACCGCCGGAACCGCCGTTTTCGGTTTCGACGTAGGGTAGGGTCAGCCTCTTCGTCGGCGTCGTCTCGAACCCCAGCGCCAGAACGCGGCGCTCCAGGTTACCGGGCGGCAACCGTTCGCGAAGGTCCACGCTGATGCGCAGGAACTCCGGATTGGGCCGATACTCGGCCACGATGAAGCCGCGCTGAAGCCAAAGGTCGAAGCTGCCGATTCTGGCGTCGGCGGGTTTGATGCGCATGCTCGGCAGGCGCATCGACACACCACGCGCCAGTTCGACGTCCGGATGCTCGTCGATGCGCGTTGCGGCGCCGGTGCAGGCGGCCACGACGGCTGCGCTGACGCGTTCCGCCCAGCGGATCGTGTCATGGTGCTTGGCGGCGGTTAGCCTGACCTTGCAGAACAGTTCTGCGTTGATCCCGCCCGCGAAGGCTGCTCCGGTGGCATTTCCCGAGCCGCAGACGAGCGTGTGCGCCCTGTTCCCCGCGGTGGTCCGCCAGGCGATGTGCATGATCTTCGCGTGCATGAGCCCACGCACTCCGCCCAGCGCCGTCTGTACCTCGGTCCCGGATTTGGAGAGCCTTGCGAGCATCGTGATGTCGTCAGGTCGGCACCCGTCATCGACGAGCACCAGAAGCCTCACCGGCGCCAGGTCATTCAACAGACGCTCGAAGAACGACCTCTCGACGAAGGGGGCGATCACGAGGACTGAGACCGCCTGCCAACCGGGATGGCTCAACAGGTCGTAGTGGTGTCGTCCCACGAGGCTCCCCCGCCGCCCGCGTCAAATCGCAAACGTCTTGAGTGTCAGGGTTTTCCACTTCCGTGGGCAAGGGCCGGCTTATTGTTTCGCGCAGGCGTGTGGCTTGATCCCATCGTGGCCGAGCCTCTTCCGGTAATGGAGACCACAGCCGTTACAGTTCTCGAATCCGGTGACCGCTTCTTCACGCCCCGTATCCATGATGCCCCGAACGGTTTCGGGGCGGCGGTCATGGTGGACAGGGCAGAGGTCTTTCGGGTCGCGGACAAGCTGCGTTCGCTGAGGGGCGAGAAGAAGGTCCGGGTCGGGTGACGTCCCCACGGACGCGGGGGGAGAAACCGTCCGGCGGTGGCGGGCCGACACTGCGGCTCGGGTCAGGCGGCGGCGACCACCGGTAGTTCGTCGACCCTGGTAGTGTATCGCGGCGACCGCATCTCGAACTTGGTCGACCACTCCCGCTTCGGGGCGAAACCGGCCGCTCCCGGTACGACGGCCCCTCGACCGAACCGCCGATTGCACGCGTCGAGAGCCGCCATCAGCGCCGCACCCTGCTCGCGGTCGATCTGCCCTAGCCCTGGCAGGGCCCGCTGCGAGGCAGCCAGGGGCACGAGATCTGTGGTGACGACCCCGGCTTTGGAATAGCGGTACCCGTCCCTCCAGGTCTTCCTGACGCCGTGCAGGCACGCCTTCACCAGCACACGGGTGTCGTTCGATGCTTCTGGCAGGGTCACCACGGTCGACACCGACCGCTGCGGCCGGTCGCGGTCATGCTCCGAGGTGTGGAAGAAGACCGTGACATGATCGGTCCCGAGCCTCTCGCCCCGGAGCTTCTCCCCGAGCCTGGCGGCGTGGGCGGCAATAGCCTCCTCCATGGTCGCGAGATCTTCGACGCGGTTCGAGAAGCTGCGGGTGACCGCGCAGCCCTTCCGGGTGGCGGGCAGCGTCTCCAGGTCGACGCACGCCTCGCCGCGGAGCTCACGGACGAGGCGCTCGCCGACCACGGTCATGGCCTTGCGGGCGACGCGGGTGTCGAGGTCGCGCACGTCCGCGGCGCTGTCGCATCCGAGCGCCTCCAGGCGCCTGGCGTTGGCCGGACCCACGCCCCAGATGTCGCCCACCGGCACGCGGATGATCCAGTGGTCGTACTGCTCCGGATCGGTCAGGTCGCAGACGCCGCCGAGCTCCGGGTTCTTCTTGGCGACGTGGTTGGCGAGCTTGGCGAGGGTCTTGGTCGGGCCGATCCCGACGCAGGTCGGGATGCCCGTCCAGGCCCGCACGGTCGCCCGCATGTCCCGTGCAAGGGTCTCCCGATCCGACTCCCGCACGTCGGAGATGTCCAGGAAGCTTTCGTCGATGGAGTAGACCTCGATGCGGGGGGAGAAGCCCCGGTAGACCGCATTCACGCGGGCCGACATGTCGCCGTAGAGGGCGTAGTTCGAGGAGTAGACCCGGACGCCCTGGCTCCGGCACATGTCCCGGATCTTGAACCAGGGCTCGCCCATGCGGATGCCGAGCGCCTTGGCCTCGTTGGTCCGGGCAATCGCGCAGCCGTCGTTGTTCGACAGCACGATCACGGGCAGGCGTGCGAGGCGTGCGTCGAAGACCCGTTCGCACGAGCAGTAGAAGCTGTTGCCGTCGGAGAGGGCGTAGGCCCGGGCGGTCATTCGCAGCGGCGCTTGGCGCAGATGGAACCGGAGACGACGCCCCAGACCTCGACGAGGGCATCCGGTGCCAGCCGGTACTCGGGGAAGCGCGGGTTGGCGAAGTGCAGGGTGATGCGCGGACCCTGCCGCTTCCAGACCTTGAACGACCGTTCCCCGTCGATGTCGACCACCACGATGTCGCCGTTGCGCGGGGTCAGGGACCGGTCGACCACCGCGAGGTCGCCGTCGAACAAGCGCGCGAGGATCATGCTGTCGCCGGCCACCCGGACGAGGAAGGTCGCCGGCCGGTTGAAGATCAGCAGGCGCTGCAGGTCGATCTCCTCCTCGATGAAGTCGTCCGCCGGGCTGGGGAAGCCGGCCCGGACAGGTCTCGCGAGAAGAGGCACCGGCATGGGAAGGCCGATGGTGACGCCCGTGATCTGCATGGTGCTCCTCCGCGAATCCAGAATTCGAACAAACCATGAACGAAGTCGACGCGTTCCGTCCAGCGGTTACGCTTGATCGGGCGGGCAAATTCGGATGCCGCCATCTCGGGGCACTGGACGCTCGGTCATCGCGAATGGCCGCGACGGCATCTCTCGGCCCCAGTCCGGCTTGGCGGCCGTGGCAGGGCGTCCCGAGCCGATGGGTGCCGAAAGAGTGAGCCCGGTTCAACTCTCCGACAAATGGCGCTCATCGTGAATGGTGCATCCCCGCGTCCGGTCGCGGGTTAGAACCCCGTCACAGCAATACGAGGACGCAGCCCACCGACCGGTGGGAGAGCGGGCGCGGACATGCGTCCCGTCCCTCGTCCGCGTCCCGTGCCCACCTCGGAACGGATCGAACCCAAATGACCACCCAACGTCCCCTCGCCATCGTCACCGGCGGCTCCTCCGGCATCGGCTTCGAGCTCGCCAAGCAGTTCGCCGGGAACGGCTTCGACGTCGCGATTACCGGTTCCAGCGACAAGGTCCACGACGCCGCCGGCGCGCTGCGCGACCTCGGCGTCGAGGCCTACCCCCACAAGGCCGACGCCGGCACCTTCGACGGCGTCGAGGGCTTCTGGACGTTCGTGACCGGCCTGGGTCGGCCGGTCGAGGCCGCCGCGCTCAACGTCGGCATCGGCCAGGGCGGCGCCTTCGTCGACAACTCGCTGGAGGACGAGTTCAAGCTGATCGCCGTCAACATCACCGGCACCGTGCATCTCGCCAAGCGCGTCGTGCAGCACATGGTCCCGAACGGGCGGGGCCGCATCCTGATCACGTCCTCGGTCTCGGCCACCCTGCCGACCCCCTACGAGACCGTGTACGGCCCGTCCAAGGCGTTCGGCTTCATGTTCGCCGAGAGCCTGCGCGAGGAGCTCCGCGAGACCGGGGTGACGGTCACGGCGCTCCTGCCGGGGGCGACCGACAGCCAGTTCCACAAGAACGCCGGCATGGGCACCAGCGCCATCGACGGGGGCAAGAAGAACGACAGGACCGAGGTCGCCCGGCAGGGCTTCGAGGCCCTGATGAACGACGTCGACCACGTCGTGGGCGGCGACGCGGAGACTAAGCAGCAGGTCGTCGACAACCGTCGTACGCCGGAGCCGGAGAAGGCGGCGCGCCACGCCAAGCTCACCCGGCTCCAGGGTTGAGGACGCCGCCATGGGCAACCTCGCCAACGCCGTCACCATCGTCACCGGCGCCTCCTCAGGCATCGGCGCCGCCACCGCCAAACGGCTCGCCGCCTCCGGCGCCAGGGTCGTCCTGGCCGCCCGCAACGAGGACAAGCTGAAGGCCCTCGTCTCGGAGATCACGGATGCCGGCGGCATGGCCACCTTCAGGGTCACCGACGTCACCGATCCCGATGACATGAATGCTCTCGTCGGGCTCGCGGAGGAGACCTACGGCCCCGTCGACATCCTCGTGAACAACGCTGGCCTGATGCTTTTCTCCAAGTGGGAGGACACCGCGGTCGGGGACTGGGACAGGATGATCGACACCAACCTGCGGGGTTACCTCCACGCCATCGCGGCCGTGCTGCCGTCGATGATGGAACGGAAGTCCGGCCGCATCCTGAACATGAGCTCGGTCGCCGGCATCCACGTCGGCGAAGGCGCCGGGGTGTACGGGGCGACCAAGTTCTTCATCCGGGGCATCACCGAGAGCCTTCGGCAGGAAGTCGGCGTCGGCAGCGGCATCCAGGTGTCGATGGTGAGCCCCGGTGTGATCGACACGGGCTGGGCCGATAAGGTCTCGGACGCCGAGGGACGCAAGGCGGCCCAGGCCCTGAACGAGGGTGCGATCCCGCCCGAGACCGTCGCGGAGGCCGTCGCCTACGCCCTCGACCAGCCGGCGAACGTCACGGTCAACGACGTGGTGATTCACCCCACCGGCCAGCGTTGGTGAGGCGCTCGTCGCCTGGGTCAGACATTCCTATCGATCCGATGGAGAACCCCACGATGAAGTCCACGCTGCTTCTGGCCGCGACCCTGCTCGCCGGGACGGCGCTCCTGCAGGCGACCGCCCAGGAATCCGAACCGGGACGTCCACACCGTCCGTTCGCGGAACGGCCGCCGGTCGATCCGGCCATCCTGGTCGAGAAGGCGACCCGCGACCCGTTCGTACAGCCGAACGACCGCGCGCTCTTCCCCGGCCTGCCTCCCAGCGCCCCGGTGCAGCGTCAGCCGGCGCCGCGCGACGTGCCCCCGGAGGGGCAGGTGCTCGAACGCCGCCCGCCGGTGAACCCCTCGCAGCACCCGGCCTTCGCCGGCCAGACGCGCGCCGTGACCGTCAGGACGAAGACGCCCATCGAGGAAACGGTGGTCGCACGCGGGCTGTCGTATCCGTGGTCGCTCGCCTTCATGCCGGACGGGCGCATGCTGGTGACGGAGAAGTCCGGCGCCCTGCGCGTCGTCACCCAGCGGGGTGAGGTCTCCGAGCCGGTCGCCGGCGTTCCCCCGGTCATGCATGCCGGCGATTGCGGCCTCCTCGCGGTGCTGGTCGACCCCGATTTCGCATCCAACCGGTTCGTCTACCTCTCCTTCGTCGGGTACCGACCCAACGGGCATGCGCTGATGGTCGTCCGCGGTCGCCTATCGGCCGACGACAAGTCCATCGAGGGCGTCGAGCAACTCCTCACCCTGCCGCCGTTCAGCGGGATCAACCACTACGCCGGCGGCATGGTCATCGGCCATGACGGCAAGCTCTACGTCGGAACGTCCGAGTGGATCACCGACGAGACGCGGATCGCCGCCCAGCTGCCCGCCTCGCCCATGGGCAAGATCCTGCGCATCGACCGCGACGGCTCGATCCCGGCGGACAACCCCTACGTCAACGTCAGCGGCGCCGAGCCCCGGGTCTGGTCCATCGGCCATCGCGATCCCGAGGGCCTGGCCCTCGACCCCAAGACCGGCGGCCTCTGGATCAGCGACCACGGTCCGCAGGGCGGCGACGAGATCGACCGGGTCGAGCCCGGCCACAACTACGGCTGGCCGCTGGCCGCCTACGGCAAGCGCTACGACGGGGGCCTCCTCGGGGGCGGCCGCTCCCAGTTCCCAGGTACCGACCAGCCGGCCTACTACTGGGATCCCGCCATCGCACCGGCCGGCATCGCGTTCTACACCGCCGACCTCGTTCCGGAGTGGAAGGGCAACCTGTTCGTCGCCGCCCTCGGCGGACACCACCTCGCTCGGCTCGTCCTGGAGGACGGCAAGGTCACCGGCGAGGAACGGTTGCTCCGGGGGAACGATCAGCGTGTCCGCGACGTGAAGCAGGCGCCCGACGGCGCGCTCTGGGCGGTCACGGACGACGCCGATGGTCGCCTCATCCGGCTCTCGCCACGCCGCTGACCTTCGAGATGTTACGGATGGTAGCTGAACGTCGAGTCCGGTTGCGACCCTTCATAGACCCTCCCACGATTCGTTTTGAGGAAGCTTGGTCGAGAATGAGTTACGTCCGGGTTGGGTGGTTTCCTGCCCATCCGCTTACGGACGGCGGATGCATCAAAGCGGACCATGGTGCGGGATCCGCTCAATACGGCTCCTCCGCGACCTGCCAAACGTCCGCCCTCAGGTATTTGAAGGAACAGCATCGAAGCGAAGACGAGCATCGCGAATGCTCTGATGACTAGCTTCAGCCCATTCGACCAACGCTTGCAGGGGGGCTAGCAGCGAGCGCCCCAGATCCGCCAGCCGATATTCGACGCTCGGGGGACTGGTCGGGAAAACATGACGGGTGATGAGCCCATCGCGCTCCAGGTTCCGCAGACACTGCGTCAACATCCGCTTCGAGATATCCGGAATGGACCGGTTCAGCTCTCCGAAACGCCGAGGGCCGCCGGCCAGCGCAATCACGATCAAGGTCGTCCATTTGTCGCCAAGGTGATCGAGCACGTCCCGGACCGGACAGCGGGCCGGATCGAAGCTCATGCGCTGCCAGCTGTCGAACTTGCCGGCCAGCCCGCTAACGTCGCTCATACCGGTGGTTCCTTCCCCGTAACCAGGTCCCCAAAACCTGCCTCCTTACGGGCGGCCTCGGTCTCACTTATAGACCTTGTACCGATACCGAACCACCAAGGCTTTGACACATGACGCTCCCATCCCACATGCGTCTGTTCGTGACGGGCGCCACAGGCCAACTCGGTGGCCTCGTCATCCAAAACCTGCTCCGGACCGTGCCCACCGCACAGGTGGTCGCCGGCGTCCGCGATGCCGGAAGCGAAGGGGCCAGGAAGCTGGCCGGGCTCGGCGTCGAGGTCCGCACAGCCGACTATGCCAAGCCCGACACGCTCGCCACGGCCTTCGCGGGCATCGAGCGGCTGTTGCTGATCTCCTCCAGCGAGGTCGGTCAACGCGCGGTCCAGCACCAGAACGTCATTGCCGCCGCCAAGGCTGCCGGTGTCCGCCTGATCGCCTACACCAGCCTTCTCCATGCCGACACGTCTCCCCTGGCCCTAGCGGAGGAACACCGCGCCACCGAGGCGATGCTCGTGGCGTCTGGGGTGCCCCATGTCCTGCTGCGCAACGGCTGGTACACCGAGAACTATGCGGCCTCGATCCCACCTGCGCTCGCACACGGCGTCTTCCTCGGCAGCGCGGGCGAGGGACGGATCGCTTCGGCGGCGCGGGCCGACTACGCGGCTGCCGCAAGCATCGTGCTGACCGCCGAGACCGACCAGGGTGGGCGTATCTACGAATTGGCAGGCGACGAAGCCTACACCCTATCCGACTTCACCAAGCTCATATCCCAAGCCTCGGGCAAGCCGGTCGCCTACCAGAACCTGCCCGAGGCGGAGTTCAGGGCCGCCTTGATCGGCGCAGGGCTACCCAACGCCTTTGCCGGCCTTCTGGCCGACTCGGATGCTGGCGCCGAGAAGGGCGCCCTCTTCGATGACGGCCGCCAACTCAGTGCGCTCATCGGTCGGCCGACCACCTCGACCTCATCCGTGATCGAGGCAGCGCTCAAGGGTTGATCTGCAAGCCCCTGCCGCCCGGGATAGGTACAAACCCCTCGTGGCGGCGGGATAGGGAAAGAGACCGAGGCTGTGAGGACACGTCGCCGTCATCGCGCCGTTCCACAAAGCCTCCACCCTGAGCCGACGCTGCTCAACGGCCGAGGAACGTCGTTGGAAACCGCTCGCCTCAGGTGCCTTCGGCCTGGTCCGGCTCGACGGCGAAGCGCTTCATCATCTCGGAGCGAACGTGCTCGCGAAAGACGCGCACGCGTGCCGGTAATTCCCGGCCAGCGAGGCTCACGGCCCGGAGCGCCCCACCCGCCGTCGCCCAAGGTGCGAGCACCCGTACGAGTGCCCCGTTCTCGACGGAGCCGGCCGCCACGGCGCTCGGCAGATGGCCGATGCCTGTCCCGGCCAGCGTCAGCCGGAGTACCGCGGCGAAGTCGCTCGCCCGGACGGCGGGGCTGAGCGCGACCTGTTCCGTCCGGCCCCGGCCGTCGCTGAGCATGATGCCCAGCGCCCCGGGCCGTTCGCGCGAGAGGATCAGGTCGTGCTCCGCCAGGGCCGCAAGGCTCGTCGGCGCCGGACGCCGCGCGAGGTAGTCCGGCGCCGCGTAGAGCCCGACCCAGAGACGCAGGATCAGCGCGGCCCTGTAGCCGGTCTCCTCCGCATCGCCCAGGCGCAGGGCGAGGTCGATCCGGTTGGCCGCGAGGTCGAGCCGCGCGTCCGTGTTGATCATATCGACTGTGATCTGCGGGTAGGCCCGGCGGAAGCTCGCGACGATCCCCGGCATCAGCTCGATGCCGAAATCGACCGAGGTCGTCACCCGGAGGTGACCCGCAGGAACGGTGCGGGCGTCACGCGCGGTCTCGGCCGCCTCGTCGAGGAGCGCGAGGCTCTCCTGCACCTTGGCATAGAAGGCCAGGCCCTCCGCGGTAGGCGACACAGCGCGGGGATGGCGGGCCACCAGGGTGGCGCCGAGCGCGGCCTCCAGCCGCGAGATGCGTCGGCTGAGGCTGCCCTTGGTCTCGCCCCGGCTCGCCGCGGCCGCCGTCACTGTACCGAGGTCGACCACCGCGCAGAAGGCGCGCAGGTCGTCCAATCCGCCACCGAAGGTTTCCGTTTTCGCAACCATGTGGTTCCGAATAGCAGGCTCAACCTCGGCCGCCAACGTGGGTATTCCAACGTCCTCGGCTCTCGCGGCCCTTCCCCCAGGTGGGGCGGGTCGCCCGTTTCAGTCCCGGAGACACCCGTGAAGTCCATCCTCATCCCCGGCCTCGCCCTGACCCTCGTCGCTACCCCGGTCCTGGCTCAGTCGCCGGCCACCCGCGACCCGGCGCAGATCCAGGCCGGCACCTACGCGGTCGACCCCGGTCATACCCAGGTCGGCTGGCGGGTGTCGCACATGGGCTTCTCGAACTATGCCGGCGGCTTCTCGGACGTGTCGGGCAGCCTCACCCTCGACCCGAAGAACCCCGCCGCCTCGAAGCTGTCGGTGAAGATCCCGGTCGCCTCGGTGACGACCACCAGCGCCAAGCTCACCGACGAGCTCAAGGGCGACCAGTGGCTCGACGCCGGGAAGTACCCGACCATGACCTTCGTCTCGACCAAGGTCGCGCCGGCCGGCAAGGACCACGCGAAGGTGACGGGTGACCTGACGCTCCACGGGGTGACCAAGCCGGTGACCCTCGACGTCACCCTGGTCGGCGCCGGCGCCAACCCGCTGAACAAGAAGTACACGGTCGGCTTCGAGGCCACCGGCACGCTCAAGCGCTCGGAGTTCGGCGTGAAGACCTACGTGCCGCTGATCGGCGACGAGCTGCACCTCACCATCGCGGGCGCCTTCGAGCGTCAGGACTGACCGACGGCTCGGAGGACGGCCATGGCAACCGGTGTGTCCGCGCGGCGGTACTCCGCCGTGGCTATCCTGCTGCACTGGGCGAGCGCGCTCGGCGTGCTCGCCATGATCGGCATGGGCCTGTTTATGACGCATGCGGGACTGGCGCCGATACGTCAGTTCCAGCTCTACCAGTGGCACAAGTCGGTCGGCATCACGGTGCTGGCCCTGACGGTCCTGCGGGTCCTCTGGCTCCTGACCCACCGGCCACCGCCGCACCCGGACGGGATGCCGGCGCGGGAGCGTGTGGCGGCCTCGACGGCGCACGGTCTGCTGTACCTGCTCCTCGTCGGGCTGCCCCTGACCGGCTGGGCCGTGGTGTCGCTGTCGCAGTTCAACATCCCGACTGTTCTCTATGGCCTCGTGCCCTGGCCGCACCTTCCCCTTGCCGCGTTCGTCCCGAACCCGGCGGCGGCGGAGGGCTTCCTCATGCTGGTGCACGCCTACGGGGCGTGGCTGCTGGCGGCGCTGCTCATCCTTCACGTGGCAGCCGTCCTGCGCCACCACTTCATCATCCACGACGACGTCCTGCGCCGCATGCTCCCGGCCCGTGCACCTTCGGCGCGGTCCGGGCCCCTGGAATCGAACCCATGAACACGCGACTCCTCTGCCTCGCGGTCGCCCTGTCGGCCGCCGCGGTTCCTGCGACCGCCGCCGAATGGGCGGTCGACCCAGCCAAGAGCACCATCAAGTTCTCCGGTGTGCAGGTCGGGGCGCCATTCACCGGGAGCTTCGAGCGCTTCCAGGCAAAGATCGACTTCGACCCGGCCAAGCCCGAGGCCGGGCACGCCGTCGTGTTGATCGACCTCGCCAGCGCTAGGACGGGCGACGTCCAGCGTGATGAGGCGCTTCCGCAGAAGGACTGGTTCGACGTGAAGGGCGCAAACCAAGCACGCTTCGAGGCGGCCCGCTTCATCGATAAGGGGCGCGGCGACTACGAGGCGGTCGGGACCCTGACGATCCGGGGCACAAGCCGGCCGCTCACGCTGCCCTTCCATCTCACGCACGACAAGGATCAGGCGCGGGCCACCGGCCACGTCGGCCTCGTCCGAACCGATTTCGGTGTCGGCCAGGGCCCGTGGGCATCGGGCCAGTGGGTCGGTCTCGATGTCGGGGTCGACATCGACCTCGCGGCCACGATCCAGCCCGCGCCCGCTAACCGCGGCTGACCGATTCCATAGCTCCGGAGCACTAGCATGACCCACGAAAGCGAACGCCTGGCAGGAGGTGCGCCCGGGACTGAGCAAGAGGGTGGGACCTCGCCGAACGTCCCGGTTTCACTGCTGGACACCGCGCCATACCGCGTCGGTAGCGTCGCCCTGGTCGTGCGAGACCTCGATGGCCTCGCCCGGTTCTATCGCGATACGCTCGGCCTCGCGACCATCTCGCGGAAATCCGATACGGTGCGCCTCGGGGTCGGGGCCACCGTCCTGCTGGAACTCCGGCACGATCCCGCTGCCCAACCCTGGAGCCCGCAGCAGGCGGGCCTCTTCCACACGGCCTTCCTGCTCCCGAGCTGCGGCCACCTGGGCGCCTGGCTCGCCTACGCGGCGGAGCGCAATATCCAACTCTCGGGCGCGGCCGACCACCTCGTCAGCGAGGCGGTCTACCTCAACGACCCTGAACGGAACGGCATCGAGGTGTACGTGGACCGTCCGAGTTCCGAGTGGCCGCGTGCGGAGGACGGCACTATCGTCATGAGGAACGACCGGCTCGACCATGCCGGGCTCCTGCGCGCCGCCCCAGCCCCCTGGAGGGGCATGCCGGCGGGCGGTCGCGTCGGACACGTCCATCTCCAGGTCGGGGCACTGGACGCCGCGGAGCGCTTCTACGCGGATCTGCTCGGGTTCGACGTGATGTGCCGCTACCCGGGCGCGACGTTCCTCGGGGCCGGTGGGTACCACCACCAACTCGCGACCAACATCTGGAACAGCCGGGGCTCTCAGGTGCGCCCTGCGGGCATGGCCGGTCTGGCCGAGGTCGAGCTCCAGATCGACACGAGGACGTTGGCTAAGGTTCGTGGGCGCTACCTGGAGGGCGGATTGGCGATGATCGATGACGACGGTGCCACCGTGCTTCACGACCCGTGGGGAACTCGGCTCCGCCTCGTGCCATCGAGCGTGTGAACGCGAACGGTCGCTTACTGGAGAAACCTCAGGACGGGAGTGCGACCCGAAAGGGACCCTTCTGGGGCGTCTACTCGGGGACGACCAGAGGCCGCTCCCGCCATGAGCCGAAAGTGCTGGATGGCAGACGAATGGCCGCTTCGAAGTAACTCAAACGACGTTCTTGGCGGCTGGGTTGGGTCGGGAACCGTCCATCCGCTCTACGACCGAGTTGGGTGGATTTCCGCAGGTCCGCTTTCGAGCGGCTGCGGCATCAGAGCCGACGTCGAGATAACGTTAGTCCAAGCCGCGACGCGGAGGCATCGCGGGCTGATGCAGAAAGTGTCCCGGCTCCGAGCCGGGACGCTTCGCTTGCCGGTTCAGTCGCTGAACCCGGCCAGGACGACCTTGCCCCTCGCCTTCCCGCTCTCGATGAGCGCGTGGGCGCGTGCCAGGTTGGCGGCGTCGATTGGACCTAAGGTCTCGGTCAACGTCGTGCGCAGCCGTCCCGCATCGATCAGGCGGGCGATCTCGGTCAGGATAGCGTGCTGCCGTTCCATATCGGCGGTCTGGAACAGCGAGCGGGTGAACATCAGCTCCCAGTGCAGCGACAGGCTCTTGGGCTTGAGCGGCATCACGTCCAGGGTCTCGGGGTCGTCGATCGGGCCGAGGCGTCCCTGCGGCGCGAGGAGCTCGATGATCTGCGGAAGATGCGCACCGGTCTGCGTCGTCGCGAACACGAACCCGGGCGCCCCGGGAAGACCGAGCGCCGCCACCTCGGTGGCGAGGGGCTTCGCATGGTCGATCACGTGGTGGGCGCCGAGGTCCCGGCACCATTGCGCCGTCTCGGGGCGGGAGGCCGTGGCGATCACGGTGAGGTCCGTGAGCTGCCGGGCGAGCTGGATCGCGATCGAGCCGACGCCGCCGGCGCCGCCGACGATCAGGATCGCGGGGGCGGCACCCGGCACGGGCTTGGAGACGTCGAGCCGGTCGAACAGCATCTCCCAGGCGGTCAGCGCGGTGAGCGGCAGCGCCGCAGCGGCGGCGAAATCGAGGGTGGCCGGCTTGGCACCGACTAGGCGCTCGTCCACGCATTGGAACGTGGCGTTGCTGCCCGGCCGGTCGAGCGCACCGGCGTAGAACACCACGTCGCCGGGCTTGAACAGGCGCGCCTCCGGTCCGACCGAGACCACGGTTCCGGCCGCATCCCAGCCGAGAATCTTCGGCTCGCAGCCCTGCTTGTAGGCGCCCTGGCGCACCTTGGTGTCGATCGGATTCACAGAGACGGCCTGCACGCGTACGAGCAGATCGCGCCCGGCCGGCACGGGATCGGGGAAGGTCGTGTCCACGAGCGCTCTAGGCGCATCGATCGGTGAGCCTTCGGTGTAGGTGACGGCGCGCATGGGTGTCTCCCGGGATGTCGCGACGGGCGGCCTCGGGCCGCCGTCCCAGACCGTCTAATAGCGTGCCGCTTCCTTTGGCGCAGCAACGTGACGCGCACATCACGCCCGTGCTGCTAAGACAGTGAGGCAGTGGCGGAATGTCGACCCGAACGAATTTCGAGATCGGCAATTTAGCGACCTCAAATCTAGACGTCGATATGCACCCTTGCCTCATCTGCAGCAGAGCTAAGCTGACATGAGGACAGGGCCTCCTGGACGGGCCACCCCGCGCGTCCGCGCCGAAGCCGGTGGGAGCGCAGGCGGTGAACCGCGCGTAAGCACTCCGAGTGGCCGACGAATGGCCGCTTAGCGGTTGTGCTGACGGCGGTTTGGACGACCGGCTTGGGTCGACACCCGCTTGGCCACTCTACGGCGGGGTCGGGTGGTTTTGCGACGATCTGCTTTCGGATCACGATACGGATAAGCAGACATTCGGCGAGAGGCGATTTGCTCAAAAGGGGATCTGACCCATTTCGAACGGCCGAATGGCCTTTGATGCTCGCCTTCCCCGAAAGCCAGCCTGCGCCACGTCGACCTCCCACGGATCGCGCATACCGAATGGCAATTATTGCAAGTCGATTGGCATGACGCGCTAGTTCGAAGACGATGCAAACCGTCGATGTCTTGGTTGATCGCCCCGGGCACTTCGGAGGCGGCATCCATGGCTCAGACACGAACGGACCCATTCATGACCGACAAGATCGCGCTCATCACCGGTGGAGCGACCGGAATCGGCAAGGCGACGGCGCTGATCCTCGCGCGTCGCGGCGTCAAAGTCGTGCTCACCGGCCGTCGCGATGACCGCGGACGCCAGGCCGTCCAGGAGATCGAGGCCGCCGGTGGCGAGGCCTCCTTCGTCACCTGCGACGTGGACAGCGAGGAGGCCGTCGGCCGGACCATCGCGGACATCGTCTCCCGCTACGGCAGGCTCGACCTCGCGGTGAACAACGCGGGTATTTCGAACGAGAACAAGACCATCGGCGCTTCGGACACCGAGGCCTTCAACGGCATGCTGCAGACCAACGTCCTGGGCCTGTACTTCTGCATGAAGCAGGAGATCCATCAGATGGAGCGACAGGGCGGTGGCGCCATCGTGAACCTGGCGTCCATCGCCGGCCTGAACGGCATTCCCTGGGCCGGCACCTACGCCGCGACCAAGCATGCGGTGGTCGGACTGACGAAGTCCGGCGCCCTCGACTACGCAACCAAGAACATCCGCATCAACGCCGTCGCGCCCGGAGCCATCAAGACCGACTTGATCGAGAAGCAGATCGAGCTCGGGCAGTACGACGAGACGATGATCTCCGGCATGCACCCGATGGGCCGGATGGGCCGTCCCGAGGAGATCGCCAACGGTATCGTTTGGCTGCTCTCCGACGAGGCGTCCTTCGTCACCGGGCACGTCTTGAACATCGATGGCGGCTTCCAGGCCAAGTAGGGAAACCTGAGATGGCGTCGTGTCCCCCCGACCGATTCAAGGTCGCCCCGGCCTTCTGGCAAGGGCTCGACGCCGTCGGGCTCACCCCGACCGCGGTACTACGACATGCGCGGCTTCCGGCGACCCTCGCCGCCGATGCCCGCGCGCAGGTCACCACAGCGCAATACTTCTCGCTGTGGCGATCCTTGCAGGCGCTGTCGTCGGATTCCGGCGTCGGGTTGAGGTTGGTGACCGGCATGGAGCCTGGCACCCTACCGCCGGCCTTCCTCGCCGCGTACTACGCGCGCGACCTCCGCGATGCACTCACGCGGGTCGCCCGCTTCAAGGCACTGTGCTCGCCCGAGGAGATGATCCTGGAAGAGGACGGCGACACATTCAGCATCACTCTCGCCTGGCCGCTCGCCAGCGAGGAGGCGCCGCCTGTGCTCATCGACGCGGCCTTCGCCGCGTTCGTCGAGCTCGGGCGACGTGGGACGGGCCGGGATATCCGGCCCCGTCGCCTCGAACTGTCGGGGACCGGCCGGGACGTGGCTCGGCATGCGGAATACCTCGGCTGTCCTGTGGTGCAGGGCGCGGACCGGAGCGTGCTCGTCCTGAACCGGTCGGACCTCGATGTGGCGATGGTCTCGCACAATCCCGAGATGCTCGACGTGCTCGACCCTCATCTCGCACGTCAGAGGCAGGAGCACCTGTCCAAAGTCTCGATCACTGAGCAGGTGAAGTGGGTGCTGAAGCGGCTCCTGGCCGGTCAGGCGCCCGACGTCGGCGCGGTGGCGCAGGAACTGGGATTGACCGCCCGAACCCTTCAGCGGCGCATCACCGAGGAGGGCGGCAGCTTCCGACAAATCCTCGCCGACGTTCGCCGGGAGCTGGTGCGCCAATACCTCGCCGATCCCGCCCTCGACATGAACGAGGTCGCCTACCTGCTCGGCTACGACGACACGAACTCGTTCTACCGCGCCTTCCGGAGCCTGGAGGGCACGACGCCGGCGCGCTGGCGCTCCCTGCACTAGGATCGGCCCCATGAGAATCCTGCTGTTCGGCGCCACCGGCATGGTCGGTGCGGGCGTCCTACGCGAATGCCTGCTCGCCTCCGACGTGACCGAGGTCAGGGCGGTCGGACGCACCCCGACCGGACGCGCGCATCCCAAGCTGCACGAGACCATCGTCCAGGACCTATTCGATCCCGGACCGACGGCATGGCGGGAGATGATGGGATACGACGCCTGCTTCTTCTGCCTCGGGGTGACGTCCTCCGGCCTGACCGAGGCCGAGTACGTCCGGCTGACCCACGACCTGACGCTGGCCGTGGCGGAGAGGATGGCCCTGCTCGATCCCGACATGACCTTCGTATACGTGTCCGGGGCCGGCACTGATGGTGGCGGACGCGGGCGGAGCATGTGGGCGCGTGTCAAGGGACGCACCGAGAATGCGCTGCAAGCGTTGCCGTTCGCGGGGGCTTTCATGTTCCGGCCGGCCGTGATCCTGCCGATGCACGGCGAACGTTCGAAGACCACGTCCTACCGTCTTCTCTACCGGTTGGCCGGCCCGGTGCTGCATCTGCTGCGCCGCATCGCCCCCTCGCAACTCCTGACAACCGAGGTGATCGGCCGCGCCATGCTCGCCGTCGCGCGCCGCGGCCAGGGCCGTGCGGTCATGGAAGCTTCCGATATCTACAGGGCGGCCACGGCCGCCGTCCCATCGATCCACGGGTGACCCATGACAGACTCCGTCAGCGCGATTGCCATACCGTCTTGGAAACGGATCGTGGCGGCGACGTTCGCCGTCCAATCTCCGGCTTCAGCGGGAAGCGGAAGCGGTCTCGAATGATCCTCGCCAGCGGGACGATCTCCGAGCGAGGGCAGGTCTCGTCGCCATCGGAGCATCCATGATGTTTTCGGCGCGCGAACCTACGACGAGCTTTGCTGCGACGTCTCCAGAGTTCGACCGGGATGCTTCAGTGCGGTGGTCCGGAATGGTCGAGGGCGGTGCAACCGAAGAGTAACGACCGTCAGCACTTTCTATTTAAGCCACCGGATATCTTTCCAATGAAGCATTATGGGCTGGACGAGGGTAAAGCGTTCCCCCGTATGGTCGAGCTTACATTTCGCATGTTTGATCGGCGGTACGAAGAGCGTCCGCTTTGGAGAATGCGATTGAATGCCCGCTATGACGAGCTTGGGTCGGATGCGGAACGTCCGCTTCGGTCGAAAAGCTTAGCTCTCCTCGCCACCAACTAAGAAAGTTCCAGACGAGTACAATGTGATAGGGCCCCGGCGCCGTTAGACGGTTGGCCCTCCCAGTGCCGCCTGATGGCGTCGGCCAGGAGCCTCAGCCCGGTCGGGACCTGCCGGCGTCCCGAGTAGTATAGGAAGAAGCCGGGACCATCCGAACACCAGTCCGGCAGGACGATCTCAAGCCGCCCCTCCGCGACGTGGTCGGCGACCCGCGCCTCCAGGCAGTAGAACAGACCGAATCCCGCCAGCGCCGCCTCGACCGAGACGTTGGTCTCGTTCGCCACCATGGTGCCGGGCACGTCGATGGCCCGATGGTCACCGGCCCTGTCGAACTCCCACCGGTAGACCTCGCCTGTGCCCAGGCGGATGCACACGCAGGAATGCCGCATCAGGTCCTCGGGCACCTCGGGCCGTCCGCGGGCCTGCAGGTAGCTTGGCGAGCCCACGACCACCCAGCGCAGATCCGGGGTGAGCCGCTGCGCGATCATCTCCTCGGGCACGGTGCCGCCGTAGCGGATGCCCGCGTCGAAGCCCGAGGCCACTACGTCGATGACCCGGTCGTCGACGTCGACCTCGACCTCCAGGTCCGGGAACTCCATCAGGAGCCGGGGCAGGACCGGATCGATCAGCAGGCGGGCGGCATCGCGCGGCACGCTGAGGCGAACCCGGCCCGCGGGCGTCTCGCGGAACCGGTTCAGCCCGTCGAGGGCTTCGCCGATGCGCCGGAAGCCCTGGTCGAGTTCCTCGAACAGGGCGAGGCCCGCCGCCGTGGGCACGACCGACCGGCTCGTGCGGTTCAGCAGTCGCACGCCGAGCCGGTTCTCCAGACCCTTCATCGTGTGGCTCAGGGCCGACGCGGTCAGGCCGAGCTCGGCCGCCGACTTGCGGAAGCTCCGGTTCCTGGCGATGGCCATGAAGACGTTGAGGTCGACGAGGTCCGCCTTCGTGAAGGCCACGCGCGCTGCTCCGGGGTTGCGCGACGTTCGTGCCCCCGAACCGTATCCGGTTCAACGTTCGATCCGCCTCAGCCTTGCATGAACTGTGCGCAACGGTCCCGCGGTCGGCCCTAGTGAGCCGATCCGGCTTCCATCCAGCGTTCGAAGCGATCCTTCCAGTCCGGATGCCACCGCGACAGGGCTGGCCGGTTTTCGATCATGTCGTCCGCCGACCAGCGGATGCGGAGCGCGTCCACCTCATGGGTGACCTCGTTGTCCGGGCAGAGGATGTAGAAGTCGCCGGCCGAAAACCGTTCGGCGAAGCGCTCGACGACCTGATCGGCGGTCCAGGCCGACGGCGGCTTCTCCGGTGGCCGCCCGGCCGCGTTCATCGGCGTCCAGGTGAAGCCCGGGACCAGCAGGTGGGCGGTGACCCGACCGGCGGACGCCTGCCTGAGTTCGTGCGCGAGTTGTTCCGTCAGCACCCTGACGCCGGCCTTGGCGACCGCGTAGGCCGCGTTGCCGGGCGGCGTGGTGATGCCCTCCTTTGATCCGAGGTTCACGATGGCCGCGGGTCGGTCGGCCGCCAGCATGGTCGGGACGAACAGGTGCTGGGCGGTCAGCACGCCTCCGAAATTGACGTCGAGCTGCCGTCGCCACGCGGAGGGGTCGCCCCATGGGCCGGCACCCGCGGTGATGCCGGCGTTGTTCATCAGCAGGTCGACCGCGCCGTACGCCTCGTAGGCGGTCCCGTGAAATCGCCGGAGGTCGTCGGGATCGGCGACGTCGCCGACCACGGTCCGCACGTCGGCATCGAGCGTGGCGGCGTGGGCGGCCAGGGCGTCGCCGTCACGGTCGAACAGGCAGAGGCGCATGCCCTCGGATGCGAACCGACGCGCGGCCGCAGCCCCGATGCCGGCGGCGGCACCGGTCACCACCGCCACCCGACCGGCCGAAAGAATCGTGCTCGTCATGGTTTTCTCCCCAAATGCGGTGGCGCTCAACGGCCGGCGACGGCGTAGCGAAGGTGAACGCCGCCGCCGCGACGGACCTCGCACGAGCTCAAGGTGAGGCTGACCGCATCGGCCAGTCCCTCGTCCCCGCCCTCGAAGATCGTCCGCCCCCCGGAACGGCCATCGATTGCCGGGAACACCACCAGGCTGATCTCGTCGACGAGCCCGGCGCGGAGGAACGCCCCGTTCATGCCGCCCCCGCCCTCAAGCAACAGGCGCTTGATGCCGAGCTCGCGGCCGAGCGTGTCCAGCATGCCGGCGAGGTCGAGGCTCGATCCGGTCGCGACCACGTAGGAGATGCCATCGGCCGCGAGCTCGGCAAGTTGCGCGTCGAGGACGTCGGGGCCGAGCGCCACCACGACGTGGTCTCCCTCGATGTCAGGAGCCGTCCAATGGAGCTTGCCGTGCGGATCGACGGCGATGGCGTATCCCTCGGCCTCGCGCCCTGCGAAATGGTGCGGCCTCGCAGGCTTGTCGAAGCTCGCGGGCGGGTGGGGCTCGCCGGTGGCGAACTCCTCCATGGTCACCCGGCCGGCGAGCCAGGCATCCCCTTCGAGGCTGTCGTGCACCCGCTCGTACTCGGCGACGCGTTCGTCGAAGCCGCCCTGGGGCGACCCGCTCCAGTCCGCGACCGCGAGGCGACCGTCGAGGGGGCTCATCATGTGGCAGATGACATGCGGTTTCATGGGAGATCCTCGGTCAGCGATCCGCGGCGGCGGCCGGGATGCCGGCCGCCCTGGGGATCGTGGGGATTCAAGTGGGTCCGGACGGGGGCCCGGGCTCAGGAAAGGCCGGAACCGGGCTCGGCCCCGCCGGAATGGGCCGCGGCCTTGGCGGTGTCGGGCAGGATGTTGTTCAGCACCCGGCCGATGAACTTCGAGCCGGGCTTGCCGGCGACCACCCGGTCCTTGCCGGCCTTCATCGCCTCGTAGCCCTCGTGGGCGACCTTGGTCGGCGCGGCCTTCTCTCCGAGCCCGAGCTTGGTCGTGTCCATGCCGGCGCGATGCCAGAAGTTCGTGTCGACCTCGCCCGGCAGCAGCAGCGTGAACACGACGCCGCTGTCCTTGACCTCCTCCTTCACCGCCTCGACGAAGGAGATCAGGAAGGCCTTGGTGCCGCCGTAGACCGCCTCGTACGGCGTCGGCATCGTGCCGGAGATCGAGGCCGTGTAGAGCAGCCGGCCCGCGCCGCGCGCCACCATGTCCGGCAGCAGCCGTTTGGTCAGGTGGACCTGCGAGACCACGTTGAGGGCGATCATCTTGAGTTCGGCCGCGAGGTCGGTGCCGCCGACGAAGTAGCCGCCGACATCGACGCCGGCGTTGAGGGCCGCGGCCGCCAGCGGACGACCCGTATCGGCGACCGCCTGGGCGAGGGCCTCGACGCCATCGTACTCGGTGAGGTCGGCCTTCACGACGATGGCCTCGACGCCGGTCGCGCGGACCGCGTCGGCGGTCCGGTCCAGGCCGTCGTTCTGGCCGCTCGCCGTGATGATGACGTCGTGGCCGTCGGCCGCGAACAGGCGGGCGAGCTCGTAGCCGATGCCGCTGGATGCGCCGGTGACGAGCGCGAGGGGGCGATGGTCGTGGGTCATGTCGGTCTCCGGTTCAGGGACAGCCGAGGGCGTCGGCGGCTTCGGTGAGGCTCTCGACCTCGACGTCCCAGCGCTCGGCGGGGGCGAGGTCGGTGGACTGGGCTGGGCCATGCTCGTGCGGCCGGCGCACGAACACCGTTTGTCAAACAGCGTTGAACATTGACCCTGGATCGGCGTCGAACTTTGACCCCCCGGATGGGTATGGCGGGACGCTCCTGATCAGCCCGGCGAAGCGGGTCGGGGTGGCGCAGCCGGGCTGATCAGGGGTCCAGCAGGCGGGACGTGTGCGCTGGCTTCAGGCGCGGTTTTTGAAGCGCCAACTCTCGTTGCCGGTCTCGACGATCTCGCAGTGGTGGGTGAGCCGGTCGAGCAGCGCCGTGGTCATCTTAGCATCGCCGGCGAACACACTCGGCCATTCCCCGAAGGCGAGGTTGGTGGTGACCACGATCGAGGTGGTCTCGTAGAGCTTGCTGATCAGGTGGAATAGGAGCTGGCCGCCCGACTGCGCGAACGGCAGGTAGCCGAGTTCATCGAGCACCACGAAGTCGAGTCGGGCGAGATGGTCGGCGATGCGGCCCTGCCGGCCAGCGCGCGCCTCTGCTTCGAGCCGGTTGACGAGGTCGACGACGTTGTAGAACCGGCCCCGCGCGCCATCCCGGATGCAGGCCCGTGCGATGGCGATGGCCAGATGGGTCTTGCCGGTACCGGTGCCGCCGACGAGCACGACGTTGCGCTGATGCGCCAGGAACTCGCCGCCGGCGAGATCGCGCACCAAACCCTCGTTGATCGGGGTGCCGTCGAAGGCGAACTCGGCGATGTCCTTAGCCAGGGGCAGTTTGGCGATCGTCATCTGGTAGCGGATCGAGCGCGCCTGCTTTTCGGAGATCTCGGCCTGGAGCAGGTCGCCGACGATCTGCTGCGGCTCGTGGATGCGTTTGAGCGCGACCTTGATGATCTCGTCGTAAGCGGCCTTCATCCCGAAGAGCTTCAACTCGCCCATGGTGGCGAGGATGTGCTGGCGTTCCATCATGGGGGGCTCCTCAGGCTGTCGTAGCGGGCGCAATCCGCGACCGGCTCGTGGCGCAGGCGCAGGCTCTCGGGCGTCAGGATGGTGACGGGCGCGGTCGGCTCGCGCTGCCGGGCGAGGATGTTGAGGACGACGTCGGCCGAGTGGACGCCCTCGCGCAGCGCCTCGGCACAGGCCGCCTCTACGGCTGGCAACCCGTCGCCGAGCACGGCGGTGAGGATCTCCACCATCTGCCGGTCACCTCCGGCACTGCCAGCGAGCTTGCGTCGGACCCGGTCAAGGGCGGGAGGCAACACCCAGTCCTTGAACGGTGCGCCGTTCCGGAGCGCGCCGGGCTTGCGGGCGAGCACGGGGACATAGTGCCAGGGATCGAACACGGTCTGATCCCGCCCGAAGGCGCGCTCATGCTCGGCGACGACGCGCCCGTCCTGCCGGATCTCGACGCGCTCGGCGTAGGCCCGCACCTCGACCGGCCGGCCGATGGCGGAGGCCATGACCGAGTAGCGGTTGTTGTCGAAGCGCACGAGGCAGGTCGTGGACACCGAAGCGGTGACGGCATGAAAGCCGTCGAAGCGGCCGACATAGGGGACGAGGGCAGCCCGCTCGGCCTCGAACCGCTCCCAGACGGTGCGCTCGCGCTCCTCAGGATGGGGATGGGTCTTGGCGTAGGCGATCACCCCATCGAGCAGGAGCGCGTTCAGCTCCTCGTAGCTTTTCACCCGGACACGCGGGGTGAAGAAGCGCTCGCGCACCAGCCCGACCTGGTTCTCGACCTGCCCCTTCTCCCAGCCCGAGGCCGGCGTGCAGGCGACCGGATCGACGAGGTAGTGTGAGCACATCTGCAGGAAGCGACGGTTGTAGGCGCGCTCGCGCCCGACGAAGATCGTCTCCACCGCGGTCTTCATGTTGTCGTAGATGCCGCGCTGGCAGGTGCCGCGGAAGAACGCGAACGCCCGGTCGTGAGCGTCGAACACCATCTCCTGGCTCTCGCGCGGATAGGCCCGCACGAACAGCATGCGCGAGTGGCAGAGGCGGACGTGGGCGACCTTGACCGTGACGGTCGTGCCGCCGATCAGCACGATCTCGTGGCTCCAGTCGAACTGGTAGGCCTCGCCCGGGGCGAAGATGAGCGGCACGAAGGCCTGAGCCGTGACCGAAGCGCGCTCACGCTTCCAGATTTTGGCATAGCGCCGAACGGCATCGTAGCCGCCCTCGTAGCCGAGCCCGCGCAGCGCCTCGTAGTTTCGGATCAGCNGCCTGAGCCGTGACCGAAGCGCGCTCACGCTTCCAGATTTTGGCATAGCGCCGAACGGCATCGTAGCCGCCCTCGTAGCCGAGCCCGCGCAGCGCCTCGTAGATCCGGATCAGCGTCAGCCGCTCGCGGGCGGACTTGCCGGCGTTGGTGGTCAGCATCCGATCGAGATCGTCGCGCCACGGTCCGAGCTTGGGCAGCGGCTGCACTTCGCGCTCGTAGGCGAAGGTGGGCGGACTTGCCGGCGTTGGTGGTCAGCATCCGATCGAGATCGTCGCGCCACGGTCCGAGCTTGGGCAGCGGCTGCACTTCGCGCTCGTAGGCGAAGGTGGTGGCCCCCGACCGGATGACCTTCCGGACCGTGTTGCGGGAGACGTGCAGGTCGCGGACGATGTCCTTGATCGCGCGGCCGCGGGTGAAGAACTCGCGCCGGATGCGCGCAATCGTGTCCACGCCCTTCATCCCCCTACACCACCCTTCCGGCCGTACCGGAGAGCAGTCTGCGAGAACGAGGTTATACCAAGCCTCGCTGAGCAGGACTCACGCGGGGTAGCGTCAGCATCTCGGTCGTGATTCCTTCCTTGGGTTTGGAGCCTGAGGAGGATGCGATGGCTGCTC
>NZ_LMQK01000015.1:4570-40898 GCF_001424525.1 Methylobacterium sp. Leaf399 | reverse complement strand
CGCCTGGAACAAGCTCATCGCCCAACCCTGGCGCATCATGTCCATCGGACTGCGCCGATGGGCCCATGGGTGCTGATCAATGAGAATTGGTATAAGCCGTTGTCACGCATGCCATTTCGGATCAGGCTTGGCAGTTGTTGTTAATGCCAACGACGTGGTGGCTATGCTCTCTCTCATCCCTGACCAGTCGGCGATGAAGGCGCACCCCTCTCCTGCGACGGCGTGAAAGTCGAATCGCCGCTTGTCCGTCGCGGCAGCGCATCTAAATTGTTCATCATGAAAACTCCGGACGAGGCGCCCACGTCACCGGCGGAACTGCAGGTGCGCCCGCTCACGGGTCTCGCCCAGATCCCGGCCGCGCGATGGGACGCCTGTGCCACTTCCGCCGAGACGCTCGCGGGTGGCGACGAGACCCACAACCCGTTCGTCAGCCACGCCTTTCTCTCCGCGCTGGAGGATTCCGGCTGCGTCTCCCGCCGGACCGGCTGGCTGCCGCTGCACGTCTCGGTGGAGCAGGAGGGCACCCTCCTGGGCGTGGTCCCCTGCTACCTGAAATCGCACAGCCAGGGCGAATACGTGTTCGACCACGGCTGGGCCGACGCCTACGAGCGGGCCGGCGGCAGCTATTATCCGAAGCTCCAGGTCAGCGTGCCCTTCACCCCCGTCACCGGGCCGCGCTTCCTGATAGCGCCGGGGCAGGATCCGGACCTCGCGCGTGCCGCCCTCGTCGCGGGCCTGCGCGCCCTGCGCCAGGAGACCGAGGCCTCCTCGATCCACGTCACCTTCATGCAGGAGGGCGAGTGGGAGGCGGCCGGGGCCCTGGGCTTCCTGCAGCGGGTCGACCAGCAGTTCCACTGGGACAACGCCGGCTACGCCGACTTCGAGGATTTCCTCGGGGCGCTGGCCTCGCGCAAGCGCAAGGCGATCCGGCGCGAGCGCCGCGACGCCCTGGCCAACGGCATCACCATCGAGCACCTCACCGGCGCCGCTCTCACCGAGGCGGTCTGGGACGCGTTCTACGACTTCTACGTCGACACCGGCGCGCGCAAATGGGGGCGGCCCTACCTCAACCGGCGCTTCTTCGCGCTCATCGGCGAGCGCATGCCCGAGCGCATCCTGCTGGTGATGGCCAAACGCGAGGGGCGGTACATCGCCGGGGCCATCAACCTCATCGGCGACGTCGCCCTCTACGGCCGCAACTGGGGCTGCGCGGAGGACCATCCCTTCCTGCATTTCGAGGTCTGCTACTACCAGGCCATCGATTTCGCCCTGGCCCGCGGCCTGAAGCGGGTGGAGGCGGGGGCGCAGGGCGAGCACAAGCTCGCCCGGGGCTACCGGCCGGTGCTGATGCACTCGGCCCACGACATCGCCGATCCCGCCCTGCGCCGGGCGGTGGCGGACTATCTGGTACGCGAGCGCGACCATGTCGCCGAGGCCGCCGACGTCCTCGGGACCATGACGCCGTTCCGGCGCGCCGCGGGCTCGGATAAGGCGGGCTCGGACAAGGAGGATGACGCATGAGCCCGATCGACCGCATCGCCGCCTTCGCCGACGAACTGACGGCCCTGCGCCGCGATCTCCACGCCCATCCCGAGCTCGGCTTCGAGGAGGTGCGCACGGCCGGCATCGTCGCCGCGCATCTCGAAGCCTACGGCATCGCGGTCCATCGCGGCATCGGCGGGACCGGGGTCGTCGGGGTGCTGGAGGGGCGCTCGCCCGCCGGGCGCCGCATCGGCCTGCGGGCCGACATGGACGCCCTGCCGATCGAGGAGGCGACGAACCTGCCCTATCGCTCGACGATCCCGGGCAAGATGCACGCCTGCGGCCACGACGGCCACACCACCATGCTGCTCGGCGCCGCCCGCTACCTCGCCGAGACCCGCGATTTTTCCGGCACCGCCCTCTTCATCTTCCAGCCTGCGGAAGAGGGGCTTGGGGGCGCGCGGGCCATGATCGCCGATCGCCTGTTCGCGCGCTTCCCCTGCGACGAGGTCCACGGGCTCCACAACGCCCCCAACCTCGCCCGCGGGCGCATCGAGTTCTGCCCAGGGCCGGCGATGGCGGCGGCGGATTTCTTCGACATCCGCGTCGTCGGGCGCGGCGCCCACGCGGCCCAGCCCAACCGCGCCGTCGACCCTATCCTGGTGGCCACCGCCCTGGCCCAGGCGATGCAGTCCATCGTCGCGCGCAACGCCGACCCGCTGGCGAGCGCGGTCGTGTCGATTACCCGGATCCATGCGGGCGCCGCCTACAACGTCATCCCCGAGGAGGCGCATCTGGCCGGGACCGTGCGCAGCTTCGATCCGGCCCTGCGAAGCCTGATCGCCACCCGCATCCGCGACCTCGCTGCGGGGTTGGCGACAGCCTACGGCGCCCGGATCGAGGTGGAGATCCGGGACGTGTTCTCGGTGCTCGTCAACGCCCCGGCCGAGACCGAGGCGGCGACACAGATCGCCCGCGACCTGTTCGGGGCGGAGGCGGTGAACGGGCGCGCCCGCGCCCACATGGGCAGCGAGGATTTCGCAGATATGGCGGCGGCGGTGCCCGGCAGCTATGCCTGGATCGGCATGGAGGGGCGCGCCAACCTCCACAACGCGGCCTACGACTTCGACGACGGCATCATTCCGCTCGGCGCCGCCTATCTCGCCAGCCTCGTCGAGCGGCGCACCGGAGCAGCCACCCCGTGACCACCCTCTACGACCTCGCGCCCAAGAGCGCCGACGGCACGCCCTATCCCCTGTCCCGGCACCGCGGCCAGGTGCTGCTCGTGGTCAACACCGCCTCGAAATGCGGCTTCACCCCGCAATACGAGGGGCTGGAGGCACTGTGGCGGCGCCATCGCTCCGAAGGGCTCGTGGTGCTCGCGTTTCCCTGCAACCAGTTCGGAGGGCAGGAGCCCGGCGACGCCGACGAGATCGCCCGGTTCTGCAGCCTGACCTACGAGGTCAGCTTCCCGGTGATGGCCAAGGTCGCCGTGAACGGCCCCGAGGCGGACCCGGTCTTTTCCCATCTGAAGTCGGAGAAGCCCGGACTGCTCGGCACCACCGGCATCAAGTGGAACTTCACCAAGTTTCTCGTCGGCCGCGACGGCCGCGTGATCGGACGCTATCCGCCCCAGACCAAGCCCGCCGACTTCGAAGCGGATGTGGCCCGGGCGCTGGCCGAACCGGCACCCTGACGACCGCCCTCACGCGGGAACCGGCGTCGCCGCCGCGTCGCGGCGCGACTGGACCTCGATGAACACCCGCGTGACGGTGGGATGCTCGCGCTTGAGCGTCGCCTCCAGGCGCGAGACCAGGGCCTCGATCTCGCCCGCGCGCATGGCGTCGTCCATGTCGAGGCTGACGTTCACGAGGATGTCCTGGGGGCCCAGGTGCTGGGTCAGCACCGCGTTGACGTGGTGGACGCCCGGTTCCTCGCGCATGGCCGCCGTGATGGCGGCCACGAGTTCGGGGTCGGCGGCCTCGCCGATGAGAAGGCCGTGCGTCTCGATCATCAGGAAGATCGCCATCCCGATCAGGATCAGGCCGATGCCCACCGAGGACCAGCCGTCGAGGGCCGGCCAATCGAGGACGTGGGCGAGGACGACGCCGGCCAGGGCCACCAGCAGTCCGAGCAGGGCCGCGACGTCCTCCACCAGCACCGTGAACAGGGCCGGGTCCTTGCTGCGTCGGATCGCGGTGATCGGCGGACGGCTGCCCTTCTCGCTCCAGAAGGCCCTGATCGCCACGAGGCAGGAGTAGCCCTCGGCCACCACCGCGAACCCGAGGATGGCGAGGTTGACCCACAGGCCCGGAACGGTCCGGCCCCAGATCACCGCATCGGCGGGCGCTTCCGGGTGCTGGATCTTGTGGATGCCCTCGTAGATGGCGAAGGCGCCGCCACCGAGGAAGATGAACAGCGCCACGATGAAGGCGTAGAAATAGATCTCGCGGCCGTAGCCGAACGGGTGGCGCGCGTTGGCCGGACGCTTGGCGCGCTTCAGGCCGATCAGCAGCAGGATCTGGTTGGCGGTATCGACGAGGGAGTGGACGCCCTCGGCCAGCATCGCCGAGCTTCCCGTGAAGAAGGCGCCCACGAACTTCGCCGCGGCGATGGCGAGATTGGCGCCCGCGGCGGTGTAGATGGCCCCGTTGCTCTCGTGAGCCATGAAATCCTATGTCCTTGTCGCCGCGTTGCGCAGACGAACGCGCGAGGGCGCGCGCGGTTCGCGGCGGAGTGGACGGCGGCGGCCCGCCTGTGCATCGTGCCGCCGCCATCAGCCGGAGCCGGACGCCATGACGACCCCGTACGATCCCACCAACATCTTCGCCCGGATCCTGCGCGGCGAGATTCCCGCCCATCGGGTCTACGAGGACGCCGACACCCTCGCCTTCATGGACGTGATGCCCCAGGCCGAGGGCCATACCCTGGTGATCCCCAAGGCCCCCGCGCGCGGTCTGCTCGATGCGGAGCCGGCCTCGCTGGCCGCCGTCGCGGCCACGGTCCAGCGCGTCGCCCGTGCGGTCAAGGCGGCCTTCACGGCCGATGGCTTGACGATCTTCCAGTACAACGAGCCGGCCGGCGGGCAGACGGTGTTCCACCTGCACGTTCACATCCTGCCGCGCCACGAGGGCGTGGCGCTGACCGGCCACACCGGGCGGATGGCCGATCCCGAGCGGCTGGCCGAGCATGCCGCGCGCATCCGGGCAGCGCTCGCGGCGTGATACGGGTTCCGGTTCGATAAAGTTGGAGGCGTATCACCGAGCCCGCGGCGCCTGAGGATGACCGAGATCCGCTTTGGGAAGCGCTCAGGCGAAGTTCGGATGACGGCGCCGGTCGGGCGGATCAGGCGGCGGTGGACTTGAGCAGGCTCGAGAGGGTCTGGCGCAGGGCGGCGTTCTCGGCCTCGAGTTCCTTCACCCGGCGCCCGAGGGCGAACATCGCGGCGGCGTCCTGCGCGGACGCCGCGGGTTCCGGTGCGGCGGGGGCGGACGGCTCCCGAGCGTGGGCCTCGCCCGCCGTCGATGTCGCCTCGGCGCCAGCCTTGGCCTCGGCAGCCTTCGCTTCGGCGCTCCTGGCCTCGGCGCTCCTGGCTTCGGCGCTCTTGGCCGCGCCCTCGTCCATGAAGGTGATGCCGATGCCGTCGCTGCGCCGCCAGCGCAGGCTGGAGCGGTAGGTCTTCTCCTTGACCGGGATGTAGAGGTCGAACGACTCGGGCAGGATGGCGGTCTGGCTGATGGCCAGGCGCGCGCCGGAGGCCGACAGGTCCCGCACGAGACAGTCCATGCTCGACGAACCGTTGTTGAAGATGATGCGCCCCTTGAGGAAGGTCCTCTGGCGCAATTCCCTACGATGCTCCGACATGGCGTCGGTCTCCGACTTCGCGATGGCGCACCCTGGCACGGCGCGCGTTAAGAATGTTTCGTCGCAACCGTCGACGCGTCACGAGAAACGGATGTCGGTGGTCTGGAACAGGTAGAACCCGTTGAAGCGCACGCCCGTCTGCGCCGCCTGGCCGTCGAAGCCGCTCGGCACCCGCCCGGCTTGGTCGAGCTTGCCGTCGAAGGTCCAGCGGTCCGCCTTGAGGAAGCGCGGCACGGCGGACGTCTCGGGCACCGCGCAGCACAGGCCGCGCACGCTCTTCAGGCAGAACACGTTGTAGCTCTGCATCGCACCACCTTCCGCTCGGCCACCCTCGAGTCGCGGTTGTCGCCCGACAATGGGACCTTAGCATGGTCCTCAGGTTTCGGGCACGTTGCGCTCGAGCTCGGCGATCCAGGCGTTGGCGTTTCCGTCGGAGGGCGCGCGCCAGTCGCCCCGCGGCGAGAGCGCGCCGCCGGCCGAGACCTTCGGCCCGTTGGGCAGGGCGGACCGCTTGAACTGGCTGAAGCCGAAGAAGCGCGTGAGGAAGACCCCGAGCCAGGCCCGGATCTCGGGCAGGGCGTAGGCCCGGCGCTCGTCCGCGCGCAGGTCCGGCGGCCAGTCGCCGGCGGCGGGGTCGCCCCAGGCATGGAGCGCCAGGAACGCGATCCGCGACGGGCGGAAGCCGTGGCGCAGGGTGTAGTAGAGCGAGAAGTCCTGGAGCGCGTAGGGGCCGATGGTGGCCTGCGTGCTCTGTGGCGTCTCGCCCTCCGCCACCGGGACGAGCTCGGGCGAGATCTCGGTGTCGAGGATCGCCCGCAGGATGGCGCCGGCCTCGGCCGAGAACAGCCCTTCGCCGATGACCCAGCGGATGAGGTGCTGGATCAGGGTCTTGGGCACGCCGGCGTTGACGGCGTAGTGGCTCATCTGGTCGCCGACGCCGTAGGTGCACCAGCCGAGCGCCAGTTCCGACAGGTCGCCGGTGCCGATCACGATGGCGTGGTTGTGGTTGGCGAGCCGGAACAGGTAGTCGGTGCGCAGGCCCGCCTGCACGTTCTCGAAGGTGACGTCGTAGACGGCCTCGCCGCGGCCGAACGGGTGGTCCATGTCGGCCAGCATCTGCCGGGCGGCGGGACGGATGTCGATCTCGGCCGCGCGCACGCCGAGGGCGGCCATCAGCGCATGGGCGTTGGCCTTGGTGGCGTCCGAGGTGGCGAAGCCCGGCAGGGTGTAGGCGAGGATGTGGTCGCGCGGGAGCCCGAGCCGGTCGAAGGCGCGGGCGGCCACGATCAGCGCATGGGTGGAATCGAGGCCGCCCGAGACGCCGATCACCACCTTGCGCACGCCGATGCCCTGGAGGCGGCGCACGAGCCCGGCCACCTGGATGCTGTAGGCCTCGTAGCAATCCTGGGCGAGGCGGCCGCGGTCGGCGGGCACGAACGGGAACCGCTCGACCCGCCGCATCAGGCCGAGGTCGTCCGCCGGCGGGTCGAGCCGGAAGCCGATGCGCCGGTAGGGCCGCGCCTCGGCGCGGGCGTTGTCGTCGAAGCTGCCGGCCTGGAGCCGCTCCTGCGCGATGAGGTCGAGGTCGACGTCGGCCAGCGTCACCACCGGATCGCCCGAGAAGCGCTCGCCCTCGGCGAGACGCACGCCGACCTCGTCGATGCTGGTCTGCCCGTCCCAGGACAGGTCGGTGGTGGATTCGCCCAGGCCCGCCGCGGCATAGGCATAGGCGCACACGCAGCGCGCCGAGGCCGCCCGCGAGAGCAGGGCGCGGGATTCGGCCCGCCCCACGGTGATCGGACTGCCGGACGGGTTGGCCAGCACGGTCGCGCCCGCCAGCGCCGCCGCGGTGCCGGGGCTCGCCGGCACCCACAGGTCCTCGCAGATCTCGATCGCCAGGACGAGGCCGGGCAGGTCTGCGGCCGCAAACAGCAGGTCGGTGCCGAACGGCGCCGTGGTCCCGGCCACCGCGATGGTCTGGCCGGTCACCCCGATGCCGGGGGCGAAATGGCGTTTCTCGTAGAACTCCCGATAGTTCGGCAGGTAGCTCTTGGGCACCACCCCAAGGAGGGTGCCCCGGTGGATCGCCAGGGCGCAATTGTAGAGCCGGTGCTTCCACCGCAGCGGCGCACCCACCACCAGCACCGGCATCAGGTCGGCCGAGGCGGCCACGATCCGCGCCACGGCGGCCTCGACGGCGTCGAGGAGGGTCTGCTGCAGCAGCAGGTCCTCGATCGCGTAGGCCGAGACGCAGAGCTCGGGAAACACCGCCACCGCGGCTCCCGCCTCGTGGCAGCGCTTGGCCAGGGCCAGGATCGCCCCGGCGTTGCGGTCGGGATCGGCCGGCTCGCTGTGTCCGGTGCAGGCGGCGATCCGGGCGAAACCCTGGCCGTAGAGCGACCGGAAGGTCTGGGCGGATACGGGCTGGACCAAGGGGCAGGGGCCTCGTCGTTGCGGGTGGCGCGATCCTACGCGCTCCGGCGTCCCCGCTCCAGAGCGCCGCCGGCACGCGGGGCCTCCCTCGAGAACCCACCGGGGCCGGGCCGCGCCATTCAAGCGTCTGTTAACGACGTTGCGCCTAACTGACCGTGAACCGCTTCATCGGGCAAGCGGGCCTCCGTTCGAGTTCATCCGGCACATCATGCGCGCATCGGGACGGCCTCCCTATTCCCATCGTGATCCTTCCCGGCCCGGCCGCGGCGGCGACCGCCCCGGCCTGTCGCTGGGCGCCCTGGCGCACCGGCTCCTCAGCCTGAGGGCGAGCCTCGCGCGGCGCCTCACCGGCCCGGCCCAGCGCCCCGGCTTCTCGGTGGCCGCCACGCGGCCGGCCCAGACCTGGCTCGCCTCGCCCGCCTCGCTCCTGGGGCGCGACAGCGTCGCCGACGGCCCGACGGCCCAGGCCTGGCCGGACCACGTCTTCGACGATCGCGCCACGCCCGACATGCTGCGCGCGGCGACCCGCAGCGGCGAGAGCCGGATCGACGAGGACGCCTCGGGTCCGCGCGTCCTCATCCGCACGCCGCGGCGGCCCGCCGCCATCATGCCCGAGGCCGGGACCGCGGCGGCGGCCCCGCAGCCGTTCGGCGCCGAGGCCGAAGAGGTCGTGCGCTACACCCGCACCCCCGATCCCGTGCTGCAGGAGCGCCGCCAGCGGGTGCGCGACGCCGAACGGGCCGCCCAGGAGCAGGCCGACGCCCTGGCCGCCGCCCGCAGGGAGGCCGAGGCCGCCGAGGCGCTGGCTCTGGAGCAGGCGCAGGCGGCCCATGCCGCGGCCCTGCCGCCCGCCGCGCCTCTGCCGCTTTGGCGCCAGCCCTTCGTCGTGCCCCCCGGCGTGCGCTTCTTCCGCAGTCCCGACCGCAAGCCGGCCGCCGTGGTGGCCGTGGTCGCCCCGCCGGCCCCCGAGCCGGCCGAGGCGATCGCCGCCGACTGGTCCGACGTGCCCGACTGGTCGGACATGGGCACCTGGTTCGACGGCCAGGACGGCGCCGCCATCGAGGCCTGGTCGGACATCCGGGACCCGTCGGCGCAGGTCGTGATCATCCCCGAGGTTGTGATCATCCCCGAGGTCGTCGTGCCCGAACCGTCCGCTCCGGATGTCGCGCTGCCGTCGTCGGTCGAGCCCGCCGCGCCCGCCTACGGCATCGACCGCCTCGTGCGGTTCGCGCCCTCGGCGGTGCCGAGCCCGGCGGACGGCCAGGACAACGCCGCCGGTGCCCGGCAGCGCCCCGCCGCACTCTCGGCGATGGCCGCGCGAGCCGCCATCCGTCCGGCAGCAGCGAAGCCCCAGGCCGATGCACCCACCGTGGACCGGGTCCCCGAAGCCCCCTCCCCTGCCGCATCGTCCGTTCCGGGCCAGGTCGCCGAGCCTCTCCTGCGTTCGGCCGAGCCGATCGCCGCGGTGATCCCGTTCCTGATCCCGGCGCTTGCCCCGGCAACCCTCGCCGAAGCGCCGGCCTTCGTGCCGGTGGCGATGGCGCCGCGCCCCGTCCTCCTGCGCAACCCGAAGGCCGCCGCGGTCGAGGTCGTCGAGGAGACACCCGTCGTCGCCGCCGAACCGGCGGTCCAGCTGCCGGCGGTCCAAGTGCCGGCGTCCGAAGTGCCGGCGTCCGAAGGGGTGGCATCCGAGGTGCCTATGCCTGCCGCCGCCGCTCCGCCGGAGCCGGCGCCCGCCGTCCACGCCCCGCGTGCGATCCTGCCCGATCCCCGCGCCACCCTCATTCCCGCCGGCCGGCACGTGCCGATGTCGGTGGTCGAGAACGCCGACTACGAACTGCCCTCCCTCGAACTCCTGGCCGAGCCCGACCCCACCGGGACCGAGGAAGTCGATGCCGACGTGCTCGAACAGAACGCCCTCAACCTGCAGCAGACGGTCCAGGACTTTGGCGTGCGCGGCGACATCCTCGCCGTGCGGCCCGGCCCGGTGGTGACCCTCTACGAGCTGGAGCCGGCACCGGGCACCAAGTCGAGCCGCGTCATCGGCCTGTCGGACGACATCGCCCGTTCGATGTCGGCGGTTTCGGCCCGCGTCGCGGTGGTGCCCGGCCGCAACGTCATCGGCATCGAGCTGCCCAACGACAAGCGCGAGACCGTGTACCTGCGCGAACTCCTGGCCTCGGCCGACTTCGGGATGAGCAAGCACAAGCTCGCCCTGTGCTTAGGGAAAAACATCGGTGGCGAGCCGATCATCGCCGATCTCGCCAAGATGCCCCACCTGCTGGTGGCCGGCACCACCGGCTCGGGCAAGTCGGTGGCGATCAACACCATGATCCTGTCGCTGCTCTACCGGATGAAGCCGGAGGAGTGCCGCCTGATCATGGTCGACCCCAAGATGCTCGAACTCTCGGTCTACGACGGCATCCCGCACCTGCTCTCGCCCGTGGTCATCGATCCCAAGAAGGCGGTCATCGCCTTGAAATGGGCGGTGCGCGAGATGGAGGAGCGCTACAAGAAGATGTCCAAGATCGCGGTGCGTAACATCGACGGCTACAACGCCCGCATGGCCGAGGCCCGTGCGAGGGGCGAGGTCATTACCCGCGAGATCCACACCGGCTTCAACCGCGAGACCGGCCAACCGGTGTTCGAGACCGAGGAGATGGACCTCTCGGCCCTGCCCTACATCGTGATCGTGGTCGACGAGATGGCCGACCTGATGATGGTGGCGGGCAAGGACATCGAGGGCGCGATCCAGCGTCTCGCCCAGATGGCGCGTGCCGCCGGCATCCACCTGATCATGGCGACGCAGCGCCCGTCCGTCGACGTCATCACCGGCACCATCAAGGCGAACTTCCCGACCCGGATCAGCTTCCAGGTCACCTCGAAGATCGACTCGCGCACGATCCTGGGCGAGATGGGCGCCGAGCAGCTACTCGGCCAGGGCGACATGCTGTTCATGGCCGGCGGCGGGCGCACCACTCGCGTGCACGGGCCGTTCTGCTCGGATTCGGAAGTCGAGAGCGTGGTCGCCCACCTCAAGCGCCAGGGCCGGCCGTCCTACCTCGACGCCGTCACCGCCGACGACGGATCGGGCGACGAGAAGCCGGCCAAGGGGTCCAAGGCCGACAAGGCCGCGGCGGCCGAGACCGAGGAGGCGGATGCGCCGATCTTCGACGCGGGCGCCTATGCGGGCGGCGGCATCGATGCGGGCGCCGACCTCTACGATCAGGCGGTGCAGGTGGTGATGCGCGACCGCAAGGCCTCGACGAGCTACATCCAGCGCCGCCTGCAGATCGGCTACAACCGGGCCGCCTCGCTGATGGAGCGCATGGAGGTCGAGGGCATCGTCGGGCCGGCCAACCACGCCGGCAAGCGCGAGATCCTGATGGAGGGCGCCCCGCCCGGCATGATGCACGGCCACATGATGGACGACGACGACTGATCCCGGCCGTCGCCGAGACGACGTCCCCGGCGTCCCATAATCGCCACAGCGCGAGGCTCTAAGGCGAGCCTCGCCACCCCACCCGGAGAACGCCGCACCATGACCGGCCGACGTCCCCACCTAGCCGCCGGCTCGCTCCTCGTGCTGGCCGCCCTCGTTCAGCCGGTGCCCGCCCAGGCCCAGCTCGGGGCCTTCATCGACGGCATCCTCGGCCGCAAGGAGGCGCCGGCCCCCGAGCCGGAGGCCGCCCCCCCTCCCCCCGCGCCGACGCCGAAGAAGCCCCCCGCCCAGGCCGCACGGCCGGCCAAGGAGGGCAAGCCCGCCGGGTCACAGGACAAGGCCGGACAGGACAGGGCCGCCACCGCCAAGGCGGCCACCAGGCCCGCCGAGGCCGCCGGCAAGGCCGCTCCCGCGATCGAGGCGGACGCCGCGACCCTGGTCGCGCAGGCCAACGCCTATTTCAACGGCATCACCACGCTGACGGGCACCTTCATCCAGATCGGGGCGGACGGCCGCCGCATCGGCGGCAAGCTCACCCTGTCGAAGCCCGGCCGGCTGCGGTTCGACTACGATCAGCCCTCGCCCCTCGAGGTGGTGGCGGACGGGACCTCGGTGGCGGTGCGCGACCGCAAGCTCGGCACGCAGGACCTCTACTTCATCTCGCAGACGCCCCTGAAATTCCTGCTGCGCGAAAAGATCGACCTCGCCCGCGACCTCACGGTCACCGACGTCGGCAACGATCCGGGCGGCGTGCGCATCGTGACCGAGGACCGCTCGACGCTGGGCGGAACCTCGAAGATCCAGCTGTTCTTCGATTCCGAGATGAAGATTCTCAACCAGTGGCGGATCACCGATCCGCAGGGCTACCAGACCACGGTCCAGCTCTCGAACCTGCAGAAGGGCCGCACCGTCGAGGCGAGCCAGTTCTTCATCAACTACGGCCGCGCCGAGGACAAGGCGATGCAAAAGCAGCTGCAGCAGTAGGAGGCACGGGTTTTCGGTCCGGACCCGCACGCGGGTCCGGCCGCGCCTTTCCGGGCGGGTGAGCCCCCTCAGCTCCAGGCGTGGAAGGGCGGGTTCACGCCGTTGAGGGCGTGGTTGCCGACGATGGCGTATTTCCAGCGCACGGGATCGTGCAGCGTATGGGTGCGGGCGTTGCGCCAGTGGCGGTCGAGGTTGGCCTCCGCCAGGGTCGAGCGGGTACCGGCGAGCTCGAACAGGGTGTTGCTGGCCAGGAGCGCGATCTCGGTGGTCAGCACCTTGGCCTCCGCAACCGCGAGCTGGGCGGCGGCCACGCTGTCCGCCGTCGGGTCCGCCACGGCCTCGTCGAGGGCCAGACCCGCCCGGTCGAGGAGGGCCTCGGCCGCATGCAGGCGGATCGTCAGGTCGCCCACCGCCCGGATCGTGTGGGGATCGTCCGAGGCCCTGTCCTGGCCGCTGTCGATCCAGGGACGGGACTTGGTGCGCACGAAGGCGATGGTGTCGGAGAGGGCCTCGCGGGCGATGCCGGCATCCACCGCCGCCTGGATCACCTGGAAGATCGCGCCGTTGGCGCTGGGCGCGGCGTAGCCCTTCCAGGCCGGGACGAGATGGGTCCTGGGCACCCGCACCGCGTCGATGACCACGGTGCCGCTCGCCGTGGTGCGCTGGCCGAAGGCCGACCAGTCGTCGATCACGGTCAGCCCCGGGGCGTCGCGCTCGGCGATGGCGTACCAGGGGCGGCCCTCGCCATCGAGGGCGACGATCGGCACGAGATGGGCGAGCAGCGCCCCGGTGGAATAGAACTTCCGCCCCGTGACCACGACGTGGTCGCCGTCCTCGACGAACCGGGTCTGGAAGTCGGCGGCGCGCGGAGTGCCGATTTCGGAGAAGGCGTTGCCGAAGCGGGTGCCGGCCAGGACCTCGCCGAACAGCAGCGCCCTTTGCTCCGGGTCGGAGACGGTCTGGATCGCGGCGACGATGCCGAGGTGGTTCTGCGCGATCTGGCCGATCGAGGGATCGGCCGCCGAGACGATGGCGATCACCCGCGCCAGGGTCCGGTAGGACACCTCCGGGCCGCCGAAGGCCCGGGGCACGTTGATCGACCACAACCCGCTCTGCGAGAACGCGTCGAGCTCGGCCACCGGGCGGCGGTTGTTGCGATCGCGCTCCGAGGCGCCCTCGCGGAACGCCACCGCCAGGGCCTCTGCGACGCGGATCGCCTCGGCGTCGTCACGGATGACGTGGGCGGGGCCATCGGGGCGCGGGACGGCGGGACTGCCCTGGCCGGTCTGGAGCGCCTTGGCGTTCACGGCGATGGTCATGACGATCTCCGGGGTTGGATGGTCGGTGGTGTGCGACGGCGACGCTCCCCGGCGCCTCGCTCCCCCGCGTGGGCGATCCGACGTGCGATTGAGGGGAGACGATTGGATTCGGGCGGCGGCGGGATGGACCTCGACCCCAAGCGAGGCCGACCGGACCACCCCCACCCTCGGATGCCTCCCACATCGGAGTGGGACGCGCGTCGCGAGGATCTGGACGACCCTTAAGCCGCCACGGCCCGGCGCTCGCGCGCGGCCTCCAGCGCCCGCACCCGCGGGATGACGTGGGCACCGAAATGGGCGACTTCCTCCTGGAAGTGCAGGAAGGCCAGGAGCGCCAGGTCAACCCCGGCGTCCTTGAGCGCCAGGATGCGCTCGGCGATCTGGTCGGGGGTGCCGATGAGGTTGGTCTTGAAGCCGTCGTTGTACTGGACGAGGTCGGTGAGGCTGGACTTCGCCCAGTTGCCCTCCCCTTCCGGCGAGGCCTTGCCGGCGTTCTTGGCCTCGTGGCCGAAGGCCTTCACCGCCTCGGGGTCGGCGTGGTCGATGATCTCCTGGAGGACGGCGCGGGCTTCCTCCTCCGTCTCGCGGGCGATGACGAAGGCGTTGACGCCGACCTTGACCGAATGGCCGTTGGCCCGCGCCTTGGCCTGGATGTCCTCGACCTGGGCTTTGACGCCCTCCGGCGTATTGCCGTTGGTGAAGTACCAATCGGAGACACGGGCCGCCATGTCGCGCGCCGCCCGCGAGGAACCGCCCTGGAAGATCTCCGGCAGCGGATCGGCGGGCTTCGGCTTCAGGGTGTAGTTCGTGTAGCGGTAGAAATCGCCGCGAAAGGTGAAGTCGTCCTGCGTCCAGATTCCGCGCAGCGACCGGATGAACTCCTCAGAGCGGCGATAGCGTTCGTCGTGATCGAGCCAGGGTTCGCCGATGGCCCGGAACTCGCCCGAGAACCAGCCCGAGACCACGTTGATTGCGATGCGCCCGCCGGTGAGCTGGCTGATCGTCGCGATCTGTTTGCCGGCGAGGGTGGGGTTCCACGGGCCGGGCAGCAGGGCGGCGATGACCTTGAGCCGGGTCGTCGCCGCCAGCAGCGCGTGGCTGAAGGCCACCGATTCGTGCTGATATTCGGCGCCGTAGCCGGCGGTGAAGCGGATCTGCGTCAGGGCGTAGTCGAAGCCGGCTTCTTCCGCGATCTGCGCGAGCCGCCTGTTGTAGTCGGCGTCCCAACTCGTGCGCTGGGGGATCTTGCTGATGACCAGCCCGCCGGAGACGTTGGGTACCCAATAGGCGAAGCGGATCGGTTCGGACGTGGCGGCGTGATGGGACATGGCGGAGGCTCCTGCGGCTCGCGCCGCCGCCGGGGTCTCGTCCGCGCCTGCCCGTCCGCACCGTGAAGGAGCGTCCGGACGAGCGATATCGGCAGACGAGCACCGGTCGCGGGGTTGAGATGGACAGTCATTCGATCGACTGCCGCATGATCCCGCAGGGTCGTGTCCTCGTCAAAGGAACCGGTTACTTTTGTTGTCCGGCTTTCGACGAGAATATTCCCCACCGCGATGACGGTGAAGCAAGGCCGTTCTTTTCTCAAGCCTCGTCGGTCACATCGTCGGTATGGACGTCGAAACTCACGAGGAGCGCGGTGTTGAAGCTCGTGGAGATGGCGACGTCGGTGGCGTCGCGCCCGCGGGCGATGACGATGCGGCCGATGCGGCGGATGTTGTTGCGCGCATCGAAGGTGTGCCACTGCCCGCCGAGGTAGACCTCGAACCAGGCCGAGAAATCCATCGGCGGCGTCAGGGGGACTCCGAAGTCGCCGAGGTAGCCGGTGCAGTAGCGGGCCGGGATGTTCATGCAGCGGCAGAACGTGACGGCGAGATGGGCATAGTCGCGGCAGACGCCGAGCCGCTGCTCGTAGCCCTGCGAGGCGCTGCGGGTGGCGTCGGCCTGCTGGTAGTCGAACTTGATGTGGTCGTGGACGTGGTCGCAGATCGCCTGCACCCGCGCCCAGCCCTCGGGCGTGCCGCCGAACAGCGACCAGGCGACGTTGGAGAGCCGATCGGTGTCGCAGTAGCGGCTGCCGAGGAGGAACTGCATCACCTCGTCTGGCAGATCCTGCACCGGGTGCTGGCGGGCGTCGGGCACGTAGGGGTCGAGCTCGCCCGAATCCCGGACCGTGAAATCCGCCGAGACCGTGATGCGCCCGCCCGGGGCCAGGATGCGGGTGCAGGTGTTGCCGAAGGGATCGAGGTATTTGTGCGCCGGCACCGGCGGATCGATGGTCATCGTCTGCGGCGACAGCAGGTCGTGGACCCGAGAGGGATGCACGTCGAGCATCAGCGTCATCGGCGTCGGCTGTGCCGTGTCGTAGGTGATGGCGTAGCCGGTGCGGATTTTCATGGTGTCGGACTCGATCTCGATGAGGGTGCGGCGGGACGATGGGGTCTTCGAGGCAATAGGGACTAAGGGGACGTGAGGGTCCAGGGACAAGGGAGTTGACCGGCGGCGTCGGCGCGTTCCTCCCGGCGCCGCGCGTCGTTCAGGAGACGCCGGGCCGGGAGGATGCGTTCCGGCCGGGCGATCCTGCGCCGCCTTGCCCCCGTCGCTTGCACGATCCGGGCCTGTCGGATCGGCGGGGGATCATCCCCGCGCCGCCGGCGCGGCGTCGAAGGCGCCCTCGCCGTCCGGTGACGCGACGCCGACGCGACCCGAGAGGGTGAGGGCGAGGGCCACCGCGGCGACCGCGGCGCCGATCCACGGCAGCGTCCCGTAGCCGAATCCCAGGCTCAGCGCGGCTCCGCCCAGGGCCGCCCCGGCGGCGTTGCCGAGGTTGAACGCCCCCTGGTTGAGGGTGGAGGCGAGGTTGGGGGCGTCGCTGGCCGCCTCCACCACCCAGATCTGCAGCGGCGAGACCAGGGCGAACACCAGCGCGCCCCAGAGCGGCAGGGTCATCACCGCCGGCCATGCCGCCCGGCTGGTGAAGGCGAACAGCACCAGCACCGCCACCAACCCGGCAAAGCCCCCCACGATGGTGGCCGACATCCGCCTGTCGGCCAGGCGCCCGCCGGCGAGGTTGCCCAGCGTCAGTCCGATCCCGAAGATCAACAGGGCCCCGGTCACCTCCCCCGGCGTCAGGCCGCTCCGGCTGCGCAGCAGCGGTGTGATGTAGGTGAAGACGCAAAACAGGCTGACCGAGGCCAGCACGCTCACCAGCATCGGCCGCAGCACCTCCCAGCGCCGCAGGGAGCGGAACTCCCCGGCGAGGCCGCCGAAGGACCCCGGAAGGCCGGAGGGCACCGATGCCGCGATGGCGGCGGCCGCGGCGAGGCCGATGCCGAAGACCGCCCAGAAGGTCGAGCGCCAGCCCATCGCCTGTCCGAGCGCGGTGCCGAAGGGAACACCGAGCACGTTGGCGAGGGTGAGGCCGGTGAACATCAGCGCCACGGCCTGGGTGCGCTGGTGGCGCGGCACCAGGTTGGAGGCCACTACCGCGCCGATACCGAAGAAGGCGCCGTGCGCGAAGGCCGTGACGACCCGCGCCAGCATCAGGAGCCCGTAGCTCGGAGCCAGGGCGCAGCCGAGGTTGCCCACGAGGAAGATCGCCATCAGGGCGAGGAGCGCGGTCTTGCGCGGCAGGCGTGCCGTGGCGATCGCCACGATCGGTGCGCCCACCGCCACGCCGAGCGCATAGCCGGAGACCAGGAGGCCCGCCTGGGGAACGCTCACCGCGAAGCTCTCCGCCACTTCGGGCAGTAGGCCCATGATGACGAATTCGGTGGTGCCGATGGCGAAGGAGGCCCCCGAGAGGGCGAGGAGCGGACGGGACAGCATGGATGCCTCAGCCGGTGGCGCCGCGCTTCAGCGACGCCGGACATTCATGTTGCAACGCAGCATGAATGGCGAGGCTCCCTTCCGTAACCCTTTCGTGATGGCGGCGCCCCGCACCGCCTCGGTGCGAGCCGGGGCCGCAAGACACGTCGATGCCCGCCCGACGGCTGTCGGGCGGGCATCGACTGTGGCCGCCCTGTCGGGTCGGGCGGTACGGATCAGGCGGCGGCCTGGGCTTTACGCGATACGCGGCGCTTCTTCTCGGGGACGATGTCCATGGCCGGCGCGGCCTCGGACGCAGCGGGCTCGACCAGGATCGCCTTGGGCAGGCTCTTGCGACGCTGCTGGCCGAGGCCGAGGGCGCGGGCGAGTTCCGACCGCTGCTCGGAATAGGCCGCCGACGTCATCGGGTAGTCGGGCGGCAGGCCCCACTTCACGCGGTACTGCTCGGGCGTGAGGCCGCGCAGGGTCAGGTGGCGGCGCAGGGTCTTGTACTGTTTTCCGTCCTCGAAACTGATCAGATATTCGTTCGAGACAGACCGGCGAATTTCCGGGGGCGTCGCCTTGGGCGGGCCGGCCTCGACGGCCGGGGCGCCGATGCCGCTGACGCTGCGGATGGCGTCATGAACATCGCTGAGGAGCTTGGGCAGCTCCGCGCTCTGGACGTGGTTGTTGCTGACATACGCGGAGACGATGTCGGCCGTCAGAGTGATGAGGCGGCTGCCGTCGCTGTCGATGCTGATCATGATGATGGTACCATTAACGTGTCGGATCTACGATATCTCGCACCGTAAGCTCAGTTCGAGATGTTAGCAAGTTGTAATGACCATCGGACAGAAGTTTTCCGTGGTTGCTTGGGTTTGAGAGCAGGATTTTGGCGATCGAGCCTGCGGCAGTTCGGTCGATCACGCAGTGGTTGCCGTGATGGTCCGAGTGCATCTGGTCGTAAGCGGTCGTCCCGGAGGTTCGAAGCGAGCGAAATCGACGTAAGACCGATTCGGAATGGTTGTGCACAAGCAGATCCGGTCCGGTGCGGGGACGGAAAACGGCCATCGTCCCCGCAGGTCGGGCCGCGTGTCGCGGCTCACCGCCACGCGCGCCGCGCCCGCTGCGAGCGGATGTCGTGCGGCCGTCGCGGACGGCGTTCCAGCCGCGAGCCGTGCGATGCGGACCCCTCGGGAGATCCATCACGTTCGGGTGATTCGACCGGGCCGGCAATCACATAGGAGGACTTTGGCGCGCGTGTCCGAAGACCGGACACAGGGGGCGGCCCGGTCGTCCGAGGCTCCTGCAGCCTGCCCGGGCACGCCGGCCGCGCACGATATCCTCGGGCGAGATGCGTGGCAGAGCCCAAGCATCTCGCCCGGCGTTACTCACAGAGAGCAGGTTCTAGTCAGGGTCCGGCCGCGGCTTTATCGAACCCGGCTCCGGGCGCCACCCGCGCCGGCGGGGCCGCCCTACAGCCCGAGGTCGGACAAGCCGGGGTGGTCGCTCGGGCGAGGACCGTGCTCCCAATGGAACTTGCGCTCAGCGTCGCGGATGGCGACGTCGTTGATGCTGGCCTCGCGGCGGCGCATCAGTCCGGCGTCGGTGAACTCCCACTGCTCGTTGCCGTGCGAGCGGAACCATTGCCCGGCCTCGTCGTGCCACTCGTAGGCGAAGCGCGCCGCGATTCGGTTCTCGTGGAAGGCCCAGACCTCCTTGATCAGGCGGTACGCGTGTTCCCGCCGCCATTTGGCCGTGAGGAACGCGACGATGGCCTCGCGCCCGCTCAGGAACTCCGAGCGGTTCCGCCACCAGGAATCGGTCGTATAGGCGAGGGACACCCGCTCGGGGTCGCGGGTGTTCCAGGCGTCCTCGGCGCCGCGTGCCTTCTTGGCGGCGGTCTCGGCGGTGAAGGGCGGCAGCGGCGGGCGTGTCTCGGACATCGTTGGCGTCGTCTCCCCGGATACGGTGGTCGAGCGTGACCCTTCGACGGGTGCGGCGTCAATCCGCGATCCCGTGACGGCGAAGCGGCATCCGAGACGAAGCGGATCGGTCAGTCGAGGCCGAGCATCAATCCGAGGTTCTGCACGGCCGCGCCCGAGGCGCCCTTCCCGAGATTGTCGAGGCGGGCGACGAGGAGGGCCTGGCGGGCGCCCTCGGAGCCGAACACCCGCAGCTCCAGCCGGTCGGTGTCGTTGAGGGCTTCCGGTTCGATGCGGTCGGTGCCCGCGGTCGGGATCACGCTCACGAGGTCGCAGCCGTCGTAATACGCGGCGAGCGCGGCCTCGATCGCGGCCACGCTCGGGTGCCCGGGAAGGGTGTCGAGGTGGAGGGGCACGCTCACCAGCATGCCCTGGCGGAAGTCGCCCACCGAGGGGATGAAGATCGGGCGGCGGGTCAGCAGGCTGTAGGCCTGGGTCTCGGGCAGGTGCTTGTGGTCGAGGCCGAGCCCATAGAGCAGGAACGGCGCACCCTTGCCCGCCTCGTAGCTCTCGATCATCGATTTGCCGCCGCCGCTGTAGCCGCTGACCGCGTTGATGCTGAGCGCGTGGTCGGACGGGATCAGCCCCGCCTCCACCAGCGGCCGGATCAGCCCGATGGCGCCGGTGGGATAGCAACCGGGATTGGCCACGCGGCGCGCGGCGCGGATGACGTCGGCTTGGGCCTTGTGGAGTTCGGCGAACCCATAGGCCCAATCGGGGTCGACCCGGTGCGCGGTGCTCGCATCGAGGAGGCGCGGGCCGCCGCCGGGCATGGTGTCGGCGAGCGCCACCGTCTCGCGGGCGGCCTCGTCGGGCAGGCACAGGACGACGAGGTCGACCGCCTCCATCAGGGCGCGCTTGACGGCGACGTCCTTGCGGCTCTCGTGCGGGATGCTTTTGAGGGCGACGCGCCCGTCCCGCTCCAGCCGCTCGCGGATGCCGAGGCCGGTGGTGCCCGCCTCGCCGTCGATGAAGACCGTGGGTGTGCCGCTGCGGGTCGCGCTCATGAAGAAACGTCCTGGGTTTGGCGAAGGAAAGCGCCGACGCCGGGCGTGAGGCGCCACGTGATGGCGGCCGGCTTCCCTGTCAACATGCCGCCTTGGGACAACTCTTCGACATCCTGATGACGGTGCCGCGTCCACAGGGCCCGGCGGAACGGCGCGTCGCGGTCGGCGGTTGTCGGCGGGTGAGACGAGGCGCGACATGTCGACGACAGCTGAGAAGTCGGACCCTAAGCTCTGGGAGAAGGTCAAGGACGAGGTGACCGCCTCGTCCAAGGGCGGCAAGCCCGGGCAATGGTCGGCACGCAAGGCCCAGGCCGCGACCAAGGCCTACAAGGAGGCCGGCGGCGGCTACGAGGGCGCGAAGACGAAGGACAACAGCCTCAAGCAATGGTCCGACGAGGAGTGGGATACCAAGTCGGGCGAGAAGAGCGGCGAGACCGGTGAGCGCTACCTGCCCAAGGCCGCCCGCGAGGCGGTCTCCGACAAGGATTACGCCCGCTCGACCGCCAAGAAGCGCGCCGATACGGCCAAGGGCAAGCAGTTCTCCAAGCAGCCGGACGATGTCGCCAAGACCGCTGCCGCGGCGCGTAAAGGCGAAGCGACGAAGGCCGAGCTTCTGAAGACGGCCCGGGCCAAGAACATCCCCGGTCGCTCGACGATGTCGAAGGACCAGCTGGCCAAGGCCGTGGCGGACGCCTGAGTGCATCTCACGCAACTCCCTATCGCCGGGAGTTCGCCTCCGGCTCGCGACGGCGAGGCGGGAGTTTCGTGAGAGACACCGAGCCGCCGGCCCTTCCCCCAAAAGTGTCGGCCCGAGCGGCCGGGAAAGTCGTAAGATCCCATGACGAAATCGGCATTGATCGTCGGCGCGAGCGGCATCGTCGGCTCGGCCGCCGCGGCCCTGTTGGCCTCGGAGGGTTGGGAGGTGGCGGGCCTGGCCCGGCGAGCGGTCGCGCAGGACGGCGTCGCCGCCGTCACCGCCGATCTTGAGGATCGGGCCTCCCTCGACAGGGCAGTGGCCGGGCTTTCGCCCGACCTCGTCGTCCTCTCCACCTGGATGCGCCGCCCGACCGAGGCCGAGATGGTCCGCGTCAACGGCGATGCCGTGCGCGACCTTCTCGCGGCCCTGGCGCCCGCCGGCAGCGTCCGCCACGTCGCCCTGGTGACGGGGCTCAAGCACTATCTCGGTCCGTTCGAGGCCTACGGCAGCGGCACCCTGCCGCCGACGCCGTTCCGGGAAGACCAGGACCGCCTCGACCTGGCGAACTTCTACTACGCGCAGGAGGATGCGCTGTTCGAGGCCGCCGCGCGCGACGGCTTTGCCTGGAGCGTCCACCGCCCGCACACGATCATCGGCAAGGCGGTGGGCAACGCCATGAACATGGGCACGACGCTGGCCGTCTACGCCAGCCTGTGCCGGGAGACCGGTCGGCCGTTCGTGTTTCCGGGTTCGGCCGTGCAATGGAACGGGCTCACCGACATGACCGACGCCTCGGTCCTGGCGCGCCAGATCCTGTGGGCCGCGACCACGCCGGCCGCCGCCGACGAAGCCTTCAACGTCGTCAACGGCGACGTCTTCCGCTGGAGCTGGATGTGGGGGCGCATCGCCGAGTGGTTCGGGCTGACGCCGGCACCCTTCGACGGGACGGTGCGACCGCTGACCGAGCAGATGGCGCAGGACGCTCCGATCTGGGCCGAGGTCGCCCGTCGCCACGGGCTCGCGGAGGCGGACCTGAGCCGCCTCGCCTCGCCATGGCACACCGATGGCGACCTCGGCCGCCCAGTCGAGGTGGTCACCGACATGAGCAAGAGCCGGCGCCTCGGCTTTAGCGCCTACGAGGCCACCGACGAGGCGTTCTTCGCGCTCTTCGCACGGCTGCGCGCGGACAGGCTCATCCCCTAACCCGAGACGGCCGGCCGGGTCTCCCTCAGGCGGCCCCCGGCTCCCAGCCGATCGAGCGGCGCAGGAACGCCATGCCGAGGGCGAGGAAGCTCGCCGTCTCGGCGTTGTCCTTGCCGTAGCCGTGGCCGCCGGCGGCGGGCTCGTAGAAGGCCGGATCGTAGCCCATCGCCCGCAGCTTCTGGGCCATCTTGCGGGCGTGGCCGGGATGGACCCGGTCGTCGCGACGGGTGGTGGCGATGAGGATCGGCGGGTAGGGCCGGCCGGGCTCGGCCGTGTGGTAGGCCGAGATCGCGCCGAGGAAGCTCCAGTCGTCCGGATCGTCGGGATCGCCGTATTCGGCGATCCAGCTGGCGCCGGCCAGGAGCTTGGCGTAGCGGCGCATGTCGATGAGCGGGATGGTGCAGAACAGGGCCCCGAACCGTTCGGGGTGGCGGGTGAGCATGTTGGCGATGAGCAGGCCGCCGTTGGAGCCGCCCTGCGCCGCGATCCGCCCCGGCCGCGTGACGCCGCGGGCGACGAGGTCGGCGGCGACCGCCGCGAAATCCTCGTGCGCCAGGGCCTTGCCCTCGCGCCGCCCGGTCTGGTGCCAGCGGGTGCCGAACTCGCCGCCGCCGCGGATGTTGGCCACCACCCCGGTGCCGCCCTTCTCCAGCCAGAGCTTGCCCAGCACCGCCTGGTAGGTCGGCAGCAGCGAGACCTGGAATCCGCCGTAGGCGGAGAGATGCACCGGCGCCTGTCCGGTCCGTTCCTCGGGCCCGACCTGGACGTAGGGGATGCGGGTTCCGTCCACCGAGACGGCCTCGTGGCGGGTGACGCGCAGGCCGGAGGTGTCGAAGGCGGCCGGCGTGGTGCGCAGGACCGTGGGCGCCGACAGGTCCGGGGCGATCGACAGCAGGGTCGGCGGGGTCAGCGGGTCCTGCGCCATCGCCAGCAGCGACCCGTCCGACTCGCTCGGCTCGGCGTCGAGGGGCCAGACCGAGACGCTGCCGATCGAGGGCAGGCCGGGCAGGTGACGGCAGGTCCAGGCGCCCCCGACCCATTCGTGGACGGTGTAGCCGGGGCGCAGGTCGTCGAGGGCGTCGACGATCAGGCGCTCTCCCGCCCAGGACATGCCCTGCAGCGCCCGCCGCTCGGAGGGCTGCCAGAGCACGGTGAAGCCCCGGTCGCCGTCGAGAAAGTCGGAGAGCCCGATGGCCAGCACGGTGTCGGGCGCGAAGGTGCGGTCGCCGGGCGTCCACTCCGTGCGGGTGCGTACGGCCAGACGATCGCCCTGCAGCGCCACCTCCGCGTCGGTGGGCAGGTCGAGCCGAACCGTCGGCCCGGTGCGGTCGCCGAGATGGACGTAGCCGTCGAAGAAGCCGGTGCGCTCGGCGAAGACCACGCGCTCGGCCGACCCTCCGTGCTCGACGCCGCCCCACAGGCCCATGTTCTCCTGTGCGGTCTCGAACAGGATCGGCGCGGCGAGGGGGTCGGTGCCCCGCGCCCACAGGCGCACGGTGCGGGCATACCCTGCGCGCGTGGCCATGCCCTCGCCCAGCGCGCTCGACAGGATCAGGGTGTCGCGGTCGAGCCAGTCGCACGAGCCCTTGGCCTCGGGCAGGACGAAGCCGTCTACCACGAAGCTGCGGCTCTCCAGGTCGAACTCGCGGATGACGACGGCGTCGCCGCCGCCACGGCTGAGCTTCACCAGGGCGCGGTCGTGGCTGCCGGTGACGACGGTGGCGCCCGCCCAGACCCAGTCGATGCCCTCCGCCGCGGCCAGGGCGTCGAGGTCGATCAAGACCTCCCAGGCCGGCGTTCCGGCCCGGTAGCCGGCCTCGTCGGTGCGCCGCCACAGGCCGAGCGGGTGTTCGGCGTCGCGCCAGAGGTTGTAGAGGAGGCCGCCGCGGCGAGCGACGAGGGGAATCCTGTCGGGTCGGTCGAGGATCGCCAGGGCGGCTCGGGCGTCGGCGGCCATGGTCGCATCGGAGACCCGCGCCAGGGTCTCGGCGTTGCGGGCCTCGACCCAGGCGATCGCCTCCGGGCCCTCGATCGCCTCGAGCCAGAGATGGGGATCGTCGTCGGGGTCCTGGCGGGTGGGACGCGGGTCGATCGACGGCGGTGCGGGGTTTGTCATCGGCGTGGAGCCTAGGCGATCCCGGCCGCCCTGGCGACGGGCCGGGTCGCCGCTCCCTCGCGCGTGGACCTCAGAACAGGCTGCCCTGGCCGGCGTCGCCGGAGCGCGGGGCCGTCGGGGTCGCGACGAAGGCCGGCGGTGCGCCGGTCGGCACGATCAGGTCCGCGTCGTCGTTGCGCGCGTCGTTGACCCGAGGCCCCACCGGCTCCATCCGCAGCCACGCCTCCGGGCAGGGGCGGCACAGGGCGGCGGCCGGCCCCGAATCGACGCCCCGGACGTCGAGCCAGGGCGCGATCGCCGCCTCGCCCAGGATCGCGGGCATGCGCTCGTGGATCGCCGCCAGCACGCCGTTGGCCCCCGTGGTGACGATCGCCGCGGTATCGACCTCGGAACCGTCGGCCCCTGCCCAGGTCTCCCACAGGCCGGCCAGCGCCATCGGCGCCCCGTCGACCCTGGTGATCTTGAAGGGCGTACGCGTGGCCGTCCGGCCCGCGCCCTCGCGGCGCCATTCGAAGAACCCGTCGGCCAGGAACACGCAGCGGCGATGGCGCAGGGCGCCGCGGAACGAGGCCTTCTCGGCCATGGTCTCGCTGCGGGCGTTGATGAGGAGGGGAAAGTCGCGCGGGTCCTTCAGCCAGCCCGGCCAGAATCCCCAGCGCATCAGCCGGAAGCGCCGCTCCGCGCCCTCGCACACCACCACCGGCACCGGCTGGGTCGGCGCCACGTTGTAGCGCGGCGGAAAGTTCGGCTGCTCGGGGTAGCCGAGGTAGGCCCGGAACACCTCCGGCGCCTGGGCGATGAAGAAGCGGCCGCACACGACGAGGCGTCCCTCCGATCAGTCGCGGGCGAACGGACCCGAGCCGTTCCGTCCGCTCACAGCCACTTCTTCCAACGGAACAGCACGTAGGGCAGCACCGCGGCCACCACCATCATCGCCACCGCCATCGGATAGCCGAAGCTCCATTCGAGCTCCGGCATCGCCTTGAAGTTCATGCCGTAGACCGAGGCGATCAGGGTCGGCGGCATGAACACCACCGCCATGACCGAGAACAGCTTGATGATGTTGTTCTGTTCCAGGTTCACGAGCCCCAGGGTCGCGTCGAGGAGGAATTGGATCTTCGAGGACAGGAAGGTGGCGTGCTCCTCCAGCGACTGCAGGTCGCGCAGGGTCGAGCGCACGTCCTCGCGCAGCTCGCGCGGGGCCTTGGCGGTGCGGTAGGTCGCCGACAGGGCGAGCAGGATGCGCTCCATCGAGACCAGGCTCTCGCGCTGCTTCGAGATGAGGTCGCCGTGGCGCCCCAGCGCCCGCAGGGTGTCCTGCAGCGCGGTGTTGCGCGCGGACGGGTCGGCCTTCTCCTCGAAGATCTTGCCCGAGAGCCGATCGATGCGCTCGCCCTGGAGCTGGAGCACGTCCGCCGCCCGGTCGATCACGGTCTCGATCAGCCCGGCGAGGATGGTCTCGCCGGAGGTGGCGGTGGAGGGGCCGTTGCCCGTCGCCCGTCCCGCCCGCTGGGTGTACATCCGGAACGCCTGCGGCTCCTCGTAGCGCACGGTGACGAGGCGCGCGCCCTTGAGGATGAAGGTGATGCCGGCCAGTCCCGGCTCCTCCGAACTGTCGACCTTGCTCAGCACCCGTCCGGTCATGTAGCGGGCGCCGTCCTCGACGTAGAGGAGTTCCGAGGGCTCGATGTCCTTCATCTCCTCGCGCGTCGGCACCGAGATGCCGACGAAGGCCTCGACCTTGAGGTCTTCCTCCCGGGTCGGGCGGACCATGTCGAGCCAGACGGTGTCGTCGGGGATCGGGTCCTGAAGGTCGAGGGCGCGGCGCTCGAGCAGCATGTGCCCGGCGCCGGCGATGGGCTGGTGGATGAAGATCACGGCGCTCTAGATCTCAGGCGAAGGCCCCTTCGGGCGGTACGCTCGCATCCGGCACGAAGAAGTCCGGCGCAAGAGGGATGCCGGGTGTGACCCGGTATTGTGTGAAGTCCGTGACACCCTGCTCCGCCAGGAAGCTGTCGTCGATGAGGAAGCGGCCGGTCACCTCCCGCGACGGCTTGAGGAACAGGGCGTAGGCGGCGTCCGCGACGATCTGCGGCGTGCGGCTCGCCTGCATCAGGGCGTCGCCGCCGAGCAGGTTCTTCACGGCCGCCGTGGCGATGGTGGTGCGCGGCCACAGGGCGTTCACGGCGATGCCCGGCTTGCGCAACTCGCCGGCGAGCCCGAGCACGCACAGGGACATCCCGAACTTCGCCATGGTGTAGGCGAGATGCGGCGCGAACCATTTCTCGGCCATGTCGAGGGGCGGCGACAGCATCAGGATGTGCGGGTTGGCGGCCTTCTCGAGATGCGGGATCGCGTATTTCGAGACCATGTAGGTGCCGCGCGTGTTGATCTGATGCATCAGGTCGAAGCGCTTCATCTCGGTCTGCGGCGTGCGCGTCAGCGAGATCGCGCTGGCGTTGTTCACCACGATGTCGATGCCGCCGAAGGTTTCCGCCGTCCGGGCGATGGCCGTCGCGACGCTGCCCTCGTCGCGCACGTCCACCAGGAGCGGCAGCGCCCGGCCCCCCGCCGCCTCGATCTCGGCCGCCGCCGTATGGATGGTGCCCTCGAGCTTCGGGTGCGGCGTGTCGGTCTTGGCGGCCACCGCGACGTTGGCCCCGTCGCGGGCCGCCCGCAGCGCGATGGCGAGCCCGATGCCCCGCGAGGCACCGGTGATGAACAGGGTCTTGCCGTGGAGGGACATCGTGGGGCCTTTCTTGGTGGGGCGAATGGCGAATGGCGAATGGCGAATGGCGAATGGCGAATAGTGAGTAGTGAGTAGTGAGTAGTGAGTAGCGAATAGTGAGTTTTGGTTGTGTTCGATATCGTTTTACATAAACTCGCTACTCGCTACTCGCTACTCGCTACTCGCTACTCGCTACTCGCTACTCGCTACTCGCTACTCGCTACTCGCTACTCGCTACTCGCTAGATCCCACCCGGAACCGCCCCGGCCGGGTGCCGTCGGCGTCGGTGAATCCGTAGGTCGCGGCGAGGTCCCCGGCGTGGAGGATGCGTCCGGCCTGCGCCGCCACGGCCGGGTCGGCGGCCAGGGCCGCCAGGGCGCGGCCGGCGTAGAGCGGGCTTTCGGTGGCGCGGTCGGCATGGCCGATGTCGATGGCGCGCTCAGTGCGCACGAAGCCCGGCGACAGGCCGAGCGCGGTGACGCCGTAGGGGCCGAGTTCCTGGGCGCAGGCGAAGGCCAGCCGGTTGGTGGCGGCCTTGGCCAGGTCGTAGTGGATGTCCCCGAGGTAGCCGGGCGCGGTGTCGAACGACACGAAGGCGATCAGGCCCTGCCTCGCCGAGACCATGGCCGGCGCCACCGCCCGGGCGAGCAACAGGGCCGGATAGGGGCCGCTGCCGAAACCGTGCGAGAACGGCTCGGCCGAGCGGCGCCAGAACGGGGTGCCCCATTCGGCGCCGTCGGCGTAGCGCTCGCCGTCGTAGCCCTCGTTGCCGCCCCAGACGCTGGAGACGGCGACGTCGATGCGTCCGAACCGGCGTAGGGTCCAATGCACCAGGGTGTCGACGGCGCGCTCGCTGGTATGGTCGCACAGGTAGTGGTGGCCGTGGCCCCCGGCGGCGTCGACCTCGCGGGCGGTGTCCTCGACGAACTCGCCGCGACCCTCGGTGCGCTGCCCGGTCTCGCTGGAGCGGGCGGTGACGACCACTGTGGCGCCGGCCTCGCCCAGCGCCCGCGCGATGCCGCGCCCGACCCCGCGCGAGGCGCCCGCCACGAGGCAGATTTTTCGTGACAGATCGGGCGGCGCGGTCACGACCGGGCCGGCTTGGATTTGGTGAGGAAGCTCATGAACGCCGCCTGCGCCTCGGGCGTCCGCAGTCGCGCCTCGAAGGCGACCGCCTCCGCCTCCAGGGCCGCCTCGACGGCCGTCTGGTCGCCGCGGATCAGGTGCCGCGAGGCCCGCACCGCTCCGCGTGGCAGCGCGGCGAGGGCGGCGGCCTTGGCGAGCGCATGGTCGAGCAGCATCGCGCTTGGGACGATCGCGTTGAGGAGGCCAAGGCGCAGGGCCTCGTCGGCGTCGAAGGGCTCCGACAGCAGCAGCAGTTCGGTCGCCTTGAGGAGGCCGATCCGGCGCGGCAGCAGGTAGGAGGAGGCCGCCTCCGGCACCAGCCCGAGTTCCACGAACGGCATCCGGAAGCGGGCGGCCGGGCTCGCGTAGACGAGGTCGCAATGCAGGGTCAGGGTCGTGCCGATCCCCACCGCGATCCCGTCCACCGCCGCCACCATCGGGGTCGTGGTGCGGGCCAGCTGCCGGATGAACCGGAGCGCCGGCGCCTCGGTGAAGGGTTTGGCCGCGCCCGCCACGAAGTCGGCGATGTCGTTGCCGGCGGTGAACATCCCGGGCTCGCCGGCGAAGACGATCGCGCCGACGTCGTCCGACGCTTCCGCCCGTTCGAGGGCGTCGCGCATGGCGTCGTACATCGCGCCGGTGAGCGCGTTCTTCTTCTCAGGCCGGGCGAGGCGGATCAGGCGCACGCCCGTGGCCATGTCGTCGATGATGACGTGGTCGCTCATGGTCGGGTCCCGGTCGTTTGTCCTCGCGTGCATCCCCTCCCCCGGGGGGGAGTTCGTGCGGTTCAACCCGCCAGCGCCAGCCCTGCATCCTGCGTGAAGCCGCCCCCGTCGATGACGCTCTCCTCCAGCCCGCCGGCCGCGGTCAGCAGGTTCTCGCAGAAGAACCGCGCCAGACTGACGCGGGCGGCATGGGCCGGGTCGGTCTCGCCCGCGCGCAGGGCGGCGCTCGACGCCAGCGCCGCCTTGGCGAGGCAGGCGCCGCCCTGGACCAGCCCGAACAGGCGCAGGTAGGGCGTCGCTCCGGCGAGCGCGTCGTCGGGACGGTTCGAGCCGAGCGCCTTGGCCTGGAAGCTCGTCGCCCGGTCGAGGCTCTCGATGCCGGCCCGCAGGCGCGCGGCGGTGTGGCCGAAGGCCGGCGAGGCGTCCTTCTGCACGCCCTCGGCGATCCGGCGCATTCCGGCGATCTGCGCCCGCACCGTGGCGCCGCCGGCCAGCGGCAGCTTGCGGGCCACGAGGTCGATCGCCTGGATGCCGTTGGTGCCCTCGTAGATGGCCAGGATGCGCGCGTCGCGCATGTGCTGGGCGGCCCCGGTCTCCTCCACGAAGCCCATGCCGCCGTGGACCTGGACGCCGAGCGAGGTCACCTCGTTGGCGATGTCGGTGGAGAAGGCCTTGGCCACCGGCGTCAGCAGCGAGGCCCTGTCGGCGGCCGCCTGGCCCTCCGCCCCCCTGGCCGCGTCGAGCGCCTGCGCGGTGAGGTAGCAGATGCCGCGCGCGGCCGCCGTAGAGGCCTTCATGGTGAGCAGCATGCGCTGCACGTCGGCGTGTTCGACGATCGGGCTCGCCTGCGTCGCACCGGGGGCGCGGCCCTGGCGCCGGTCGCGGGCATAGGCCAGCGCCTGCCGGTAGGATCGCTCCGCGACGCCGACCCCTTGCAGCCCGACGTTGAGGCGGGCCGAGTTCATCATCGTGAACATGCAGGCGAGCCCCCGGTTCTCCTCGCCGATCAGCCAGCCGGTGGCGCCGCCGTGGTCGCCGAAGGCCATGGAGCAGGTCGGCGAACCGTGGATGCCGAGCTTGTGCTCGATGCCCGAGCAGCGCAGGTCGTTGTGGCTCCCGTCCGGCAGCACCTTGGGGACCAGGAACAGCGAGATGCCGCGGGTGCCGGCCGGCGCGTCCCTGAGGCGGGCGAGCACCAGGTGGACGATGTTGTCGGTGAGGTCGTGCTCGCCGTAGGTGATGTAGATCTTGGAGCCGGTGATCCGGTAGCTGCCGTCGCCCGCCGCCTCGGCCCTGGCGCGCAGGAGGGACAGGTCCGAGCCCGCCTGCGGCTCGGTCAGGTTCATGGTGGCGGTCCATTCGCCCGAGACGAGCTTGCCGAGGTAGCGCTCCTTGAGCGCGTCCGAGCCGTGCCGGGCCAGGGCCTCGATGCCGCCGGCGGTCAAGAGGGGGCACAGGCCGAACGCGATGCTGGCCGCGTTCCACATCTCGGTGCAGGCGGCGTTGAGGAGGAGCGGCAGGCCCTGTCCGCCGTGATCGGCCTCCGCCGAGAGGCCGTTCCAGCCGCCCTCCGTCCAGGTCCGGTAGGCCTCGCGCCAGCCCGGCGGCGTCGTGATCGCCCCCTCCGCCAGCGGGGTGCCGTGGCGGTCGCCCACCGTGTTGAGCGGTGCGATCACCGCATCGGCGACGCGGGCCGCCTCCTGCAGGATCGCCTCGGCGTCCTCCGCCGTCAGCTCCCCGTAGAGCCCCGACGCGATGCCCTCGTCGAGCCCCGCCACATGGCGCAGGGTGAAGGCCATCTCGGCCACCGGCGTGCGATAGGACATCCCGACACTCCTCCGGCACCGTCTTGTGGCGGTGCTTACGTCCCGGCGAGCCGGGGACCGTTTGACGCGCGGATCGGCGCGACGCACATCCATACGTCCGCCGCCTCCGGTCGTCACGACGAGAGATAGTTTATATATGAACGATCTCGGGTCAATCCCCGATCCGGCGGACCACGGGCCGACCCTTCGGCTCGCCGCCGACCGGGACGGGCTGGCGCAGGGGGCGCGGCTCCTGGCGGCGGGGCGCCTCGTCGCCTTCCCCACCGAGACGGTCTACGGCCTCGGGGCCGACGCCACCGATCCGCGCGCGGTGGCCGCGATCTATGCCGCCAAGGCGCGGCCGCGCTTTAACCCGCTCATCGCGCATGTGGCGAGCCTCGAAGCTGCCCTGCGCGAAGGCCGGTTCGACGAGACGGCCCTAGCCCTGGCGCGGGCGTTCTGGCCCGGCCCGCTGACCCTGGTGGTGCCGGCCACGGCCGGGGCGACGGTCTGCGATCTCGCCCGCGCCGGCCTGGCCAGCGTCGCGTTGCGCGTACCCGGCTCGGGGATCGCGCGCGATCTCCTCGCCGCGGTCGGCCGTCCGGTCGCCGCCCCCTCCGCCAACCGCTCAGGCCGGGTCAGCCCAACCAGCGCCGCCGACGTCCTGGCCGACCTCGACGGGCGTATCGCGGCGGTGATCGACGGCGGCCCGGCGGCGGTGGGGGTCGAATCGACGGTGGTGGCCTGCCTCGGCGGGCCGCCCCGCCTGTTGCGGCCCGGCGGCGTCACCCGCGAGGATGTCGCGCGGGTGCTCGGCCTCGCCCTCGAGGGGCGCGAGGACGATCCTGACGCACCGCTGTCGCCGGGGCTGCTGGCGTCGCACTACGCGCCCCGCGCGCGGGTTCGGCTGGACGCGCGATCGCTGCAGCCGGGCGAGGCCGTGCTGCTGTTCGGCCCGAACCGTCCCGCCGGCCTGTCCGCGGCCGTGGCGTCGGTGAACCTTAGTCCGTCGGGCGACCTCGCCGAAGCGGCCGCCGGATTGTTCGCGGCCCTGCGTCGGCTCGACGCCTCGCATGCCGCCGTCATCGCGGTGGCGCCGATCCCGCACGCGGGCCTGGGCGAAGCGATCAACGACCGCCTCGCAAGGGCCGCCGCCCCCCGCTGAATTTTTTGCCGCGAGCGTTGCAACCCTTCCGGGCTTCGCCCGTTATCCCTGCACGAAGGCCAGTTCAGCCCCCAATGGCCTTTGTTCCTTCCAGGCTCGGAGCAATCCGAGCCTTTTTTGTTGCCCGGCGTCTAACGGTGCCGGGACCCTTGAGCGTCAGCCCGCGAGCTTGGCCGCGAGGCCGGCCACGTGGCGGCCCTGGAAGCGGGCGCCGTCGAGTTCGACCGGGCTGGGCTGGCGCGAGCCGTCGCCGTCGGCGATCGTGGTGGCGCCGTAGGGCGAACCGCCCTTGACGGCTTCGACGCCGTTCTGACCCTGGAACGCATAGGGCAGCCCGACGACGACCATGCCGTGGTGCAGGAGCACCGTGTGGAAGCTCGTCAGCGTCGTCTCCTGGCCGCCGTGCTGCGACGCCGTGGAGGTGAACACCGAGCCGACCTTGCCCACGAGCTTGCCCTGGGCCCAGAGGCCGCCGGTCTGGTCGAGGAACTGCTTCATCTGGGCGGCCATGTTGCCGAACCGGGTCGGCGTGCCGAAGACGATCGCGTCGTAATCGGCCAGTTCGTCCACGGTGGCGATGGGCGCGGCCTGGTCGAGCTTGTAGTGGAACTGCTTGGCGACTTCCTCGGGCACCAGCTCGGGCACGCGCTTCACCGAGACCTCGGCGCCCGCCTCGCGTGCGCCCTCGGCCACGGCCTGCGCCATCTGCTCGACATGGCCCCAGGACGAATAATACAGCACCAGAACCTTCGCCATCACGCTCTCCGTCCATCGTCTCGTCGAGGCCGTGCGACGACGCGGGCCTCTTGCACGGTCCGATATCGCCCGCCGCGAGCCTTGCGAAAATACCCTCTCCTGCAAAGGTTCGTTTGCGTGCGTGCAAGACCGGCAGCCGCTGACGGGGATGACGGCTCATGGGGTTGGCGATCACGGGAGTGGCGTGGGACGATTTTCGCCTGGTGAAGGCGGTAGCCGATCGCGGCGGGCTGACGCGGGCGGCCGAGGATCTGGGCATCAACCATTCCACCGCGTTCCGCCGCCTCGCCGCCATCGAGGCGCAGACCGGGACCCGCCTGTTCGAGCGCCACCGGGGCGGCTACGTGGCGACCCCGGCCGGCATCGCGATGATCGAGGCGGCCGGTCGGATGGAGGCGCAGGTCGCGCGATTCCAGCGCGAATCTGCGGGACGCTCCCTGGAGCCTGCGGGCGAACTGCGGATCACGGCCCCGGCGGGTCTCGTCGCCAACACCCTGATGCCGCTTCTCGGCCGCTTCGCCGAACGGTATCCGCTGATCTGCCTCGACCTCGTCGTGTCGGAGGAGGCGTTGAACCTGTCCCGACGCGACGCCGACGTGGCGATCCGCGCCAGCGACGAGCCGCCGGCGACCCTGGTCGGACGACGCCTCGCCACCATCCAATGGGCGGTCTACGGGCGCTCCGACCGCATTTGGCCGCCGCTGTCGGAGTGCGTTTGGGTCTGTCCGAGCGAGGCGGTGGCCGGCGGCCGGTTCACCCGGTTCCTGGCCGGACGGGCGACGTCCGGGCGCTTGGGCATGCGCATCAACACGGTGCTCGGCCTGCGCGAGGCGATCGAGGCCGGCATCGGCGTCGGACCCCTGCCCTGTTGGGATGCGGATGCCAGCCCGACGCTCGTTCGCCTGTCGGAGACGGTGCCGGAACTGACCGCCGGTCTCTGGCTTCTCACCCACCCCGACCTGAGGCACGCCGGGAGGGTGCGCGCCTTCATGGACTTCATGGCCGAGGCCTTCGTCGGCCTCAGGCCCGCCATCGAGGGCCTCAGCCGACCGCGGTGATCTCGACCTCGTGGCCGTTGACCTCGACCGTGTCGCCCACCGTCTTGCCGGTGAGCGCCTTGGCCATGGGCGAGACATAGGCGATCGAGCCCTGCGCCGGGTCGGCCTCGTCCTCTCCGACGATGCGGTAGCTCTGCTTGGTGCCGTCCTCGCGTTCGATCTCGACGCGTGAACCGAAGCGGACCTCGTCGCTCGGCGTCGGCGCAACGAGTTCGGCGGTGCCGAGTCGCGCCGTCCAATAGTGGAGGTCGCGGGTGATGCGGGCGGTATCGGCCTTGTCGTCGGGACCCAGCGCCGCGAAATCGGCCTGGTGACGGGCCACCTCGGCCTCGATCTGCGCGAGGCCTTCGGGCGTGACGAAGTTGGTGTGGGGGGAGATGGGACGGTCGGGGAGATCCTCGAAGGCTTCCCCGCCCTCCGGCTCGCGAACGAATGCTTGGCTCATGAGGCCAGCAATGCGCCCTCGCGACGATCGGTTCCCGGCAACGCCCGCTTTTTCCCTTTAGCCGACGGTCACGAGGGTGCGCCCCCGGGTGCGTCCGGCCAGGATGTCCTCGGCGAGGCCGCCGACATCGGCCAGCGCCACCTGCGTCGTCATGCTGGCGAGCGTATCGAGGTCGAGGTCGCGGGCGAGGCGGGCCCAGGCCTCGCGGCGCTTGGGCTGGGGAGTGGTCACGCTGTTGATGCCCAGGAGCGAGACCCCGCGCAGGATGAACGGCGCCACCGAAGTCGGCAGGTCCATCCCCTGCGCCAACCCGCAGGCGGCCACCGCCCCGTCCGCCTTGGTGGCCGCGAGGACGTTGGCCAGGGTCGTCGAGCCGACCGCATCGACGGCCGCCGCCCAGCGCTCCTTGGCGAGCGGCTTGCCGGGCGCGGCGAGTTCGGCGCGGTCGATCACCTGCGCCGCCCCGAGGCCGATGAGATAGGCCGATTCCGCTTCGACCCGCCCGGTCGAGGCGATCACGTGCCAACCGGCGCGGGCGAGGAGCGCCACCGCCACCGATCCGACGCCGCCCGAGGCGCCGGTCACCACCGCCGGCCCGTCGGCGGGGGTCAGCCCGTGGCGCTCGATCGCCATCACGCACAGCATCGCGGTGTAGCCGGCCGTACCGATCGCCATGGCCTGGGCGGGGGTGAGGCCCTCGGGCAGCGGCACCAGCCAGTCGCCCTTGACGCGCGCCTTCTCGGCATAGGCGCCCAGATGCGTCTCGCCGACCCCCCAGCCCGTGAGCACCACCGCGTCGCCGGGGCGGTATTCGGGATGCTCCGAGGTCTCGACGATGCCGGAGAAATCGATGCCCGGGATCATCGGAAAGCGCCGCACCACCGGGGAGCGGCCGGTCATCGCCAGACCGTCCTTGTAGTTCAGGGTCGAATGGGTGACGCGGACGGTGACGTCGCCTTCCATCAGGTCGGAATCGAGGAAGTCGCCGTAGCGCAGGGACTGGCCGCCCTCGCCCTTCTCGACGATCCACGCCTTGAACTGACCCATGCGAAGTCCCTCCCTGTCACCCGGGGAGGTGTGGCGCCCCGCCGCTGAATCAAGGCGGCCCCCGGACGGGGGCCGCGCAGGAAGGCGCCGGGACGGACGCTCAGTAACCGTCGTAGATGCTGCCGGTGGAGAATCCGAGGGCGACGCCGACGTCGGCCGAGCTCGCGCCGGTCATGCCGACCGCGTCCGGAATGGAGCCGACGCCGAGGTCGGCCCGCGGACCGTAGGCGCCGTAGCCGGCCCCCCGGTGGCCGTAGCCGCGGTGGCGCGGGCGCCCGTACTCCGCGCCGCGGTAGCCGACGGCGCGAGGGCCGCCGTAGCCCGCGCCGTAGCCCGCGCCGATGCCCGCATAGGCCGGAGCACCGAAGCCGCCGGCATCGGGGGCCGGCACCCATCCGGCCCGCGCCGGCTCGACGAGGACGCGGCGCTGGACGCTGGCGTATTCGGCGGGGATGGTCTCGGGGATCGATTGGGCCGGTTGCACCAGCACCCGGCGGTGGCGGGTGGTGTACTGCGGCGGCACGTCGACCCAGCAACCGACGAGGCTGCCGTAGGCGTCGCGGCTGGTCTGCCAGACGCGCCCGCCAGCGGACACCAGCACCTGCTCGGACACCGTCTCGTAGATCGGCGGGGTGGTGCGGTAGACTGTCTCGGCCGGGCGTACGAGCACCCGCTCGGAGACCGCGCCGTAGACCGGCGGGGTCGAGACGTGCCGGTAGCATTCGGCGCCGGCGCATCCGGCCTGGGCCGCCGACGTGACGAGGGCGGCGCCCACCAGGGCGGCGAGGGCTAACGACATGGAAGTGACCGGCGCGGCCATGATGGAATCCCCGAGCTGAAACGCGATAACGACAAGACTGCGGCGCTGATCGGCGCATCTCTTGACGAACCAGAAGCAATCAAGTTGCCTCCGACGCAAGCTCTATTAAAAACGAAGGTAAAATTAACCATCGATGCAGACTACGTAAATCATGGGATTGTCAGTTAAGCGATCTCCTTTTGGGACTCGTTGCTCTACGGGAGCACGCCGCGCGTTATCGGCAAGGGTCGCTGCGCGCAATCGGCAAGGGTCGCTGCGCGCAATCGGCAAGGGTCGCTGCGCGCAATCGGCAAGGGTCGCTGCGCGCAATCGGCA
>NZ_LMQK01000015.1:0-4533 GCF_001424525.1 Methylobacterium sp. Leaf399 | reverse complement strand
GCAAGGGTCGCTGCGCGCAATCGGCAAGGGTCGCTGCGCGCAATCGGCAAGGGTCGCTGCGCGCAATCGGCAAGGGTCGCTGCGCGCAATCGGCAAGGRTCGCTGCGCGCAATCGGCAAGGATCGCTGCGCGCTATCGGCAAGGGTCGCCGTCGCGCGACCTGGCGGGTCGCGATCGCTTCGCAGGCGTCGGTGGACCGCTGCGGGCCATCCGCGTCGCATCCCATCCGTGCGTGGATCGCCCGCCGATGCCGGAGCTTGGGCCGCTTCGTGACGCCCGCAGGGGTGGGTCGGCGGTGGCGGTGCTCCGCGAGCGGCTCGCTAGCGGGCCGCGCTGATCGCCGTGGCCGCCGGGAAGGCGATGGTGTGGATGGTCACGCGCGACAGGCCGGCTTCTACCGGCAAGGTCCAGAAATCGGCGCCGAACTCGGTGTGGACGACGAAATCGTCGCCGGTCTCCGCCGGATTGCCGTGATAGCTCTTGGGCAGACCCGCCCGGCCCCGCGACAGCCGGCCTACGATGACAGGCACGGTGTAGCAGATCGCGCCGCCAGGCTTCAGGACCCGGGCACATTCCCGCAGCGCATGCGCCGGGTTCTCGATGTGCTCGAGCGTGTCCGAGTGGACGACGAGATCGAAGCTTTCGTCGGGGTAAGGGAGGGCGTGCATGTCGACCTCGGGATAGGCGCCGAAGGTGTAGCCCGGCATCTTGCGAAGGTATTGGCTCAATCCTCCCGCTTCGTTGAGCTCCAGGATCTGGATGCGCGAGGCGGCCCTGGAGGCGACGAACTCCCTCAATGTCTCCTGCGTGCCGAGGGTCGCCACGATCGCCTTGGCCAGCGCGATCGACCGAAGGTTCGCGCCGCAGTCGGCGCAGCATTCGCCCTGCTGCCGATTGACGTAATGCGTCTCGTGTTCCGACAGCTGCCACTCGTCGATCAGCGCGTCCCACAGGACGGGCCGAACAGGCCGGAAGCGATCGCTGCCGCAGGCGAAGCACCACGGCGCGTCTGTCTTGGACGACGGTCGTTCCAGGCGCCTCGACGGCGCAATGGACGAGACCGCCTCCGGCTTGATCATCAGGCCCTGTCCGGTGGGCAGCGATGCGATGGTGATGTTCTTGGCCGCCGCGAAGGCATCCATCGCGATCTTCTGGGTGCGATAGCCGTGATAGGCGTAATCATCGAGAAGGATCGGCGCTCCGGGTACGATCCTGTCCCAGAAGTATTCGAGGGCGGCGACTTCGGGAGGCGAGCAATTCATGTCGATGTGGATGAAGGCGATCGTCTCCGGCGTCGCCTGGGGCAGCGTTTCGGGTATGGCGCCCTCGATGATCCTGACGTTTCGCCAATCTGAGAAATTCGCGTGCGCGAGTTGCGATCCGGTGACGAGAAATCCCGCGTCGCGCTCGCGCTGGGTGCGCTCCAGGACGCCGCTCCTCCGTTCTTCGTCGGAGACATAGCGCGGATCGACGCCGGTGAACGTGTCCATGAGGTAGAACGTGCGGCCGGTCGTGTCCCAATCCAGCATCTGCATGATGGCGGAGCTGAGGAACCCGCGGTTCACTCCGCATTCGACGAAATCACCCCGGAGGTTCGACGCGTGGCGCGCGGCCCACAGGCCGATGTGGACCCGCCAGTACCACTTGTAGTCCTGTCCCGCCGCCTGGACCCCGCGGGCGTAAGCGCCCTTGAAGTCCGCATCGTCCAGGAATTCGTGGTTGTGGATCGTCCTGAGACCATCGAAGTCATATGCGGTCATCGTCGATCGTCACCTGCGAGGCGGTCCGGACACGGCCGAGGGTGGATGGCCCTCCCAGGGGTGTCAACGCCGTCCGGCGCGACGACGTGCGAAGGAACGCGCCCCTGACCGCGACCCCCGACCCGATGCGGACCGGAGCGGTTCTCGGGATGCGTGTCTCCCGACTTCCGCTCGCGTCGCGAGCGCGACACCAAGATTTAACGGCGCCTCGGTAATCGAGGGCGGGAGGACGGAGCGAATTTGGCCGATGACGACGCTGACGGTTAAGGCTGGGCCCGTCCGATCCGGCCCCTCGGCCCGCCTCGCCGCGTTCCTCGGCCTCTACACAGCGACGATCTTTCTCTCGGCCTTGCTGCTGTTCGGCATCCAGCCGATGTTCACGAAGATGGTGCTGCCCGTCCTCGGTGGCTCGCCGTCGGTGTGGTCCGTCGCGATGGTGGTGTTCCAGGCGCTGCTGCTCCTCGGGTACGCCTATGCGCACGCCCTCGTCCGGTACTGTCCCCTACGGATCGCCGCCGCGGTCCATGTCCTCGTGATGGTCGGCGCGTTTGCGGCACTGCCCATTCAATTTGCTGCCGGATGGGGAAAGCCGCCGGCAGACGGAGAGGCCGTTTGGCTCCTGGGCCTGTTCCTGGCCTCCGTGGGACTGCCGTTCTTCGCGCTTTCGGCCAACGGACCACTCCTGCAGGCCTGGTTCGCCCGGTCGGGCCATCCGCAGGCCGGCGACCCCTACTTCCTGTATGGCGCGTCGAACATCGGCTCGTTCCTGGCCCTGATCGCATATCCGCTTGCGGTCGAACCGTTCGTTTCCCTGCAGGATCAGAGCCGAGCCTGGACCTTCGGCTTCGCGGGCCTGGCGGCCGTCATCGCCCTGTGCGCCACGACGGCAACGCGCATGGCCGCAGGCACGGACCGGAGCACGCGGATACCTTTGCTCGCGACCACGCCGGCGAGCGCAGGAGCTTTGTGGCGCGAGCGCCTCGCCTGGGTGGCCCTCGCCTTCGTGCCCTCCGGGCTTCTGGTGGCGGTGACGGCGCATATCTCCACCGACGTCGCGGCGGCGCCCCTCCTATGGGTGGTGCCGCTCGCCTTGTTCCTGCTGACCTTCGTCCTGGCGTTCCGCGACCGGATGGCTCCGTCCCAACTCGTGCTGTCCGGCCTTCAGGTGATCGGGACCGCGTTGGCACTGTTTCCGATGATCTCCGCGACGTCCCTGTTCGTCGGGCTGGCACTCCATCTGGGCCTGTTCTTCGTCAACGCCATGATCTGTCACGGGGCACTCTACCAACGCCGGCCTGCGGCCGGGCGGCTGACGGAGTTCTACCTCTGCCTGTCGTTCGGCGGCATGCTGGGCGGCATCTTCTGCGCCCTCGTCGCACCGCGCCTCTTCTCCACGGTGCTGGAATATCCCATCCTCCTCGTGGTGGCGCTCGCCTGCAGGCCGGACCTGGCGGCACTGTCGCGGACGTCGCTGCGGGACGGCCGGCGGCGTATCGTGCTGGCGGCCACGCTCCTGGCGGCCGGGTCTGCCGTCACCGTCTCGATGCTGCCAGCCTCGGCGCTCGTCTTCGGCCTGCTGGCGTTGATCGCTTTGATGATCGCCCGGTGGCGCAAGCCGCTCGTGGTCGCTCTTGCCGGTCTGACCCTCGCCGTGAGCACCGCCCATCTCCAGAGGTCGGCGTCCGAGACCACGGCGTTCCGGTCGTTCTTCGGCATCCACAAACTGTCCATGTCGAGCGACGGCCGCTTCCGGATGCTCAACCATGGCACGACCCTGCACGGCGCCATGCGGGTGACCTCCGACGATGGAACCCCGTTTCTGGGCCGACCGGAGCCGGTGACCTACTACGGAATGGACGGCGCGATGGGCACGGCCATCGCGGCATCGCGAGCCAGCCACGGGGGCAGGTTGGGAGCGGTCACGGTGGTGGGGCTGGGGGCAGGCAGCCTCGCCTGCCACGCGGTCCCCGGCGAGGCGTGGACTTTCCTGGAGATCGATCCCGAGGTCGTCCGCATCGCGAGTGACCCGACCCTGTTCCGCTTCCTCGGCTCCTGTGCCCCGCAAGCCCGGATCGTCGTCGGCGATGCCCGGCTGACCCTCGCGGAACAGACGGGGGCCAACGCCCTGATCGTGGTCGATGCGTTCTCGTCGGACGCGATCCCGAGCCACCTGCTGACCCGCGAAGCGCTCGGCCTCTATGTCTCGAAACTCGAACGGGATGGGGTGATCGTCATCCATATCTCCAACCACCATCTCGAGTTGCGTCACATCCTCGCTCGCGCAGCTGCCGACAGCGGATTGGTGACCTATGTCCGGGACGACTCGGGCAGGACGTTTTCCCAAAGCACCTTCATCGCTCCGAGCGTCGTCGTCGCGATGGCTCGCACGGACGGTGACCTGGAGGCTCTCCATCGGCGCGGCGACTGGACGAAGGTCATCCCCGACAACCGACGCACGCCCTGGAGTGACGATTTCAGCAACATCGTCGAAGCCATGGTCGACAAGGTTCGGCGCTGAACGGCGCGTCCTCTATGGACTTGAGGGTCGCCCGCGGGGCCTGTCTGCGATCGGGTCGAAGCGGGTCGAGTGTCGGAGAGGTCGGCACGGGCGGTTCAATTTCGATGTGTCCGTGAAAACAGGGGAGGATCAGCCGCGCAGGCCGACCGGAACGCGAGCTAATACCAAGCCTCGCTGAGCAGGACTCACGCGGGGTAGCGTCAGCATCTCGGTCGTGATTCCTTCCTTGGGTTTGGAGCCTGAGGAGGATGCGAT
>NZ_LMQK01000014.1:0-38531 GCF_001424525.1 Methylobacterium sp. Leaf399 | reverse complement strand
GAGCAGCCATCGCATCCTCCTCAGGCTCCAAACCCAAGGAAGGAATCACGACCGAGATGCTGACGCTACCCCGCGTGAGTCCTGCTCAGCGAGGCTTGGTATTAGACGGTAACGATACCTTGCGTGGAAGCATCGGCACCGACAGGATTTATGGCGGCATCGGCAATGACGTCTTGCTTGGGGGTGGTGGAAACGATTCACTGTATGGCGGCGACGGGGACGACGACCTATCACCCTTTGCGGCTTTTCAAGGTGCGGCTGGATCGATCCCGACAGCAGAAACCAACTATGTCGATGGCGGCCACGGTTTCGACACCGTCAACAGCATCCCGCATGTCGCCAATCTGTCAAACTATTCATACAATATATTTGTCGATTTTGAATTGAACAGATTCGATGTTTCTTATGTAAATAGACAAACGTTCGCGGTGACATTAAATAGATCGTCAATCTACAACATCGAAGGTATCGTCGGAACTGCTTATTCCGACATAATCAAAGGCGACATTCACCGTAACGTTTTTTCCCACGGCGTCTTCGTCGGCTCGACGGGCTCAGATATCGTTGATCTTTACGATGGCCGCGGTGGGGCAGATCGCTATGTGGCAGCAACCTTGTTGCCCGGCTACGCTGCACTGCCTACTGGCACCGCACCAGCGGGAGTCCAAGCCTCCTTCGAGATCGGCTACGGGGCGCGCGCGACACAACTCGCTGCGATATTCAATCTCCCGGCCGGGCAGTTGAAGGCCGACGATGGCGTCGCATTGTATATGTTCTGGAACGACGCAAACCAGAACGGCAGTTTCGATGCCGGCGAGCTTCGTGAAGAACTCAACATCCTTACCGGAATCGAGGAGTATCAAGGCACGACCCTCGACGACAAAATCGCGGGATCGGGCAGAGACGAGGTTTTCGTCAGCAGCCTCGGCAAGAATAGTATCGATGGAGGCGCCGGGCGCGATTTCGTTGATTACAGTGGGCTCGGAGCAGGACTGTTCCAAAATGGACAATATCTTTCCATTGGGCTAGCGACCTTTAACGGCATGCAATCCGGCGCACGCATGTTGAAAGCGGATGGTACAGATGTTGTGACGCCGTTATTCGAGGATACTTATACTGGATTCACGATCGAAGGGGTGATCGGCTCGGAGTTTGCCGACGAGATCACGGTGTTTTCGTCGGGTTATGGCACTTCACCTGTCCCAGGAGCGAATACATACAACTACACCGTTTTCGCCAACGGCGGCAACGACGTCGTTCAGGGAAGCCTGGGCAATGACGTTCTCGATGGGGGTGTGGGAGACGACATCCTCGTGGGCGACACCTACTCGCCGGATGATGTCCTAAGCGATGTCTATTATCGGACCGCGGCCCGCGACATCCTCGTCGGCGGCGAGGGCAGGGATGTCCTGGACGGCAACGTTGGTTTCGACATCGCCTCCTACCGGGATGCCAAAACCTCGATCTCTGCCGACCTCCTACGCGGCGAGGGCAATGCGCCGGTCATCGACGGCGTGACCATCACCACAGCCGAGTCGATCGGCGATGTCCTCATCGATATCGAAGGCGTGGTGGGTTCGGCTTTCGACGACGTCATCCGCGGCGGCGAGGGAGCCAACGTCATTGAGGGTCGCGACGGCAGCGACCGGTTGATCGGTTGCGACGGTGCCGATGTGATCTGGGGCGAGGCGGACCCGAATTCGACGGTCCGCTTAGGAACGGGCGATCTGAAGCCGACCGCCGACACCAACCCCGACGTTTGCTGCGATCCGAGCAAGCCCGTCCAACCTCAGAACGCGGGGGCGACCTACGACGACCGTCTGGAAGGCGGCTGCGGCAACGACACCCTCTACGGCCAAGCTGGCCACGACGACCTTTTCGGCAACGAGGATGATGACCGCCTCGATGGCGGCGATGGGCAGGACTGTCTGGTGGGGGGCCTCGGCAATGATACCCTCGCTGGCGGCCGTGACACCGATGTCCTCGAAGGTGGTGATGGCAATGACAAACTCGACGGTGGCGCCGGGTTCGATCTGATCCTCGGGGGCGCAGGAACCGATACCGCGGACTACAGCGGATCTGGAACCGGCGTCACGATCTCCCTTGAGCGCTGGTGGGAAAACCGCGGCGGCGACGCATCATCAGACTATATTCAGTCGTTCCTCGAACTGATGACGCCGATGGAAGGGTGTTCGGTCGAAGCCGTCGCCAGCGCAGCTTTCCTAGGCCTGATCGGGAGCCTCGGGACCGACAACGCGACGACGTCAGCCTATACCTATCAATTGCCGGACGTCATCCTTGGGGTCGAATCGGTGAAAGGATCCGCCTTTGCCGATCTCATCACCGGTGACGCCGGAGCCAACACGCTCGATGGCGCGGCAGGAGCGGACACCCTGAAGGGCGGCGGGGGAGCCGATACATACTACGTCAACGACGTCGGCGATCAGGTCTTTGAAGCAGCGGGTGGTGGCACCGATCGTGTCGTGATCAACATCAGCTACAATCTTGCAATAGGCCAGGAAATAGAAAGACTTGAAACGACGAGCGAAGCGGGTACAAACGCAATCAATCTCACTGGCAATGAATTTGCCAACACCTTGGTCGGCAATGCTGGAACTAACACCCTCAATGGCGGGGCTGGTGCTGACTTTCTCGTCGGCCGGGGCGGTGCGGATACCTATTACATCGACAATGCCGGCGACCGAGTGTCGGAGGCGGTCGGAGGTGGTAGTGATCGGGTCCTGACCATCATCAATTACACACTCGCAGCAGGCCAAGAAATCGAACGGCTTGAAACAACGAGTGAAACCGGCACGGGGGCGATCAACCTTTCCGGCAACGAGTTCGCCAACACACTGATCGGCAACGCGGGGGCGAATGTCCTTAACGGCGGAGCCGGCGCCGATCTGCTTTATGGTCGGTCAGGCGCAGACGTGTACTACGTAGACAACGCGGGCGATCAGGTGTTTGAGACGGCCGGCGGAGGTAGCGACTGGGTTCTAACGAATGTCAGTTACACCCTGGCCGCGGGCCAGGAGATCGAACGAATCGACACGACGAGCCAGGTTGGAACAGGCGCAATCAATCTCACCGGCAACGCCTTCGCCAACACGGTCGTGGGCAATGCCGGCTCCAACGTTCTCAATGGCGGGGGCGGCGCTGACCTGCTCTACGGCCGCGGTGGAGCCGACACCTTCGTGTTCAACACGGCGTTGGGCGGCGGCAACATCGATCGGATTACTGATTATTCGGTGCCAGACGACGCGATCCAATTAGCCAGAAGCGTCTTCACGACGCTCGGCGCCGGAGCCCTGGCAGAGACCGCCTTCAAGGATCTCTCCACCGGCGCGGCAGATGCGAGCGATCGTATCCTCTACAATAAGGCAACTGGTGGGTTGTCCTACGATGCCGACGGCAGCGGCACGGCCTCCGCCGCCCTCCAATTCGCGATCATCGACACCAAGGCCGCGCTTACTCACCTCGATTTCCTCGTGGTGTGACGTAGGCCAGGGTCGTCAGGATGTTGCGATGAGATCCGACGGCTAAGCCCGTGCCGTCGGCAGTTCGGCCACCTGTGTCGTGCAACGTGGGCTGCGCATCTCGAATTTCGTCGACGCCGGAGGTGTGGTTGTCGAGATCATCGCCGTTCGTTACAGCGCAACCATGCCTAACCTCGACAGCCTGCTCGAACGCCTCAAGGGGCGCCAACGCGACCTCATCATGGAAGCGGCGCTATCCGATAGCCTTCCTGCCGACAGCACCCTTCGACGGGATCTCGGAACTTGAGAACGCCATCGCTGCCGTCGAGGCGGTGGCGGATGAAGAGGCGGCGAAGGCACACTCTGCATGATGCAGCGTCCGCATGTCGCTTCGGCCTGGTCATCCTCTCGAACCCTGAGGCGAAGCTGGCGTCGAAGCGAGCGCCCGTCGTTCCCGTCCGAGGCATCATGATCCAAAAGCAGCTTCCTTCCAACGCGACCCTCGCCGACGTCTTTAGGGATCTGGCCGAACCGGAGGAGTATCTACGCCGCCTCCTCGGCAACATGCGTTTCTGCCAAAAGCATCACGGCGCCGCCTTTGTGCGGATCGGCGTCAGCAGCAAGGGAACGAAGGGGTTCGCCCCCTCATATCGCGTGGACTACCCGGCTGCGGACGGTAACCTCGTGGCCTTCAACGGCTTCGGCGGCACCTCGCACAGCGCCTTCACGCCAACCAACACGCTGGAGACCAATTGGAGCCATGATCATCTCGCCATTCGCGAGGTCCAGGCGCTCTACGACGACGTGAAAAAGGACGAGACGCTCAGGGCGCGCTGGGCGAAGGATTGAGGCCCCGCGCTTCCGCGGACGCTCTGTTTAGAAAGCGACGGTCCCGAAATGCCGTCAGATGAAGACGAAGGGCTTCTGAGGGAAATGGTTGCGGCATGATAAAGGGATGACGGCTAGGAGCTTGCTAGGCGGCCTTCCAATGAGCAGGATCGTGACCGTCATGCCTAACGAAAGAGAACTCTACGCCAGCCCCAATGGTGATCGTTGGCATCTGGTCCGTGCCCCTGGCGGCAACGATGTCTTCGTCCGGCACACCGCGAATGAAGCCTCCGGCGGCAACGTCGTCGATTTCGCGATCCCCGTGTTCCTCGGCCTCGGTCGGCATGGTCCTGAGCATCAGGAGTTGTGGCGGCTCATCGGCACGCTCATTGATCAGCAGCCATAGGCTGCGCGGTGCGCGCCACCATATGCAGCTGGGCAGTGGGGAGCGCTACCGTGATCGAGACCGTCAACCAGGCCATGAACGTGCTTGACGCTTACTGGGCCAAACACAGCCTCACGATCGCAAAACCTACCAGCCTCAAGGTTTTACATTTATATGAAAATCAAAAAATTGATTATATATAAAACTAAAGCTGCTTGAGCTTATCAAGATCAAACCATTCTTCTTTTTGCTCTCCATCAACGTCACCATCCACAAACCATTGGCATAAAGCCCTGCTTCCCTCGACACGATATACGGTCATCGTTGCTTCATTATCGTCTGTTGCTACAAAATCGCCAGCCTTGATGTCCATTGAAGGCCTCGTTAGCTAAGATTGCACAATACTTGAGTTTCCGGCGTGAACCGTAGGGCTCTTTATCGAAGCTAATTTCACGCTCCGTCCCTTCGTTCCCCGCGCGCGACCTCGCGCATCATAGTGTCCGGCAGCGGACGCTGCAGAGCCAGGGCTTCCTCCGTCGTCGCCTCCAGCCACGTGCGCCATTCTTCAGGCGTCGTGAGCAGCACCGGCATGGCCTTCGGATGGACCGGCCCGACGACGCCGTTCGCATCACACGTCAGGAACGAGAACAATCGGTGCTCCTCCTCGATGCGGTCGGGGTTCTCGGCTTTGGTGCCGCGCACGCCCGTCCAAGAACGCCAGATGCCGGCAAAGGCGAATGGCGGCCGATCCTCGTCGAGGGCGAACCACGTCGGTGTCTTCCTGGGCTTGGTATCGGCGTATTCCGAGAACGAGGAAACCGGCACGAGGCAGCGATACTCTGGCTTGAGCCAGGGACGCCAATGCGGGCTCTTCACGTTGCGCACGTTGGTGACCGGATGTTCGCCGAACTGCTTGGGGCCCGGGATGCCCCAGCGGAACATCTCCATCACCCGCTCGCCCCCGTCGAGCCGGACGATCGGTGCGCGCTGGTCCGGGAAGATGGCTGGCAGCGCCGGCAGGTTGCCGGTCCGATCCTGCACCACGCCAAAGGCTTCGCGGATCTCCGCTTGCGAGGTGATCAAGCTGTAGAGGTTGCACATCGGCTCAGGTTCTCGACGGCAGGCCCCGTGAGCCCACCGAGCCCAAGGTATCGATCTTGGCTCGACATGCCATGCCGTACTGGTTCGGGACACGGCTACCGGGCTCGCGCTGATAGCGGCATGTCTGGGTCAGCTTCAGGTAGACGTCCCAAATCGAGGCATGCTCGCCGAAGCGACGGCGCAGCCTGTCGAGGTGGTAGACCCCTCGACGCTGGCAGGGGCCGCAAGCGATCTCGATCTGTCGGGCTCGGATGTCGCAAAGGCGCTCCATGGCTAGGCGCGCGCCGTCGGCAGCTCGGCCACCTGCGTCGTGTAGCGCGGGCTCCGCATCTCGAATTTCGTCGACCACGTCCGCTTCGCCGAGAGCCCGGCCCGCGCCGGTACGACGCTTCCGCGGCCGAAGCGGGCGTTACAGGCGTCCATCGCCGCCATGAGGGGACCACTGCGCTCGCGATCGAGCTGGCCGATCAGCGCCCGCGGGCTGGCGTCGAGCAGCATCAGGTCGGTGGTGACGACGCCGGCCTTGGAGTAGCGCCAGGGGCGGCCCTCCGGTGCCTCGCGCCATGTGCGCTCGACGCCGTGCCGGGCCGCCGCGATCAGCGCGAGCGTGTCGTTGGTCGCCTCCGGCAGCGTCACGGTGGTGGAGACGGACCGCATCGGGTTACCGCGGTCGTGGGTGCTAGTGTGGTAGAAGACGGTCAAGTGCGACGTGCCAAGGCCGCCGCGCCGGAGCTTCTCGCCGAGGCGGGTCGCGTGCGCCGCCACCGCCTGCTCCAGCACCGCACGTTCGGTGACGCGGCTGGAGAACGAGCGAGTCACCGCGCAGCCCTTGCGCTGGGCCGGCATCAGTTCGAGCGGCAGGCACGACAGCCCGCGTAGCTCATGGATGATGCGCTCGCCCACCACCGTCATCGCTTTGCGCACCGGACGGGGGTCGAGGTCGCGCAGGTCCGCCACCGAATCGACGCCCATGGTTTCGAGCTTGGCGAGCGACGCCCGGCCGATACCCCAAACCTCCCCGACGTGGATGCGGCAGAGCCAGGCCGCCCGCTCGTCCTCGTCGGACAGGTCGCAGACGCCATTGAGGTCGGGGATCGACTTGGCGATGTGGTTGGCGAGCTTGGCCAGGGTCTTCGTCGGCCCGATCCCCACGCACGTCGGAATGCCGGTCCAGGACCGGACCGTCGCCCGCAGATCGCGGGCGAGTTCGCCGCGCCGGTCGGGATGCACGTCGGACAGATCGAGGAAGCTCTCGTCGATCGAGTAGATCTCCACCGCCGGCGCGAAGTCGCGGTAGACCGCGTTCGTGCGGGCCGACATGTCGCCATAGAGGGTGTAGTTCGACGAGAAAACCCGCACCCCGTCCCGCCGGCACTGCTCGCGGATCTTGAAGAAGGGGTCGCCCATCTTGATACCCAGCGCCTTGGCCTCGGCAGTCCGGGCGATGGCGCAGCCATCGTTGTTGGACAGCACGATTACCGGCACCCGGGCGAGCTTGGGGTCGAACACCCGCTCGCAGGAGCAGTAGAAGCTGTTGCCGTCGATCAGCGCGATGGCGCGGCTCATCGCACCAGTCCGGCGCGCGCGACGTGCCAGCGGATCGTGAAGCGAACCACGCCCCAGATCTCGCCCTCGGCCGCCTCCTGGACGGCGAAAGCCGGCAGGTCCGGATTGTCGAAAGCCAGCCGCGCCACACTGCCCTCGATGCGCAGGCGCTTGATCGACATCTCGCCGTCGATCGCCGCCACGACTACGCTGCCGTTGCCGGCCGTCAGGCTCCGATCCACCACCGCGAGGTCGCGATCGAAGATGCCGGCAGCCCGCATCGAGTCACCCGAGATGTTCCAGGCGAAGGTGGCCGGCGGGTTGGGCGCGAGCCAGCGCGGCAGCTCCAATGCCCCTTCGAGGAAGTCGTCGGCCGGTGAGGGGAAGCCGGCGCAGAGCGCCGCGCCCATGATCGGGATCAGGACAAGACCGGCGGCATCCGGGGCAATCTCGACGACCTGACGGACTTGCATGGTCAGGCCGCGGCCGCAGGCAGCTCGCCTCTGACATAACCGCGAGAGACAGCGCGCAGGGCCTCGGACAGCTTGGCTTCCATCGCTAACAGGTCGCTCACTGCCCAATGCAACGCCTGATCGACGTCGCCCTGCGCCGCCTCGATGTAGGCGGTGGCAGCGACCTCGACCTCGGTCATATCCATCATCGCGGCGATCTGCGCTGCTGTCATTGGCCCGTCTCCACGAGGAACGAAAGCAGAACGCACGCCACCTGCGGCGTCGTCAAACTAGCCGCGGCGACCCTGTGGACAACGGGGAAAGGGGCAAACGAATCATTGCCAGGGGGAGCGTCACGCTGACGACGTTTCGGGCCATGATGGCCGACGATGAGACCGGTAAGACAGTCGGCTGGACTTGCACGGCGGCTGTCCGCAAGCCTGTTCCCGTCGACGTCTTCGCGGCCCGCCTCGCTCCGCACATCGAGGCGCGCGAAAAGGCCAAGCACGACAGCCCTCTCGCTGGCCCATGGGAGACCAACGCCAGCGCGCGGGAGTGGAGCCTGCTGGCGCCGGACGGGACGGCGCATCGCTTTCGCGATTTGGCGCTCTGGTTGCGCGAGCGCGCCGACCTATTCGACCCGGCCGACGTGGCCGAGCGCCCGCAGAGCAGGACAGGCGTCAGCACCAATGCGCAGGCGCAACTCGGCAAGCTACGGCCCGAGCGCCGAGCCGGCCGAAAATCGTGGAAAGGATGGACATGGCTGACGAGACAGTGACGCCCAAGCCTCCCGCTGGGCCGCCCCAAGCTCGCTGACCGCCCGACAGGCACCGAATATACCCACCGGTCCCGAGCCGCCCGTGGCGTCAGCAGCGTCGGGCTCTCCCGCAAGACTCTGGACGCCATCGCGCGGATCATGGCCGCGACCGGCGAGGGAGATAGGCCGTCTGTGATCCGCAGGCTGGTCGAGGCCGAGGCGGATAAGATTGTGGGGGCCTGACAAGTCCATGCCGATCACCCCACCCCTACGCATCCGACCGACCGGAGAGGCGATCGTGGTCGAGGATGCGCTGGTGGACATTGGCGAGCGCGAGGCTGTGATCCGTGCGCAGGGCTAGGCGATCTCACATGAATACGCGCGGTTGGCACTGATGCAATCAAACGCTTGTAAATGACGCTTTGAATTCACGAGTTGAAAATCTATGATCGACAGAGTCGGCTTCAACGATTGCCGACGAGGGAGGAGAAGATGAGCATAAAATCTCTATTCCATGCCGCCGTAATCGCCGGGTTGTTGTCGACCCCGCAGGCCGCCATGGCGGATCAAATGCAGGATGATGCTCAGGCTGCAGCCGATCGATGGGATCAGGCATACAATGCTGGCGAGGTAGATAAGCTCAGTAATCTCTACGCATCGGATGCAATCGTAGTCACCAAAGGCAAGCCGCAAAGCGGAGAAGATATTGGAAAGTTCTTCTCTAGTCTTAAGTCAAAGGGTTGGGATGACCACAAGACCGTTGTGAAATCTGCTCAGCCAAAAGGCGATCTTGTCATCGTTACGGGTCGGTGGGAAATGACTGGGCCAGGACCGGACGGCGCCAAGAAAAAGTTTGAAGGTAATTGGGTGAACGTTCTGGAAAAGAAGGACGGCAGCCTTAAGACGGTGCTTCACACTTGGAACTGATGTGGATAGGCGAGCGCTTGGCTCGACGGCCGGGCGACTCGCCTATCTAGGTGAGCTTGCTACCTTATAACGGAGTTCTGTGCGCAAGATGCTAAGAAGCCCGGCGCGCCAATGAGGCGGCCGGGCCGAAGTTTGGGGTATGGCCCTTGGAGACCACCCGCACCATCGGCCAGATCGATCCTGATGTCACGACGAAAAAGCCCCGCGAGCCGTGAGGCCGCGGGGCAAGTTGAGGTCATAAGCATCATCAGCAATCGAGGTGGGGGACCATCTCGATGGGCCGATCATGGGGAGCCGGACGCCGGGCGCATTCATAAAGATCAACGAAAAGCCCCGCCGCGGCGGATGCCGGGCGGGGCTCTGGTAGTGCGGGGATGGTGGGCGAGGGTCAGCCCATGAAAGGCGATCGCCACGTGATCTCACTGAGATAGGGCCGCAGCTCCTCAACAAAGCCGGCCACGTCAGGCCGCAGGACGGCGACCGTGTAGCCGAGGCCTACGCCGGCCAGAAGGGCGACCCACAGGCGGGCGAAGTTCGGGCGTGGCACCTCATTCTCAATTGAGCGCGGGGCCGTTAGGTGGAGGAAACCGCCGACGATCTGCCACCACAGCCACCAGCCGTTGAGGTCGTTGTTGACCATCCACGGTGGCTGGCCGGCCATGCGCCAGAGCAGGAGATAGATGCCTGCCATCGCGGTACCGAACCACGCGACCACGATCCCCATCGTGAGCTGCTGAGCCTGCACCGGGGAGGGCGTCGTCAGGAACTTGATGACGCCGGGCGTGTAGGCGACGACGATGGTGGCGCCGACCGAGATCAGGATCGCACGCAGCCATTCGGTCTGCGAGTTGGTATCCAGCCATGGCGCGACCAGCCAGTACGAGAAGATGACGGCGGTCCCGATCCAGAAAGTCTGGCTCCGGCCGATCTGCGACAGCCTGCTCAAGATCGGCCCTCCAATAGCTTCAGGACTTCGTTGACAGCGGCAAGGCCGGGGTCGCGCCTGGCGCGCTCTCGGGCTCGCTTCTCGCGCGCGAGGCGACGCAGCCGGGTGTCCTCGATGGCGGCCAGAAGCGCGGCCTCTTCGGCCTGGACCGACTCGGCGATCTCGTCGGCCGTGGCCTCGGCCTTGCTGCTGGCGAGGACGTTCTCGGCGAGGATCGCGTCGAGCTGTTCCTGGCGTGCGTCGACGCGGTTCGGTCGTAGCCATCCCATGAGGCGCTCCCATCGGGTCATGCCGCCCCCTGTCGTTGACGGGCCAGCAGTTCCATCACCGCGTTCACCCCGGTCAGGTGGTTGGCGACCGTGTGCCGATTCTCCTGGATTTCCTTGGCGGTCTCCTGGCCCTGCTCCCTGAGAGCTTCGGCCGCCGTCGCCTGCGCGACCTGCATCCGTTCGAGGGCGCCGGCCTGTGCCGCGATGGCGGCCTTGCTGCTCTCGGCCGTCACGATGACCTGGCCGACCAGATCGCCATATCGGCCGTAGGCCTTGACCAGCAGCCAGAACAGCACGCCGACCGCGATCAGCAAGAACACGCAGAAAACGCCGAGAATCTTGTATTGCAGCAGGACCTCGGCGGCCTGCGTCGCGGCCTGCGTGGCCTCGGCGACCTGGGCCTGGGCTTCGGTGATCCACATCAGCGGGCGAACGGCAGGCTCGGCAGGTCACGGATGAGCGGCGACAACGTGTTCGCGTCGCTCACGGTCTCGTCGAACTTGAACTCGCGGAACAGCCGCTCGACGATGCCCTTCGGTCCGCCGGCCGCGTCCTTCACCCATGCGTCCGTCGAGCCCACCGCACGCTCCAGGCCGACGCGGAGCAGCTTGTTCGCGACCGTCACGTTGTGGACCTTGCCCACCGCCGCGCCCTCGACGGCGTTGATGGCGTAGTCGGCCGCCAGCTTCACCATCCGGTCGACCCGCTGCGTGGTGAGCCACATCTTCGCCCACCAGGGCAGGCGGACGGCGGCGACGGCGATCGCGGTGGCGGCGAGGGGGATTGCGGCCTCGACGACCGCACGGAAGAGAGCGGCGCCCCAGTCGCCCCAGGGCAGAGGGACGGCGGTGTCCGCCACGGCTTGCGCCAGCGCGGGAGGGGCGAGGACGCAGGCGAGCGCCAGCGCCGCGAGAGCGATGCGGATCATGATGGTTCTCACGATGTGGGAGGGGTGCGCGGCGACCGGCCGGCTCGGGGGATCCTTGCAGAAAATGCAAGGAAGGTCGGACCTACGGGAATCCGTAGGGTCAGCGGCGGGTGAAGAGGTCGAACAGCAGCCGGCCGAGCCGGGCCCAGGGCGACGGGTTCTGCGGGATCGGCGGCGGCAACGATCGAGCGTGACGCGCGCCAAGATCGGTCAGCGCATAGAGGCGTGGCCGCGGCCCGCCCGGCGCCGCTGCGACGTCCCAGCGGCTGCGCACCAGCTCGCGCTTTTCCAGGTCGGCAAGCGCGGGATAGAGGCGTCCGGCCCCAATCCCCGAGGCTTTCGAGATGGACGCTCCAGAGGGCGCCCGATATCTTTGCTCCGCGAGGTGCCGGACGATCCGGTCGGCGCAGGTCGGCGAGGGCGGGAAGACCGGGCGTCGACCGTCAGTCATTGGACGCCTCGTCGAACGCTCGAAGCGGCACCGTCTGCCCGGCGAGTTCGTGGCTACAATCGCCGAGGAACTGGATCTGCCCGTCCGTCACGAACGAGTGGCAGACCGCCGGCGGGGCGCCGTCCTTGCCGACGTCCGCGCCGTCGTATCGAACGAGGACTGAAGGCGTGAAGGTCGGCCGGTCGTAGTCGCCGTTGAAGCCCCAGCGCGGTCCAGGCGCCGCGTCCGTGCTGACGCGAAGACCATGAGCGCCGTCGCAGCCGGGGCACCAGAAAAGGACATAGCCGTCCGAGCCGGTGCGGAGGATACCGCGGGCGCCCATCAGGCTTCCGACACGCCGGAGCGCGCCCCCGCAATGGTCGTGGGCAGGGTGGACGCGGCCGGGATCGGCACGTCGGAGGGCCAGCGGAAGGCGGTGATCTCCGACCGCTTGAAGGCGGCCACGTTCACAGCGTCCGACTGGTTGCCGCCGAGCAGGAAGACCTGGTCCTTGCTGGCGCCGACGACGAAGCCGACGTGACCCTGCCATGTCGAGTTGCCGCGCTTCTTCGTGGCGATGCAGCCCAAGACCGGCGCCTTCAGCCCGACTCCCCATGCCTCGTAGGAGCGCGCCGCAAGGCTGCCTGACGGCTTCCGCCCGGCGCGATGGAGCACGGCACCGCAGAACGCGGCACACCACGCCACAGCATCGTCCTTGATGCCGGCAAAGCCCGCGTCGGCGAAGTAGCGGACCACCCTCGGGTTGTTAGCCTTACCGATGCCCTCGACGGTGCCGACCTCGCCTGCGGCCAGCGTCAGCCACGGCGGCTGGTCGGGCTCGGCCCGGCGCTCGGAGGTGTCCACCGCCCCCAGCGCCTTGATCGTGATCGGCCCCGCGATGCCATCGGCGACGAGCCCGGCAGCCCTCTGGAACGCCGTCACGGCCGCGATGGTCTTCGGCCCGGCGTCGCCATCGGCTCCGGCGGGGCCGAGGTCGTACCCGCGCGCCAAGAGAGCACGCTGAATCTGCGTGGTGTCCATAGGTCGTCTCCGAGATCGGTGGTGGTCGTGGCTTGGGCCGGGTGGCGAGGAACCGTTCCGGCCCCCGCGCTTTCCTCAGCGACAGCGCGCGAGGGTCAGATGCACATTTTCCAGGTCAGGCAGAACTCGACAGGCGCGATCCTTTGGACAGGATCTGCCCAGGATGAGGAGGCCGCCCTGCAAGCGATGGCCCATGATGCCGGCCATGTTGGCGCGGAAACGATCCCGGAGACGATCAGCGATGGGGGTCTGACGGTTGAGCGTATCGAGCCCAAAGACGCCTAGTCCGGCTCGGGCCGGGCGGCGCTGCGAGCGGGTGTCAGGTCGAGCGGGTCACATCCCGCGCTGGGTCAGGTAGCCTTCGAGGGTCGCCAGGGAGGCGGCGTTGCCGGCGGCGAGGAGGTCGGCATTGTACCAAAGGTTCAGCGCCTGCCGGCCGCCGAAGGCGATGATCGGCCCGCCCATCTCGAACTTGTTGATGACGGCGGACGACGGCCGGTTGACGGTCGGGGTGCCGAGGACGAGCGTGTTGCCGACCTTGATCTTCGGCGAGTAGTCGGTGCCGATGCTCGCGATCACGCGGTAATACTGACCGGCGACGATATTTACGCCGACGAAGTTGTCGCCGTAGATCAGCCGCAGCGAGTTGGAGGCCGTCTGGATTTGCGCCCGGTTGTTGCCGGTATTGTACTGTCCGCAGACCTGTTGCGAGCCGCTGAGGTCATCGAACTTGACGACCGAGACGAACGTGAACACCGCATTCGGGTCGAAGACATCGGTCTGCGCCGTGTACGATGCGATATCCGCCTTCGCGAACTGCAAGACGTTCCGGCGAAGCACGTCGTCATAGACCAGGGTGGCGCGCTTGGCTGCGTTCGCCTGCAGCAGCGGATTGCCGCCGGGCTTCCACGAGTTGATCTGCGAGGCCTTGCCGTCGACGAGCGTCAGGGAGCTCAGATCGTCGATGTTCCAGCCGTTCTTGAACAGCGGGTTGGTGGTGATGAGGGTCCGATAATCGGGGATCACGAGGAGCCCGGTGTTCGTCGGATAGTTGATCGGAATACGGGTTTGCGCCATGGCGACCTCTACACGGTGACGGTGGAACGGTAGGCGCAGACCCAGGTGTCGACCGTCAGCTTTGGGAAGTAGATCGACGGCGGGCCAAGGCGCTTGACGTTGCCCCAGGCGGGCGAATGCGTGGCGGTCGCTGTGTCGGCCCGGCCGTAAAAGGCATGGGACGCCTCGACGTTGGTGCCGGACGACGGCATCGTGACCGGGATCACGCGCACCTTGTTCGCCGTGAGGGTCACCTGCGAGATCGGGATCGCCGCGCCGGCAACCCGGAGCTGGAAGCCCTTGTCCCCGAACTCCTTGATCTGCGTCGTGTCGAAGGCGAGGTCGTCAAAACCGGACGGGCGCGTGACGTTGAACGTGAAGCCGCCGCCCTCGGGCACGACCGACGTGATGCGCGCGCAGTCCCACGACTGGCCGAGGTCGAGCACCTTGTGCTTGACCAGTCCTTCGAGCTCGCCGATCCGCACAGTGGCGAATGCATCGTGGTGGATGTCGTCGATGAAGCCATACGGGAAGCGCGGCCCGATCAGGTGGACGCGGGCGGCGTTGTCGACGGCGAACTGAACCTGTTCGAGGTAGGAGCCTTGTGCCTTGCCAAGGCCGATGCTCGCCGCGGTCTGGTCGATGAAAAAGTGCAGCGGATCGCCGCCGGGGCCGTTGAGGGCGAGCGCGTCGTAGGACGCCACCATCTCGGCGAGGCTGCTGTAATAGGGCAGCATGTCGCCCGGGCTTCCGTCGGCCGCCGCCGCATGTGTGAAACCGACCGAGCGAAAGCGGATGGTCTTGCCGTAGCGGGCCGCCTGGGCCCTCGCCGCGGCGATCATGTTGAGGCCTTCTTGCCAGGGCGAGATCGACCCCTGGCTCGTCGTCGAGTAGGCGCCCGGCCGAAGCTGAGGCCACGTGAAGCCCGGGTATGCGTGGCAGAACTCAAGGATCGGCCGTTGGTACCGGCGGGCCCCTCGCCGCAGCTTGGCGAGCGTTTGGGACGCGACGTAGCCGATGTTCGCGCCCGTCGACATCTTGAGGCCGATCAGGTCGACGATGGCCGATGTCTCGAACGGTGCGCCAACCGGCGAGATCGGCCCGCCGGCGCGAGCCAGTGTCATCACCGTCTGAGCCTCGCTCATGTCGGCGATTGTCGGCGGGACGGCCTGCCGGTCGGCGTCGTAAAAGGTCTCCCGGGCGTAGTAGTGATTCATCGACCGCCAGGACTGGCCGTAGCTGATCGCCGCCTCCATCTCGGGCGTGTCGAGGATGCTCGGGCCGCCCGCCCGATCCGTGCGGATGACGTAGGGCAGGGCCGCGCCGTCGCCACCGGAGCGGTACCGCAGGAAGTCGCCGTCCCGGCACGTCTCGAACGGGTTCCCCGGGGCCCCGAGAGCGATGACGGTCTCGGGCGGAAGGTAGGCGTTCCGGTAGCTGTCGATCCAGCTTTTCGGGCTCAACCGGAGCCAGACCAGGCCATCGTCCGCGACCGCGAGGGGCGCCACGCCATTGAGCCCAATAAGGGCCCATGAGTAGCCGGAGTCCGACGGCGCCGCGACGATGCGCAGATCCCGCAGAACGACATCACCTTCGAGGCCGACCGCGAGCGGCGTCTGGCCGAGCGCATCGCGCGGGCCCGCCCAGGAGTAGCCCGGAAGGTCGTCGAACCGGCCGAGGATGTCGGACAGGTAGCGAAGGATGTCCTCGGAGATGAGCTTCGTGACCGGGTAGGCCTGCGTGCGCACGGCGAGGCCGGGGATCGTGTTGTCGTCCTTCTTGATCCACGACCCTGTGCCCGAGGCGCCGCTTTTGACGTAGTAGCCGGCGCCCGCGCCCGTGAAGACCTCGCCGATGGCGCCGTCGGGATAGTTGAGCGAAGACACGAGGCCCGTGCCTGCCACGCCGCCGACATCGGCGAAGGTGTCCCGGCCAACCCGACCGCCGCCGACCGCGGCCTGCGCAGCGTTACGGGCGGCCACGGCATCGGCCACCGCGGCCGTCAGGGCGCCGGACGAGCCGTAGGCGGTGAGCGCCTGCCCGATGGCCGTCGCCGCCTCAGTCGTGAGGGCGCTGAGGCCGGCGCCAGCCAGCGCGATGTCGGCCAAGGCCCGGGTGAAGTTTGGCCTGTGGCCGCCGTTGGCCAGGCCGCCGGGGTTGGCGTCCGGATCGTAGGCCGCGTTGTTGTAGAGGCTCAGCAGGCGCGTCAAAGCCGCCTGCTGCTCGGGGGTCAGAGCCATTACAGGGATTCCTCGACGACGAAGGACGTTGAGATGGCGGGGGAGGACAGGCGGCGCAGGCTCGGCGCCTGGCGGATGGTCCCGATCATCGCCTCGCGCTGGTAGCCATCGAGGTCGTCCGGCGAGGGGACGACGACGACCTGGTTGTGCCGGCCGGCCCGCGTAGCGATGCGGAAGACGTCGCGGAAGGCGGTGTCGCGGAGGTACGGGAAGCCGAACGAGAACACGCGGCGCACAGCGCGCGGGTTGAAGAACTTGGTGCCGCCGCGGCCCTCTTCCTCGTCGGTGAGGAATTCGAACGACAGGCCGTTATCGTCCGGCGCGTAGTTCATCTCCGGGGACCACGCCCTGCCGATGAACAGCCGCCCGATCTCGATGAAGCCGGCCGGGTTGAGGACGTCGTTGATCTCGAACCGCCAGTACCGCGCGCCGATCAGCTCGGGCGGGATGTGAAAAAACGTGATGCCCTTCATGACGTCGTCGGCGCCGCGCACGACGCCGGTCCAGAAGGCGTTGTCCTCCCATTCCAGCGACAGCGACTGCTCGATGGCGCCGGGAAAGCCGAGGGTGCCGCTGTCGTAGAGGACGGTGGTCAGGCTGGATTCGCGGTAGGCCCGGATCCGGATGGTGGCGCCGGTGGTCGCGTTGACTGGCCCCAGCGCCAGGCCGCCGACCACTTCCTGCGCCGACAAGGTGGCGACGAACTGCGTCTGCGAGGCCGACACGCCCGTCGAGCGCGCCACCTCGCCGAGGTAGGGCGTCGCCAGCCGGCTGAGGTCCATAGACGGGCGCCAAGCCCCCCCCGAGAACGTCGCGGCATCCGCAAAATTCTCGTAGAGCAGCACGAGGTTGCGAGCCAAAGGCTACCCCCAGAGGTCGAGTTGCACGCGGTTGGCGCTGGCGTCGTCGACCCGGCCCGTCACGACGAGGTTGCCGCCGGTCAGCAGGTGGCGCGGGAGCGTCAGGCTGACGGTCTCCCCGAGCTCCACCCCAATGGCGAAGCGGCTATCGACCCGGATGCGCCAGAGCGCCCGCTTGACCGAGAACAGGGCGAGCAGGCGGTTCGCTTCGGCCTGCGCCTCGACCAAGTTCGCCAGCCCGGTCTCGACGGTTAGGACGCGAGCCGTCAGCCATCGCGCTTTCGTGGCCGGGTTCTCGGCGACCGCCTCGCGCCATTGCTGCGCGTTCGCGGCGCGGCGGGCGGCCGATACCGCCCCGACGAGATCGCCCTCGCCCTGGACGACGCCGATCGGCCGGTAGCGCACCACCACTCGCCAGGTCGGGATGCCGGTGTCGTCCGAGCCGGTCGCGAGCCGCTCGACATCACCGCGCAGCTGCCAGTTGGCGAATGAGGCCACCGGCATCGTCGTGGGCCCGGTGAACCGGCCGACCTGATAGAGGCCCTGAGCGGTCGTGATGATCCAGGCGCCGACGCCTCGGAGCACTTGGCCGATGGCGGTCATGACCGTCACGTCGCCCTGCACGCGGATCCCGTTGATGGCCGGCGCCGCCGTGTGCAGAGCGTCGAACGAGGCGGTGTCGATGGAGCCGGCCGGAACGCCGGCGTCCGCGAGCATGGCCTGCACGATGCGCGCACTGCTGCGGTTGGCCGCCGCCGCACCGGCGACGACATCGGCGGTCACGGCGCGTGCCGGCGTGCCACCGAGGCGGATCAGCCCGAGCGCCAGGCAGGTCCGGTAGGAGCCGGCGGGGATCGTCGCGGCGGTCAGCGCGGCCAGCGTCGCGGTATCGCCCGCGTTCGTGAGGGCCAGCCCTCCGTCATAGGCGATGATCGAAAACGCCGGCCGGTCCGAAGCCTGATAGATCAGCTCGAACGGGTTCACGTTGGTCGGGGCGATGTTCCAGACGACCCCGTAGATGCGCGGCTTGAGGGTCGCCGCGAGGTCGCTGGTGCCCTCGGCGCCCTGTCCCGCCGCGTTGGTCGTCCCGGCATAGGCGGTCGTCAGCAGCGGCCGATCCAGGTCGATCAGCGGGTCGTAGAGCCTCAGCCGGATCGTGCGGAACACGTCGGTGACGTCGACGCTCTCGATCCGGCCTCGGACAAGGACCATCGCGCTGGCATAGGTGCCGCCGGGCTCGACCGCCTTGACCACGCACGGCCGGCCGTCGAAGGCGTAATCCGCCCAGGCGTCGAGCACGCCGTCGGCGTTGATGATGACGATCTCGCCGAAGCCGACCGTGGGTGTGCCTTGGCCCGCGCCGCCGCTGAACAGCGCCCGCTCGAACGAGGCCGGTTCCTTCAGGCGCGGCGAGAAGTGCTTGTCGGCCGGCGTGTCGGTCGGACCGGTGTTGTACCGGTCCGATGCGGCATAGAGGGAGACCACCCCGGACCCGTCATGGGCCTGGAGTTCGACGGTGTAGATCGTCATCGGCTACCCCGTCTTGCGGAGCTGCTGACGCGAGGCCGTGCGGTTGCCATCCTCGACGGCCGCCGTCGTGCCCTTCACCGCGCCGATGGTCTGCAGGTGGCCCGCCTCGGCGATGTCGTTGCCGTCGCGCTGCTCGGCCCGCAGCGCTGCGACCTCCTCCCGAAGCGCCCGGATCTCGGCGATGAGGGCGGCGTTGTTGCTGCCCCCGCCGACCGGCATCGGCAGCGACATCGGGACCGGCATGGCGACCGCCGGCAGGTCAAAACCACGGTTGTCGTTCATGGCGTTGAGCGTCGAGACCCCGATGCGCCGGGTCGCCTCGGCCGTCAGCACGAACTCGCCATTGGAGAGGCGGGACTGAATGCTGTCGGAGGTGCCGGTGCCGGGCCCGGTCACGAGCCCGCCCGAGGCGTAGGCGACCGATCCGAAGTTGTTGTTCTTTACGGCGATGACGGTGTTCGCCGTGTTGTAGACGATCTTGTTGAGCGCCGTGACCATGTTGTTCTGCAACGGTGTGCCGTTCAGGAATACGGGGTCGGTGCGGAACTGATTGTTGAGCGCGATCAGCTGATCCTTCTGCGTGCCGGCCATCGTGTTCATCGCGCGAAGGGTTGCCTCCTGCGACGTGGTGAGGGTCTTGATCGCGTCGAGGAACGTGGACTGCTGCGTGCCGATCGTCTCCAGGCTTTTCAGGAGCACGCTCTGGGCGTCGAGAATGGCCTTCTGCTGGTTGGCGATGGTGTTGGCGCTCTCGCTAGCGGTCTTGGTCGCTTCGGTCTGCACCTCGATCCCGGCGGCGCGGGCGCGGACGAGTTCGAGCTTGTCGAGCTGCCCGTCGCCGTTCGCGTCGATCGCGTCGAAGATCCGGCGGGCGTCGGCCTGCTCTTTTACCGTGGCCAGGTGCCCGATAGCGAAGGTCAGTTCGTTGTAGTCGAGCTGCCCGTTCACGCTGGTGTCGAGCTTGTCGAAGTTGGCCGTCAGGGCGGTCGCCAGGGCCGCCGGGCTGTTGGCCTCGATCGCCGTCTTCAGGACGGTGCGCAGCAGTTCGAGCGCGCTGAGCATCCCGTCGCTGTTCTCGTCGATCGACTTGAACAGGGCTTCGGCCGCATCCTGCTCAGCCTTCGTCGCCAGGGGCCCGAGCCCGGCGGTGAACTCGGCGTAGTCGAGCAGGCCGTTGACCGATGTGTCGAGCTTGGTGAAGTTCGTGTTGAGCGCGGTTGCGATGAGCGCCGGGCTGTTCGCGGCGAGCGCCGTGAGGAGCTGACCGCGCATCAGTTCGGTCTTGGTCAGCAGGCCGTCGCCGTTGGTGTCGATGGCCTTGAACAGCAGCTCGGCCGCGTCCTGCTCCGCCTTCGTCGCCAGCGGCCCCAGCCCGGCCTTAAACTCGGCCACGTCGAGCAGCCCGTCGAGCGTGGTGTCGAGGGCGTCGAAGTTGATGGTCAGGGCGTCAGAGATCAGCGTGGGCGAGTTCGCCTCGATCGCAGCCTTGAGGGTCGCCTTCGAGGCGTCGATGGCGTTGACGATGAACTGCTCGGCCGAGACCTGCTTCGGGAGCGCCGTCAGCTGCGTCTTTACCGCGTTGAGGACGCCCTGGTAGCCGGCGCTCGACCCGTAGTAATCCCGCGCCGCGTCGAGCAGGTCGCTCGCGTTGCCGGTGATCCCGTCGAGGTCGTCCCGGTTGCCCGTCTTCGCGCCGGTCAGGCGGGTGCTATAGGTCGACTGCGCCGCGGCCAGCCGGGCGGCCGGCGACAGGGTGCTCTCCGGTCCGGCGCTGAGGCCGTCGACGAAGTCGCGGATCGAGCGCGCGAACGTGTCGTAGGCCGACTTCGCCTGCTCCATCGTCTGCCGGGTCGATTCCGCCGCGGCCTGGTTGTAGTCGCGCACGATCTTGAGGCGCTCGGCGAGCTGCGCGGCCTCCATGTCGGCGATGGCCTCGCCGCCGGCCTTGACCTCTTCCTCGCGCTCGCGCCGGGCCTGCCGGTCATAGGCGGCAAGCTGCCCCTCCAGCGTCGAGGCATCGTTACCGGCGGCGAACCGCCGATCCTGAAACCCGAGCGCGCGGGACGCGGCCGCGGCTTTGGCCGCCGCCGTGTCGAGCGCGGCCGAGAACTCGACGACCTTGCCCTGCAGCGTCGGGAAGCGGGTCACGAGGTCGTCGAACGCTGTGCCGGTCAGCTCGGCCTCGTCCACGATCTTCTGGCCGGCCGCGCGCAGGTAGGCCTCGACCTGGCCGGCATCGCCCCCGACGAGGGCGCGATCGGCGCTGATGGTCCCGATCTCCTTGAGTAGGTCGGCCGCCTCGTTCAGGTAGCCGCGGCCGGTCGCCTCGTTCACCTTTGCGGCGAGGTCGCGGTCGAAGGCCTCGCGCAGCGCGTCCATCGCCTTGGCGGTGCGCTCGCGGATCGCGGTCGCCGCGTCGTCGGCCGACATGCCGAGATCCCGCAGAACCTGGCCGAGGCCGGCAGCTGTGCCGTCGATCCGCATCATCTCGCTCTGGACGGCCGACAGGGGCTCGACCGCCGACAGGCTCGCCAGGGCCGCCTCAGTCGCGGCAGCGCGGGCGCGAGCCGAGTTCTGCTCCACGTCGGGCAGGGAGAGGCTGTCCTTGACGAAGGACTTGAGGCTTTCGCCCAGGACGGCGACCGCTGACACCGCCTGTCCGAACGGACCGGACGGCCCGAGCCCGGCCGACAGGTCGCGCAGCGTGCCTTCGAAGCCGGCAACGAACTGCTGGCGCAGCCGGATCGTGAAGCCCTCGAAGTCGCGGACCAGCTTGTCGGCTGCCGCCTGATCGCCGCCCTTGCTGGCCGTCACGGCGCCGGACTTCATCTGGGCAAACGCGGCATCGATCTGACCGCCGACGCCGCCGGTGGCCTCGCCGCGGAAGGTGCGACCGAGTTCCTCGATCTGCGGCTTGGCCTCCTCGTAGGCCTCGCGGTAAGCCTTGAGCTGCTCCTGGATCTGCTTCGCGCGCTCCTTCTTGGCTGCCGATTGGCCAAGGAGGCCGCCGATCAGACCAGCACCGGCGCCGACCACCGCGCCAACGGGCCCGAGCGAGGCCCCGGCCAAGGCGCCGCCCATGACGCCCATGAGCGGGGATTGCGACTGGTAGCCGATGGACGCCCCTGCAAGTCCGGCCACGAGCCCGCCGCCGAGGGGCGAAGACGCAAAACCGCCGGTCTTGCCGTCCGCTCCCTTCGCGGGCTTCAGCAGGTCGCGGAACGAAGAGACGATGCCGTCCTCGGCGCCGGTGCCGACGGCCTTCTCGATCGCCTTGGTGTCGAAGATCTTGGTGATGTCGAACCCGGAGCCGCCGCCGGCAAAGCCGCCCTGGCCACCGAGGAGCGGGGCGATGACGTTCTGCTCGATCAGCCGCGTCCCGATCCGCGAGAACCCGCGCGAGAAGCTGTCGAGGAATCCATCGAGGCCCTTGTTGCCGGCCTTGAACATGTCGTCGAAGATGCCGGACACCACCGACGAGATGTCCTGCGCCATACGCTCGTACTGCGCTTTGGCGACCTCCACGTCGGACCGCAGTGCGACCTTGTCGAGGTAGGTCCGGCTCTCGGGCGTCGTCGTGCTGATGCCCTGGCGATCGAGGCCCTGCTTGGCCTGCAGGATGGCCAGTTCGCGTGCGCGCACAACGACCGTTTCGCCGACGAGCTCGGCCTCGCGCTCCAGCATCTTGATGCGACGGCCCTCGTCCTCCGTCATGCCGAGAACGCGAGCGCGGTCCTCGACGCTCAGCTGCGCCTCAGTGGAGGCGCGCAATTCGTCGTAGCGACGGGCCAGGGCGGCCTTAGCCTCGCCCGAAGCTGCGTCGCGCTCGACGGCCACCCTGGCCAGCTCGATCTCGCTCGCCTGGACGCGTTGTGCCTGGGCCGAGACCATGGTGCCGGCAGCGACCTTGTCGTTGAGCCGCTGCTGCATCTGGACGTTGTCGTTCTGCGCCCGCGTCCGCTCGGCAGTCTGCCTGCTGAGGGATGCAATCCGCGACTCAAGCTCTTCCTTGATTTTGGCTTCCCGCTCATCCTCTCCGAACGTGCCAGCGCGAATTTGCTCTTCGACCTTCCTCGCCGCGGACAGGTACTCGACGGACTTGCCCTGCTTTGCTGTCGCCTCGGCCAGGACGTTTGCCGTCGTGGTCTGGTCGTTCATCGACCGGCTCTGATCGACAGAGGCTTGGCGCGCCTCGGCAAGCGTCCGCCTATAAGCATCCGTCGACTGGTTGGTGCGCTCGGCCGACGAGGTGACGGTTCCGAATGCCGCGGCTAAAGCCTGTTGTCGGGCAGCCTCCGCACGCTCCTCTGGAGCCTTCGCCTGCAATGCCTGAAGCCCGGCACGCAGCACTTCGTTGGCCTTGTACCGCTCCATGTTGGCAGGGCCGCCGGCAACGGCGAAGTCGCGCTCGGCCGCAGCAGCACGCGCCACCGCCTCGGAGGCGGCAGCGATCCGCACCGGGTCCCCGCCCTGCAGTTCCAGCGCGTTGAGCGCCTTGTTCGCCTCGACCTTCTGGGCCTGGACGCGCTCGTAGGTCGCCGCTTCCGAGACGAGGGACTGAATAGCGCCCTTCGCGGCGGCATCGGCGTTCTGCCGGACACGCCGACTTTCGAGTTCGGCTTCGGCGCCCATGTTCCTGAGGTCGCGACGGAGCCCCGCGATCTTGTTGTCGGCGGCAGACGTGTCGACGTCCGGCGCGACTGCGCGGAGAGTGCCACGAGCCATGACAGCCCGGTCCAACTGCTCCTGGACAGGAAGCGGTTTGCCGATGTTGGCCACGGCCTTACCCGTGCTCTCGGCCAAGTTCTTGAAGCGCTGATCCAGGTCGCCAAGGAATCGCTGCAGCCCGGTCATCTTCTCCTGAGCGGTTGCAAACGCCTGCCCGAAGCGGTCCGCAACAAGGATCTGCGCCTCCATCGTCCGGCCGGTGTTGAGGAGGGCACGGACCTGATCGTCGAGCGCGGCGTCGAAGTTGCCGGCCTTCTTCGCCAGATCCTCGTACCCACCCGAGCCGAGCGTGGAGAGGCCCCTGGCTACCACCTGCGCGGCCTCGGCCCGGTCTTGGCCCGTTGCCTTGGCGAAGTTCTCGGCCGCCGTGATGCCCTGGGCGAACACGCCACCCATGACGCCACCGGTGCGAATGAAAGCCTTTTCGATCTCGCGTGCGCCGGCGACGGTAATCTCGCTCGATCGGGATGCGCGCTCGGCGATCGCCTGAACCTGATCGGCCGTGACACCGGCGCCGCGGCCCGCGCCGAGAAGCGCCAGTTCTACATCCCGCTGCGCAGCTACGAACCGATAGGCAGCCACGGCCGCGGCGATCGCACCGACCGCGAGGCCGCCGAAAACAAGGTTCGCCGGTGTCGCCAACCTGAGCAGGAAGTTCCCGACCTCTTTCAGACCGCCGGTGACGCCGCGGGGCCCATCGAGAGCCTGATAGATCTGGCCACCCTGCTGCGCGATGACCATAAATGGCGACGCACCGGAGGCGAGCGACGTGAAGACGTCGTTGACCTGATAGCCGAGGCTCGTCCACGCCTGAGCATGTAGCGTGGTAGCTTTGGTGTTGGCGAGCTGAGCCACCTCGACGCTTTTAAGCGCGCGGACCTGTGCGGCCCCTTGCGCTCCGAACGCACGCCACTGCGCTGCAAGCTTTTCGCTCGCCGCGAAAGCTGCCCCCTGAGCCGCACCCTGACCTGACAAGGCCGCCCACTGGCCGCCGGTCTTGGCGGCAGCACTCGCCCGCTGCTCCATCGCCCGTGCAGCCTCGGCCGCTGCGGCGGAGGCATCCCGCTCGGCCTTGCTCAGCAGCCCAAGCCCTCGCACCTGCTCGGTGAAGGATGCCTTCCGGCGATCCAAGGCGGCGGTGTAGGCATCCTCGGAAATAGCACCGACGGTCAGAGCCTGACGCATCTCGGCCAGTTCGGCGCGGTACTGCCGACCCGCCGCGAACAACGGATCGAACTTGGCGCGCAAGGCGTCCATCTGCGCACCGTAAGCCGCGATGTCCACACCGCGATCGGGTGTCACCGTGACCTGGGCGACCTGGCGCTCGACGGCGGCCTTCGCGACCTGAGACTGGCGCTCAATGGCGCTGGTCTGATCGCGCATGGCGGAGGTCGCCTTGATGCGGGCCTGCATGGCCAGATTGGCCGAGATCGCGCCAGATTTTTCGGCGTCGGCGATCGCGACGAGGGATTCGCGAAGTCTCAGCTGGGCTGCGAACAGGGGGTCGTACTGCGCCCGCGTCCGGGCCAGCGCGGCGGCGTTGTCATTGTGAGCCTGCGCTGCTTGGGCGGCGGCCTGGGCGAGCCGCGACTCGCTTCTGGAGAGAGCGGACACCGCAACATCATAGGCGGTCGTTCCCGCGAGGCCCTGCTCCATCGCACGGTTCACGAGCGCCTGCCCGCGCTCGACGGACTGCTGCATCTTGTAGGCGTTGTCGTTGGCGCGAGCGAACCGATCAAGAGCAGCGGCAACGCTCAAGGTGCGCCGCTCGACCTTCTCCGACGACGACACGACGCCTTCGTTGGCGCCGGCGAGCCTGCCCGCAGCCGCAACCGTGGCGTCGACGCCGACGGCAGAGGCTTCAAGGCGATACTCGTCGCGGATCTGGTTGATGGCGACCATAGGGCCTCCGATTGCAGCCGGCAGTTCGCCGCGCCATGGTGCGCGCCGGCTTTGGGAGGGACTGGGCAACGCCCCGCCCAAAAACCCGAAAACCAAATCGCGGAGATCGCTACAATTGACGCGCAAAGAGTAGGACCGATCAGCCCTTGCCTTTCGCCTCTTCCGCCGCGCGCTCCAAGTAGACCCGATCCTGCCCTCGGATGAACCGACGAAACCGCTCGAACTCGTCCAGGTTGTCGATCCCGTACCGCTCGGCATAGCGATCAATGGCAGACCATGGGATGGGGCCGCAGCCTCCTATGGCGCCGATCAGACGATCCGAGGAGAGATCCGAAAAGGCATCACTCGCGAACTGCAGGTGAGGCCAGAGGTCCGGCTGTTCGAGGAGCGCCCTGGGCTGGAAATCCGGGTCGGCCTCGACCTCGGCTTGCAGCCATTGCAGGTGGTCAGCCCATTTTAGGGACCAGCGGAGGCGATCGGCGAGTTTCCCTCGTCGGCCTTGTCCGCCTCCGCATCGTCCTCGCCGACGACGCTGGCCGCATAGATCACGGCTTCGCGGAAGCGCCGGAACTCCGGCTTGGTCAGGTACTCTCCGGCCACCTCCTTGGAATAGGAGAGCGGCGAGCCGTCCTCGTTCTCCAGGCCACTCCAGTCCATCAGCACGGTTTCTCGCAGACAGATTGCGGTGACGCGGTCCATCTCGTCGGGGTCAATGCGACCGCCCTGGCGCTTGGCGCGCGGGATCGCGTCGGTGAGCTTGCTCTGGAGCCGGCGATAGCGGGCGTTCTGCAGGCCGCAGACCTTCAGCCTGAGGTCACCCATCTCGGGGATATTCCCGACCCAGGCGCCGCCCTCGATCTTGGCGGCATCGACTTTGAGGGAGGAGAGCTTCACGCGTCGGCGTCCTTCTGTGCGGGGGTGGCGGGCTCGGCTTTTGCCGGGCTCTTGGGGGTGGCGACCTCGCGAGCGAGGCCCTTGCTGACCAGAAGGTCGGCGTATTCGTTGGACAGCTCGGGCTCGTCGCCCTTAGCGAAGACGCGCTCGTCCTTGCCGTTGGGGTAGCCCGAGAAATCCGAGAGGATGGTGACGGTCTTCATGGGTGCGCCTCCTGTGGGCGGATCTCTCAGGCGACGAGGCGCGTGATCTGGATCGAGGCCTGGGTCGTGGGATCGAAGACCCCGCGGAAGGGGATCGACAGCATCGCGTCGTCGGTGTTGCCGCCGGGGTTGCGAGCACCGTCGAGGAAGCGGGCCTTCGGGATCAGGAAGGTGTATTTCTTGTTCGCCTCGACCCCGACGGTGAAGGAGATCGCGCCGGACCCGTGATCGAGCACCGCCTGGTACTGATCGTTGCCCTCGAAGTAGCACTCGATTGTGCCGGTGACGTTGCAGCGCCCGGCGCCGAACTCGGCGGTAAGGAGCGTGCCCACCGCGTCGCGGGTGCGCAGTTCGTTGCCCACCTCCAGGCTGAGGCTCTTGACCCGGAATGGGGTCGTGGTGCCGCCGACCGAGAGCGTGCCGACGTTGGCCGACGCGGTCGCGGGCTGCGTGGTGGCCGCGGCGGCATAGGTGGCACCCGTGACGATCACCGAGTCCAAGGTCTCCTCGGCGCCCATGAGCGCGAACGAGCCCGTCACCTTCTGCCGCGACGGCAGGCTCAGCGACATGCTGTTCACCGCGACGCCGCGGAAGCGCGAGAACGAGCTGGTGCCACCGAAGTTGAGGGTTTCCTCGACCGTGAAAGACGGGCGCAGCACGCCGTTCTTGAGGACGTTGGTCGCCCAGGCGCCGCGCAGGGCCGCGGCGATGAAGTCGTCGAAGGTGTCTCCGGAGAGCTCGAAATCGTAGGAGCCGGTCACGTCCTTGCTGACCATCAGCTCGTCGCGAATATTGCGATCGGCCTGGATCTCGTCGGAGGTGACGGTGCCCTTGTTGCTGCGCAGCGACCCGCCGGTGATGCGCAACAGCTTGAACGACGGTGTGGCCGGGGTCACTCCGAATGCGGTCTCGGCGACGTAGGCGGTACGCCGCTCGCTGCCATTGGCGAAAGCCATGGTGCTCTCCTGATGGTTTTGGAAAATGGGCAGGGCGCGGCGCGCGGCCCGGAACACCCCTCGTTGCCGAGAGGATGGTTTGAGCGGCAGGGCCGCTGTGATCAGCCGAGCGTGTCGTGCTCGTAGGGGACGGCAAAGCTCAGTCGAAAATACCGCCCATCATCGTTCCGGTCGTCGAGGACCGGCTGCGACGGGGCATAGCTGCGCACTCCGTCGAAGTACTTGCCGCGGAAGAGGGCTGCCAGTTCGTCAACCCAGGCCAGGGCCCGCACCATGCCCTGGCCGCGGACCTCGTTCAGAACGAACCGGATGACGCCCTCGTCGCGATAGACGTTCGTGCCGGGCGAGCCCGTGCTGATCTGCTCCGACTGCGAAACCGGAAACTGGAGTTCGATGAACGGCTCGTCGTCCAGCGGCGTATCGCCGGCGAGGTCGTTCAAGGTGCGAATCGGGCACTTGTCCCAGCCACCTGCAAGCCGCGCCTCGACGGCGGCTGAAACCGCGCTGAGCGCCATCTCAGTTGATCGTGACGATGATGGCGGGCTGGCGCGTATCGCGCTCTCGCTTGATGATCTCGCGCGCCTCGCGCTTTCCGACCTGCGCGCGCATCTCGATCTTCCCGGGATTGTAGACGATGGCCCCCTCCTGAAGGGAGCGGAACCCGAACCGGACGCGGGCGATGTTGCCAAAGCGGCGCGCCGCCATTGCCGCGACGCCTTCGTAGACGCCGTCCGGCGCCTGCTTCGACAGGCCCCTTTCGATTTTTCTGGCGTAGGGCTGCTCGTTGAGGAAGACGAATACATCACCGCTCTGCGGCGCATCCGGGCTGGCCTGGACGCCATCGGCGAAGAAGACGTGGGAGCGCGCGTAGCGGCCTGTCAGGAACGGCGAGCTGAGGATCAGCATGTCGTCGATCCACTTGAAGACCTCGCTTGCCAGCGAGAAGCGGAACACGATCACGCCGCGATCGGCATTGACGCTTTCCAGCGGCGCTTCCGCCCGACCATCCACGAACGTGTCGTGCGGCGGGACGCGCCCGAGCGCCGCGTCGTTGATGTCCTGGCTCTCCTTCAGGCCGGCGCGCGCAGCTGCAGCGATGAGCTGCTGCCGGCGCTCGGGCGCCAGAGCGCGCGAAACGGCGAAGCGGACGTCCTGGCCCGATGTCTTGAAGCGGGCGATCGCCATCAGCCCCTCACCACCACGTTGTAGCGGACGATCGCCCCGGCGATCTCGACCGGATCGACGTACTGGACGTTTCGCGTCCGTCCGCTGACGACGATGCGATCGTTCATGCGCAGGCGATCTTGTGCACCGGAGAACTCGGCCGGGATGCTCGACGGCGACAGCGTCAACAGGCTGTCGCCCTGTTGGATGCCGCCCGTCAGTTCATCGGGTCGGTAGCCCCTTACGAAGGCGCGGGACGGCTTTTCGATGGCGGAAGCATTCGCCACGATGCGCCGCAATGTGACGTCCTGCCCATGCGCCGCGATCTGCCGATCCAGCATAGCAATCGCCGCCGCCGGGCTCATGCGAACAGCATCCGGCGGTACTGCGACAGGATCGCCTCGGCCTCGGGATGAGGGAGCGCGGCGTTCGCGCCCTGGACGTAGAAGTCGCGGCTGCCCACGCCCTCAACGTCCTCGCTTTTGATGGTGATGTCCCGCCCAGCCATCGACGCCGACACGCCTACAAGCTGGATCACGGCCCGCTCGATGTCGGCGGGCAGATCCTCGGTGGCCGTGCGAACGCCCCCGACGGTGCGTTCCTCGCCTGGAAGCAGCCACCCGGCCTCGTACTGGACGACGACATCGCGCCCGCTCCAGCACCGGCGCTCGTCGCCCTCCATCCGGTAGAGCACGCGGCCGTCGGTAGCGTAGGCGTCCGACGCTTGGAGGGTGCCGCCGACCTTGACGCTCGCGATCGACGCGACCGGCGAGCGGTCGAGCAGAATGCCGCCATCCTCGGTCACGGAGCCATGCCGGCAGAGGTCGATGCGCTCGCGCACCGTTTCGCGTCCGAATACGCGCCGACAGTACGTGGCGGCCTGTTGGGAAGCCTGGTCAACCCACCGCAGGACTTGTGCCTCGGCCGCTGCGTCCTCGGTCAGGCCGAGATCGCCGCGCACATTGGCGACGGTCGTCAGGCGCTTGGCCGTCGCGGGCATGATGACGGTGACGCTCATAGGCATCCTGTAGTGAGTCGTTCGGTCGTGCCGCGCGTTGCCCATCACCCACCAGGACGGAGAGCCGCGATGTCCACGATGAAAATTCTCACCCGCGTCATGACCGAGGAGGTGGAAGGCGGGTACAGGCTCACGATCGAGACCGATGACGGTCAGCTGCTCCGGGTGTTCGCGACCGAGAACCAGTTGAGCGACTTGGCCGACGATCTCGATGATGTGCTTGGCGGCGACGATGCTGACCCGAAGGATCTGACCGAAGAGGAGGAGCACGTCAGCGAGGAGCAACCCTCCTGAAAGCTGCTCCGATCAATTGCAAATGATGCGGACGGTGACGGGCGTGGACGGCGCCGGTTCGAACGGAAACCCGGCAAGCATGGTGACCCTGGACCGTTTGACGGCCACGGTAGCGCCCGAGAGGGTCTGAGCGGTGACGCCGCCAGTGATTTGCTGGTCGCCGGACCACATTGGGATCACGTCAACGTCGGCTGCGGCAGTACAGGCCGCCCAGGTGAAGGTGGCGACCGAATTGCCGTTGCTGGTGGCGGTGTAGCGCTCGACGCGCTTGGGGACGCCAGCCGGGCCGGTCTGACCCGTCGCCCCTACAGCACCCTGAGGGCCTGTCGGGCCAGCGGCTCCGGTATCCCCCTTCGGACCAGCCGGGCCGTTCGCGCCTGCCGCTCCAGTTGCTCCGGTAGTGCCGGCCGGACCCACAGGTCCAGCCACGCCATCTGCGCCGCGAGCGCCAGTAACACCGTCTGCGCCGCGAGGTCCTGTTGAGCCTGGAGCACCCGCAAGCCCTGTTGCACCAGCCGGTCCGGCATCACCCTTCGCTCCCGTCAGTCCTTGGGCGCCTGGGCTTCCCGTAGCACCCTGAGCGCCCGTTGCGCCTGCTGGTCCACTCGCACCAGTCGGGCCAGATGGCCCGGCGGCACCCGTGGGGCCAGGAGAACCCGTTGCGCCCGTAGCACCTGTGTTGCCCTTTGGTCCGACATTGCCCGTGTCTCCCTTTGTCCCGTCAACGCCTGGAGTGCCGGGCTCACCCTGCGGCCCTTGGGCGCCAGGGGGGCCGCCAGGGCCGGTGCGCTGAACGCCGTCGCCCATCATGGGGCTGCTGGCGCGGAGGTTGGCCTCGGCCGGGCTGGCTAAAGCCAGGGCGAGGATGGCGAGGGCGAGGGTCCGCATCAGCCGCCCCGCCCATATTGGAGCTCGGGATTGCATTCGGTGGTCGGCGTTGCCGTCGCGATGATCGACACGAACGTCGGCGCACTGGTGCCCAGCGTCTCGGAGGATCGGGCCAAGAACCGCGTGCCGGTGATGAGCGTGACGCTCTCCTGCATGCTGCCGACCTTCCGAATGCGGACGTCGACGTTGCAGGGATTCACGAACCGATAGCTAGTCGCATCCGCCGGCTTGGTGATGGCGAATTGCTTCGGCGTGGTGGTGACGCCGTCGAAGATGATGGGGTCGCCGGTGCCAGAACGGACGAATGGGGTGGAGAGCACCGTCATCGGCGTTAGGGCGCCACCGCAGGGCGCGGCCTCGCGCTTCACGCCAGTGGCGCAGAGGATGACGTAAGCTGGAGTTTCTGCCCCGCCTGGCTGCGTGAATGGCTGATACGTGCCCTGTTGCGCCAGGGCCCCAGAGGCGACCGCCAGCGTCATGCCAGCGATCAGCGCGATCGAGAGCTTCTGCATGACGAACGCCTCCAGGCAGGAGCGGCCTACTTCCTGGCCTTCTTGCCGTCGTCGGGCTCGGCGACGCCGATACCCTGCTCGCGCAGGTTCTTGGCCACCGCCTCGGCGCCGGACAGCGTCGGGTCGTTGAAGTCGATGCGGTTCTGGTCGACGGTGGTGTTGGCGCGCGGGTTGTCGTCCACGGCCGGGTGGCTCATGTCGACGTCCGGCACGACCTGCTGCGGAGCCCCGGAGGTGTCCACGCTGGTCGCAGGCTTGATGTCGGCGGGCTTCTCGCCCTCCGCGGTCTTGTCGTTGGTGACGGCCATGATCGGCTTCCTCATAGCGTTGGGGATGAGAGGGTGCCGGCGGGCGCTAGGCCCGCCGTTGTGATCTGGCCTCAGGCCGCGATCTGGAGAGCGCGCATGGGCTCGGGGTTGTAGACGCCGCCACCGACCCGCTTGACCGTGTAGAAGGCCACGTAGGGCTTGTTGGTGTAGGGGTCGCGCATCACCGAAATGCCGAGACGATCCACGATGAGGTAGGTCGCCTCCATGTCCCCGTAGAGCGCGGCGATGTTGCCGGCCGCCACGATGGGCATGTCGGGGATCTCCACGACGGGGGCGCCGCCCAGGGTCTGGGGCTCGCCCTGCTGGTAGGACGGCTGCCAGAGATAGTTGCCCTGGCCGTCCTTCAGCTTGCGCGCGGCGCCGATCGACAGCCGGTTGATGTAGAGCTTCGCATTCGCGGTGAACTCGGACGGGAGATCGTACATCAGGCTGATCATGCCATCGCCGGTGAGCGCAGCGGCGGCGCCGCTGTTAATCACGGAGATGGCGCCCCAGGGGTGGCGGGCAGCGTTGGCGGCACCGGCCACGTAGGTGAGGATGCCGTAGGGTTTGTTGGTGCCGTTGCCGGACAGGTAGGCGATGCCCTCCTGGCGCCCGAACTCGGTATCGACCTCCTCGGCCAGCCACTGCTCCAGGTCCACGGCAGAGTCGTCGAGAAGCTGCTGCGAGATCATCGGGTTGGCGTAGAGTTCTCCGGGGGTGAAATCGAGAATGCCCAGCGCCGGAGTGGTGGTAGCAGGACGAGACGCGGTCTCGCCGACCCAGCCCGAGCCGACGGCGCGGTCCGAGAACACCTTCTTAAAGCCAGCGACTGAGATCGTCTGGACACGGGCGTTGGCCCGGATCGGCGAGATCCGCTTGAGCTTGCTTGTGATGGTGCGGTCCCACTCCACTGGAGCGAGGTAGCCGCCGTTGCCTTCGGTGCCCTTGTCCATGGCGGCGGAGACGGTGCCCTTGCGCATCCAGGCCTTGTACTCGGCCACGAACTCGGGGTTCGTCGGAGGCAGGTCGCCGATCTGCTCGCGGGGGCGCATGGTGGCCGCAGCGAGCTTCTTATGCATGTCGTCGAAGGCCGTCTGCATGTCACCGAGGCTGGCGCTCATGCGGTCGATCTTCTCCTCGGCCACGACGTCGGCCTTGGCCTTCAGCTTGTCGTCGTTCTCCTTCTTGAAGTCCTCGAAGCCCTTCTGGAGAGCGGCGATGATGGCCTTCGGATCGGAGGCGTCGGCGCGGAGCGTGGGGCTCAGGAACGCCTTCGGGCGCACGAGAGCGGAGGCGCCGGCCAGAGCCGACGCGATGGGGACGTGCTTCATGATGAGGGGTGCCTTCAGGAGCGAATTACAGCGGCCAGTCCAGCGAGGCTGGACCAATCGAAATCGCCTGCTTTTGGCGCGGCGGAACGGACATCGTCCGTGTCGAGAGCAGCGCCTGGCGTACTCTCTTCATGGGCAGCGCCTGGCGTGCCCTTGATCTTGTTGATCCGGTCCCGCGCATCGGTGCGCGACATGCCGGAGGCGACGAGCTGAAGCTCCATCGCGCGAAGCTCGTTGACGGTGTGGTCGGCGGCCTTGGCCTTCTCGTCCACCTTCGTCTTCTCGGCCGCCATGATGGCGTCGGCGAACCCCTTCTCGACCGCGGCGGCGCCCGACAGGTACGTCTCGTCGTCCATCATCTTGGAGATGGCCTTGGCGTCGATCCCTGTCCGTTCGGCGTAGACGTCGGCCATCGCCCGGTCGAAGGGCTCCAGGAAGGCCGCCATTTCGAGGAAATCGTTTCGGTTGCCGCCGGCCATCACGGAGCAGTTGTGGATCATGATGAAGCTGCCGGCGCCGATCTCGACCCGGTTGCCAGCCATGGTGATGATGGAGGCCGCCGAGGCTGCGATGCCCATCACCTTGATCGTGATGTCGTAGGGGTGCTCGCGCAGCACGTTGTAGACCGCTAGGCCCTCGAACATGTCGCCGCCGAAGCTGTTGATGTGGACTTCGACCGGGCGGGCACCGATGCCGCGAAGCTGCGCCGTGACGCGCTTGGCCGTCACGCCCTCGCCGGTCCAGAAGTCCTCGCCGATTGGCCCGAACATCGTGATGACGTTGTCGCCGTACTCGACGGCTTGCACGCCGGCCGCATCCGCGTTCCACCGGTCGATCACCGGCGGGGGGGTGTAGGCCGATACGTTCCGACGGTGCGGGACAGGGAGAGCGCCCGGCCGCTTGGCGCGCGGGTCTTCGCCGTCCGCCTTGATCCGACCGATCATGCCGCGGGGCTTTTGGGTCTTCACCAGGGCCTGCAGTTCGTCGCTCGCGACCAGGCGGGGCTTGCCCTTGGTAGGCTCGTTCGTCTGGTCCTGCTGCGTCGCCGGGATCGGCTCGCGGGGTTCGTCAGCCATTTGCCGTCCCTTCTTGAAGTGGCGGGCCACCGTTGTGGCCCATCATCGGATTGCCGAGGCGGTCCCCGTCAGGGTGCGAAGGCTGATCCAGCGTTTCGCGGACCTCGTTGGGGGTCATCCAGGCCTGCTGGCCGCCGGCGCCAAGCGCCTTGGCGAAGAAGTCCGCCTGGTCCTTCATCGACCCACGCAGGAGCGCCCCGGCGTTGAACTTGATTTCGTAGAGGTCGGCCTCGTCATCGCTGAAGAGCGACCGCTCGGCGGCCTGCTGCCACGCCTCGAACCACGAACTCAGGGCGTACCGGACGAAGAACTGGCCGAGCACGTCGATGCCCGAGCCCCAGCTTGTCTCGTCGATCATCAGAAGCGGGCGGGGCACGCCGAAGATGCGGGCGATCTCCTCGATCTGGCGCCCACGGGTCTCGTGCGACTGCGCATCCTTGGCCGTCGAGCCGATCGGCTTGTATTCCAGCCCCTCTTCGAGGATCGGCGTCTTGCCGGCGTCGGCCGCTCCGGAAAACCGGCTCGACCAGTAGTGCCGCAGCCGCTCGACAGCCTCGCCGCTGATCGTCTTCGGGTGTGCGAGATAACCGTTGATGAAGCTGCCGTTCTTGTAGAGGCGCCCGAGCGCGAGATCGGCGGCGATGGCAAGGCCAATCGCGTCGGCGGCCTGCCGAACCCGCGAGATGCCGCGGATACCGTCCATCGAGATGCCTCGAAGGTGGAACATGTCCCGAGGCGCGAAGAGGACACTTTGCCCGCTCGTGGGCTGATAGCGGTAGGACACCGTCCAATCCGCGTTCTGGATCGGGGTGACGCGTTGTGGGTCGATCGGCACGAGGCCGATGATCGTGTCGCGGCGACGCGCGAAATCGCGGGACCGGATGATGCGGGCGTAGCCATCGCCGTGAACGAGGGCGCGTAGCTGCAACAGCGTCTTGAAGTCGTAGGCGGTCTGCCACTCGTTCGGGCGCCGGTGGAGGATCTTGTAGAGGGGGAGATCCTTGGCCTTCTCCTTCGTCGCCTTGTTAATGACGTGGGTCGGCAACATCCCCATCGCCTCGGAAACGAGGCTGACCGACCGGAACACGGCCGGGTTCTTCATGGCCCGCTCGACGGTCACCTCAATTCCGGCGGAAGATCCGTTCCCGCTGCGGAGGTAGTCGACCAGCGCCGGGTCGTTCAGCCCGTAGAAGGCGACCGCACCGCTATCGGCCATCACGCCGGGGCCGACGGCCTGCTCAGGCTTCGGTGTCGATCGGAAGAGATCAAGAATGCCCATTCGGCCTCACACCAGTATGAGGCCCCGCCCCTCATAGACCGACCGCGTGTTGACGGGCTCAGGGTTCAGCGACATCGGAACAACGGCATCGAACAGCGACATCACCGGGTCGATCTTCGCGTCGCCGGCATTCTGCTTCGTCGCCCGGATCGCGGTCGCGGTGGGCTCGATCTTCAGGTTGCCCACGGCCCAGGCCATCAGGCTCGATCCCGAGTGCCGGAGTGTCCCGTTCGCCAGCTTCCGCTCCGCGGTCTTGATGGCGTTCATCATTCCGTAGCCCTGGGGCACGCCCACGAGGAGCTTGGCCTCCTGGGTCACCCCGATTTCGGCCATCGCCTCGATGAACTCGCCGAGCCCGGCCGGGTCGACACCGACACAGGCAAGCAGGCCTGCGTCTTTGATGCTGGCGACGATCTCCACGATCTCCGCGATGTCGCCGAGTTCGTCGTTGACGATGGTGAGCTCGCCGGCCCGCTCGAAATCCCGCAGGCGGGCCGCGATCGACTTGCGCCGCGTCAGCACGCCCTCATGGCACCAGGCGTGGGTCCAGGCGAGCCAGTCCCGCGTCACCTTCTCTCGGCCGAGCACTGTGAGCCCGAACAGATCGTCGAGGCCGCCCCCGTCGATACCGACGCAGACCACCTCACACCGGTCTAGGATCGCCCGCAGCCCGGCCCGGTCGTCCTCCGGGAGGCAAGCCAAGCCGGCATCGGCCCGGGGGCTCCAGTATTCCGATCCGGACCAGCGATTGGCCCGGAGGTTCATTCCAATCTCGACGTTCAAATGCTTCGCTAGGAAGGTCCGGCGGGTGTCCTCGCCCTTCACTTCCTCCTTGACCATCTCGTCCTGTAGCCACTCCCGGCTCACCGAACGGTCGATATTCGGGTTGGTGATGTAGAAATTCTCGGGGTCGAGGTAGGCCTTCGCCTCCACCATCGCCTTCGGGAACTCGTAGAGCAGCCCCAGGCTCTTCGGATCGACCGTCTTACCGTCCCGGACGTCCCGGAAATAGTCCAGCTTCGCCTTGAACACGCCGGCCGGCGGCTCGTCGCTCTGCGTGGAGAGCCAAATCACGAACCCTTCGGGCCTAGAGACGAGGCCACCCGTGGCTTCGCGCAGCATGGCGTCCGCGTTGGCGCGCTTGCCGAAGATCCATAGCTCGTCGATCAAGATGCGACCGGATTTCTTGCCCGACACGGTGTCGGTATCCGCCGCGACCACCTTCAGCGCTGCCTTCGTGCTGAGGTGGGTGATCGTCTTGAGGTGGTCCTGCACATGCAGGAAGCCGCCTTCCCCCAGGGCCGCATCCAACTCAGGGTCCGCGCGCACCATGGCGGCGGCCGGCTTGAAGCTGTTTTGCGCCACCTCAATGGTCGGCGCCAGGATCAACACCTCTTCGTTGTGCCGCCAGTTCACGATCAGGGCAGTGAGCATGATACCCGCGCCGATGGTCGACTTCGTGTTCTTCTTCGAGATGAGTAGCCCGAACTCCCGGATGAGCTGCTTGCCCGTGGCCTCGTCGTAGGCGCCGAAGATGGCCGCCACAAAATCGAAGACCCATTGCTCGCTGACCTCGCCGAAGGTCGGCTGACCTGGCAGATCGACGACCCGCAGCGCCTTGAACACCCGCAGGGCATCCTCGGCGGCCTCGGGGAACAGCGGCTTGAACGGAATGAGCGTCCGGCCGGCGACGATCCGCTTCTCCCAGTCCGGGCAGGCCGTCGTCCACTCGGGCTTTGCGGTCACGGGTTACTGGCGACCAGCCGAGGCCCGCTCCGCTGGGCGAACTTGCCGCCGCCAGCCGTGGCCTGATCCGCGGCCGCTTGGCGCACCGCCTTCTTGCCGTTCAAGTTCGACTTGTCCGATTCCTCGCGGGCCAGGTCCAAGACGGCGCGGGCCGCCGTGACGCGAGGCGCCGGGAAGGGTGAGTTGTCCATCACGTCTTCCAGGGTGGCGTAGGCCTTCGCAACAAGGTCCGCAGCTCTGGTGATGCCGCCCGGCTGCTGCATCGCTGCAACGACCGCCTGTGCCGCCTCGCCGATTTGGAGCTCGGTCGCCGTTGCCGATCCTGCGTACTTGGGCTTGCGGCCGGCCCCCTGACGCCTGCCACCCCGACCGATGCCAGTTGATTTTGTTGCCATGTCCGTCTGATTTCTGCCCGTTTGATTTTGATCAGTCGGGGCGATTAATTCTGCGAATGCGACCCTGTGCGGTAGCGACCCCCTGGCATGCCAGACTTTAGACCGCCCCCCACCCCTCGCTGGTGGCCGCACACGGTTCCTGGGATGGCCCAGGACGCCCGCAGGCGCCGTTCGGCTAAGTCGGCATCAACCCCATGCGCCGCGCCCGCTCAGCGGCGGTCTTGAGTCCATGGTGCGGCGAGCACAGCGCCTGTCCGTTCCTTGAATCCAGTGGGTCACCGCCATCCCGGCGTTCGACAATGTGATCGGCGTAGAGCCGGACCCCACCGCGCCTGCCGTGGGCTGAGCAGCCGGGCCATTGGCACTTCCACCCGGCTCGCTTCAGCACCTCTTGGCGCCAGGCGGCGTGCTCGGGGGTTAGTAGCTCGGCGTCCGCTCTCTTGGGTACTGGCCGTGCTGTTCGGGTGTCCAGTGTCGTGAGGCGCGAACCGAGAGTAGCTAGGCGAGGCATCTCAACCCTTTTGCTATCTCAAATTGCAATCGTACATGGCGTCGGTCGACAGCGACCGCGCTGATCAAGCCACTTGTCCGCATGGAATGAGGATTGCAATAACTAGGGTTCAAGCTCTCGCTGAACTAGGATCCGAGCTGCGCATTGCACTCACAGTTATCAGTTACGTTATTTAACCGATCCTGGAGTGTTCATGTCACATGCGATTTACGTTCGCGATTTGTATAATAATCGCGGAACGACCCCTCGTCTGCTCGCCTACGCTGTCGGAAGTCGCCAGACTGCCCAGCGCGTCGTCAATGGCATCGTGCGGTCCTATACCAACTGCGGTCAGGATCCGATCTCACAGGTTCACTGGTTTCGAGATGGGCGGGGTCTGCACGAGTTGTGGGTCACGCCCACCTAGTGGGCCATCGGGCATCTACAGGCGCGAGAACCGTTACGCCGGGCTAATACCAATTCTCATTGATCAGCACCCATGGGCCCATCGGCGCAGTCCGATGGACATGATGCGCCAGGGTTGGGCGATGAGCTTGTTCCAGGCGTCGC
>NZ_LMQK01000013.1:0-41693 GCF_001424525.1 Methylobacterium sp. Leaf399 | reverse complement strand
TCGGCCGTTAAACGCACCAGCGCCCATGGTACTGTGTCTCAAGACACGGGAGAGTCGGTCGCCGCCAGACCTGCACAGAACAAAACACGCCCTCATACAAAACGATCACACGCAGAAAGGGCCATCTCCTCACGGAGTTGGCCCTTTCTGCGTTGGCGTGCCGACGCTATAGGCACGCGATGCGCCTTCTCCTGATCGAAGACGACCCCGAGGCACTGGCCTATCTCGCCAAAGCGTTTCGCGAGGCCGGCCATGTCGCCGATGGCGCCACGGACGGTCTCGACGGCTATGCGCTGGCGCAGGGCGGGGACTACGACGTCCTCGTCGTCGACCGGATGCTGCCCAAGCTCGATGGGCTGTCCCTCATCCGCGCTCTCCGGGAGCAGGCCGTCACCACGCCGATCCTGATCCTCTCAGCCCTCGGGCAGGTCGACGACCGGGTGAAGGGGCTGCGCGCGGGTGGCGACGACTACCTGCCCAAGCCCTATGCCTTCTCAGAACTGCTCGCCCGGGTCGAAGTCCTGGCGCGGCGGCGGACGTCCGGCCCTGGCGCGGCCGTCGCCACGGCTTACCGGATCGGCGATCTCGAACTCGACCGGCTGTCGCACCGCGTCGCTCGCGCCGGGCGCGACATCGCCCTGCAGCCTCGCGAGTTCCGGTTGTTGGAGTACATGATGCAGCATGCCGGGCAGGTGGTGACCCGCACCATGCTGCTCGAACACGTCTGGGACTATCACTTCGATCCGCAGACCAACGTGATCGACGTCCATATCTCGCGCCTGCGTGCCAAGATCGACAAGGATTTCGAGCGACCGCTCCTCCATACCATCCGCGGCACCGGTTATGTCATGCGTGACGCGGGCACGGATGCGGCGGGGGCATCATGAGGCTGCCGCGGTTGAGGTTTCCCCGCGGCCTCGGCAAGCTGTTTCGGACGACCGCGTTCAAGCTGTCCTTCGCGTACCTGGCGATCTTCGCCACCGTCGCCTTTTTGGCCCTCGGCTACGTCGCCTGGAACGCGGCCCGCGTCCTCGACGACCAGATCGTGTCCACCCTCGATGCCGAGATCAACGGGTTGGCCGAGCAATACGGCGCCGGTGGCTTGCGCCGTCTCATCGCCACGGTGGAACGACGGGCGGGCGAGCCGGGGGCCTCGCTCTACCTCGTGACCACGCCGGCCGGCGAGCACATCGTGGGAAACGTCGGCTCCCTGTCGCCGGGGCTTCTGTCCCAGCCCGGCCAGACGGAGGGCTCCTATTCCCGCCGTGGTGAATCGGACAGCCTCGACCACGAGGCGATCATGCGCGTCTTCACGCTGCCGGGCGGTTTTCGCCTTCTCGTCGGGCGTGACGTGGTCGAGCGCGACCGCCTGCGCGGGGTGATCGGCCGGACCTTCGCCTCCTCCCTCGCCCTCGTGGTGGTGCTGGGCGTGGCCGGCGGCTGGTTCGTGGCGAGCCGGGTTCTCAAGCGCGTCGACGACATGACCGAGAACGCCCGCCGGATCATGGCCGGCGATCTCGACGGCCGGCTCGGCGTCGCCGGCAACGGGGACGAACTCGACCGCCTCGCCGAGAACCTCAACGCCATGTTGGCGCGCATGGGCGCGCTGATGCAGGGCCTGCGCGAGGTATCCGACAACATCGCCCACGACCTCAAGACACCCCTGACACGCCTGCGCAACCGGGCCGACGATGCGCTGCGCACCGCGCGGACACCCGAGGCGTTGCGGGAGGCGATGGAGGGGGTGATCGAGGAGAGCGACGGCCTCATTCGGGTCTTCGACGCACTGCTGATGATCGCCCGCCTGGAAGCCGGCAGCATCCGCAAGGCGATGACCGCCTTCGACCTGTCTGCCGCGGTTCGCGAACTGGCCGATCTCTACGAGGCCGTCGCCGCCGACCGGGGCCTCGACCTCCAGGTCGAGGCCGAACCGGACCTGATGCTGCGGGGCAACCGAGAGCTCATCGGGCAGGCGTTGGCCAACCTCCTCGACAACGCCCTGAAATATGCTCCCAACGATGTTCCGGGTACGATACGCATCGCCGTGACCCGGGACACCGGGGCCATCCGCCTCGTCGTGGCCGACACGGGGCCGGGTATCCCGGAGGAGGCGCGCGAGCGTGTGTTCGACCGGTTCGTGCGCCTGGAGGACGCGCGGTCGCGCCCAGGGTTCGGCCTCGGCCTCAGCCTCGTCGGGGCGGTGGTTCGCCTGCACGAGGGCGCCGTCGCACTGCAGGACAATGCGCCCGGCCTTCGCGTCGTGATAACCCTTCCCCTGGCGCAGGACGGGGAGGGGGCATGACGGGCGAGGGGACGTTGCGTGACGGGATCGTGGCCGCGCCGCCGTTGAGCGATGCGCGAGCGGCGGCAGCGCGCTTGGCCGAGATCGAGCCCGGCCTGCCGCCCGATCTGTTGACGCCGCCCCTGCGTGCCCTGCTCCTTGGGCTCGCCGATCATTCGCCGTTCCTGTGGCAGGCGGTCCTGCGGGACCCCGCCCGTCTCGTGGCCCTCTGCGACCGGTCGCCGGACGTCGTTGGACGCGAACTCTGCGAGAGGCAGCGGCGGGCTGCCGGAGGCGGGAATGTCTCCCTCGACGAGGTCGCGCGCCGCTTGCGCAGAACCCGCATCGAGCACGCCCTCCTCGTGGCGCTCGCCGATATCGGTGGCCTCTGGACGCTGGAGACGGTCACCGCGGCGCTGTCGGATTTCGCCGATGCCTCGGTGGCCGCCGCCGCCGAGGCGCTGTTTTTCGAGGCCACGGCGGCCGGCCGGTTCCTGCCGCGGGATCCCACCGATCCGCAGGCCGGGTCCGGCCTCGTCATCCTCGGCCTGGGTAAGCACGGGGCGCGGGAACTCAACTATTCGAGCGATATCGACCTGATCGTGTTCTTCGATCCCGAGACGGCGCCCCTCAAGGCCGGGATCGAACCCGCACCCTTCTTCATCAAGCTGGCGCAGGGGATCGCCAAGCTGCTGCAGGAGCGCACCGGAGACGGCTACGTGCACCGGGTCGATTACCGGCTCAGGCCCGATCCCGGCTCGACGCCGACCGCGCTCTCGCTGGACTCGGCCTATGTCTATTACGAGACCGTCGGCCAGAACTGGGAAAGGGCTGCCTTCATCAAGGCCCGCGCCATCGCCGGGGACATCGCTGCAGGCGAACGGTTCCTGGCGGGCCTGACGCCGTTCGTCTGGCGCAAGTACTTCGATTTCGCGTCCATCGCCGACGTCCATGCGATGAAGCGCCAGATCCACGCGGTGCGCGGCCACGACACCATCGCGGTGGCCGGCCACGACATCAAGCTCGGGCGCGGCGGCATCCGGGAAATCGAGTTCTTCGTGCAGACGCAGCAGCTCGTGTTCGGCGGCCGTAGGGCGACCTTGCGCGGCCGCACCACCGTCGGGATGCTGGCCGGCCTCACCGAGGAGGGCTGGATCGACGCCACGGCGCGGGACGAATTGACGGCGGCCTACGTCTTCTTGCGCACCATCGAGCATCGCCTGCAGATGCTGCGCGACGAGCAGACCCAGCGCCTGCCGACCGATCCGAAGGAACTCACGGCCTTCGCGAAATTCGCCGGCTTTCCCACCAAGCGCGCGTTCGAGGCGGCGCTGCTCCATCACGCCCGCCGCGTCCAGGCGCATTACGCGCTGTTGTTCGAGGCCGAACCGGATCTTTCGGCGGCGGGCGGCAGCCTCGTGTTCAGCGGGACGGACGACGACCCCGCCACCCTCGCCACCCTGAGGAAGCTCGGGTTCCGCGAGCCCGAGCGTGCGACCGAGACCGTGCGCGGCTGGCATTTCGGGCGTCGGCCCGCAGTCCGCACGGCCCGGGCCCGCGAGGTGCTGACCGAACTCGTGCCGGCCCTGATGCAGGCGATCGGCAGCACCGCTCAGCCCGATGCCGCCCTCGATACCCTCGACAGGGCCTTCGCCCGGATGCCGGCGGCCCTCGAACTCCTCACCATCCTGCGTTCCAACGATCGCCTGCGCCAACTCTTCGCCGACCTGCTCGGATCGGCGCCGCGACTGGCCGAGACCGTCGCCTTCAGTCCGCATGTGCTCGATGGCGTGATCGATCCGGCTTTCGTGGCGCCCAGCGACGATCCCGCCGACATCGACCGGCAGTTCCGCGACCTTCTCGGCCGGCCGGCCGACCACGAGGATTTCCTCGACCGCAGCCGCGACGCGGCCCGGCAGATGCGCTTCGCCACAGGCGCACGGCTGATCTGCGGGATCCTGTCGCCCGAGATGGCCGGACGCTCCTATGCGGCAATCGCCGATGTCGTGGTCGGCCGGAGTCTGGCCGCCGTCTCGGCCCTGTTCGAGGCGGAGCACGGACCGGTTCCCGGTGGTCGCGTCGCGGTGATCGGCCTCGGGCGGCTCGGTTCGCACCAGCTCACGGCGGAATCCGATCTCGACCTGATGGTCGTCTACGACTTCGACCCGGACGACCGGCGTAGCTCCGGTCCACGGCCGCTGGATGCCGCGGTCGCCTACAACCGGCTGACCCAGCGACTGGTGGCGAGCCTCACCGTTCCGACCCGGCGCGGCGGCCTCTACGAGGTCGACCTGCGCCTGAGGCCCGGCGGCGGCCAGGGTGCCATCGCCACGCAATGGCGCAGCTTCCTCGCCTATCAGGCCGACGAAGCCGAGCTATGGGAGCACATGGCGCTGACCCGCGCCCGTCTCATCGCCGGCGACGCCGGGCTCGGAGCCGAGATCGAGGCCGCGATCCGCGCGACGCTCCTGCGTCCGCGCGAGCCGGCGGCCGTGAATGCCGCCGTCCGCGCCATGCGCGCGCTGGTGGAGAAGGAGAAGCCGTCGCGCGGCGCCCTCGACCTCAAGCTGAGTCCGGGTGGGCTTCTCGACCTCGATTTCCTCGGCCAGGCCCTTGTGTTGGGCCACGCCCGGGCACATCCCGGCCTGACCGGGCTCCACGGACCGGATCTCTTCGCGCATGCCGCCGAGGTGGGGCTGGTGCCGGAAGAATCCGCCGCGAGACTGTCCGCCGCCCACCGCCTGTTCGAGGCCGTGCATCAGTGGCAGCGCCTGATGGTGCAGGGCGATCCGACCAGTACCTCGACGGTGACCCTGGCGCGGCTCGCCAAGGCGATGGGCGCGCCGGACGCCCGCAGCCTGACGGCACAGCTCGCCGCGGAGCGCAGCGAAGTGAGGAAGCTGTTCGATCGCCTGCTCGGGCGTCCCTGAGCCCAAATTGCCCGTTCTTTTCACGCGCTGGCGGGTCGGACTGCCACGCCGGCGCGGGACGCGGGCCGATCCGCAATTAAGCGGACGTACGGTCCGTCGTGGCCGGAGATTTGCGGGCGACGCGGCCGGTGGACGACACCGGGGGTATCCCTATGCTGCCGCCGACGGTGATCCCCACGGAAGCGCCCGAAGGGACATCCCTCACGGGTCCTGCGCCGACCCGACAACCTCTGCCCGACGATGCCCGGCTCCGCCGAGCCCAACCGTTGAAAGAATCCAGGAGCCATCCCGTGAGAGACTTCTCCCTGCCCGGCCGCTCGCCCGTCTATGCCGCCAATGCGGCGGTGGCGACGTCGCATCCCCTCGCGACCCTGGCGGCGATCGAGGCCCTGCGCAGCGGTGGCAACGCGGTCGATGCGGCCATCACGGCCTGCGCCGTGCAATGCGTGGTCGATCCGCTGATGTCGGGCATCGGCGGGGATTGCTTCGCGCTCTACACGCCCAAGGGCGCCGGAAAGCCGGTCGCCCTCAACGGGTCGGGCCGGTCGCCCGCTGCCGCCAGGGACGCCTGGTACCTCGAACGGGGCATCACCATCGAGCCGACCTCGCCGCACGCGGTCACAGTGCCCGGCGCCATCGCTGCCTGGGAGACGCTGCTGCGCGACCACGGTACGCGTAGCCTCGGCTATGTGCTCCAGCCGGCCATCGCCTATGCCGAGGGCGGTTTTCCGGTCCAGCCCCGCGTTGCCTGGGATTGGGAGCGGTCGGCGACGCGGGTGGCGCAGGATGTGGATGCGGCGGCGAGCTACCTCGTCGGCGGCCAGGCGCCCGAGGCGGGGACGATCGTCAAGCTCCCCAAGCTCGCCGCCACCCTGCGGCGCATCGCCGAGCACGGTGCCAAGGGATTCTACGAGGGGCCGGTGGCGCAGGATCTGGTCGCCAAGCTCCAGAGCCTCGGCGGCCTGCACACGCTGGAGGATTTCGCGGCCGCCGCTCCCGAGTACGTGACGCCGATCACCACCCGCTATCGCGGCTACGACGTCTACGAATGCCCGCCCAACGGCCAGGGACTGGCTGCCTTGATGATGCTGAACGTGCTCACGCACTACGACATCGGTGGCATGGGCGAACTCGACCGGGTCCACCTTTACGCTGAGGCCTGCAAACAGGCCTATCACCATCGCGACGCGCTGTTCTCGGACCCGGTGCTGAACGCGGTGCCGGTCGAGCACCTGCTCTCGGACGCCTGGCTCGCGAGCGCCAGGGGCGCCGTGGATATGACCCGTGCCACGCCACCGGTGATCTGGCCGGAGGTGGAGGCTGAGCGGCAGCACAAGGACACGATCTACCTCTGCATCGTCGACAAGGACGGCAACGCGATTTCCTTCATCAACTCGCTGTTCCAGGGCTTCGGCACCGGCATCATGGGGCCGGAGAGCGGCGTGCTCCTGCACAACCGCGGACTCTCCTTCCGGGTCGAGCCGGGCCACCCCAATACGATCGCCCCGAACAAGCGGCCGATGCACACCATCATCCCCGGCATGCTGATGAAGGAGGGGCGCACGGTGGCGCCGTTCGGGGTCATGGGCGGCCACTACCAGGCCATGGGCCACGTCCAGTTGCTCACCGGCATCATCGACCGCGGCCTCGACGTGCAGGAGGCCCTCGATGCCCCGCGCAGCTTCGCCTACGGCGGCGAGCTCGAGTTGGAAGCGGGGTTCTCGCCCGATCTCCCGGCCGCCCTGGAGGCCCGCGGCCACAGGGCGGTCCGTGCGCCCCAGGCCATCGGCGGCGGGCAGATCATCTGGATCGGCGAGGACGGGACCCTGGTGGCCGGTTCGGACCCGCGCAAGGACGGCAGCGCGCTGGGCTACTGACCGCGGGTGGGGCGACGGCCGGCGGATCACGACGCTCACCCCTGGAAAACAGAACGGCGGAGGCGCTTGTCGCGCCTCCGCCGTTCTTCGTTCGACGAATGTCCGTGGGGCCTATTCGCCCGTGAGCGCGGCCTTGGTGCGGGACCACCAGCCGGCCCGCTTGGGACGATCGGGATCCACAGGCGTCAGCACGACGGCGACCGGCTCCGGCCGCGGCTCGAACTTCGCCGGCTCCTGCACGGTGTCTCCGATCTTCGCCGATGGGGCAGGGGCCTCGGTCGGCGAGACCGGTTCAGGCACGACGGAGATCGGCAGGTCGATCGCCACCGTCTCCACCGGAGGAGGCGTCGTCTCGCCGGTGTCCGGGCCCTCGCCGGGTGCGCTCACCGCTTCCACGAGATCGGCGGACACGGGCTGCTCGGCCTGCAGGACCGTCGCGATCTCCTCGGACGGGTGGGCGTCCTCATCCGATCCGGCGCCCTCCGACCCCGCACCATCGGCCTCGCCGACCGAAGCCCCGCGCTCGCGACCTTCACCGCGCTCGCGACCACGACCGCCGCGACGTCCGCGGCGCCGGCGGCGACCCGCACCCTCGTCTTCGCTGGTCTCGCCCGCCGCGACCGATTCGGCCCTGGGCTCTGCGACGGCCGCGTCGGCGCCTTCGGCATCCTCATCGGACTCCGAACCGGCCTGATGCTCGTCGTCGCCGGCCGTCTCGTTCTCGCCGGCGTCCTGGTCGCCGGCGTCCTGCTCGCCGGTCTCGTGACGACCGCCGCGCCGACGCCGCCGCCGGCGACGGCGGCTGCGACCTTCGGCGGTCTCCTCGCCGTCGCCGCGCGGTGCGGGCGCATCGGCCGATTCCGAGGCGGCCTCGATGCCCTCGGCCTCTTCGGCCTCGGGCTCGAACTCCTCCTCGTCCTCTTCGAGCTCCGGCATCACGGCAGTGGCGCGGATGCCGGTCACCGGTCCTTCCGTCCTCACCGCCGGCTCGCCGCGGTCGAGCTGGAACGCCGAGGTGGCGGCCAGGCGCTCGTCGGCGGCGATGGTCACGGAGACGCCGAAGCGGACCTCGAGCTCACGCAGGTGAGCCCGCTTCTGGTTGAGGATGTACAGCGCGACTTCGGTGCGGGTGCGCAGCACGAGGTTGTGGCTGGTGCTCTTGAGGAGCGATTCCTCGATGGAGCGCAGGATCTGCAGGGCCACCGACGCGGTGGCGCGCACGTAACCCGAGCCTCCGCAATGGATGCAGGGAAGCGACGAGCTTTCCAGCATGCCGGTGCGGATGCGCTGGCGACTCATCTCCAGGAGCCCGAACGGCGAGATGCGGCCGACCTGGATACGGGCGCGGTCGTCTTTCAGGCACTCGTTGAGCTTCTTCTCGACGGCGCGGTTGTTGCGCTTCTCCTCCATGTCGATGAAGTCGATGACGACGAGCCCGGCGAGATCGCGCAGGCGCAGCTGGCGGGCGACCTCCTCGGCCGCCTCCAGGTTGGTGCGCAGCGCCGTGTCCTCGATGTCGTGCTCGCGGGTGGAGCGGCCCGAGTTCACGTCGATGGAGACCAGGGCCTCCGTCGGGTTGATGACGAGGTAGCCGCCGGACTTCAGGGTCACGTGGGTCGAGAACATCGCGTCGAGCTGCTGCTCGACGCCGTAGCGGGCGAAGATCGGCGTTGCGTCGCGGTAGGGCTGCACGACCTTGGACTGGCCTGGCATCAGCATCCGCATGAAGTCGCGGGCCTCGCGGTAGGCCTCGTCGCCCGCCACCAGTACCTCGTCGAGGTCCTTGTTGTAGAGGTCGCGGATGGCGCGCTTGATCAGCGAACCCTCCTCGTAGACCAGGGCCGGGGCCGAGGACGACAGCGTCAGCTCGCGCACGCTCTCCCACAGGCGCATCAGGTATTCGAAGTCGCGCTTGATCTCGGGCTTGGTGCGCGATGCGCCGGCGGTGCGCAGGATCACGCCCATGCCGTCCGGCACCTCCAGGTCCTGCGCGACCTCCTTGAGGCGCTTGCGGTCGGCGGCCGATGTGATCTTGCGCGAGATTCCGCCACCGCGGCCGGTGTTGGGCATCAGAACGGAGTAGCGGCCGGCCAGCGACAGGTAGGTGGTGAGCGCCGCGCCCTTGGTGCCGCGCTCTTCCTTGACGACCTGCACCAGGATGATCTGACGGCGCTTGATCACCTCCTGGATCTTGTAGTGACGGCGATAAGTGCGGGGACGCTCGGGAATCTCGGCGAGCGCGTCGCCGCCGACCTGGGCGATCTTCGGCTCGGCGTCTTCGCCGTCCTCTTCGCCATCCTCCTCGTCGTCGCCGTCTTCGTCTTCGTCGCCATCCTCCTCGTCGTCCTCGGAGTCGTCGTCATCGTCCTCGTCGGAATCTTCGTCGGAATTATCGTCGGTCTCCGGCTCGGCGCGATCGTCGCTCTTGACGGACGCGGTCTCGCCCTCAGCGGCGAGCATCGGGCCGGCGGCGGCAACGGGCTCGTCGGAGGTCTCGCCTGCCGGCTGGGTCCCTTCGTCGGCGGCGTCCGACGCGCTCGCGGGGGGCGGCGCCGCGACGACGTCGGCTTCGTCGGCCCCGGTGTCACCCGCCTGCGCGGCCTGCTCGTCGGCCAGCGGCGGAATCGCGGAATCCGCCGCATCGACCGCCTGGACCTCGACGCCGTCGGCTTCGGCGGCGATGGCGGTCTCGAACGACGGCGAGCCGACGTCGACGGAGCCGGCCTCGTCCTCGGCGGTCACCGTCTCTGCGGTCTTGGCCGACTTGGCCTCCGAGCGGCGGCCGCGGGTGCGGCGGCGCGGCTTGCGTTCCTCGCGCTCGCGGTGCTCCTCGGCGTCGCGAGCCTCGTCCTCGAGCAGCGCCTGCCTGTCGGCCAGGGGGATCTGGTAGTAGTCGGGGTGGATCTCGCTGAACGCGAGGAAGCCGTGGCGATTGCCGCCGTACTCGATGAAGGCGGCCTGCAGCGAGGGTTCGACCCGCGTCACCTTGGCGAGGTAGATGTTGCCGCGCAGCTGGCGCCGGTTGGCGGCTTCGAAATCGAATTCCTCGACCCTAGAGCCGTGGACCGTGACGACCCGGGTCTCCTCCGGGTGCATCGCATCGATGAGCATCTTGTTGTTGGCCATGACGATCTTTCGACATGGCGGCCGACGCCGTTCTCCTGTGACCGGGCGGTCCCGGTGGAGCGCCGACCGGTCCGAAGCGGAAAGCCTCGACGGGGAACGCTCGCGCCGACCCGATCGATCGGGTGGTGGGGGCCAGGGATGAGGGATTGTCGCCAACCGCCGCTGGGCGCCTGTGGGCGGCGCGCGTGGGGTTGATCCTGGCCAGGGCAGACGGCGAACCGGCGCCACGCACGATGCGGGCGCTTGAAACACGAGCAACGGCAACCGGTGCTGTGCGTCCGACCATCCTCTCCCTGACCTCGCGAAGACATGCGACCGGGCTAGCCGCCGGCCGGTGATTTCAAGAACGGTGCGGCGACCGCGAAAGGATCGCCACCTCTACCGACACCTGCCCGGTCTTGAAGACGCCGAGGGAACGAACGCGGTGGACCGACTGCGAAGGCGACGAGGCCAAAAAGACCAGGACGCGCCCGCGGGCCGCGGATCGAACCGCACGGCACCGGGAAGGGGACCGTATCATTACCGATCCGTGCGTGGATTTGGCAAGGGACAATCGCCGCAGGGATGCGACGAACGGTGCACGGACCGCCGATGCGAACGCCATTCGAAGGCTTCACGACGCGGTCTGCCGCTTCGCTCAGGGGCCGCGCGGGCTTCGTGATACGGTTCCACCTCGAATCGAACGGAAACCGCGTCAGAGGTCGAGGGTCAGGGTCACCGGTACGTGATCGGACGGCCGGTCCCAACCGCGTGTTTCACGCGTCACGGTCACCGCGCGCACGCACCCGGCGAGGTCGGGCGAGACCCAGGCGTGGTCGAGGCGCCGTCCCTTGTCGGCCGCCGCCCAATCGGGCGAGCGGTAGCTCCACCACGTGTAGATCTTCTCGGGCTCGGGCCTCAGCAACCGGGCGGTGTCGATCCACCCGGCCTCGCCGCGCAGGGTTTCCAGGCGCTCGGTCTCGATGGGGGTGTGGCTGACGACGTCGAGGAGCCGCTTGTGCGACCAGACGTCGTGTTCCAGCGGCGCCACGTTGAGATCGCCCACCAGGATCGCCGGGCCGGTCGGTCGCCGGGCCCCCCAGGCGCGCAGGTCGTCGAGGAAGGCGAGCTTGTGCGCGAACTTCGGATTGAGGCCCGCGTCGGGGATGTCGCCGCCGGCCGGGACGTAGAAGTCGTGGATCGCGAGCCCCGCCGCGCGTCCCGCTTCCGGTCCGAGCACGGCCGAGAGGTGGCGGGCATCGGCCCGTTCGCAAAAGCCCATCACGTCACGGGACAGCAGCGGAAACCGCGAGAGGATGGCGACGCCGTTGTAGCCCTTCTGGCCCGCGAAGACGACGTGCTCGTAGCCCGAGCCGCGCAGAGCCTTCAGCGGAAAGGCGTCGTCGGGGCACTTGGTTTCCTGCAAGCAGAGGACATCCGGCTGCGTCTCGGCTAGGAAGCGCAGCACCTGATCGATACGCAGGCGAACGGAATTGATGTTCCAGGTTGAGACGGTGAGGCGCAACGGCTCTGGCTCGTGGTATGCGGTATCGATGAGGCGGATGTCACCGATAGACCGGATCGCGTCGATCGTCGCTGTGAAAGCGGCTTCGCCAACGGCCTGATTGCGCCCTCGGTCCCAGCCTCAGCCCTTCGCAACCCCAGAGGACGCTCCTGCCGTGCCGCGCCTTCGCTCCGTGACGTTCAACTTGTACTGGGCCGCCTGGACGGCGCTCTTCCTGGTGCCCCTCGTGGTGCTCGCCCTGTGCGGGTCACCCGAGCGGCCGATCCGGGCCGCCACGCGGCTGTGGGCCCGCGGCATCCTGTACGGCCTGCGCCGCATCGTCGGGCTGACCTATGTCGAGGAGGGGCGCGAGCACATCCCGTCCGAACCCTGCCTGATCGTCGCCAACCACCAATCGGCCTGGGAGACGCTGGCGTTCCTCGTGCTGATCCCGGACGTGGCCATCGTCGCCAAGCGCGAACTCGTGGCGATCCCGGTGGTCGGCTGGTTCCTGAAGCGCTCGCCGATGATCATCATCGACCGGGCGAACGGTTCGCAGGCCCTGCGCACCATGATCGACCAGAGCCGCGAGGCGATCGCGCAGGGCCGCTCGGTGCTGATGTTCCCCGAAGGAACCCGCGGCGAGATCGGTGAGCCGGTCCAGTTCAAGCGCGGCGTCGAACTGCTCTACGCGAGGCTCGGCCTGCCGGTTCTGCCGGTTGCGGTGAACTCGGGCCTGTACTGGCCGAGCGGGGGCGCCAAGCGGCCGGGCAAGGTCATCGTGCGCTACCTCGATGCCCTGGCGCCCGGCCTATCCTCGGCCGGCTTCATGAGCGCCACGCAGGACGCCATCGACCGCGAACTCGACCGCTGGCGCGTGGCCCCGCGCATCCGCCCCGTGGCCGACGTCGGCCTGCCGACGTCCTGATGGCCGGGGCCGGGCGCCCTCGGTTCAAGACGCCGTCGCTGCCTGCGGTGTCGCGCCCTTCAGCGCGCTGTGGCTGGTCATCAGGTTGCGGTAGTCGGGAATGTGGTCCGACAGCAGGGTCGCGAGCCCTTCGACGTCTCGCCGCCAGTCGCGATGCAGTTCGCAGGCGACGCCGAACCAGGTCATCAGCTGCACGCCGGCCGCCGACATCCGGTTCCAGGCGGCGTCGCGCACCACGTCGTTGAAGGTGCCCGAGGCGTCGGTGACGGCGAAGACCTCGAACCCCTCCGCGATGGCCGACAGGGCCGGGAAGGCGACGCAGACCTCCGTGACCACGCCCGCGATGACGAGCTGCCTACGGCCGGTCGCTCGGATCGCCGCGACGAAGTCCGGATTGTCCCAGGCGTTGATCTGGCCGGGCCTCGCGATGAACGGTGCGTTCGGGAACTTCGCCTTCAGCTCGGGCATGATCGGGCCGTTCGGTCCGTCCTCGAAACTCGTGGTCAGGATGGTGGGCAGCCCGAAGTAGGCGGCGAGGTCCGCCACGGCGAGGACGTTGTTCTTGAAGCGGTCCGGATCGATATCCCGCACCAGGGAGAGCAGCCCGGCCTGGTGGTCCACCAGGAGGACCACCGCCTGGTCCAGGTCGAGGCGCGTGTAGGGCTTGGTCATCGTGATCTCCGGTCCATGAGGCGCAGCGTGCCTGCGACGACGACACTGTGCAGCAGGCCCGGCAGACCCGAAACAGAAACGATCGAAACCCATCGTTTCCATTCTCACTTTCGGTGATCGTCTGCACGCGGGACACGGCGGGATCCCTCACGTATTCTGATCGATCACGGTCACATCGATGGTGTGGCTGTACCAACCTTTCCGCAACGCCTCTGGAACCCGGGGACGCACGCACCTGTTGCAACCCCGGTCGCGACGGGCGACCTCGGAGGGTGGTGCGCGGTGACGACGGGCGTCGACAGGCATGAACTCCGGCAGATCATCGCGGGTCTCAGCGAAGGCGTGATCCTGGTGGAGCCCGACCAGACCATCGCCTACGCCAATGCGGCCGCCCTCGCGATGCACGGGGTCGAGACCATCGACGAACTCGGGCAGACCGTGGATGCGTATCGGGCGCGGTTCTCGCTGCGCTACCGCAACAACCGCACCCCCAACCAGTACCCGATCGAACGTGTCGTCTCCGGGGAAAGCTTCCAGGACGTCATCGTCGAGGTCACCCGCACCGACAGGCCGGACATCGAGTTCGTCCATTGCCTGCGCAGCCTGGTGGCCACCGACCGCGACGGCAATCCGAGCTGCCTCGCCCTCATCCTCAAGGACGTGTCAGACCAGTTCGAGGCCGAGGAGCGGTTCGAGACCACCTTCAACGCCAACCCCGCCCCGGCGGTGATCTGTCGGCTTTCGGACCTGCGCCACGTCAAGGTCAATCTCGGTTTCCTGGAGATGACCGGCTACACCCGCGACGCCGTCATCGGTCGCAGCGTCTACGAGGTCGACGTGCTGGCGGGCGCCCGCAGCCGCGATCTGGCGATCTCCCGGCTCAACGAGGGCGGGACCATCCCGCAGATGGAGGCCTGCCTCGACCTGCCCAACGGCGACACCCGCTTCGTCATCGTGGCCGGTCAGCCGATGGACCTGGGCGACGAGCCCTGCATGCTCTTTACCTTCGCCGACCTCGAACTGCGGCGCAAAGCCGAGACCGCCCTGCGCCAGAGCGAGGAGCGGTTCGCCAAGGCGTTCCGCCTAACGCCGGTGCCGACCGTGCTGGCCCGCGCCGACAGCTTCACCATCACCGGCGTCAACGACGCCTTCAGCCGGGTGTTCGGCTACGGCGCCGACAGGATCACCGGGCGCGCCCCCGCCGAGATCGGGCTGTGGGTCTCCGAGCCGGCGAGATCCACCTTCGAGAGCGCGCTCACCCGCACCGGCTACGTGCTCGGCCTCGAGGTCTGCCTGCGCCACGAGGACGGCACAGACCTCGATTGTCTCGTGTCCGCGGAGAGGGTCGAGATCGGAGACGAGATCTTCGCCCTCATGGTCCTGCAGGACATCACCGAACGGAAACGCACCGAGCGGGATCTGTTCGAGGCGATCGAAGCCGTGATGGCCGACACCTCCTGGTTCAGCCGCGGCCTCATCGAAAAGCTCGCCAACCTGCGCCAGCCCGGCAACGAGCGGAAGGACGGGATCGCTCCCAACCTCACCGTGCGGGAACGCCAGATCCTCGACCTCATCTGCCAGGGGCAGAACGACGAGGCTATCGCCCGACGCCTGTCCCTCTCCCGGAACACCGTCCGCAACCATTCCGCGGCGCTCTACCGGAAGCTCGATGTCCACAAGCGTTCCGAAGCGATCGTCTGGGGACGCAACAACGGTTTTCCGGCCGTGAGTTCGAGCTGAAAAAACCGGTCTACCGGTACATCTGCATCATTGATCCATGGCTCCGACGGGCCACCTGACTGACCGACGCCAGCCGTTCGAGCAGTTTGGAGACGATCGTGAGCAAGCCGAAGACGACCGACTCGGCCGAACAGCTCAAGGGCTCGGTGAAGGAAGCGATCGGCAAGCTGATCGGCGACGGAAAGATCGAAGCCGAAGGCAAGGCCGAGCAGATCTCGGCCAAGGCCGATGCAAAGCCGAAGACGACGTCGAAGCCGTAGCTTCGCCCGTCCGTCGAAACACAACCCCCATGTCACGCGACATTCAAAACGGAGAGTCATCATGGTCGATACGGATCGTATCACGGGTGCTGCCAAGGAGATCGGCGGCAAGGTTCAGGGCGCCGTCGGCGACCTGACCGGTTCGAAGCGCGACTCGGTCGAGGGCCGTGCCCGCGAGGCGCAGGGCGCCGCCGAGAACCTCTACGGTCAGGCCAAGGACACCGTCCGCGACGCCGCGGACACGGTCGCCGACACCGCCCGCGACATCGGCGGCAAGGTCCGCGATGCGGTCGGCAACCTCGTCGGGTCGCACGACGTCGAGGATCGCGGCCGCCGGGTCCAGGGCAAGGCCGAAGCCGACTACGACCGGGCCGAGCGCGCCGTGCGCCATGGTGCCCGCGAGGCCTACGACTACGCCGAGGACGCCTACGAGAACGGCAGCCGCGCCGTGCGCCAGGGTGGTCGCGAGGTGACGCATCAGGTCGCCGAACATCCGATCGCCGCGCTGCTCGTGGCTGGCCTCCTCGGTTACGGCCTCGGCCTGCTCATCCACGGCCGCGACTGAGGTCTCGACCGCAACCCCACGTCGGCGTCTCGCGCGAAGGTCTCGCGAGCCGCCTTCCCGACCGACCGTCCCGGACGGTCAACGACCCGGAGTTTCACCACGTGTCCACATCCCCCATCGTGCCATCGACGTCCATCGCCGCGGCGAACGACACCCGCACCGTCCTGCTGAACGAAGTGTCCTGGGGTGCCATCTTCGCCGGTGCCGTCACCGCCCTGGTGTCCCAGGTCGTCCTCAACATGGTCGGCGTCGGCATCGGCCTGTCCAGCGTCGGAACCAACGCCGCCGACAACCCGGCCGCCTCGACCCTGTCGATGGGCGCCGGCGTCTGGTTCATCGTCTCGGGCATCGTCGCCGCGCTCGCCGGCGGGTTCATCGCCGGCCGGCTCTCGGGCAAGCCCGTCACCGCTGCGGCCGGTCTGCACGGCCTCGTGTCCTGGGCGGTCACCACCCTCGTCGTGCTGTACCTGCTCACCTCCGCGGCGGGCGGCCTCATCGGCGGCGCGTTCTCGGGGGTGACCAGCACGCTGGGCGGGGCCGGCTCCCTCGTCGGCGGCACCGTGAAGACCGCAGCCCAGGCCGCTGCCCCCTCCCTCGCCCAGATCTCGAACCCGCTCGACGGCATCGAGAAGTCGGTCCGCCAGCAGGCGTCCGGCCAGGACCCCGAGGCCCTGCGTGACGCCGCCGCCGCCGCGGTGCGGGCTCTTCTGTCGGGTGATCCGGCCAAGAAGCAGGAAGCCGAGAACCGCGCCGCCGATGCCCTCGCCAAGGCGCAGGGTATCCCGGTCGATCAGGCCAAGACGCAGATCCAGTCCTACCAGAAGCAGTACGAAACCGCCGTCGCCGACGCCAAGCAGAAGGCCGTCGCCGCCGCCGAGGCAACCCGGAGCGCGGCCAGCCAGGGTGCCTTCTACGGCGCGCTCGCGCTCATCCTCGGCGCCCTCGCCGGCTTCTTCGGCGGTCGCCTCGGCGCCCCCAAGCCCGCCACCCTGGTCGCCGGCTACGACGCCCGCCGCGTCTGACAGACCGCTTCGGCCGGTCGTCCAGACCGGCCGACTTTCCCTGATCCCTCACACAGGAGCACAGCCATGAGCAGCACCACGGACAAGCTGAAGGGCCTCGCCAACGAGGCCGCCGGCAACGTCAAGCAGGTGGCCGGCAAGGTCACCGGAAACGACAAGCTCGTCGTCGAGGGCAAGGCCCAGGAACTCAAGGGCGAGGCCCAACGCACCGTCGGCGAAGCCAAGGACGGCATGAAATCGGTCGTCGACAAGGTGACCGGCAAACACTGACCGCGCCGCGGCGGCGGGAGCGCGGATCGCGCCCCCGCCACCCGCCGCGAGCGAGAACGAACACGAGGAGAGTTGCATGAATCGCGACCAATTCCATGGCGCCTCGCGCCACCTGAAGGGCCGTGCCCAGACGGCGCTCGGCGGTATCACCGGCGATCCCGCCCGGCAGGTCCGCGGCGCCGTCAACCAGGTGGCCGGCGGCGCGCAATACGCCTACGGCCGTGTGCGCGAACGCGCCGGGGATCTCGCCGAGGACGGCCGTCATCTCGCGCACGAGGTGCGGGACCGTGCCGGCAACCTGATCGAAGGCGGCCGCCATCTGGCCCACGACGCCCGCGAGCGCGGAGCGGCCTACGGACAGCGCGCCGTGCGCTACGCCGACGACAACCGGGCCTCCGCCCTGTTCGGTCTCGCCGCCGTCGCCTTCGCGGTCGGCTGGTTCGTCCGTCCCAAGCCCTGAATTCCAGGCGCTCGCTTCGCTTCAGGATCTGAAGGGATCGCGGCCATCCCCCCGGTCCCGGACTATCAGCCGGGACGAGACGGCCCGCCGCCCTGATCGTGAACCACGACGGGTCGGCCACCGGTGGAAACGCTAGCGTGAGCGTCGGACGGTCTTCCCGTTTGCTGACGTTCCGCCGACCGGGCGCCGCTCGCGGTCCTGCCGCGGCCACGTCGGGCCGGCGTCACCTGACCCGGCTCGGTCTGTCGGTCAGCCGATCACTCTCGAATATCCCGATCTCGCATCTCCAGAATGGGAACCCACACACGATGAAGTTGACCCTCGCCCTCGCCGCCACCGTCGCCGCCACCCTCATCGGGCTGCCGGCCCAGGCTTCCCCGATCGGCCCCGGCCCGATCCAGGCCCTCACCGAGGGCGCCCTTCCCACCGAGTACGTGCAGTATCGCCGCTTCGGATCTCGCGGTTACGGCCCCCGCCGGTTCGGCCACCGCGGCTACGGTCGCGGTTACGGCTATCGCCGCGGCCCCGGCGTGGGTGCCGCCGTCGGTGCGGGCGTCGCCGGTCTGGCCGCCGGCGCCATCATCGGTGGGGCCATCGCCAACTCCCAGGCCCAGGCGGCCCCGGTGATCGTCCGGGGTGGGGCCGATCCCGAGGCCGTGGCCGCCTGTGCCCGCCGCTTCCGCTCCTATGACGCAGCGAGCGGGACCTACCTCGGCAACGACGGCGCCCGCCACGCCTGCCCGTAAGCAGGTTTCGTAAAAACGGTCGCCGGTTCTCAGTCGAAAATCTGCGCCACACCAGAAACCGAGGCAGGATGAAGCATTGGCCTGCCAACGCGAGCCTGCTTCGCGTTCGTCCAGCTCCGGCGGCGTGGCCCGAGCCCGCCGCCGGTCGACGTCTCCACACCGGGCAGGTGACTGTCCGGCCTTTCCACACCACCAATCAGGATCGACCATGAGCAAGGGCTATCCCTCGATGACCGCGCTTCTCGGCCTTCTGGCCGTGGCGGGCTACCAGAACCGCGACAAGATAGCCGAACTTCTGAAGGGCCATGGCGGCGCCGAGCCGCCACGGATCCCCGTCCAGCCGATTCCGAACACCGGGCCTACCGCCACGGGAGGCGGGCTTCCCGGATTGGCGGGCCTGCTCGGCGGTGTCGGTACGGCGGGCGTCGGTGGGCTGATCGCCAGCGGGCTGAGCGAACTCGTCGATCATTTCACCAAGAGCGGTCACGCCGAGACGGCGAAATCCTGGGTCAACCAGGGCCCCGGCCGCAGCATCGCGGAGGCCGAGTTGGAGCGGGCGATCGGTCCCGAGACCCTCGATCACCTGACGCAGCAGACCGGCCTGAGCCGCGCCGCCCTCCTGTCGCGCCTCTCGCGCGAACTTCCCTCGGCCATCGACCGCTACGCCGCCGACGGGCGCCACCCGGCCTGACGCCGACGGGCGCCAGCCGGGTCGAATTGCGCTAGACCGTCGCTGCGGCCGCTCCGACGCCCGGCCGCAGCGACCCCGACGGCACCCGCCGAAGTTCGATCGACCCCCTGACCGACATCGCGAGAGCACCATGGCCATCGATTATCGCTCCGAACTTCGCAGACCCGTTCCGTTCAGTCTCGCCGTGGTGGCCACGGTGCTGCTGATCTGGCTCGTGGTCGCCTCCATCGCCGCCGGGAAGCAGCGCAGCGCCCGCGACAACCGCATCCGCGAGGTCGAGACCAAGCAGACCGCCCTTCAATCCGACCTCGACCGGCAGATCGCCACCGCCGGCACCCTGGCGTCGCTGCAGGCGAAGATCGGCACGGCCGAGCAGCAGGACCGCCAGGCGACGCAGGCCGCCGAACAGGCGAAGTCCCGCCTCGCGACGCTGAGCCAGGAGCAACAGGCGGCCGAGGCCAAGGCGGCCGAGGCCAAGAAGACGGCGGATGCCGAGACGAAGCGCCTGGACGACCTGAAGGCGCAGGTCGCGCAGGCCGAGCAGAAGCTCGCGCCGCTGCGCGAGGCCGCCACCGCCGCCGAGGCCTCCGCCGTCGAGCGGACTCAGGAACTCGCCGACGTCGGTCGCAGGCTGGAGGAAGTGCGGGTGCAGGAGGTCAAGCTGCGCACCGATCTGGCGGCGATGACACAGGAAGCGTCCAACAAGACGAACGACCTCGCCAAGGCCGAGGAGCGCCAGCAGAACGCCCGCGAAGGTGCGGCCGTGGCACAGAAGGAACTCGCCGAGGCCCGCGCCGCCGCCGAGCAGGCCACCAAGCAGCGCACGGACATGGAGCAGGCCGTTGCCACGCTGACCGTTCAGCGCGAGAAGCTGGCGGCGGAGATCGAGCAGGCCAACCGGGAGGCGCAGCAGGCGCGCGACACGCTCACCACCACCCGCAAGGACCTCGCCCAGGCCCAGGCCGAGCGGGACAGAGTGACGTCCGAGCGCAACCAGCTCGAGCAGACGCTCCAGAAACTGTCCACCGACCGGGACGCCGGAACCGCGGCCCTGGAGGCCCTCAAGAAGCGCCAGGCCGACGCCCAGGCCGAGCTGGCGACGCTCACCGAGACCCTGGCGACGCGCAACAAGGAGGCGGCTACCGTCGACGAGCAACTCGCCACGGCCCGGCAGGACCTCAGTGCCACACAGGCCAAGCTGGCCGACATCCGTCAGCAGCTGTCGAACCAGCCGGCCGGTGGAGCGACCCCGCCGAACCAGCCCGCAGCGGCTCAGCAACCGAAGTAAGCCCGCGTGAACGACCCCGGGTCGGCACCGTTTTCCGGTACCGACCCGGGCAGACAGATCTTCCGAGCGCACGTTCGTCGTGACCCCGGAAGCCGCCGTCATTCCGATGCCGAGGCCTTGCAAGTGCCGAGGCCTTGCCCTCCCGATCACTCGACGCGGCACGGCCGTTCGGCGCGGGTGACCCGCCCGTCGCGGTCGACGTCGAGACGCGCGAAACGCTTCGCGAAGACCGCATCGATCTCCTCGACCGTCAGCGCGCCGTCCCCGTTCGCGTCGATGCGGCGGAAGCGCCGTTCGGGATCGGACGGACCTTTGCCGGGGTGTGCCGCCCACCAGGCGGACCATTCGGCCTGCGAGATGCGACCGTCGCCATCGGCATCGGCCTTCATCAGGCGCGTCCGGTGTCGTGCGAGAAACGTCGCGAGATCGACGCCGACGTGCGTGCCCGGCGCGGGCGATGTCGCCGTGGGAGGCGCGGCCGAAGCGGGGGAGGCCGCGACGAGCGCCGCGAGGGACAGGCAGGCCGTCAGTCTCGCCGTCGAGGCGAGGTCGGCCATGGAACGGCGTCTTGTCATGGAGGAACGCTCCTTGCCGGAGGATCGGGTTGCCGGAGGATCGGGCGGGATCGCGGCCTTTGCCGCGATCCCGGTGTCATCGCCTCACGTCACCAGCGGCGATGCCACCCGCGGTGCCAGCCGACGGGGCGATGGACCACACCCCAGCGGCGCCAGCGCGGCCCGCCCCCATAGAACCGGCGAGGGCCGTAGAACGCCGGGCGATAGGCGTAGGGGACAAACACGGCCCTCGGCCGGAGGTTGGGGCGGCACCAACCGTAGACGCCGCGGTGGAAGCCGGGGCCGCAGCCGTCCCGGGCCTCGGCCGGGGCGGACATGGCCAGCGGAGCCGCGAGGCCGGCCGCCAGCACCGCCGCCGGCAGCAGCCGTTTCAGTGTCGAAGATGCGAACGAGACTGTCATCGTCATTCCCTTTTCCGATCGGTGTTTGCCGATGGGGGGATCATGCTCCGGGGCCGTCGCGGAGATTTGTCGAGAAGCCGCGATTGTGTCGCGGTCTGTCGCAGACCCGAGCGCGCCGAAACGAATCGCGACGACTTCACCGCCGAAGGATGCGCGCGGTGGTCTAGGACCGCGTGATGGAAACCCGAGACATGGACAGTGCACACGTCCTGGTGGTCGACGACCACCGCGAAATCCGCGACCCGCTGGCGGCCTATCTGAAGCGGCACGCCCTGCGCGTGAGCGTCGCCTCGGACGCCGGCGCCGCGCGCGCCGTGCTGTCGGGGGCGGCCATCGACCTCGTCATCCTCGACGTGATGATGCCGGGCGAGGACGGGCTCTCCCTCTGCCGCCACATCCGAGAGGTCCATGACACGCCGGTAATTCTGCTGACCGCCCTCGGCGAGCAGACCGACCGGATCGTCGGCCTCGAGATCGGAGCGGACGACTACGTCACGAAGCCGTTCGACCCACGCGAGCTGCTGGCGCGCGTGAAGAACCTGCTCCGCCGTGCCCGGTCGCTCCCCCGCTCCCGCGACGAGGCCCACGGGCGCCGGCTCGCCTTCGACCGCTGGACGTTGGACACGGACCGGCGCCAGCTCGTCGACGAGGCCGGGGCTACGGTGGCCCTCAGCACCGGGGAGTTCCGGTTGCTTGCCGCCCTGACGCGCCACCCCCGGATCGTGCTCTCGCGCGACCAGCTCCTCGACCTGACCCGTGGCCGCGCCGCCGACGGGTTCGACCGCAGCATCGACAACCAGGTCAGCCGCCTGCGGCGCAAGCTGGAACGCGACCCGGCCAATCCCGAACTCCTCAAGACGGTCTGGGGCGGCGGCTACGTGCTGGCGTCTGACGTGAGGACCGTGTCGTGAAGCGAGCGGCCATGGCGCTGGTGCCGCGCTCCCTCGGCGGGCGGCTGGCGCTTCTCTTGGTGATCGCGGTGGTGGGCGCGCAGGCGGTCGCCTTCGCCCTGTTCGCGCGGGAATCGTCCCTGGTCGGCCGTGCCGCGGCCCGGACCCAGGTCGTCGACCGCGTCGCCACGCTGGTGCGCCTGCTCGATACGGTGCCTGCGGACGCCGTACCGGGCGTCATCGAGGCCTATGGCTCTTCCCGGCACCGCTTCACCATCGACGCCGCCAGCCGCGTCGCCGAGGAGGAGATGGATGCGGACGAGGCCCGGTTCGCCCGCCGCCTCGACCGCCGGGTGCGGGACGGTGCGAGCCAGGCCCGGCTGCTGCTGGTGGACCGCGATGCGGACGCGTCGGCGGATCGCGCGTCGGCCAGGCCGCAGGCCCTGCGCGTCTCCGTCCGCCTCGACGACGGACGCTGGCTGAACGGCGAGGCGCCGCTGGCGCTGCATCCGCCTCCCTGGATCCGCATCGGCCTGCTCCAGACCGCCGTGAGCGTCGTGGCCGTGCTCGCCGTCGTGGCAATCGCCATGCGTGGCGTCGTGGGGCCGGTGACGGCCCTCGCCCAGGCGGCCGAACGGGCCGGGCGGGGCATCGCGGTCGATCCCTTGCCAGAGCGCGGCCCGGACGAACTGCGCACGATGACGGCGGCGTTCAACGAGATGCACACCCGGTCCCGGGCCTTCGTCACCGACCGGACCCGGATGCTGGCCGCCATCAGCCACGACCTGCGCACCCCCATCGCCTCGCTGTGGCTGCGGGCGGAGATGGTCGAGGACGTGGCCTTGCGCGAGGCGATGGTCACGACGATCGCGCGGATGGGGCGGATGGTCGATGCGACCCTGGCCTTCGCGCGCGACGATGCGATGGCGCAGGACAGCGGCCCCCTCGACCTCGCCGTCCTGATCCGATCCCTCGTCGACGAGCACACGGTGCTCGGGCGCGACGTCACCGTCTCCGGGCCCGATCCGCTTCCCTTCCACGGGCGGTCGATCGCCCTGCGCCGCGCCCTCGACAACCTCGTCGAGAACGCGGTGCGCTACGGCGGCTGCGCCCGGATCGGCCTGGACCGCTCGGACGGGGCGATCCTGATCGCCATCGACGACGACGGCCCCGGCATTTCGCCGGACCGGATCGAGGAGATGTTCGCGCCCTTCGCGCGGCTGGAGGACTCGCGCAGCGCTGAGACCGGAGGGACCGGGCTGGGCCTCGCCATCGCGCGTTCCGCCATCCGCGCGCACGGCGGCACCATCAGGCTCCTGGACCGCGACGGGGCCGGCCTGCGGGCGCAGGTGACGCTGCCGACGCAGGACATCACGAGCCGGGGCCGGACGCCCACTCCGGGTTCGTGACCCCCCGCCCGCTCAGGCGGCCCGCCGTGCCGCCTCGATCGTCAGCCCGGTCCCCACCGAGCCGAAGGTGTCGCCGTCGACCACGCGGGCGTTGGGCACCCCGGCCACCAGGGCGGCGCGGACGTGGGGCAGGCCGGTGGAGCCGCCCGTCAGGAACAGGGCGTCGATGGCGTCCGCCCTCAGCCCGGCCTGCGACAGGCAGCGGTCGATCCGCTCGGCGATGCGGCGGCTGAGTTCGTCCGTGTGGGTGACGAGGCCGGCCCGGTCGAGGTCGGCCGAGAGGCCCCGCTCCACCCAGTCGAGGTCGACCCCGCCCGCACCCGCTTCCGAGGTGGCGATCTTGGCGCCCTCCACCTCCATCGCCAGGGAATGGCCGCGCTCGGCCTCGATCACGGTGTAGAGCCGGTCCAGCAGTTCGGGGCGCTGCGCGTCGCGCCGGACCTCCTCGACCTCGCGCAGGGTCTTGGCATTGTAGAGCCGGTTGATGCTCGACCAGGTGGCGAGATCGTGGAAGTATGAGCTCGGCACGTCGAGGTCGCCGCGCTTCATCGGTGTGCCGAGGCCGAACAGCGGCATCACCGTGCCGAGACTGAGCCGGCGGTCGAAATCGGTGCCGCCGATGCGCACGCCGTCGTTGGCCAGGATGTCGCCGCCGCGGTCCGCCTTGGCGTGCCGCTCCGGCGAGAGCCGCACGATGGAGAAGTCCGAGGTGCCCCCGCCGATGTCGGCGATCAGCGCGACCTCTTCGCGGGCGACCTGGCGTTCGTAGTCGAGGGCGGCGGCGATCGGCTCGAACTGGAACGAGACGTGCGCGAAGCCGATGCTTCTGGCGATCTCCCGCAGGGCGTCCTCGGCGCGGGCGTCGCCCTCCGGGTCGCCGTCGACGAAGTGCACCGGGCGGCCGTGGACGACGGTGTCGAGGGGCCGGCCGGTGGCGGCCTCGGCCCGCGCCTTCACGGCGGCGAGATAGCGCCCGATCACGTCGCGGAAGCGGATGCGCTCGCGTCCCACCGGCGTGGTCTCCTCCAGGAGAGAGGAGCCGAGCACGGACTTGAGGCTGCGCATCAGGCGACCGGGCGTCCCCTCGACGTAAGCCGCCATGGCGGCCCGGCCGACGAGGGCATCGCGTCCGGGCTCGAAGAAGATCGCGCTCGGAATCGTGAGATGGTCGCCCTCCAGCGGCACCAGGGCCGGATGCGGCCCGGCGACGAGGCCCAGGGTCGTGTTGGACGTGCCGAAATCGAGGCCGCAAGCCGCCATGAGGGTCTCCGGTGAAGGGGGCCGGCCGGCCTACAGGCTCGGTCGCGTCCGGTCCACCGCCTTCAGGCGTCGCCGGCGCGGTTCGTCCCGATCAGGGCGAGCGAGGCGAGGAGGCGGCGCTTCAGGCGGACCAGGGCCTCCCGTTGCAAGTCGTTGGCCGGTGCCTCGGCCTCGGCCACGGATGCGAGCATCTCGACGAACTGCAGCCGCTCGGCCTCGGTCAGCGCCTCTCGGAACAGGGGCAGCAGCGGATCGGCGACGAGCGAGAACGGGCGGTGGGGGTCGGTGTAGCCGAACGCCCGCTCGTAGGTGTCGGCGACGGCCTCGATCTCCAGGGGTGCCCGCATCAGCGCGAGAATCCGCGCCGTTTCGGCGGCGGAGACGGAATCGCCGGTGCGGACGAGTTGGATCATGAGGATCACGGCGGCGAGCCTCACGTCGCGCACGCCCTCCAGGGGCGTTGCGGCGACGCTCAGCAGAGTGGGCTTGCCCCGTTGCGGCAGCGGCCCGGCGTCCTCGCTCGATGCACGCGGGTCCTGCGCCGTGCGCTGCGTGCGCAGCGACAGGAAGACGGCGATACCGCCGATCACGAGGACGAAAAGCAGGACCGGCATCAGCCATCTCCTTCAGAGCGATCGGGCACCGTTCAGAACCAGCGTGGCGCGAGGAAGATCGCGAACGCCACCACCAGCCAGGCGGCGAGCCCTCCGAGGATGGCGAGACGATGGTCGAGCGATCCTCCGAGCGCGTAGGCGACGCCGAGGAAGACCAGATAGGCGGGGATCGTCTTGGCGCCGGCCAGGCACGCCTGCCGGAAGCCCTCGGCGTCGCCCTTGGCGCCCACCGCCAGCAGCGCGATGATGGCGAAGGTCGGGGCCAGCGGCAGGATGCCGGGAAGCACGTTGCCGCGTCTCGACGCCAGCACGATCGCCATGGTGACGAGGCCGCCCACGACGCCTTTCCACAGCACGTCCATCAGCGCTCGGCCTCGTCGCGGCGCTCGGTCCGCAGGCGCTCCCAATGGGCGAGGCGATCACGGTAACGGCTCTCCACGCCCCGGTCTGTCGGATCGTAGAACCGCTGTCGCCCCAGCGCCTCCGGCCAGTAGTCCTGTCCCGAGAACGCGTCCGGCTCGTCGTGGTCGTAACGGTAGCCCTCGCCGTAGCCGATCTTGCGCATCAGCTTCGTCGAGCCGTTGAGGATGGTGCGCGGCGGCGGAAGCGAGCCGTGCTCCTTGGCGATCCTGGTGGCCGCCTTGTAGGCGGAATAGACCGCGTTCGATTTCGGTGCGCAGGCGAGATAGACGGTCACCTGCGCCAGGGCGAGTTCGCCCTCCGGCGAGCCGAGGAAGTCGAAGGCGTCCTTGGCGGCAGTCGCCACCACCAGGGCCTGCGGGTCGGCCAGCCCGATGTCCTCCACCGCCATCCGCACGAGGCGCCTGGCGATGAACAGCCGGTCCTCGCCCCCGTCGAGCATCCGGCACAGGTAGTACAGCGCCGCGTCCGGGTCCGAGCCGCGCACGGTCTTATGCAGGGCGCTGATCAGGTTGTAGTGCCCCTCCTGGGACTTGTCGTAGATCGGCGCCCGGCGCTGGACGATCGCCTGCAACGCCTCGGCATCGAAGATCTCGCCCTCCTTGGCCGAACGCCAGAGCTCCTCGGCCAGGGTCAGCGAGGCGCGCCCGTCGCCGTCGGCCATGCGCACGAGGACGCCGCGGGCCTGCTCGTCCAGCGGCAGGGGCCGGCCGGTCATCGCTTCGGCCCGCACCAGCAGCTTGTCGATGGCCGCCTCGTCGAGGGCACGGAACAGCAGCACGCGGGCCCGCGACAGAAGCGCCGCGTTGAGCTCGAACGAGGGGTTCTCGGTGGTCGCACCGACCAGCGTCACGGTGCCGTCCTCCATCACCGGCAGGAAGGCGTCGAGCTGGGCGCGGTTGAAACGGTGGATCTCGTCGACGAACAGCAACGTCCCCTGGCCGGTGGTCCGACGCCGGCGGGCGGCCTCGAACACCTTCTTGAGGTCGGCGATGCCCGAGAAGATCGCCGAGATCTGCTCGAAGGCCATGTCGGTCTCGTGCGCGAGCAGCCGCGCCACCGTGGTCTTGCCGGTGCCCGGCGGCCCCCAGAACACCAGCGAGCCGAACGCCTTGCCGGCCAGCAGCCGGGTCAGGGCCCCGTCCGGCCCGGTCAGATGCTCCTGGCCCACCACCTCGGCGAGGCTGGCCGGGCGAAGGCGATCCGCGAGCGGGCGGGGGGCGGTGGACTGAAGGCCGGCGGCGGCGAAGAGATCGGACATGGCGCGCATGAAGACGCGGGCGGCGCAGGACCGCAACCGTGAAAACGGCGACGTCCCCTTGAGCTTTCGGGAAAGCGTCGCGCTGGGGGGCTCGCTGGATGTGTCGCGTCACGCTCGATCGCGCATGGCTGTAGGATGTGCCTCCCGATCGATGGCGAGGGTGTCCTTATGTCGATGACGAACGCATTCGACCTTTCCCGACGCGCGGCGCTGATCGGCTTGACGGCGGTGCCCTCGCTGATCCGGCCGGCGCGGGCGGCGCCTGCACCGGCGCGACTTGCACCGGGTTCCTGCCTCCTCACGCCGCGATCGATCGAGGGCCCGTTCTATCTCGATCCGCGTCTCGTACGGCCGGTCCTGGCCGAGGGTCGCCCGGGTGTGCCGCTGCGACTGGACCTGCGGGTCATCGCGGCCGGAGGCTGCACGCCGCTTTCGGGGGCGCGGGTCGACGTCTGGCATGCGGACGCGCAGGGGGTGTATTCGGGCTACGAGGGCCAGGGCGACGGGCGGCGCCTCTCGACGGTGGGACAGACGTTCCTGCGTGGCACGCAGTTCAGCGACGAGGCCGGCGCGGTCACCTTCGAGACCATCCATCCCGGGTGGTATCCGGGCCGTGCGACCCATGTCCATTTCAAGGTGTTCGTCGGTCCGCGCACCCTGGTCACCGGCCAGATGTACTTTCCCGACGCGGTCAACGCAACGATCTACCGCACCGCCGCCTATGGTGGGCGGCGGCTGGCGCGCGACACCCTCAACGCCACCGACGTCTTCGCCCGCTCCGAAGATCCCCGGCGTCTCGGCTTCTGCGCCATGAGGCCGGAGGGAAGCGGATACGTCGCCGACCTCAACATCGTGGTCGAGGCCGGCAGGGGCTGACGCTCACCCCCCGAACACCGACGTCAGCACCGTGCCGCCGCGGTTGATCGAGACCTCCCAGGCGTTGAAGGCGGTGCGGGTCATGCGCTCCAGGTCCTTGGTGGTCGAGACCGGGGTGCCGTTGATCGCGACGATGACGTCGCCCTTCTGCAAGCCGGCCCGGTTGGCGAAGGAGCCCTCGTCGACGCTGGCAACCGCGACGCCCTCGCTCGAGAAATCCACCTGCAGTTCCTCGGCGATCGCCGGCGAGGTGTTCACGAGGGTGGCCCCCATGAACGGCGAGCGGGTCTTGACCTTGAGGAGGTCGCGCGGGCGCGTCTCCGGCGCGGCGCCGAGCTTGATCGCGATGGTGGAGCGGGTGGTGCCGCGCTGGATGCCGAACTTGGTGTGGCCGCTCAGGCCCTTGAGGGCGAAGCGGTAGCCGAAGGCCTCGGGGTCGTCGACCGCCTTGCCGTCCACCGTCAGGATGAGGTCGCCGCGCTTCAGGCCGGCTTCCTCGGCCGGGCTCTTGGGCTGCAGGCTCGCCACCAGCACGCCGGTGGGATGGTCGAGCTCCATGCTCTCGGCGATGTCGGGGGTGACGCTCTGCACTCGCGCCCCGAGCCAGGGCCGGCGCACGGTGGAGGCGCCCGCCTTGGCGGTCTCCACCACCGCGTGGACCATGCTGGCGGGGATGGCGAAACCGATGCCGTGGCTGCCGCCCGACTGCGAGTAGATCGCGGTGTTGATGCCCACCAGGCGCCCCTGCAGGTCGACCAGCGCCCCTCCGGAATTGCCCGGGTTGATCGCCGCATCGGTCTGGATGAAGAACTGGTAGTCGGACGAGCCGACCTGGTTGCGCGCCAGCGCCGAGACGATGCCCTGCGTCACCGTCTGGCCGACGCCGAAGGGGTTGCCGATCGCCATCACGAAGTCGCCGACCTCGAGCGTATCGGAATCGCCGAAGGGCATCGGCACGAGGCCGCCGGACGGCGCCTTGATCTTGATGACGGCGAGATCGGTGCGCGGATCGCGCAGCACCACGGTGGCCTCGAACTCGCGCCGGTCGGCCAGCGCGATGCGAACCTCGTTCATGTTGTCGATGACGTGGTTGTTGGTGATGATGAGCCCGCTCTCGTCGACGATCACGCCCGAGCCGAGGGAACGTTGCGCCCGCTCGCCCGGGGCCCCGCGCCGACCGGACCCCTCCTCGCCGAAGAACCGGCGCATGAACTCGTCCATCGCGCTGCGACTGGTGCCGCGCTTCTCGACATGGGACGCGTAAACGTTGACCACCGCCGGTGCGGCCCGCTTCACGACCGGAGCGAAGGACAACTGCACCTGCCCCTTGCCCTGCGGCGCCACCTTCTCGGGCGCCACCTCCGGTGTCTTCATGATCTGCGCGGCGGCGGGACCCGCGCCGAGGCCGACGACGAGCAGCGAGGCGAGCAAGGCGGTACGAGGCGGCATCGGACTCTCCGGAATCGATCGGGGACCGTGCATGCGCCGCCTTGACGGTCTGCACGCGGTCCCGCGTCGTTCGCGGATGTCTAGCCCCGTCGCCCGGCCGGCGCGAGGGGGTTAAGCGTTCGCCTTCCGCGGCCGGACGGGCGATGCCGCCTCGGCGTCGGGGGAGGGCGTCGTGACGACCCGCCCGAGGTGGTTCGCGATCCGGCCCATGCAGGTGATGGACGCCTCGGCGGCGCGCTGGACCTCGGTGACGTGGAGGCGGACCGCTTCGGCGGGGGATCGCGCCGCCGCCAGGGACTGCCAATGCGCGACGGCTGCCAGTCCTTCGTTCAACAGGAACGCCTGCAGGGTCGCGCCGGCCGAGACGAGATCGCTCGGGACGGTGTGCGGGCGTGTCACCGCCTCGGTCGGAACCACGAAAGGAGATTCGGGTGGCTCTTCCGGCGGCTCGAGTGCCACCAGGGCGAGGCCGACCGCGGGAAGGGGAAACGGCGGAACGAGCGATTCCGGATCGGCGGCGGACGACGCTGGCTTCGCCGGTGCGTCGGCAGGGGTGGTGTCGAGGTCGACCGGAGCCCGCGATGCCCCGTCACTCTCCGGTGTCGGATCGGACCGCAACGCCATGACGAAATCGGTCGGCGGCGTCTCGGGCACGACCTCGGCGAGGTCGGGAATGGGGCCCGGCTCCGTATCCGTGGCCGCGCCCGGAAGCGTGACGACGGGAACGGGCATCGTGTCGGTGGACAACTTGGGCGGAAGCGGTCCGCGCTTCGAGGGCCGCACGGGCATCCGCTTCACCATGGTCCATTCTCCCTACCCGCGACCCGACCCGGCTTTGCGCCGGTCACGGGATGGACGGATCGTCTCGCGCGATCCGTCCCGATGATACCCGGCAAAGAAGACGATGCCGCGTCTCCGTCCCTCACGTCACCGGCGGCGACCTCACCGTCGGCCGGTCGCTGCCCTTCGTCGCTTCATACCATTTTCCGGTTGATCACTTCGTGATGCGGAAATGGGCTTCGCTCAGGCGCCGCGCGGGCTCGGTTGTGCGGTTCCCGCTTGATTTAAGCGGAAACCGTATCAGACGGCCGGTTTGACGGCGGTCTGGGCCAGCACTCCAAGGTCCTTTGCCTGGGCTTGCAGTGCCGCCATCTGGCTCTTCAGGAACTCGGCCTGGAGCGTGAAGGCCTCGCGCAGGTCACGGGTGCGGACCAGCTTCTGGGCGAAATCGAAGGTCGCATTGGCGTTCGTCTGAACGTGGTCGAGACCCTTCGCGACGACGCCCTGCATCGAACTCTGGAGCGTCTGCGTCTGCTCGCTGGCCTTCACGGCGGTGCCGATCAGCGTGCCCACGGCGTTGCGCGCCTGGTCGACGCTCTTTTCCGCGAAATCGCGCATCTCGGCCGGGATTTCGAAGGTGGGGGCGTTCATGGGTGTTCTCCTGTCGATCCGACACAGCGAATCATGCTGCATCACGGCAGAAATATATTGCACTGCAATATCCACGTCAAGAACGCGGATACGATCTCGGTGGTCCCGCCGCCGCCCAAGGTCATCGACTGTCCATCCACCGAACGAACGAGCCGATGGAACGGATTCGCGACCCCGCATGACCGCCATCGCCGATTCAGTACCGATCATGCCGAGCGCACGACCCGGCTATCGTGTACAGCACCGTCGACGGAATTTCGCTTCGATTTTTCGAAGAGGCCCGCCGCTTGGCCGGCTTCGGCGGCGCGAGGACATGCAGGGGGAGGACATGCAGGGGGAGGACATGCAGGGGCATGTCGGCGAAGACGACGGGGATTCGCTCACGCCGGTCGCGCAGGCGAGCCGCAGGGCAACGCGCCGTCGCGCTCTCAGGGTCGGGACGCCTGCGTGCGCTCCATGAGGCGGGACGTCGGTTCGAAAACGCGGCATCGGTCGCGCGCGAGGCGCGATCGATGCCGCCACAACCCAGCCTTCCGGCTTACCGTTGGTCGTACCGATAGGCTTCCAGCGCGCTTTCGATCGCCCAAGACTTCGCGCCGGTCTTCGATACGAAAAACGTCAGATCTTCCGCCTCTGCTATGGGCCGGGCGAATTCTTCGATGGCATGATAGTATGACCGGCTTCGATAGTCGTGCACGCCGATGATGGCATTTCGATCCAATCGCCGCAGAGCCTGCAGAAAGCACGCCACGCGAAAGCGTCCATCGACCAGACAGAGGTCGAAGTCGCCGGACGCGTTGAGAATGGTCTCGTGATACTTCGGATACTGCGGACGGTGGTCGCTGGATATGGGAACGCCCCAATTTCCCGTGGGGCCGATGTCGACGTGGATCAATCGACGCTCGTGACCCGACGGCGCGATTTGCTGGGAGATTTTTTCGATCCAGGCCACGTCCGAGTCGATCGCGACGAGCGGGCCGTCCACGACGCCGGCCGCGAAAAGTGTACTTCCGCCGAGTCCGAACTCGAAGTAGCATTTCGACTGCGTCACGAAATTCTTGAACAACTCCGCTTCGCGCGCGCTCATTCTCAACGTCATGGCAATCGGTATCTCGTGCTCAAAGGCCGCTGGTCGGCGAAGTTTAGGTCGCGACGACGCTAACCGGATTGGCGACGACGAACCAGCCCCGTGACGATGGGTGCCCTTCGACGCGAAAGAAAGCCCGCGTCGGCGCCGGCACGAGCGGGCCTCTTGCGGTATCGCGGGCCCGAACAGAGTTTCTCCCCGAGGCGAGGCTTGTCCTCGTCGGTCGCCTGGCTCAAACACGGGCGGCTGAACGGCGGCTTTGCAGCGAGGCGGCGAGCCGGACCGGCACGGTGACCGGCAGGGCATGGCGCGGGGGGCCTGGCCCTCCGCATGCATCGGGGACGGTCGTCCCCCTCGCCCGTGCGGGACGTGACGGCAGAACGGGTGGAGAGGGACGGCATCGATGAAGAAGGTTTATCCGGATGCGACGGCGGCGCTGGCCGGTGTCCTCAAGGACGGCATGACGATCATGGCCGGCGGGTTCGGCCTGTGCGGCATCCCGGACGAGCTGATCGACGCCATCCAGGCCTCGGGCGTCAAGGATCTCACCGTGATCTCGAACAACGCCGGCATCGACAACGTCGGTCTCGGCAAGCTCCTGCAGACCCGCCAGGTCGCGAAGATGATCTCGTCCTACGTCGGCGAGAACAAGGAGTTCGCCCGGCAGTACCTCGGCGGTGAGCTCGCCATCGAGTTCAATCCGCAGGGCACGCTGGCCGAGCGCATCCGCGCCGGCGGCGCCGGTATCCCGGCCTTCTTCACCAAGACCGGGGTCGGCACTCTGATCGCGGAGGGCAAGGACGTCCGCACCTTCGACGGCGAGGACTACGTGATGGAACGCGGCCTGTTCGCCGACCTCGCCATCGTCCACGCCTGGAAGGGCGATACCGAGGGCAACCTCGTCTACCGGAGGACGGCGCGCAACTTCAACCCGATGATGGCCACCGCCGCGACGATGACCGTGGCGCAGGTGGAGCACCTCGTCGAGCCGGGCGAGCTCGACCCGGACGCGATCATCACCCCCGGCATCTTCGTCAAGCGCATCGTCCACGTGGCGATCCGTGAAAAGCGCATCGAGCAGCGCACCACCCGCAAACGCGGCGAGCCGGCCAATCCGGCCGCCGCCGCCGGCGTCGTCTGAGGGAGCTTCCAAACCATGGCCTGGACCCGCGAACAGATGGCCGAGCGCGCCGCGAAGGAGCTGCAGGACGGCTACTACGTGAACCTCGGCATCGGCATCCCGACCCTCGTCTCGAACTACATTCCCGACGGCATGTCGGTGCAGCTGCAGTCGGAGAACGGCATGCTCGGCATGGGGCCGTTCCCCTTCGAGGGCGAGGAGGACCCCGACCTCATCAACGCCGGCAAGCAGACCATCACGGCGCTGCCGACCACGAGCTACTTCTCGTCGTCCGATTCGTTCGGGATGGTCCGCGGCGGCCACATCAACCTGTCGATCCTGGGCGCGATGCAGGTGGCGCAGAACGGCGACCTCGCCAATTGGATGATCCCCGGCAAGATGGTGAAGGGCATGGGCGGCGCCATGGACCTCGTGGCCGGCGTCAAGAAGGTGGTGGTGGTGATGGAGCACACCGCCAAGGGCAAGGACGGGTCCGAATCGCCCAAGCTCCTCAAGGCTTGCGACCTGCCGCTCACCGGCACCGCCGTCGTCGACATGGTGATCACCGATCTGGGCGTCTTCACCATCGACAAGAAGGGCGACGGCGGCATGACCCTGGTCGAACTCGCCGAGGGCGTGAGCGAGGACGAGGTCCGTGCCAAGACGGAGGCGAGCTTCGCCGTCGCCTTGACCTGAAGGCCAGCGGGATCGTTTCGGGACGATCCGCTCCCGGCCGGGGGCGACACGGCTAAGCCAGCGTTAAGCGGACTCGTAGACCTTGACCGAAAGCCGGACGGCGCGCGGCACGCAGGGCGGGGCGCCACCGGACGGTTCACGAGGGTCGAGGCGTATGGGTAGCGTTGCGTTGCAGCGGGACGACAATGTTGTGCCGTTCCGCCGGCTGGGGTCACCGCCTCCTGGCGCCACGCCGGCGCCCTCGGCCCTGGCCGCCCGGCGCGGCGACCAGCGCGCCTTGATGGATGCGGTCTATGCCACCGGCACTCTGGCCGTGGCGGCCGGCGACCGCGAGACCAAGCTGATCGCCTCGCGGCTCCAGGTCTACGGATTCCTCGTGGTCGAGGAGGTGACGGACGCGGGCACCTTTCGCCGGCTGCGTCCGTCGGAGGCGATCCGCGCCCGCACCGAGCGGCCCTGGCGCGTCTCGAAGGCGTCCCATGCCACGGGCGACGGCCCCTCGGTGACGATCCCGGCCGTCGACGGCTTCCTGTTCGACCAGCCGGCCTGAACCGGCCTTCAGCGCAGGTAGATCACGCTGTAGAGGGTACGGCGCAGCTCGCTCTCGAGAAGCCAGACGCGACCGTCCTCGCAGCGTTCACGGACTCCTGCGCGCATCCGCGAGCAATACTCGCCGGTGTTGTCCTGCACGAGGTAGCGGCACTGGCCGCCCTCGCGCCTGCGGGCGATGACGGTGCTCGAATGGTCGGCGGCGAGATCCGGGTCCTTGGGGTCGCGCTCCTGGAGTTCGTACCAGCTGTAGCCGATGGTCGGGGCGCGGCCGCGGTCGAGGGCGTAATCCACCATCGCCAGCATGCGGGTCACCTGGCGCGGATGCGGGGCGCGGCCGGCTTCCACCCGCTCCATGAAGTCGAGCTGGTTCGAGGCGACCCGGTAGGAGACCGGCAGCAATGGCACCGGCAGGGGGCGACGGCGGCAACGTTGCCCGACGAGCGCGAGCCAGCCGGCGTTGAAGGCATCCGCACGCCGGCTGCGCAACTGCGCCACGGTGGCGCCGACCGCACGCAGGCACTGCCGAGGTGCGCGCACCTCGCTGCTGAAACGCAGCGCCGCGAACCGCGCGGTGAAATGCGCGTAGCCCTCGTGGCTCGGCAGGTCCCGCTCCTCGCACAGGCCGTCGATGTTGTAGAGGAGCGCGGAGGCATCCTCCTCGCCACCCTCGAGCTTGTCGAAATACGGTTCGGCCCGCGGGTTGCGATCCCTCGAGACTTCCGCCGCGTTCCGGGCCCAGGCGATGTCGGCGAGGTAGCCGGGATGGGCACGCAGGTGCGCCTGTAGCGCCGGGTCGGGAATCGCGGCGAGGCGGGCCGGATCGGCGAAATAGAACTTGGTGGCGACGTCGAGGGGCGAGACCGCCACCCCCACACGCTGCGAAATCATGTCGGCGGTGGCATAGGCATAGCAGATCGCGCTGTCGCCCTGGCCCACCGGGATATCGGTGGGACGCGGCGACAGTTTCACGCCGCCGGGCAGGGCATGGGTGGCGGCCGGCACGTCGATCCTGACGGCCGGGCAGCCTGCGGCACGGGCGTAGACGGGGTCGGGCGGCAGCAATCGCAACGGCGCGGCCCCGGCGCCGCCGGAGCCGAGAAGCGCCGCCACCAGGGCGAGCCGGATCCAAGCCCAAGCCGACACGTCCTCGGTCCTCCACCGCCGGCCCTGTGCCGACGAAGCAGGTGTCTATCCGAAATCCGCAGTCCGTGAAGCGGGGGCTTCCCGGATCCAAGCCCCGGATGGCGAAGAAGGGTCGGGACCGATCCCGGCGGTGTCGGTTTCTCCGGCGACAGCCTAAGCCGCCGCTCCGGCACGGGCGTCTTTCGGCATGGGCTGGCGCCAATCGGCACCGACCGGGTCCGAAGCCGTGCCCCGCGCAATCGTGCAGGCCGGCGATCTGTCGCTCGGCTCAAACCACCGAAAAGTCGGCGTGCGTGAGGGAGGCTTTGTTGTCGAGAATGGCAAATTGCATCGCGGCCGAGGCGGTGCCGTTCCCGTCGGCATCGTAGGACAAGCCTCCCGTCGCCTTGTCGTAGAGGACGCGGTCGTTCGCATCGGTCGCGCCGGTGGAGAGGTCCTTGAATGCCGTCGCGGCCAGGGGACCGGCTCCGAGCGCCGCGAAGACGCTGCGCGCGAGCTGGATGGTGTCGTCGGGAACCGAGAAATCCGAAATTCGGTCGACGTTGCCGGCGCCCAGCCCGGTGCTGAAGGCGAAGGTATCGCCCCCGCCGCGACCGTAGAGGACGTCGGCCCCACCACCGCCATTGAGGATGTTGGCGCCGGCGTTTCCGACCAGCGTGTTGGCGAAGGCGTTGCCGGTCAGATCGATCGACCCCGTTCCGGCCTCGCTGGTGGTGTCCAGCCGCTCGATCTCCTGACCCACCGCCAAGACATAGCTCACGCTCGCCAGGACCTTGTCGCTGCCGCCGCCCGCCGCCTCGAACACCCGGTCGTCTGCATTGTCGACGAAATAGAAGTCGCCGCCGCCGCGGCCGTAGAGCAGGTCGGCGCCGCCACCGCCGTTGAGGATGTTGACGCCGGCGTTGCCGACCAGCGTGTTGGCGAAGGCGTTGCCGGACAGGTTGATCGACCCCGTGCCGGCTTCGCTGGTGGTGTCCAGCCGTTCGATCTCCTGGCCCGCCGTCAGGGTAAAGCTCACGCTCGTCAGGACCTTGTCGCTGCCGCCGCCCACCGCCTCGAAGACCCGGTCGTTGCCGTTGTCGACGAAGTAGAAATCGCTGCCACCACGGCCGTAGAGCAGGTCGGCGCCGGCCCCGCCGTCGATGATGTTGACGCCGGCGTTGCCGACCAGCGTGTTGGCGAAGGCGTTGCCGGACAGGTTGATCGATCCCGTGCCGGATTCGTTTGTGGTGTCGAGCCGCTCGATCTCCTGGCCCGCCGCCAGGGTGTGGCTGATGCTCGTCAGGACCCGGTCGCTGCCGCCGGCCACTGCCTCGAACACCCGGTCGCCCGAACTGTCGATGTAATAGACGTCGTTGCCGCCCCGGCCGTAGAGCAGGTCGGCGCCCAGACCGCCGTTGAGGATGTTGATACCGGCGTTACCGACCAGCGTGTTGGCGAAGGCGTTGCCCGAGAGGTTGATCGACCCGGTGCCGGCTTCGTCGGTGGTGTCGAGCCGCTCGATCTCCTGGCCCGACGCCAGGGTATGGTTCACGCTCGTGAAGACCCTGTCGCTGCCGCCTCCGGCGGTTTCGACGACCTGATCTCCAGAACTGTCGACGTAGTACCAGTCGATGCCGGCACCGCCCGCCATCGTGTCCTGACCGAGACCGCCTGTCAGGACGTTCGCGTCCCCGTTTCCGGTCAGCCGGTCGCCGAAGGCGGAGCCGATCAGGCGCTCGATGAAAACCAGGCGATCGCCCTGCGCAGTCCCTCCGGTGCCGAGGCCGGTCGTCAGGTCGACGACGACGGCCGCATTCGACCCGGAGTAATCGGCGGTGTCGCTCCCGTCGCCGCCGTCGAGGGTGTCGGCTCCGCCCAGCCCGACCAGTCGGTCGGTGCCGCCCCGCCCGGACAGGGCGTTGCCGGCCGCGTTTCCTGTGAGCACGTCCCCGAAGGCCGAGCCGCCGAGGTTCTCGATGGCGATGAGCGTATCGCCCGCGGCGACGCCGGTATGGACGCCGGTCGACAGGTTGACGGTGACGCCCGCTGGCGCCGTCGCGTAATCGGCCCAATCGATGCCGGCGCCGCCATCGATCGTGTCGGCGCCAGCGCCCCCTTCGAGGGTATCGTTCTGCAGGCCGCCGAGCAGCCGGTCGATCCCGGCGCCACCGCTCATGACGTCGGCCGTGGCACCGCCGGTGATCGTTTCGCTGGCATCTCCCCCATAGACGTCGATCTTCGTGAAGCCGTCCGCCGCAAAGCCGTCCGATCCACGGCCGGTGGCGTAGTCGAACGACCACGCCGCTGCGCCGGCGGCCCGGGTCAGGACGAGGCGATCGACCCCGCCGCCGCCCGCCACCCGATCGCCGGCACTGGCGATGAGTTGCACGAGATCGTCGCCGGCCCCACCGTCGAGGCTGTCCTCGCCGGCACCGCCGTCGAGGGTGTCGCTCGCCCCGAGCCCGAAGAGCGTGTCGTTGCCGTCGAGCCCGACCAGCCAGTTCGAGGCCGCGCTGCCGGTGATTCGGTCGCTGTAGATCGATCCGCGGATGTTCTCGAAATCGACGAGTGCATCGCCTTCGGCGGTTCCGCCGATGCCGGCGATCTTGCCCGCACTGATGTCGATCGTCACGCCGGCATTCGAATCCGAGTAGTACGCCCAGTCGGACCCGTCGCCGCCGTCCATGTAGTCGGCCCCGGCGCCGCCGACGAGGGTATCGTCGCCGCCATGCCCGGCCAGCTGATCGTTGGCGTCGTTGCCCGATACCTGATCGGCGCCGCCCTGGCCCCAGATCTGGTCCGCGGCGGTGCCGCCGACGAGGGTATCGTCGTAGCCGGAGCCCTCGATGTTCTCGATCGAGACCAGCGTGTCGCCCTGCGCGTCGCCGTACAGGACCTTGCCGCCCTGGAACGAGAAATCGACGTAGACGCCCGCCGTCGAGCCGGCATAGCTGATCCAATCGGAGCCGTCGCCGCCGTCGAGGGTATCGCCGCCGGCGCCGCCCTCCAGCGTGTCCGAACCGCCGCGTCCGTAGAGCGCATCGGCCCCGGCCCGTCCGGCGAAGCTCTCCGAGGCTGCAGAGCCCGCGATCGAGTCCGCCACAGACGACCCGGCGATCCGTTCGATCGAGATCAGGGTATCGTTGGCCGCGGCGCCGCCGTAGGTGCGCGCGTCGACATCGATCGTGACCGCCACCGAGCCCTCGTAGGACGCCGTGTCGAAGCCGATGCCGCCGTCGAGGGTATCGAACCCGGCGCCGCCGATCAGGATATCGGAGCCGTCGTCGCCCTGCAGGGTATCGCTGCCGCCGTAGCCCTGCAGGGTGTCGTCGCCGCCACCGCCGCGCAGTTCGTTCTGGCTGTCGTTTCCGCCGAGGGAATCGTCGAACCGGGAGCCGACCAGCCCTTCGATGCTGACCAGCGTGTCGTCCTGAGCGAAGCCTCCGAGCACCTTCCCGATCGAGAAGTCGACATAGACGTCGGTGGTCGAGGCGCTGTAGTCGGCGAAATCGAGGCCGTCGCCGCCGTCGAGGTAGGTCGCGCCCGCGCCCGAGACGAGGAAGTCGCGGTCCTGCTCGCCAAAAAGCCGGTCGATGCCGCCGCCGCCGATGAGCGTATCGAAGCCCAGGCCGCCGAAGAGGGTGTCGTTGCCTTGTCCGCCATCGAGTCGGTTGTTGGCGTTGTTGCCCCGGATGGTGTCGTTCCCCGTGCCGCCGACCGCGTTCTCGATCAGGGGACGCAGGTAGTTGCTCGAACTTGTGTCGTCGATGACGAGCCAGGCATTGGCGATGTTGCCCCGGGCAAACACGGCCTGGCCGGCGGCATCCGTCCCCAGCCGGGCGAGTTGCACCGTACTGGTGGTGGTCCAGCCGACGTTGGGGTCGTCGGAGGTACCCGGCCGCAGGTCGACGCCGAGGTTCGTACCGTAGCTCGAGAAATCGTAGGTATCGACGCCGCCGCCGTCCCAGATGGTGCGGAAGATGCGGTTGCCGTCCGGTGCCGTCGCCGCGTCCTGGGCGACGCCGTTGATCTCCATGTTGCCCGTCGTGGGACGCCATTTGTAGACCGTGTCGGTGGCATTCGAACCGTAGTTGGCGCCGTAGACGTTCTGGATCGCCGCAATGTCGACGGCCATCAGGCTCTGGGCGTAGCTGTTGCCCTCATTGCCATAGCCCCCTCCCGCCGTGTCCCCGACGAAGGACCGGTACGTCATCACCGAGAACTCCATCGAGTCCCAGTTGGAGGGCAGGTTCCCGAAGTTGTCGCCGATACCGGCATCCCCGTGGGGATGGTCCATTCCGAGTACGTGGCCGATCTCGTGGATGATCGTGTGATAGGCGTAGGTCCCCTTCACGGGGTCGGTCATGTCGTTGGTGCCGCCGGCGGGATTGTCGTTGAACCACATGTCGCCCCATTCGCGACGATCGTAGCTGTCCGGGTCGGGCGGGATGCCGTAGGCCGTGCCGACGGTCTCATTATAAGCGCTCGTAGACTCGTAGGTGCCGTTGACGTTCCGGTCCACGGCATCGGCGCGGGCGAACTTGAGTCTCGCGTCGTTCGTCGTGACCTCCTGGAAGGTCAGGAGCGAGACGGCCGAGTAGCTGGCGAGGACCTCCCTGACGGCGGTGTTTTGCTGCGCGAGCAGGGCGCCGAACCCGGAGACACCGTAGCCATAGCCGGTCGCCGTCGTCGGGATCTGGAAGGTGAGGTTCCGATTTGCCCAGTGCCGGTCCCAAAGGAGGGCGTCGACGATCGTATTGCCGCTGGCGTCGGTGACGGCGGAATCGCCAACTTGTCCGGCCATGGTACCTCCTCGGGAGTGATCCCTGACGGTTTTCGGTCACATGATGGTGCGTGGCCGCGTGCAGATTGCACGACACGACCGCATCTCGCGGCGATCTCACCCACTTCAAGCGGGATTTTTTTGGTCGAGGATTGGATACACGATTCAAAATCAATGTGAAAGCGTCGCATCATATCCGAATGCAGTAAATTGCAGGCGCCGAAATCAAGCGCGAAACCCATGGATCGATGAAAACTGGCCTTCACCTGCCATTGCCGTGGGTCGTCGTCTCTGCGCGGCCTCCGGAAGGGCGTCGATCGATTTCATGCAACCGCGGACGATTTGGTGATTCAGGGGCACGCGGCAGGATCGCGCATACGGATCACCGAACGGCGCGATCACTTTCAAGGCATTGCAGTGTCTGAGGACCGAGGAGATGCGGCACCGGCTCGGTCGTGGTAGGAAAGCGGCCCAACGCAGTCGTGATTCCATGGCGCTGACGATCCAACCCATCGAGGCACCGTATCCCGCCCTCGGCATCGCGACGCATTTCCTGGCGCGGCGGGCGCCCTTCTCCGGGTTCCGCTTCGGCGACTTCGTCAATACGCTCGACGGTCAAATCCGGCGCAGACATGCGTTGTTCGCGATCGACGACGGGCGCATGGTCGGTTATCTCGGCTGGGCGGTCTACAGCGCCGAGGATGCGCGCCAGTTCGCGTGCACCGGCCGGCCACCGCCCAACGACCGCGCCAATGGCACCGAGGTCGTGTGGGTCCTGACCGCGGCCGCGGTGTCGCCGGCAGGTTTCAAGGCCCTGATCGACACCGGCAAGAGCCTGAACATCGGCCGGCGCGCCATGGGCGTCCGATACAAGCCATCCGGCGCGAAGATCGTGTTCGACCAGCTCATTCGTGCGCGCCATAACGGGCCGGCGGGGCGCTATTCGGACTGAACCGTCGCTGCGTGTCGGTCACGTTTCGCACGACTAGCCAGTGTATCAGGCCGACGCCACCGGCATCGATCAATGAGAACGGCAGCCGTCCTGAAGTTCTGAAATTCGGTATCGCCGGATTGGCAGGCGGCAACCAAGCCTCGAGATCGCGCTCTGTCATCGCATGAGAGATGGACGCGCTCCTCGAACCGTCACCGGCCGGGTTCCGCGGGGCGGTGACAGCCGAGACGGGCATCCGGACGCTTGGGAGCGTCCGGATGCCCGGGCTGGCGGTGCCGGTCGCGACGCGGTCGCACCCGATCCGCTCCTTGCGCTCGGGCGAGCGCGCGGAGGGTCGGGTGACCCCGCCCGTCACACGATGAAAAAGTCGAGGTGCGTGAGGGCGGCCTTGGTGTCGATGGTGGCGAACTGCACCGCGGCCGAGGCCAGGCCGCTGCCGTCGGCGTCGTAGGA
>NZ_LMQK01000012.1:472500-475404 GCF_001424525.1 Methylobacterium sp. Leaf399 | reverse complement strand
GCGGTTTCGCTTCCTGGCGGTGTTGTTGTTTTCACCTTTTGGATTGGCTGGCTGGTGCTGAGCTGTAATGGCTTGGCGGTGGCTGTGTTTTTGTCTTTTGGGTGTGTGTTGGTTTTGGCGATCTGGTTTGGTCTGGATTTGCTGGGGTTGACACGGAGTTTCGGGGGTTTTAGACGGCTCCCACCGCTGAGGCGGACCTTCTGACGGAAGGTTCGGTATCACGGTTCTCCGAGAGCTTCAAGTGGGTTGTACCCTGGAAACGGGGTCTCTAGTTGGTTTTCGGGTGTCTTTCCTGGTTGTGAGACCGGGCGCTCTTTGACAAGTGAATCTGAGAAAGAGAAGCGTGGGCGGCGTCTTGTCCTTGCGGACCTCCTGTAGCGGGAGGTCATGTGAGACGATAGGCCGACACGTTTCGTAAGCTCACACCGGAACGACGGAAACGTCTTTCGGTTTGTGTGCTTCCGTTATGATGTGATCGGCTAGATCAACTCTTCAACTTGAGAGTTTGATCCTGGCTCAGAGCGAACGCTGGCGGCAGGCTTAACACATGCAAGTCGAGCGGGCACCTTCGGGTGTCAGCGGCAGACGGGTGAGTAACACGTGGGAACGTACCCTTCGGTTCGGAATAACTCTGGGAAACTAGAGCTAATACCGGATACGCCCTTTTGGGGAAAGGTTTACTGCCGAAGGATCGGCCCGCGTCTGATTAGCTAGTTGGTGGGGTAATGGCCTACCAAGGCGACGATCAGTAGCTGGTCTGAGAGGATGATCAGCCACATTGGGACTGAGACACGGCCCAAACTCCTACGGGAGGCAGCAGTGGGGAATATTGGACAATGGGCGCAAGCCTGATCCAGCCATGCCGCGTGAGTGATGAAGGCCTTAGGGTTGTAAAGCTCTTTTGTCCGGGACGATAATGACGGTACCGGAAGAATAAGCCCCGGCTAACTTCGTGCCAGCAGCCGCGGTAATACGAAGGGGGCTAGCGTTGCTCGGAATCACTGGGCGTAAAGGGCGCGTAGGCGGCCATTCAAGTCGGGGGTGAAAGCCTGTGGCTCAACCACAGAATTGCCTTCGATACTGTTTGGCTTGAGTATGGTAGAGGTCAGTGGAACTGCGAGTGTAGAGGTGAAATTCGTAGATATTCGCAAGAACACCAGTGGCGAAGGCGGCTGACTGGACCATTACTGACGCTGAGGCGCGAAAGCGTGGGGAGCAAACAGGATTAGATACCCTGGTAGTCCACGCCGTAAACGATGAATGCTAGCTGTTGGGGTGCTTGCACCTCAGTAGCGCAGCTAACGCTTTAAGCATTCCGCCTGGGGAGTACGGTCGCAAGATTAAAACTCAAAGGAATTGACGGGGGCCCGCACAAGCGGTGGAGCATGTGGTTTAATTCGAAGCAACGCGCAGAACCTTACCATCCCTTGACATGTCGTGCCAGCCGGAGAGATCCGGGGTTCCCTTCGGGGACGCGAACACAGGTGCTGCATGGCTGTCGTCAGCTCGTGTCGTGAGATGTTGGGTTAAGTCCCGCAACGAGCGCAACCCACGTCCTTAGTTGCCATCATTCAGTTGGGCACTCTAGGGAGACTGCCGGTGATAAGCCGCGAGGAAGGTGTGGATGACGTCAAGTCCTCATGGCCCTTACGGGATGGGCTACACACGTGCTACAATGGCGGTGACAGTGGGACGCGAAGGAGCGATCTGGAGCAAATCCCCAAAAACCGTCTCAGTTCAGATTGCACTCTGCAACTCGAGTGCATGAAGGCGGAATCGCTAGTAATCGTGGATCAGCATGCCACGGTGAATACGTTCCCGGGCCTTGTACACACCGCCCGTCACACCATGGGAGTTGGTCTTACCCGACGGCGCTGCGCCAACCGCAAGGGGGCAGGCGACCACGGTAGGGTCAGCGACTGGGGTGAAGTCGTAACAAGGTAGCCGTAGGGGAACCTGCGGCTGGATCACCTCCTTTCTAAGGATGCTTCTTTAGTGACGCTCATCGTGATGGTGAGCCGCTCCTCTCGAGGCGTCATTGGATACACATGGGGCCAGTCAGGCCCCGATTGGCGGGGCAGGGCGCCGTCCTCGTTTCTCTTTCTCATTTCCGGATAGCGTGATCGGTGCACCGTTCAGTCGGCGCGCCTCGATCTGCTTGGGCCTGTAGCTCAGGTGGTTAGAGCGCACCCCTGATAAGGGTGAGGTCGGACGTTCGAGTCGTCCCAGGCCCACCATTCTCTTTGCACCACGATCTCTTCGCAATCGCAGTCAGGGGCCATAGCTCAGCTGGGAGAGCGGTTGCTTTGCAAGCATCAGGTCGTCGGTTCGATCCCGACTGGCTCCACCATTCCTCTCCCCGCACGGGTCGAGGGTCGAATGGCTTCGAGCTGGTTTTGTCCTATCCGGAAGCACACAGAGTTTTGCTGCCTGGTCGATCCCCTGAGGATCGCCGGGAAAGCGAAAATCGACATCGTTTAGAGGGAATGTAGCCGGATTGGCAGCGAGAGCTGGTCCTGTCCGGTTATGTTCGGCAAGCATAAGATTTTCTGGTTCGAAAGGGCCGGGAAATCGGTCTTTTTGTTTTTTTGACCGAGACGCTTTTGGGTCCTGGCGCAACGCCAGGTGTCAAAAAGCGGACATCGATCATGAGAGCGATCAAGTGCCTTAAGAGCATTCGGTGGATGCCTTGGCGCTGAGAGGCGATGAAGGACGTGGTACGCTGCGATAAGCCTTGGGGAGCTGCGAACGAGCTTTGATCCAGGGATTTCCGAATGGGGAAACCCACCTTCGATCTTTTGTATTGTGGGTTCAGACAGTCGGAAACGCTTGTTTGGGTCTTCACTACAATTGATCATATGAAGGTATCAAATCCTGAATACATAGGGGTTTGAAGCGAACCCG
>NZ_LMQK01000012.1:0-467500 GCF_001424525.1 Methylobacterium sp. Leaf399 | reverse complement strand
GCTCGGCGACGTTTCGACCTTCTCGGCCTCACGCGGTTTCCTCGATCCGATCGGGCGCCAGAGCGACATCGTCGTCACCGCTTCGCAGCTGATCGAAGACCTGGCGCCCCGGCTCGCGGCGGCCGACCTCGGCGCGCGGGCCCTGCGGCTGATCCTGACCCGCGTCGACGGTCTCGACCGCAGTCTCGACCTCGCCCTGTCCGAGCCCACGCGTTGCCCCGCTGCGGTCGCCCGCCTCCTCGACCTGCGGCTCGACCGGCTCGGGGCGGGCCTCGACGCCGGCTTCGGCTTCGAGACCGTGCGGCTCGAGGTGACCGAAACCGGAACGATGAGGCCGGTCCAGGCCGCGTTGCGGGACGCGGACCGCGCCGCCGTCCCACGCGTCGGCGGCCACCTCGCCGATGCCCTGCACCAGCGCCTCGGGCGCCGGCCGCTGCGTCTCGAGCCGCGCCGCAGCCACATCCCCGAGCGTGCCCAGCGCACCGTCCCCTGGCAAGCGGAGAAGGCCGTGCTGACATGGGCCGACGAGGCCAAGGCCCTCGACGAGACGATCGCGATGCGGCCGCGCCGCCCCCTGGTGCTCCTGCGCCGGAGCGAGCCGGTCCAGGACGTACTCGCCTCGGAGCGCGACGGAGCCCCCTGTCGCTTCCACTGGCGCGCGCGCCTTCACGTCGTCACGCATGCGGAAGGGCCGGAGCGCATCGCCGCGGAATGGTGGAGCGAGGCCGCGGTGGCACGCGACTACTACCTCGTCGAGGACGAGGCCGGCCGCAGGCTGTGGCTCTACCGTGAAGGCGCGCACGAGCCGCCGGCACCCGCGCGCTGGTTCGTCCACGGGCTGTTCGCGTGAGGGGTTCCACGGACGGCGGTGCTCGGGTCCACCGGAGCATGGCAGGCGGGCAGGCGTCCGGTCGTGACGAGGGAGCCCTGGGTCGCCTGCCGGCGTCCTATGCCGAACTGGCGGCGGCCACCAACTTCTCGTTCCTCCACGGCGCGTCGCATCCTCAGGAGATGGTCGCCCGGGCGGCACAACTCGGGATCGCCGCCATCGGCATCGCCGACCGCAACACGCTGGCGGGTGTGGTCCGCGCCCATGCCGAGGCGCTGCGGCTGGCGCGCGAAGGCAGCCCGATCCGCTTCATCCCCGGCGTCCGTCTCGTGACGGAATGCGGTTTTGCGGTCGTCGCCTATCCGATGGACCGCGCCGCCTATGGTCGGCTCTGCCGCCTGCTCACCGACGGCAACCGCCGCTGCGTGAAGGGAGACTGCCGCTTCGGGCTCGACGGACTGCTGGCGGCGGCCGAGGGCCAGATCCTCATCGCGATGCCGGCGGCGGCGGGGGGGCCTTCGGACGGGTTCGTCGCAAACCTGCGCGAACTGGCGGCCGCCGCCCCGGGGCGCACCTACCTCGCCGGCAGTCACCGACTCCGCGGCGACGAGCGGCGCCGGCTCGGGCTGCTGGCGGAGCTCGGCCAGCGGCTCGGCGCGCCCCTCGTGGCGGTCTCAGACGCGCTCTACCACGTGCCCGAGCGAAGGCCCCTGCAGGACGTCGTCACCTGCATCCGCGAGGGCGTGACCCTGGCGGAGGCGGGCTTCCGGCTGGAGGTCAACGGCGAGCGCCATCTCAAGGGCCCGCAGGAGATGGCGCGCCTGTTCGCGGATCACCCGGAGGCCATCGCCCGGACCGTGGAGATCGCCCAAGCCTGCGATTTCTCGCTGGCGGAGCTGCGTTACGAATATCCCGACGAACCGGTGCCGCCGGGCAAGACCGCGCAGCGCCACCTCGCCGACCGGGTCTGGGAGCGTGCGAGGGGGTGGCGCTACCCCGATGGGGTGCCCGATACGGTGGCGGAAACCATCGCCGACGAGCTCGCGCTGATCGAGAAGATGGATTACGCGCGCTACTTCCTCACCCTCGACGATGTCGTGCGTTTCGCCGAGAGCCGCGGCATCCTCTGCCAGGGCCGCGGCTCGGCGGCCAATTCCGCCGTCTGCTTCTGCCTCGGCATCACCGCTGTCGACCCCACCAAGATCCGGCTGCTGTTCGCCCGCTTCATCTCGGAGAACCGCGGCGAGCCGCCCGACATCGACGTGGATTTCGAGCATGAGCGCCGTGAGGAGGTGATCCAGTACCTCTACGGCCGCTATGGCCGCCACCGCGCCGCGATCTGCGCCACGGTGATCCACTACCGGCCGCGCAGCGCCATCCACGAGGTTGGCAAGGTCCTGGGCCTCACGCCCGACATCACCGGGCTGATGGCCGGCACGGTCTGGGGCTCGTGGGGCGACGGCTTGCCCGATCCGCATATCGCCCAGGCCGGGCTCGATCCGAACAACCCGGCGATCCGCCAGGCCGTGGACCTCGCCGTGGCGCTGATCGGGTTTCCGCGCCACCTGTCCCAGCATGTGGGCGGGTTCGTGCTCACCCGCGGACGCCTCGACGAGACCGTGCCGATCGGCAACGGCGCCATGCCGGATCGCACCTTCATCGAATGGGACAAGGACGACATCGACGTCCTCGGCCTCATGAAGGTCGACGTGCTGGCGCTCGGGATGCTGAGCTGCATCCGGCGCGGGCTCGATCTCCTGCGCGAGAACTACGGGCGCGATTATCCCACCATCGCCGACATCCCGCAGGATTCCCACGCGCCCGCCGACGGCAAGGGCGCCGCCCCGGTCTATGCGATGCTCGCGAAGGCCGATTCCGTCGGCGTGTTCCAGGTCGAGAGCCGGGCGCAGATGTCCATGCTGCCGCGTCTGAAGCCGAAGGAGTTCTACGACCTCGTCGTACAGGTGGCGATCGTGCGCCCCGGCCCGATCCAGGGCGACATGGTCCACCCCTACCTGCGGCGGCGCTCGGGGCAGGAGCCGGTGGTCTATCCCTCGCCGTCGCCCGAGCACGGGCCGGCGGACGAATTGAAGGAGGTGCTCAGCAAGACCTTCGGCGTGCCCCTGTTCCAGGAGCACGCCATGCAGATCGCCATCACGGCGGCCGGCTTCACGCCCGCCGAGGCCGACGGCCTGCGCAGGGCCATGGCCACGTTCAAGCATGTGGGCACCATCAAGGGGTTCCGCGACAAGTTCGTGGGCGGAATGACCCGGCGCGGCTATCCCCTCGATTTCGCCGAGCGCTGCTTCAACCAGATCCAGGGGTTCTCCACCTACGGCTTTCCCGAGAGCCACGCGGCCAGCTTCGCGCTCCTCGTCTACGCCTCGGCCTGGCTCAAATGCCATTATCCGGACGTCTTCCTGGCCGCGATCCTGAACGCGCAGCCGATGGGCTTCTACCGGCCGGCGCAGCTGGTGCGGGACGCGCGGGCGCACGGCGTCGAGGTGCGCGGGCCGGACGTGAACGCCAGCGACTGGGACTGCACCCTGGAGCCGTCCTCCGACACGAGGCCGGACGGCGAACGGCGCTTTGCCGTACGCATCGGCCTGCGCCAGGTGAGCGGAGTGCCCGAGGCCGCCATGCGCCGGCTGGTGGCCCTGCGCGGCAACGGCTACGCCAGTATCGAAGGACTCCAGGCGGCCCTGGCGCTGCCGCGCAACGCCCTGGAGCGCCTGGCCGAGGCCGACGCCTTCCGCTCCCTCGATCTCGATCGCCGCGCGGCCCTGTGGGCGGCCCGCGCCCTCGACGGGGCCTCGGGCCGACGGGCGGCCGCACAGGCGGCACCGCCCGACCGGCGGGCGCATCGGTTGGAGGCGCCGCTGCCGCTGTTCGCCTTCCATGCCGACGACGGCCTGTTCCGGGGCGAGCCGGCGACCGACCTGCCGGGCATGGCCCCCTCGGAGCATGTGGCCGAGGACTACGTCTCCACCGGGCTCTCGCTGAAGGGCCACCCGGTCGCGTTCTTCCGCGAACGCCTGGCCCGGATCGGCGCGATCCCGGCCTCGGCCCACCACGACCCGGCGCTGACGCAAGGTGCCCGCGTCACCGTCGCCGGCCTCGTCCTCACCCGCCAGCGCCCCGGCACCGCCAGGGGCGTGGTGTTCCTGACCCTCGAGGACGAGACCGGCATCGCCAACGTCATCGTCTGGCGCGAGGTGTTCGAGGCGAACCGGCGCATCGCGATGAGCGCGCAGTTCCTGGCGGTGCGTGGCCGCATCCAGCGGGCCGGCGCCGTTGTCCATCTCCTCGCGGAGAAATTTCGCGATCTGACGCCCGAGCTGCGTTCGCTGCGCGAGGGCGGCCTCAAGCTCCCGCCGGAAACCACGGATGTCTCGGCACCGCCCGACCGGCGGATCTACCGCAGCCGGGATTTCCATTGAGGCGGCGCGCCTCCCCGCGCAGGAAGGCCGCTCGCTTGCTTCGCACTGAGGATGTCGACGTCGCTCGGAACTCGGCTCGCACGACTGACTGCGGACCGCGCGTCAACGCCGACCTGCGCGAGAGGCCCCCAAGGCAATGCCGATCTCGCTCAGCGCATACTCCAACCTCGGGCACCTCCGGGTAACCGTCCTGGTGACGATGCCGTCCTTCTCCAGCTCCTCGCGCTGCCGGATCGCCATCTTCCGGTCCACGCCCTCGACGCGCCGCTCCGGTGCGGAAAACCGCAACGGCACATTTCGACATGTGAGGGGCGCCCCCATGGCAGGGACGCCCCTTTTTATTCCAAGTTCATGAGGTGCGGAACTTTGGGGGCTGAAGGCGGGTCCTTGGTTCCGCTCTCGTCCTACAGGTGTGCCAGAACCGCCAGCAGCAGCAGGGCGATGATGTTGGTGATCTTGATCGCCGGGTTCACGGCGGGGCCCGCCGTGTCCTTGTAGGGGTCGCCGACGGTGTCGCCGGTCACGGCGGCCTTGTGGGCCTCCGAGCCCTTGCCGCCGTGGTGGCCGTCCTCGATGTACTTCTTGGCGTTGTCCCAGGCGCCGCCTCCCGACGTCATCGAGATGGCGACGTAGAGCCCGGTGATGATGACGCCCATCAGCATCGCGCCCACCGTGGCGAAGGCCTGGGACTTGCCCGCGATGGCCTGGATCACGAAGAACAGGACGATGGGCGACAGCACCGGCAGCAGGGACGGCAGGATCATCTCCTTGATCGCCGCCTTGGTGAGCATGTCCACGGCCCGGCCGTAGTCGGGCCGGTCGGTGCCCGCCATGATGCCGGGTTTTTCACGGAACTGGCGACGGACCTCCTCCACCACCGCACCCGCGGCACGTCCCACCGCGGTCATCGCCATGCCGCCGAACAGGAACGGGATGAGGCCGCCGAGCAGCAGGCCGACCACCACGTAGGGGTTCATCAGGGTAAAATCGACGCTGACGCCCTGGAAGAACCGGTACTGCGTCGGGCTGGCGTTGGCGATGAAGTAGTTGAGGTCGCTGGTGTAGGCGGCGAACAGCACCAGGGCGCCGAGGCCCGCCGAGCCGATGGCGTAGCCCTTGGTCACCGCCTTGGTGGTGTTGCCGACGGCGTCCAGCGCATCGGTGGACTTGCGCACCTCCGGGGGCAGGCCGGCCATCTCGGCGATGCCGCCGGCGTTGTCGGTGACCGGACCGAAGGCGTCGAGCGCCACGATGAAGCCGGCCAGCGCCAGCATCGCGGTCACCGCGATGGCGATGCCGAACAGACCCGCCAGGGAGTAGGTCGCGATGATGCCCGCCACGATGACGATGGCCGGCAACGCCGTCGATTCCAGCGAGATCGCCAGGCCCTGGATCACGTTGGTGCCGTGGCCGGTGACCGACGCGTCGGCGATGGACTTCACCGGCCGGAAGTTCGTGCCGGTGTAGTACTCGGTGATGACCACGATCAGCGCCGTGATCACCAGGCCGATGACGGCGCAGCCCAAGAGGCCGCCGGAGGTGAAGCTGACACCGGCGTTGGTGGTGAAGGTCGTCGAGAAGCTGCCGAACAGGGCGAGGTTGACGAGCGCGATCGCCACGATCGAGAGGGCGCCGGCGGTGACGAGGCCCTTGTAGAGGGCGCCCATGATCGATTGGTTGGCCCCGAGCCGGACGGCGTAGGTGCCGGCGATGGAGGTGAGGATGCAGGCCGAGCCGATGGCGAGCGGATAGAGCAGCATCGTCTCGAGGACGTTGCGGCCGGCGACATCGGTCTGGCCGGCGAAGAAGATCGCGGCCAGCACCATGGTGGCGACCACGGTCACCGCGTAGGTCTCGAACAGGTCGGCGGCCATGCCGGCACAATCGCCGACGTTGTCGCCGACGTTGTCGGCGATGGTGGCGGGGTTGCGCGGATCGTCCTCGGGAATCCCCGCCTCGACCTTGCCGACGAGGTCGCCGCCGACATCGGCACCCTTCGTGAAGATGCCGCCGCCGAGCCGCGCGAAGATCGAGATCAGCGAGGCGCCGAAGCCTAAGGCCACCAGGGCGTCGATGACCTCGCGGCTGCCCGGCGGCAGGCCGGCGATGCGGGTGAGATAGCCGTAGTAGAGCGCCACCCCGAGGAGCGCGAGGCCGGCCACGAACATGCCGGTGACGGCGCCGGACTTGAAGGCGACGTCGAGGCCTGCGCCCAGCGAAGTCGATGCGGCCTGCGCGGTGCGGACGTTGGCGCGCACCGAGACGTTCATGCCGATGAAGCCGGCCGCCCCCGACAGCACCGCGCCGATCAGGAAGCCGATGGCGACCTTGATGCCGAGGAACCAGGCCAGCGCCACGAACAGCACGGCCCCGACGATGGCGATGGTGGCGTACTGGCGGCGCAGATAGGCCTGTGCCCCCTCGGCGATGGCGCCGGCGATCTCCTGCATGCGGTGGGTGCCGGCGTCGCGCTTCATCAGCGCGTTGATCGTGAGGATGCCGTAGGCGACGGCGCACAGCCCGCCTCCGATGATCAGCAGCAATGCGGTCATTCTACCGTCCTTGGTGGCTGTTCCGACGATCCCCGCGCGCGGCCCGGCGCGACGGGTGAGGACCGACGGCCAACGGTGCTTCGGCCCATCGCCCGCAACGGGATGGGTGGCGTCGCGACACAAAGCAACAGTGTCCGTGGCCGTTCTAGCGCTCGGATTTCGCATTCCTCCCCGGAATTGCGCGTCTTGAGTGCCAAACTTCCGGCCTCAGCGCAAACGATGACTGCAATCGCCAACAACGGATATTTGTGCGCTGCCGTGGTTCATGCCGTGACGCACCATCGCCGCGCCGCCGAGGCCGGTCGGGACGGGCTCAGAACGACGCCCTGATGCCCCCGAAGACGCTGCGGCCGCTGCCGGGATAGAAGGCCGCCAGGCCGGCCGCGCCACCCGGCGCCGTCCGGGCGTTGGTCACCACCGAGACGTCGGAGACATAGCGCTCGTCCGTGAGGTTGCGCGCGTCGAGGAACAGCGAGACGCCGCTCTTGAAGTCGATTCCGGTCTGGACGTTGAACAGGGCATAGCCCGGCACCTGCAGGGTGTTGGCGTGGTCGGCGAACGCGCCTTGCGGCACCCAGTCGATGGACGGCGAGAGATAGAACCCGCTCGGATGGGTGTAGGTGAGCACCGTGCGCAGGACGTCCCGAGGGATGCCGGCGATGCGGTTGTCGCCGAACAGCGGGTCGTTCACGAAGCGGAAGTCGTTGTGCGTCCAGACCTGCGACACGCTCAGGGTGTCGCGGATGCCGGTGAGGTCGCGCGCGAGGTCGAGGGAGACCGCCGCCTCCACGCCCTGGTGCAGGGTGCGGGGCGCGTTGAAGGTCGCCGCCGGGATATTCAGGCCCGGGTTGATCGAGAAGTTGATGAGTTCGTCGCGGATCTCCGACCGGTACAGCGTCACGTCCCAGGCGAGCCGGTCGATGCGCCCGCGGGTTCCGGCCTCGACGGTCCAGGCGCGCTGCGCCTCCAGCGGCACGAAGGTGGTGCGCAGGGTGTTCGTCTGGGCGAGATCCGAGAAGTCCGGCACGTCGCGCGACCGGGTGATGTCGCCGAACACCTGGATGTCGGGCAGGGGCTGCCAGAGGAGTCCGATCTTGGGGTTGATGCCCTCGTAGGTGCGGTTGCCGAACTGGACGTTCGGGTTGGCGGAAAAACCGCCCTTGTTGCTGTAGGTCCGGTTGGACGAGAACGCCTTGGCCCCGGTCATCAGCGCCACGTCGGGCAGGAACCAGAACCGGTTCTCGCCATAGGCCTCGTAGTTCGAGGCGCTCTGGAGGGCGCTCAGGGTCTGGCCGTTGCGCTGGCCGGCCCTGTTGGCGAATTGCAGCGCCGAGTTGATGCCGGCCGAGGCGCGAAGCCCGAGGATGGTGTCGTTGCGGTAGCCGCCCACGTCGAAGGTCCCGGCCCAGCGCGGTGCGACGCCGTAGGTCCAGCCGTCCTGGTCGATCACCTGGAAGATGGGGTGATAGAGCGACTTGTGGATCGCCCAGGTGTCGATATCGAGCTTGCCCACGTCGAGGACGAACGAGGTCCGGTTAGCGATCCGCTCGGTCTCGACTTTTCGCGATTGGTTGCCGGTGATCGCGTTGGGGTTGGCCAGTGTCGGGTTGTTCAGGGCGTTGAACAGGGACAGCGTGCCGGGGAGCTTCTGGTCGGTGAGATAGACGCCGACGTAGAATCGCGTCTCGACGCCGGGGGCCAGGCGGTAGCCGAGGTTGGCGTTGAAGTTCTGCGTGCGCTGGGTCTCGTGGTCGCGGTAGCCGTCGGAATTGGTGAGCGTGCCGTTGATCAGGAAATCCGCAGGCCCGGAAATGCGCGAAAACTGGAAATTCTCGCGGATGGTGCCGAAGCTGCCGCCGTCGATCCGCAGGATGTTGGGGCTGAGCGCCGTGTAGGCGGTGGGGGTGACGAAATTGATGGCGCCGCCGAGCGTCGTGGCACCGAAGGTCAGGGCATTGCCGCCCTTGTAGACCTCCACCGAGCGCAGGGCGAGCGGATCGATCTGGTAGAAGTCGCCGCTGCCGTCTGCGAGGTTGAGCGGGATGCCGTCCTGCAGCAGTTCGAGCCCGCGCAGGTGGAAGCCGCGCGCGATGCCGGAGCCGCGCACCGACAGGCGCATCTCCTGGCCGTAGCGCTCCTGCACGAACACGCCGGGGGTATCCTTGAGGACGTCGCGCAGGGTGTTGGCGTAGCGGTTCTGGAAATCCGCCGCATCGACGAAGGCGACGGAGCCGACGGTGGCGTTCACCGCCGCCCGTTGCTCGGCGACGCTCGGGACCGTGACGGAGCCGGCCGTCACCGCCCCTTGCACCGTGAGTTCGGACAGGGTGGCATCCGCCTGCTGGGCGAGAACGGCCGTGGTGGACAACAGGACGAGCGCCAGGGCGCCGCCGCGGGTGGTGGGCGAGGACATCGGACAGGGCTCCGGGCAGGCCGCCTCGCGATTCGCGACGGACGTCGCGAAGGGGCTGGCCTCCCATCGAATGGAACGGGGAAAAAGGGCCGGATGCCGCCGGGCCGCCTGACGCGGAACCGGCGGTCAGGCGTCAGTGATCGTGATGGCCGGAGGGCTTGGACCCCGTCGCCTTGCCGTCCGGTCCCTTGCCGTCTGGTCCTCTGGCGCCGATCGGGGCCACCGCGAAGGTCACCGCCACCGTTCCGGCGCGGGCGAAGATCAGGCTGCCTGCGATCGCCTCGCCGGCCTTGGGCGTGCCCTTCAAGTCTTCGAACATGAGGTGGTAGCCGCCCGGCTTGAGCTCGACCGTGGCGCCGGGGGCGATCGTGAGGCCGCCCTCGACCACCGCCATCCGCATGACGCCGCCGTCCATCGACATGGAATGGACCGAGGCGCTGCCGGCCAGAGGGATCGCCGCCCCGGTCAGCCGATCCGGCTCCTTGCCGGTGTTGGTGATGCGGACGTAGCCGCCGGCCACCTTCGCTCCGGCGGGGGTCGCCCGCATCCACGGCGTCTCGATGGCGAGGTCGCCGGCCTTGACGACGGCCGGCGTCGCCCCGGTGGTCGCGGGCTGGGCTCCCGCCGCCACGATCGTCACGCCGGGAGCCGGCGCCTTCAGCGACCGTGCCTCCTGGCCGGGAGCCGGGATCTCGCTCCAGCTGTGGCTGCCCTGCGTGCAATCCTGCTGCACCGGGAAATACACGGTGCTGCCGGGCGCGAAGGTGTCGGTCACCCGGGCGAGGAAGGTGAACTCGTCGACCTGGTCGTCGGGCAAGCTGCCGCCGCTCCAGGTGATGGTCTTCACGCCCTCGCCGACGTCGCCGTGGTAGTATGGGTATGCCCGGGCGTAGGGGCCCTTCTCGGTCGTCAGCTCCCAGCCGGGCTTGGGCATCGGCCGGGCGCCGATGACGCCCTCGGGAACGGTGACGCTGACGCGATTGGTAGGCTTGCCGGAACAGCCGTGGTTGACCTGGACCACGGCGCGATAGCTCGCGTTCGGGGTTGCCTCGCGGCGCTCCAGGGTGACGTGGGCGAAGGCGGCGGTGGTCGAGGCGGTGACGAGGAGGGCGGCGTAGAGCTCGGCCCGGGGAATCCGGTGCATGGCGGCGGTCCTGCTATCTAAGGGGATCGAAGACGGACGATCGGCTCAGACGGTGGGAGGGCCTCGGGCGGAGACGGTCGATCCCGGCGGCGCGCGGGCTGCGGCGGGGGTCTCGGGGCGCGGGACGACCGGCGAGGCCGTACGCGGCGGCCAGGCCGGCATTGCCATGGCGGGGAGGGGGCCGCCGGCATCGGTGGCGGCGAAGGCGGCGATGCAGCAGGACGCCGCGTGGTGGGCCGGAACCTTGACCGGCCCCTCGCCATCGCCGGCCGCAGCCACACCCTCGGCGCAGAGGACGCCGGTATGGTCGATCATGCTCAAGGGCAGCATGCCGCCGAGCATGCCCTGCAGCACGAACGCGTAGAGCACGATCACCGCGGTGATCGGGCGCCAGACGCTCCGTTTGACGATCGAGGGGACCATGGAACGCCCCTTACGACACGTCGCGTCGCCTCGCCAGGGCCGCGCATCGACGAACTCCGGATGTTGCCGATGCGCCGCAGGTGCGCGGATGCACGCACGGGGCGTGGCCCGCGCCACATTGTGGCCCGGTCGCCATGGCTTCTTAACCGTGCCGGGACAGTGTCCCGGCACGACAGTTTCGCGGCACGACATCCGAAAGTCCCGATCGCGCTCGGCGCGGCGGCCTTCCGGTCGAACGCCCCACCACCGGATCCAAGAGCTGAGCCCGATGCGCAAACAGGCCCTTCCCCTCCGCTCCCTCGCCGTCGCGCTGCTCGGCACCGCCGCCCTCGGGCAGGCAGCCGTGGCGCGTGAACCGGCCGGCTTTTCCCAGGCCGAATGGGCCCAGGACTACGCCGCCCCGGCCGGGCTCCAGGTCCAGCGGTCGCTGACCCCGATCCTGTCGCCCCAGACCATCGCCTCCACCGAGCAGATGGTGGAGAAATACCGGGAGATCGTCGCCCGCGGCGGATGGCGGCCGGTGACCGGCGCCGACCGCCTGCGCATCGGATCGCGCGGTCCGGCCGTGGGCACGCTTCGCCAGCGCCTCGCGGTGAGCGGAGACCTCGACCAGGGCCAGGGCGGCTCGAACACCTACGATTCCTACGTCGCGGCCGGCGTGAAGCGGTTCCAGGCGCGCCACGGTCTCAGCCAGACCGGTGCCATGAGCATGGCGACCCAGCAGGCCATGAACGTCCCCGCGGACATCCGCCTGCGCCAGCTCGAGGTGAACGTGGTGCGGCTGCGCTCCTACTCGGGCAACCTCGGCAACCGCTTCGTCATCACCAACATCCCGGCCGCCCTGGTGCAGACGGTCGAGAACGGCCAGGTCGTGACGCTCCATGCCGCCGGTGTCGGCAAGATCGACCGGCAGTCGCCGATCATGAACGCCAAGGCGGTGGAGATCAATTTCAACCCGACCTGGACGGTCCCCGCTTCCATCGTGAAGAAGGACCTCATCCCCAAGATGCAGAAGGATCCGAACTACCTCACCGAGAACAAGATCCGCATCTTCACCGGAGAGACCGAGATCTCGCCGGCCTCGGTGAACTGGAACTCGGACGAGGGCACCCGCTATCGCTACCGCCAGGATTCGGGCGCCGACTTCAACTCGATGGGCATCGTGCGCATCAACATCCCGAACCCGCACGGGGTGTTCATGCACGACACCAACTCCAAGGGCGTGTACGGCGACGACTTCCGCTTCATCTCCTCGGGCTGTGTGCGCGTGCAGAACGTGCGCGAGTACATCACGTGGCTGCTCAAGGACACGCCCGGCTGGGGCCGCGACCAGGTCGAGCAGGCCATCGAGAGCGGCAAGCGCATCGACGCCCGGATGACGCAGCCGGTGCCGGTCTACTGGACCTACATCACCGCCTGGTCGACCCCGGACGGCCTGGTTCAGTTCCGCGACGACATCTACAAGCGCGACGGCGTCAACGTGCCCTCGACGCTGTCCGCCCCGACCCCGGTGGCGAGCGCCGAACAGGTTCAGACCTTCGAGCCGGGCGACGAAGAGAACTAGGACGTCTCGCTAGTCCGGATCGCCGCGTTCGCGCCTGCATCTCCCTCGGAGGTGCAGGCGTTTCGATTCCCGGCGACCGAGGAGAACCGCCGACCGATACGGCCGGGCGGATCGCCAGACGTCCGGTTTTCGCCGAGCCGGCGACACCGGTCCGCCGCGCTCGATCGCAGCCTCCCGTTCACGTCTGCGACGGCAGGACGCGTCTTCGTCCAACGGTCGAATCCCGCCCGTCGAAGGGAAATGAATTTTTTTGCACCTCGCGGCAAATTCGCGTGCGCTTGGCCTGGCATCCCAGCCCGTGTAGTAATTCAGCCTTCGAACGCCCGTCCGTTCACGCCGACGGATAACGGGTGCGTCAACTCGTTCAACAATCGAGGGCATCCATGAGCGCCGGTACGATTTCCGACAAGCACTTCTCGAACTCGTTCTTCAGCGCGTCGCTCGCCGACGTCGATCCGGAGATCGCCAGCGCCGTCTCGCAGGAACTCGGACGGCAGCAGCACGAGATCGAGCTGATCGCCTCCGAGAACATCGTCTCGCGCGCCGTGCTCGAAGCGCAGGGTTCGGTCCTCACCAACAAGTACGCTGAGGGCTACCCGGGCCGTCGCTACTACGGCGGCTGTCAGTTCGTCGACATCGCCGAAGATCTGGCCATCGACCGCGCCAAGCGCCTGTTCGATTGCGGCTTCGCCAACGTCCAGCCGAACTCCGGTTCGCAGGCCAACCAGGGTGTGTTCCTGGCGCTGATGCAGCCGGGCGACACCTTCCTCGGCCTCGATCTCGCCGCCGGCGGTCACCTCACCCACGGCGCGGCCCCGAACGTGTCGGGCAAGTGGTTCAAGCCGGTGCATTACACCGTGCGCCGCGACGACCAGCGCATCGACATGGAACAGGTCGAGGCGCTGGCTCACGAGCACAAGCCCAAGATCATCATCGCCGGCGGCTCGGGCTACCCCCGCCAGTGGGACTTCGCCAAGTTCCGTGAGATCGCCGATGCTGTGGGCGCCTACTTCATGGTCGACATGGCTCACTTCGCCGGCCTCGTCGCCGCCGGCGTGCACCCGTCGCCGTTCCCGCACGCGCATGTCGCCACCACCACCACCCACAAGACCCTGCGCGGCCCGCGCGGCGGCATGATCCTGACCAACGACGAGGCGCTCGCCAAGAAGTTCAATTCGGCGATCTTCCCCGGCCTGCAGGGCGGTCCGCTCATGCACGTCATCGCCGGCAAGGCCGTTGCCTTCGGCGAGGCCCTGAAGCCCGAGTTCAAGATCTACGCCCGTCAGGTCATCGAGAACGCCAGGGCGCTCGCCGACACCCTGATGACCGGCGGCTACGACATCACCTCGGGCGGTACCGACAACCACCTGATGCTGGTGGACCTGCAGAAGAAGGGCCTCACCGGCAAGGCGGCGGAAGCCGCGCTGAGCCGCGCCCACATCACCTGCAACAAGAACGGCGTTCCGTTCGATCCGGCCAAGCCCACGGTGACCTCGGGCATCCGCCTCGGCACCCCTGCCGGCACCTCGCGCGGCTTCGGCGTCGCCGAGTTCAAGCAGATCGGCAGCCTCATCATCGAGGTGCTCGACGGTCTCGTGGCCAAGGGCGAGGGCGGCGACGCCGAGGTCGAGGCGAGCGTGAAGGCCAAGGTCCACGCGCTCACCGACCGGTTCCCGATCTACGGCTGACCCGCCCCACCATCGGCGGAGGGTTGCCACGGGCGCAGGTGTGCCCGTGGAAGCCCTTAACCCGCGGGCCGCGACCCGCTATGCCATCGGCCACGGACCTCCTCGGGTCCGTGGCCGTTTTCCGTTCGACGGGACGGCCCGCCCCGCCAACCGCGATCCCTCCCGTCCGCCGGGTTCGGTCCGGCCAAGACAGGTCCAACCGCGCGATGCGATGCCCCTATTGCGGCGGTCCCGACACCCAGGTGAAGGATTCGCGGCCCAGCGACGACGCCGCCGCGATCCGGCGCCGGCGCGTCTGCCCCGATTGCGCCGGCCGCTTCACGACGTTCGAGCGGGTGCAGCTGCGCGAGCTGATGGTGCTCAAGCGCTCGGGCAAGCGGGTGCCGTTCGACCGCGACAAGCTGCAACGCTCCATCGGCGTCGCCCTGCGCAAGCGGGCGGTGGATCCTGAGCGGGTCGAGCGGCTGGTGAGCGGCATCACCCGCCAGCTCGAGAGCGGCGGGGAGGGCGAGATCGCCAGCGAGGCCATCGGCGAGCTGGTGATGGAGGGGCTGAAGGGCCTCGACGACGTCGCCTACGTGCGCTTCGCATCCGTCTACAAGAACTTTCGCGAAGCCAGCGACTTCAAGGCGTTGCTCGGCACCCTCGGCACCGGTGCCGCCGAGGCTTCGGACGAGGACGCCGCCCCGGCCACGACCGGGCGACCCGCGCGGGCGCGCCCATGACGGAGACCGCCGGCGACGCCGACCGCCGCTTCATGCGCCTCGCCCTGGCCCTGGGCGAGCGCAACCTCGGCCGGACATGGCCCAACCCCTCCGTCGGTGCGGTGGTGGTGGCTGGTCCCCCCGGGGCCGAGCGCATCGTCGGGCAGGGTGTCACCGCGCCCGGCGGGCGTCCGCACGGGGAACCGCTCGCCGTGGCCATGGCCGGCGAGGCCGCGCGCGGCGCCACCCTCTACGTGACGTTGGAGCCGTGCTCCCACCACGGCCGCACCCCGCCCTGCACCGATTCGATCCTGAGCGCCGGGATCGCCCGCGTCGTGACGGCGATGGAGGATCCCGACCCCCGGGTGGCCGGAAGCGGGCACGCCCGGCTGGCGGCCGCCGGCGTCGCCCTGACTATGGGCGTCCTGCGCGAGGAGGCGATGCGCGCCCACCTCGGGCATGTCAGCCGCATCACCCTCGGGCGTCCCTGCGTCCACCTGAAGCTCGCCGCCACCAGCGACGGGTTCGCGGCGGGCGGTCCGGACGGTCGGCTGCGGATCACCGGCCCCGTCGCCAACGGCGCGGTCCACCTCTGGCGGGCCCATGCCGACGCGATCATGGTCGGCATCGGAACCGTGCGGGCCGACGATCCGTCCCTCACCGTGCGCCTGCCGGGCCTGTCGGGGCGCTCGCCGGTGCGGGTGGTGCTCGATTCGACCCTGCGCATCCTGCCCTCGACCCATCTGGTGCGCAGCGCCCGCGATATCCCGACCCTGGTCCTCACCACCCGCGGCGCCCCGGCGCACGCCCGCCGGATGCTGGCTGCCACGGGGGTCGAAATCCTGTCCGTGGATGCCGACGCCACCGGCCGGATCGATCTGCCGGCCGCGCTGGCGTGCCTTTCGGACTATGGATTATCCCGCATCTGCAGCGAGGGCGGGCCGCACCTGGCCGATGCCCTGGCCGAGGCCGATCTCGTCGACGTCTGCACCCTCGTCACCGGCGAAGGCCGGCTCGGGGAGGGCGGCGGCCTCAAGGCGATCGGCCCCCATCTCGAAGGCCGCCTGTCCAGCGGCCAGTTGCGCCAGGTCGAGGCCCGCGATCTCGGGGCCGACAGGGCGGTCACCTATGAGCGGAGCGTGCCATGTTCACCGGTCTCGTGAGCGATGTCGGAACCGTCGTCGCCGTCTCCGGCGACGACCGGCTCAGGCGGCTGACGATCCAATCCGCCTACGATCCGGCCACCATCGCACTCGGGGCTTCCATCGCCTGCTCCGGTCCCTGCCTCACGGCGGTCGCGGTCGAGCCGGTGGCGGGCGGCTGCCGCTTCAGCGTGGACGCGGCCGCCGAGACCCTGGCGCGTACCAGCGTCGGGGCTTGGCGGGTCGGAACGCGCATCAACCTCGAACGCTCGCTGAAGATCGGCGACGAGCTCGGCGGCCACCTCGTCACCGGCCATGTCGACGGCCTCGGGCTGATCGTGGCGCGCGAGGCGGTCACGGGCGGAAGCGGCGATCCGCAATGGGCGCCCAGCGACCGCTTCAGGATCAAGGCGCCGGCCGCGCTGGCGCGGTTCATCGCCGAGAAGGGCTCGATCTGCCTCGACGGGACGTCGCTCACGGTGAACGCGGTCGAGGACGACGTCTTCTCGGTCCTCTTGATCCCGCACACCCTGGCGGTGACGACCTGGGGCGAGCGCCGGGCCGGCGACCACCTCAACCTCGAGGTCGACCTCATCGCCCGTTACGCCGCCCGCCTGAGCGAGAGCCGGGCATAGACCGGCGCATCGTGAGGGCAGGGCGCGCCGACACGTCCCGCACAGGGCGAAGGCCGAGGATCGACCACACCCGCGCGTGGTAAGCGCCGCCTTGTCACTCGACCGCTCGGGGCAAGGCCGCGCCCTCGACACCTCGGCGCGACCGATGAGCTTTAACGCTCGCCGGCTTTTTCAGATTTTGCATTTTGTATATGATTGGTCTGTCGAGCGCTGGTCATGAATTTATCAATATATCTCTTCATCGATCCTTAATGCGACGCTATTAACCGTGTCGAGGCGCCGCTCGACTCGCGAGACGGATGTGCAGCCAAGGCAACGGGCTGCGAACTCAGCCTCTCTCGTCGAGATACGCTTATGAAACTCGGTATCCGTTCGCGCCTCTATGGCGGTATTTCTGCGCTCGTCATTCTTGCAGGCGCGATGGGAGGCTTCGCTTATAGCCAGCTCGACGATCTCGACGCGACGTTCGCGACACGGGCCCGGATCGAGCGGGCCGCGCGCGAACTCTATACGGTCAACGGGCTCACCGACCGGCTCATGGCCCAGAGCGCTCAGTTTCGCACGACCCCGACCCCGGAACGGGCCGCAGGCATGACCGCCACCCTGGCTTCGATCAAGGAGACCGGGGACGGTCTGGCGGAGAGGGCTCTCAGTGAGGAGCGTCGGGCTGCCTATGCCGCCATCCGCGACGAGACGGTGAGCCTCATCGGCAATCTGCCCAAGCTGATCGAGTTCGGGACCCAGATTCGTGAAAACAAGGCCAAGCTGTTCACGGCCGGCGACAACCTCACCAAGGCCACCAATGCCCTCGTGACCGAGTTCCGCGCGACCGGGGATGCCGATGGCGTCGCGGCGGCGGCGGAGGTGGAAAGCGCCGTACTCCTGGTCCGGGTCAGCGCCTGGCGGTTCCTCGCCACGAACGATGCCAAGGGCCCGGCGACCTTCGCGACGAATTTCGAAAAGGCGAAGCTGACGATCCAGAAGCTGCGTGCCCTCTACGCTGCGACGCCACAGATCCGGGTGGTGAAGACGATCGAAGAGGCGCTGGCCGGCTATGGCGCGAACTTCGGCGCGACTTCGGCAGCGGTCGTCTCGACCGAGGAGTTCTATGACAAGACGCTGACGCCGCAGGTGGACACGATCAATGCGACCGGGCTCGCGGTGCGCACCAAACTCGAAGCGACGCTCAAGGATCTCGTCGAGAAGAGCAACGCCACGATGTCGACGGCCAAGACCGTCCAGCTCGGCCTGATCGGCCTGATCCTGGCGCTGGGTGTCGGTCTGGCCTTCGCGATCGCGCGCAGCATCATCCTGCCGATCTCGGGGATGACGGCCGCGATGCGCCGGCTGGCCTCGGGCGAGACGGCGGTCGATGTTCCCTCGCAGGACGCCGTGGACGAGATGGGCGACATGGCCAAGGCCGTGGACGTGTTCCGTCGCAACGCCATTGCCCGGATCGAACTGGAGGCCGAGCAGGTCGCCCAGCAGTCGGCCCGCCAGCGCCGGGCCGACCGTGTCGACCAGCTCGTACGCAGTTTCGAGGGGCGGATCGCCGGCTCCCTGGAGATCGTGACGTCGGCCGCCACCGAACTCGACGCCACCGCCCGTTCGATGACGGGGGTCGCCGACAGCACCAACGGCCAAGCCATGGCCTCCAGTGCCGCCGCCGAGGAGACGTCGGCCAACGTGCAGACGGTGGCGTCGGCGGCCGAGGAGATGGTGGCCTCGCTCCAGGAGATCGAGCGTCAGGTGCAGCGCTCCAACGAGGTCGCCGGCCATGCCGCGCAGGAGGCCGAGGCGACCACGGGGGCGATGACCGACCTGGCCGCCGCAGCCGAGAAGATCGGCGAGGCCGTCACCATGATCTCCAGCATCGCCGGCCAGACCAACCTCTTGGCGCTCAACGCCACCATCGAGGCCGCGCGCGCCGGGGAGGCGGGCCGGGGTTTCGCCGTGGTCGCCTCCGAGGTCAAGGAGCTCGCCGGGCAGACGGCACGGGCGACCCAGGAGATCTCGAGCCAGATCGCCGCGATCCAGGCCGCCTCGGGTCTTGCCCTCACGGCGATCCAGCAGATCGGCCGCACCATCGTCACCGTCAACACGATCACCGGTACGATCGCCTCCACGGTGGTGGAACAGACCGCGGCCACCAACGAGATCTCGCGCAACGCCTCCGAGGCGGCGCGCGGCACTCAGGACGTCTCCATGAACGTCGCCCGCGTCCTCGCCTCCTCGAGCGAGACCGGCAGTGCGGCCCAGCAGGTGCTCATGGCCGCGGCCGAACTCGCGACGCAGTCGCTCACCGTCAAGGAGGAGGTCGACGGCTTCCTCGCCGACATCCGCGCTGCCTGAGAGCGGCAGACGCAAAGAAGATGGACGGCGGCCTCCCGGAAACGGGCGGTCGCCGCTCGCGTCCGGGCAGGCCGATCGCTCAGGGGACCCGGAATGACGCCGGCCGGCCGATTGCACCGGTCCCGCGCTTGTGAGCCGCCGGCCTTCGGTCTAGTGCTGCGGCGTCCCGATCCCTCGCAAGAAGGAGTCCGACGAGCCGTCGAGGCTCATCGGGCAGGCCGCGGACGAGACCTCGTGGGTCGTGTGTGCGACGGGCTCGTTCGCGCCGAACCCGGGGCGGTGGAACGCCCCCGGGACCAACAGCAGCGACGAGGCCGGCATGGTATCTGCGACCCAGACATTCAAAAGCGACCCTGGCCTCGCGGAAGCTCTGAAAGGCGCGCGCGTCCTCGTGGTGGAAGCACGCTATTACGATGGGCTCGCCGACGAGCTCCTGGCGGGCGCGCAGGCGGCGATCGACCGGGTCGGGGCCGAGGCGGTGGTGGTGACGGTGCCTGGCGCCCTCGAGATCCCCGCCGCCATCGCCATCCTGATCGAAGCGGCGGCACGCGCCGGCCAGCCCTACGATGCGGCGGTGGCGCTCGGCTGCGTCATCCGCGGCGAGACCGGCCATTACGACATCGTGGCCGGGGAAAGCGCGCGCGCGCTCATGGACCTGTCGGTGACGCTGCGACTGCCGCTCGGCAACGGCATCCTCACCGTCGAGACGCAGGCCCAGGCCGAGGCCCGCGCCCGCGTCGCCGAGATGAACAAGGGTGGCGGCGCCGCCGAGGCCGCCCTCGCGGTGCTGGCGCTCAAGCGCGCCGCGGCCGCAGCCTCCGTCGGAGAGGACTAGCCCCATGGCCAAGCCCCAGAATACCCGGACCAACGAGCGCAGCGGCGCGCGTCTCTCCGTGGTCCAGGCGCTCTACGAGATGGAGATCTCCGACAAGGGCGTGATCGAGGCCCTGGCCGAGTTCGAAGCCTTCTGGATCGGCCGCGAGGTCGAAGGCATCGATCATCCGCCCGCCGAGATCGCGTTCTTCCGCGATCTCCTGCGCGGCGTCGTCGAGGAGCAGCGTGCCATCGATCCGCAGATCGACCGGGCATTGGCCGCCGGCTGGTCGCTCAAGCGCATCGAGGCGGTGTTGCGGGCGATCCTGCGGGCGGGCACCTACGAGTTGATGTTCCGCCGCGACGTCCCCGCCCGCGCGGCGATCTCGGAATACGTCGACGTCGCCCATAGCTTCTTCGGTGGCGACGAACCCGGCCTCGTCAATGCGGTCCTCGACAAGGTCGCCCGCGACGTGCGCGGCATCGAGTTCGCGGGCCTGCCCGGAAGTGCCACCCTGCCCGGCACCGCCAAGGGCTGAGGGGACGGTGGCGGGGGAGCGGCCGAGCGAGGACGGGCTGATCGCGCGCTATTTCGCGCCTCTGGCCGGACCTGGCGCCGACGGCTTGCGCGACGACGCCGCCACGCTGACGCCCCGCGAGGGGTACGACCTCGTCGTGACCACCGACACGGTGGTGGCGGGCATCCATTACCTTCCCGACGACGCCGGCGCCTCGGTGGCCCGCAAGGCGATGGGCGTCAACCTGTCCGACCTCGCCGCCAAGGGCGCGACCCCGTGCGGGTTCGTCGTCAACCTCGGGCTGCCCGAGGCCTGGACCGAGGCCTGGCTCGCCGATTTCGCCGCCGGGTTGGGCCGGGCCATCGCGCAGTTCGGGTGTCCGCTGCTCGGAGGCGACACGGTGCGCACCACGGGGCCCGCCTTCGTCGGCGTAACGGCCCTGGGCGAGGTTCCGGCCGGGGCCATGGTCCGCCGGATGACGGCCCGGATCGGGGATCGCCTGTGCGTCACCGGCACCATCGGCGATGCGGCACTCGGACTGCCTCTGGCGCGCGGCGAGCGCCCGGCCTGGGCCGCGGGCCTCGACGACGCCTCGGTCGCCACCCTCGTCGACCGCTACCGGCATCCGCGACCCCGCCTCGCGCTGGCGCCGGCGTTGCGCCGCCATGCGCGGGCGGCCATGGACGTGTCGGACGGTCTGGCCGGCGACCTCGCCAAGATGCTTGCCGGCGAGGGACGCTGCGCGGTCGTCGCCATGGCCGACGTGCCGCTCTCGCCGGCCGCCCGCGCCGCCGTGGTCCGCGATCCCCGTCTGCACGACCTCGCCGTGACGGGGGGGGACGACTACGAGATCCTGTGCGCGGTGCCGCCGGACGCGCTGACGGCGTTTCTGGCCGACGCCAGGGCGGCGGATGTGGCGATGGCCGTCATCGGAACGGTGACGGCCGGGGCGGGGCGGCCGCTCTTCCTCTTTCCAGACGGTAGCCAACGGCGATTCGCGACCGGGTCCTTCAGCCACTTCTGACGACATCCGGCCGCCGCCGGCACAGGCCGATGTGCGCGGACGCACCGCTTGCCGACCCGCAGCGGCTGGTGCGGACGACGCGCGGCCCCATGTAATCCCGCATGGGACGACGCCCGCCCACGATCGCGCGCGTCCCCACCCTCGACACGCAAGAACGCGAGAATCCCTTTCATGCCGTCACTGTTCGATCCGATCCGCCTCGGCGCGATCGACGCTCCCAGTCGCATCCTCATGGCTCCGCTGACCCGCGGCCGGGCCACCCGCGAGCACGTGCCGACGCCGATCATGGCGGAATACTACACCCAGCGCGCCGGCGCCGGCCTGATCATCAGCGAGGCCACCGGCATCAGCCGCGAAGGCACCGGCTGGCCGTTCTGCCCCGGCATCTGGACCGACGAGCAGGTCGCCGCCTGGAAGCCGGTCGTGGCCGCCGTGCATGGCGCCGGCGGCCGCATCGTCTGCCAGCTCTGGCACATGGGTCGCATCGTGCACCCGGCCTTCCTCGACGGCGAGAAGCCGGTCTCGGCCTCCGCGACCACGGCGCCGGACCAGGCCCATACCTATGAGGGCAAGAAGCCTTACGAAGAGGCGCGTCCGCTCGGCCTCGACGAGATCCCGCGGCTCCTGGCGGATTACGACCGCGCCGCGCGCAACGCGATCGCGGCCGGCTTCGACGGCGTCCAGATCCACGCGGCGAACGGCTACCTGATCGACCAGTTCCTGCGCGACGGCACCAACCTGCGCGACGACCGCTACGGAGGGTCGGTCGAGAACCGGGTCCGGCTGCTCGCCGAGGTCGCCAGGACCGTGGCCGACGCCATCGGCAAGGAGCGTGTTTCCGTGCGTCTGTCGCCCAACGGCGAGATCCAGGGCGTCGACGATTCCAACCCCGAGGCCCTGTTCACCGCAGCGGCCGCCGCCCTGGCGGAGGTCGGCATCGCCTTCCTCGAACTGCGCGAGCCCGGCCCGAACGGCACCTTCGGCACCGCCAACCGCCCGCCCGTGGCCCCGGCGATCAAGCGTGCCTTCGGCGGTCCGTTGGTGCTCAACTCCGACTACGACGGCCCCAGGGCGCAGGCCGCGCTGGATGCGGGCGAGGCCGATGCCATCGCCTTCGGTCGTACCTTCCTCGCAAACCCCGACCTGCCGAAGCGACTGGCGGAGGGCGCTGCCCTCAACAAGGACAATGCCAAGACCTGGTACAGCCAGGGACCCGAGGGCTACGTCGATTACCCGACCCTGGGACGGGCCGACGCGGCCTGAACCGGCCGGTCCGGGCGTCACCCTGACCACGTGATACGGTTCCCGCTTGATCCAAGCGGAAACCGTATCACCGAGCCCGCGCGGCGCCTGAGCGAAGCCCATGTCCGCATCACGACGTGATCACCCGGAAATGGGATGAGGTGATCGACCAGGCCGCTATTGTATCGTTTCGTACAATGACGGCCGGACTTTGGTGACCGTTTTGCTAACGATGGCGCCGGACCTACGCCATTTGGTCTAGCCCTCCATTCAGCGCGCGGCGACTCGTGTAAGCTCGACCGCAAGTGAAGCTATCGCAGGCCGCATTTCGGGCCTATGGACGGTTGTCCAGCGAGGGTTCAGAGGTTTGAGTTCGAACGACCCCTGTCTATCGGCTGTCTGTCATTGGGCGGAGAACGATCGGCTCGCGCATCTGCGCGACCTGAAGATTCTCGATACCGTTCCGGAATCGGTCTACGACGACATCGTCGCGATCGCGGTCCGCATCACCGGTGCGCCGATTGCCCTCGTCAGCCTGGTCGACGAATTCCGCCAGTGGTTCAAGGCCCGCGTGGGCTTCCCGGAGGCGGAGACGTCACGACAGGTCTCGATCTGCGCCCATGCGATCGAGAGCGAGGCGCTGCTCGTCATCCCCGATCTGACCCTCGACCCCCGCACGCGCGACAACCCCTTCGTGACCGGCCCCCAGGCCCTGCGCTTCTACGCCGGCGCTGTCATCCGCACCTCCGGTGGCTTGCCGCTGGGAAGCCTGTGCATCCTCGACGCCGCGGCGCGCCCCGACGGGCTCACCGACATCCAGGCCGACGTGCTGTGCGCCCTGGCCCGCCAGGTCGCCACCCTCATCGAGACCCGGCGCATCCGCGAGGAGGTGGCCGCGCAGGAAGCGGAACTGGCCGCGAGCGAGCGCCGGTTCCGCGTGATGACCGCGGCCATGCCGCAGATGGTCTGGACCACGCTGCCGGACGGCTTCCACGACTTCTACAACGACCGCTGGTACGAGTTCACCGGCGTGCCGGTCGGCTCCACCGACGGCGAGGGCTGGAACGGCGTGTTCCACCCCGACGACCAGGAGCGGGCGTGGTCGCGCTGGCGCCACAGCCTCGCCACCGGCGAGCCCTACGAGGTCGAATACCGCCTGCGCCACCGGTCCGGCGCCTACCGATGGACGCTCGGCCGGGCGATGCCCCTGAGGGACGCCGAAGGCCGCATCGAGCGGTGGTTCGGGACCTGCACCGATATCGAGGATCTTAAGCTGGCCGAGGGCGAGGCCCGCAAGCTCGCCGCGATCGTCGAGCAATCGAAGGATTTCATCGGCATCGCCGATACCTCGCTGGCGATGCTGCACGTCAATGCCGCGGGCCGACGCCTGGTCGGCCTGCCCGACCGCCAGGCCGTGACGGGCATGGAACTGCGGGATTACTTCACGCCATCGAGCCAAACGACGATCGAGGCGGTCGTCCTGCCCGCGGTCCGGCGCGAGGGCTGGTGGGAAGGCGAACTGACGTTCAGCCACGTCGTCACAGGCGAGGAGATCGCCGTCCTGTGCACCGTCTTCCCCGTCCACGACGACGACGGGGTGCCGATGGGCTACGCCACCGTGACCCGCGACCTGCGCGAGCGCAAACGCGCCGAGGAAGCCCGCGATCTCCTGATCAAGGAACTGTCCCACCGGATCAAGAACATCTTCGCCGTGGTCGGCGGCATCGCCGCCCTGTCCGGGCGGGGCGATCCCACCGCCAAGCCCTTCGTCGAGGCGTTCCGCCTGCGCCTGGGTGCCCTGGCGCAGGCGCACGAATACGTCCGCCCGCACTCGCCGGCCAGCGCGCCCTCGGTGGGCGATCAGACCGTTCTCGGCCTGATGCGCCTGATCATGGCCGCCTACAGCGACGAGGGCCGCGCCCGCGTCGTGATCGAGGGCGACGACGTCGCGATCGGCGACAGTTCGGCAACCGCGCTCGCCCTGATCATGCACGAGCAGGCCACGAACGCCATGAAGTACGGCGCCTTGTCCACGCCGGGGGGGCGCGTCACCCTCACGGGCCGCCTCGTGGACGGGACCTACGAACTGACCTGGGCCGAGACCGGCGGGCCGGTGGTGACCGGCCCGCCGTCGCGGCGGGGCTTCGGCACCCTGCTGGCCGAACGCAGCGTCGCCGGACAACTCGACGGGACCCTGCACCACGACTGGGCGCCGGGAGGCCTCGTCATGCACCTGGGCGTTCCCGCGGCCAACCTGCGGCATTGACCGAATTCGGGACGGGCATGAGCCCGATGGCGCGGTGTGGCGACGACAACCTCGCCCACGGGTCACGCCCGGCTTCGGCGCGGCCCTACGGTCTCGTGGCGTTCGATTTCGACGGGACCCTGGCCGACAGCTTCCCTTGGTTCTGTGGCGTCCTCAACGACGTGGCCGCCCGCTATCGCTTCCGGGGCGTCGCGGAAGCCGACCTCCATACGATGCGCGGCATGGATGCGCGGGCCATCGTTCGCCACCTCGGCATCCCGGCCTGGAAGCTTCCTTTCGTCAGCCGGCACATGAAGGCGCTGGCGGTGCGCGATCGCGCCGACATCGGGCTGTTTCCCGGCATCGCGCCGATGCTGCGGACACTGGCCGGAGCCGGGATTCCGCTGGCCGTCGTCAGCTCGAACGGCGAGGGCACGATCCGCACCGTGCTCGGGCCGGAACTCGCGGAAACGATCCGGTATTTTGCTTGCGGCGCCTCGCTGTTCGGCAAGGCCAGGCGTCTCGCCGAAACGGTCCGGCGGGCAGGCGAGCCCGGTACGGCGACACTCTATGTCGGCGACGAGATCCGCGATCACGAGGCGGCCACGGCGGCCGGCTGCGACTTCGCGGCGGTGAGCTGGGGTTATACGCGGGCCGATACCCTGGAGGCGAGACACCCGGCCTTCGTCTTCACGAAACCGACCGACATCCCGGCGGCCGTTATCCCGCAGTGAAGCGCCATACCGGCGACGACGACGAGGGCGTCGAACCCTCGCGTCGTCCCGTCGACGGGACGGATCAGAGGCCGCTTCTGGCGCCCGGGACGATGCTGGTGCCGCTGCCGCTGCCGAACGGCTCGTAGCGGGTGAGGCCGCGGAAGAGCTGGCTGAGGAAGGCGCGGTCGGCGCCGCTGGATGGGGTCGTCCGCTCGATGAAGTCGAACACCCGGCCGTCCTGGAGGCCGTACAGCGCCACGCGCTCGACCTTGAAGCCGGCGTTGAAATAGACCGCCGTGACCTTCTGGTCCTCGACCTGCTCACCGAGGAACAGCACCGTGCGGCGGGTGTTCTGGGTGATGTAGTACCAGGACTTGTTGCCGACGGTGGAAACGGTCGACGGCGTGCCGAGGATCTGCAGGACCTGCTCGGCGCTCATCCCGGGCTTCACGGTGGCGAGCGCGGCTTGATCGATCTGGTATCCGTGGCGGATATCCTCACCGATGCAGCCCGATACCCCGAGACCGACGAGACCGACGATAGCGAAACGGGCGAGCGACGAAACGAGACGGCGCGACATCGACCACCCTTGATCTTGAACAACTGAACGCATCTTCGGTGCGGTGCAGGTAACCCGGTGACGACCGGGAGCCCTTGCACCTTGACCGTTCGTTGCCGTACCGCGGGGTTATGGTTTTGACAAGGCAAGCCCGGACACAGCCCTCCGCCCAAGCGCAGGTGCGTTGGCCCCGCCGTTGCGGGCAGGGGACCCGATCGTGATCTGGCGTTTGTTCAGGCGTGAGGCGCCGCGGGGGCTGGCCGTCGAGACGCTGCACCGGCGCATCAACGACGCCTCGCGCCAGCCCGGGCTCTATACCGGCCTCGGCGTGCCCGACACGGTCGAGGGCCGGTTCGAGTGCCTGTGCCTGCACGTCATCCTGGTGCTGCGGCGCCTTGAGACGCTGCCCGAGCCCGCCGCCGACGTGGCGCAGGATCTCGTCAATGCGGTCTTCCTGCAGCTCGATTCGTCGTTGCGCGAACTCGGCGTCGGCGACTTCGGCGTGCCCAAGCGCATGAAGAAGCTCGGTGCCGCCTTCTACGGACGGGCCGAGACCTACGGTGCCGCCCTGGCGACCAAAGACCTGGCGACCAAAGACCTGGCGACCAAGGACGGTGAGGCGCTCGCTACGGCGCTGGCCCGAAACGTCATCGGCACACCCGAACCCGGGCACGGGGCCGGCCTGGCGCGCTATGTCCTGGCCGCTGCCGCCGCCCTGGAGGGGACGGACCTCGACGCCCTGCTGGCGTCGGGGCCTGGTTTCCCCTCGCCCGACGCCTTCACCGACCAGACGGGTGCGCCATGACACGTCACGACCACCCGCCACGCCACGACCGGACCAGGGACCCCAAGCCCGGCCCGCTCTCGCGCCCGACCCGCATCGATCGCCTGCGCAAGGAGGGCAGCGAGGTGATCGTGACGGCGACACCCGCCGAATGCCTGGCGCTGGCGGCCGACTTCAAGATCCCCGCGATCCGCGACCTGGTCGGGCGGTTTCGCGTCGCCGGCCCGTCCTCGCGCCTGATCGTCACCGGCACCGTGACGGCGCTCGTCACCCAGACCTGCACGGTGAGCCTCGATCCGTTCGAGGCGCCGGTGTCGGAGCCCGCGGAAGTGGTCTTCACCGACACCGACATTCTCGCGGGCACCGATGCGGAGGAGGTCGACGTGCCCGACCCCATCGTCGGCAACACCATCGATTTCGGAACCCTCACCGCCGAGTTCCTGGCGTTGGGCCTCGACCCCTATCCGCGCAAGCCCGGCATCGCCTTCACCCCCGTGATCGAGGACGCCGAGCCCGGACCGTTCGATCCCCTCGGGCAGCCTCCGGGGCGGCAGGACTGAGGGCCGGCGCGGGGCTTCGCGCGCCAGGCACCGCAGATTTCGTTTGCCCGGTGGGCCCGGATCGCTATTTTCCGCCCCGCCGAGCAGGGCCCCGCACGATGCGGCGCCTCCATCCCGCCCTTGACGACCGGGGCACCCCTTCGCACGAGGCCACCGGCCGGACCCGTCATGTCACAACGCGTGTGCATCTCCCTCGACGCCATGGGCGGCGACCACGGTCCCGCGACCGTCGTCCCCGGCGCGGGCCTCGCCCGCGAGCGACATCCGGAGATGACCTTCCTGATGTTCGGCGACGAGGCCGTGCTGGGGCCGCTGGTGGCGGCCGAGCCCCGCCTGAAGGGCGCCGTCGAGATCCGCCACACCACCGTCTCCATCGCCATGGACGAGAAGCCGAGCCAGGCGGTGCGCTCGGGGCGCGGCAAGTCGTCGATGTGGCGGGCGATCCAGGCGGTCAAGGACGGCGAGGCGGATGCCGCGGTCTCGGCCGGCAACACCGGCGCGCTCATGGCGATGTCGAAGATCTGCCTGAAGACCCTGTCGGGCATCGAGCGCCCCGCCATCGCCTGCCTGTGGCCGACGGTGCGCGGCGAGAGCGTCGTGCTCGATGTCGGCGCCACCATCGGCACCGACGCCGAGCACCTCGTCGAGATGGCGCTGATGGGCGCGGCCATGGCCCGGATCGTGTTCGACCTCGACACGCCGACCGTCGGCCTGCTCAACGTCGGCACCGAGGAGATGAAGGGCAACGAGGCGGTCAAGGAAGCGGCCCGCATCCTGCGCGAGTCGCCGCTGCCGGGCCTGACCTATCACGGCTTCGTGGAGGGCAACGATCTCGGCCTCGGCACCGTCGACGTCGTGGTGACGGAGGGCTTCACCGGGAATATCGCCCTCAAGACCGCGGAAGGCACGGCCAAGCAGATCGGCACCTACCTGCGGGCCGCCATGAGCCGCACGCTCTCGGCCAGGATCGGCTACTTCTTCGCCCGCCAGGCCTTCAAGGCCCTGCGGGAGAAGATGAACCCGAGCCGCGCCAACGGCGGCGTCTTCCTCGGGCTAGAGGGCATCGTCATCAAGAGCCACGGCTCGGAGAACGCGCAGGGCTTTGCGGCCGCCGTGGACCTAGCCCACGACATGGCCCGCCACGACCTCATGCGCACGATCCGCGACATGCTCGACCTGACGCCGACGGCGGCCTCGGCGTGAGGGCGCCCCCGATGCAGGAGCGGATGCGATGACGATCCTGCGTTCCGTGGTCGTGGGCGGGGGCTCGGCGCTGCCGTCGCGCTGCGTCAGCAACGCCGCGCTGGCCGAGACGGTGGACACCTCCGACGACTGGATCGTCCAGCGTACCGGTATCCGGCAACGCTACCTCTGCGGCCCCGGCGAGACCACCTCGGTGCTGGGCGCCAGGGCGGCGCGGGCCGCCCTCGACGATGCGGGCCTGACCCCCGACGACATCGATCTCGTGATCTGCGCCACCTCGACGCCTGACCACACCTTTCCCTCGACGGCGACGCAGATCCAGGCGGCGCTCGGCATCCACCAGGGCTTCGCCTTCGACCTTCAGGCCGTCTGTGCCGGCTTCGTCTATGCGGTGACCACCGCCGACAAGTTCCTGACCTCGGGCTCGGCCAGGCGCGCGCTGGTCGTCGGCGCCGAGACCTTCTCGCGCATCCTCGACTGGGAGGACCGGACCACCTGCGTCCTGTTCGGCGACGGCGCCGGCGCCATCGTGCTCGAAGCTCAGGACGGGCAGGGGACGATCGCGGACCGCGGCGTGCTCGCCTCCAGCTTACGGTCGGACGGCCGCCATCGCGACAAACTCTACGTCGACGGCGGTCCCGGTTCGACCGGCACCACCGGGCACCTGCGGATGTCGGGCAAGGAGGTGTTCCGATTCGCCGTCGGCTCGGTCACCGACGTGATCCTCGACGCCTTCAATGCCACCGGGACGACCGCGGACGACCTCGACTGGTTCGTGCCGCACCAGGCCAACCGCCGCATCATCGAAGCCTCGGCCGACAAGCTCGGGATCGCCCGCGACAAGGTGGTGCTGACCGTGGACCGGCATGGCAACACCTCGGCGGCCTCGATTCCGCTGGCGCTCGACGTCGCCCGCAAGGACGGGCGCATCAAACCCGGCGACCTCCTGATGATCGAGGCCATCGGCGGCGGGTTCACCTGGGGCGCCGCGCTGATCCGCTGGTAAGGCCAAGGCTTTCTGTTGACCCGGACCGGGCGGGCGATTAGCGTGTCCGATCATAGAGATACGTGTCAAACGTAGAAACGGCCCGGGGACGGATTCATGAGTGGGAAGACGGTCACACGCGCCGATCTGAGCGAGGCCGTCTATCAGCAAGTCGGCCTGTCCCGCACTGAATCCTCGGCCCTCGTGGAGACGGTGCTCGCCGAAATCTGCGCTTGCCTCGCGCAGGGAGAAACGGTCAAGCTGTCCTCGTTCGGATCGTTCGTGGTGCGCAGCAAGGGCCGACGCATCGGCCGTAATCCGAAGACCGGCGTCGAAGTCGAGATCGAGCCGCGCCAGGTGATGGTGTTCAAGCCCTCCAACGTGCTCAAGGCCCGGATCAACGGCATGAACGGCGCGGCGGATCACGACGAGGAGTGAGCGACCATGGCGCTGGCGGCAACCCGGGATGGCGTTGACGGATCGGAGAAGAGCGCCGGGGCCTTCCGCACGATCAGCGAGGTCGCCGATGACCTCGACGTGCCGCAGCACGTTCTGCGCTTCTGGGAGACGCGTTTCACCCAGATCAAGCCGGTCAAACGGGCAGGCGGGCGCCGCTACTACCGGCCGGAGGACGTCGATCTCATCAAGGGCGTGAAGCGCCTGCTGCACGGGCAGGGCTACACCATCCGCGGCGCTCAGCGCATCCTGAAGGAAGGCGGCGTGCGCTTCGTCCAGTCGATCGGACGCGGCGAGGCCGAAGCGGCGGCGCCGGCGGCGCGCGACGCGGACACCGGCGAGGATGGGTCGGACGCCCCCACGTCCATGACCGCCACGGACCGCGCCCTCCTGGAAGACGTGCTCGCCGATCTTCAGGTCTGCCGCGACAGGCTTGTCGCCCTGCGGCTTCCGCCGGAGATGGATCTGCCGGACCTGGTGCTGCCGGACGTTTCCGCGGAATCGTGATTCCCGCCCGGTTTCGAGGCAATCTGCTTCGAGTCTTCCGTCGACCTCGGGCATCCGTGCCCCGGCAGAGGGCAGCCTGCCCAACCGATCATCGTCCGCCGCAGAGCGGACGGCCCTCGACGCTCCCCCTCGCGCTCCCCACATCACGGGTGTTGGGGCGCGACCGGGCCGGGACACTCCGGATCTCATCGGCGCGCCCGCACCGGAGTGTCATCCCGATGTTGATCCGTTCGTCCGCCATCCTCCTTGCAGGCCTCGCCCTGTCGGGCCCCGCCTTCGCCCAGACCACGGTCACCCGCAGCGAGAGCGTGGCCAGCGGCAAGTCGGTCAGGCTCGCCATCGTCCCGAACCTGAAGAAGGATTGCTCGGCCGGCCCGATGCCCGAGATCCGGGTCAGCGGCGCCCCCAAGAACGGGTCGCTCGTCACCAAGGTCGGCAAGATCAAGACGCCCGCGAGCTATCGCTGCCCGGGCAAGGACGCCGCCGTCCAGGCCGTCTTCTACGAGGCCAAGGCGAATTACACCGGCGCCGACGAGGTGGTGGTCGACATCAAGGATTCGGACGGCCAGGTGCAGACCCAGACCATCAAGATCACGGTGGGACCCGCCGCCGCCAAGACGGGCGGCGACGCCAAGAAGGAGGGGACCGACCTCTGAGGACGACGGACGGAGGGGGTGAGGCCGGGAACCGTACCGGCCTCGCTCCCATTCGATCGCGGGCAGGGCGTCAGGCGTGCACCTCCGCGATAGGCCGGCGAGCGATGGGCCGGCGATCCGACACGGCCGCCCTCGAGAGGTCGTGCGAGGGGAAGCCACGCACCGGCGGCCGGGCCCGGTGGTTCGGGCGCTCGGCCCAAATTCGGCCCCGTGTGGCCGTCATCACACGGGGTGTCCCGGCCTCCATCGCACTGCGACAAATCTGGGCCTGTCAGTTGCATCAGAGGCCAGACAGGATGAAGCTGCGAATGTCGTGAGGGGATCGGAGAGCCCATGCCGTCGACGAACGACCTTTTCCAGAGCTTTGCACGGGGCTACGAGGCCCGCCGCGATACGGAGATGAGCCTCTCCGACTATCTCGAGGCCTGCCGCGACGAACCCCTGATGTACGCCTCCGCCGCCGAGCGCATCCTCGACGCGATCGGCAAGCCGGAGTTCGTCGACACCGCCAAGGATGCCCGCCTCGGCCGCGTCTTCATGAACCGCACCATTCGGGTCTACCCGGCCTTCTCGGAATTCTACGGCATGGAGGAGACGATCGAGCGGATCGTCTCGTTCTTCCGCCACGCCGCGCAAGGGTTGGAGGAGCGCAAGCAGATCCTCTACCTGCTCGGCCCCGTCGGCGGCGGCAAGTCTTCGCTGGCCGAGCGCCTCAAGGCCCTGATGGAGGTCCATCCGGTCTACGTGCTCAAGGCCGGCAACGAGGTCTCGCCGGTGTTCGAGAGTCCGCTCGGCCTGTTCGACCCCGAGGTGATGGGGACCGAGATCCAGGAGCGCTACGGCATCCCGCGCCGGCGCCTCACCGGCCTGATGAGTCCCTGGGCCCTCAAGCGCCTCGACGAGTTCAACGGCGACATCTCGCAGTTCAAGGTGATCAAGGTCCGGCCGTCGCGCCTGCGCCAGATCGCCATCGCCAAGACCGAGCCCGGCGACGAGAACAACCAGGACATCTCCTCGCTGGTGGGCAAGGTCGATATTCGGCGGTTGGAGACCCTGAGCCAGGCCGACCCCGATGCCTATTCGTATTCGGGCGGCCTGAACCGCGCCAACCAGGGCGTCCTCGAATTCGTCGAGATGTTCAAGGCGCCGATCAAGATGCTCCACCCCCTGCTGACGGCGACGCAGGAGGGCAACTACGTCGGCACCGAGAACATCGGCGCGATTCCCTTCACGGGCATCATCCTCGCCCACTCGAACGAGTCCGAGTGGCAGACCTTCAAGACCAACAAGAACAACGAAGCCTTCATCGACCGCATCTACGTCATCAAGGTGCCCTACTGCCTGCGGGTGACGGAGGAGCAGCGCATCTACGAAAAGCTTGTCTCCGGCTCGGAATTGTCGGCGGCTTCCTGCGCACCGGGCACACTGGAAATGCTGGCTCGGTTCTCGGTGCTCTCGCGCCTTCGCGAGCATGCCAATTCCAATGCTTTCTCGAAGATGCGGGTCTACGACGGCGAGAGCTTGCGCGAGGTCGATCCCCGTGCCCGCTCGATGCAGGAGTACAAGGATTCCGCCGGCGTCGACGAGGGCATGGACGGGATCTCGACCCGTTTCGCCTTCAAGGTGATGGCGGCGACCTTCAACCACGACACGACCGAGGTCTCCGCCGACCCCGTCCACCTCATGTACGTGCTCGAACAGGCCCTTCGCCGCGAGCAGCTGCCGCCCGAGACCGAGAAGCGCTACCTCGAATTCATCAAGACCGAACTGGCGCCGCGCTACGCCGAGTTCATCGGGCACGAGATCCAGAAGGCCTATCTCGAGTCCTACCACGACTACGGCCAGAACCTGTTCGACCGCTACATCGACTACGCGGACGCCTGGATCGAGGACCAGGACTTCAAGGACGCCGAGACCGGCCAGCTCCTCAACCGCGAACTCCTCAACCAGGAGCTCACCAAGATCGAAAAGCCGGCCGGCATCGCCAACCCGAAGGATTTTCGCAACGAGGTCGTCAAGTTCGCCCTGCGTTCACGGGCGCAGCACGGCGGCCGAAATCCGTCGTGGACGAGTTACGAAAAGCTGCGCGAGGTGATCGAGCGGCGCATGTTCAGCCAGGTCGAGGAACTGCTGCCCGTCATCTCGTTCGGCTCCAAGAAAGACGGCGACACCGAGAAGAAGCACGGCGAGTTCGTGGAGCGCATGGTGGCGCGCGGCTACACCGAGCGGCAGGTTCGCCGCCTCGTCGAATGGTACATGCGCGTGAAGCAGGCCGGATGAGGACGGCCTCCGGACGGCTCCCTGCAGGGGACCGTCCGGACGACCGGGACCCGCGGCACTCCTGGGGCGAGGGCGAAGAGACCGGATGCACATCGTCGACCGTCGACTCAATCCGGGAGGCAAGAGCCTCCCCAACCGTCAGCGCTTCCTGCGCCGCATCAAGGACATGGCGCAGCGTTCGGTGCGAGAATCGGCGCGCGAGAAGGACATCAAGGATCTCGGCAAGGACGGCCGCGTCACCGTGCCGGTGGACGGGGTGCGCGAACCGCGCTTCAGCCGCCAGTTCGGCAGCGGGTTGCAGGACCATATCCTGCCGGGCAACAAGACCTACGTGGAGGGCGACCGTATCGAGCGCCCGCCCGGCGGATCGGGTGGCGGCGGCTCGGGGGAGGGCGGCGACGGCAACGAGAACAACGAGGACGCATTCCGCTTTGTCCTCACACGCGACGAGTTCCTGGAACTCTTCCTCGAAGACCTCGAGCTGCCCGACCTCGCCAAGCGACGGCTCTCCGTGGTGGAGACCGAGGGCCTGCGCCGGGCCGGCTACACGGTCTCCGGCTCGCCCGCCAACCTCGCCCTGACCCGCACCCTGCGCAACTCGATGTCGCGGCGCATCGCCCTCAAGCGTCCGAAGCCCGACGAGATCGCGGCCCTGGAAGCGCAGATCGCCGAGGCCTTCGAGACCGACCCCGGCCTGCCCGATCTCAGGCTCGCCCTGGAGGCCCTGCGCGAGCGCGCCAAGCGCATCCCCTACGTCGACCCCCTCGACCTGCGCTACCGCCGGTTCGAGACCTATCCGCGCCCGGTGGCCCAGGCGGTGATGTTCTGCCTCATGGACGTCTCCGGCTCGATGACCGAGCACATGAAGGACCTGGCCAAGCGGTTCTACATCCTGCTGCACATCTTCCTGACGCGCCGCTACCGCCACGTCGAGATCGTCTTCATCCGCCATACCGACAAGGCGACGGAGGTGGACGAGGAGACGTTCTTCGGCTCACGCGAGACCGGCGGCACGCTGGTGTCCTCGGCGCTCGTGGAGATGAAGCGGGTCATCACCGAACGCTACGACCCCAACGACTGGAACATCTACGCGGCGCAGGCCTCGGACGGCGACAACGTCTCGAGCGACGCGCCCACCGCCACCGACCTCCTGCGCGCCCACATCCTGCCGGCCTGCCAGCACTTCGCCTACCTCGAGGTCGGCGACGAGAACGGCCCGCGTGCCGGCTTCGTCGAGCACCGCACCACCCTGTGGCGCACCTACGAGGCCCTGGCGAAATCCGGCGGCGCCATCGCGATGCGCAAGGTCAACCACCGGCGCGAGATCTATCCGGTGTTCCGCGAACTGTTCGGGCGCAAGGATGCACGTACGGAGGCGGGGGCATGACGGGGACGGCACCAAGACACGTCTCGGGTGGAAACATCTCAGGTGCGCAGCAACCCCTGTTCACCGGCAACGACTGGGATTTCGACACCATCCGGCGCATCCACGAAGCCTGCGAGGCCGAGGCGGCCGCGCTCGGGCTGTCGTGGTACCCCAACCAGATCGAGATCATCACCGCCGAGCAGATGCTCGACGCCTATGCCTCGATCGGCATGCCGCTGTTCTACAAGCACTGGTCGTTCGGCAAGCACTTCGCCCAGCACGAAGCCGGCTACCGCCGCGGCCTGATGGGGCTGGCCTACGAGATCGTCATCAACTCCGATCCGTGCATCTCCTACGTCATGGAGGAGAACACGGCGACGATGCAGACGCTCGTCATCGCGCACGCCGCCTTCGGCCACAACCACTTCTTCAAGAACAACTACCTGTTCAAGCAGTGGACCGACGCGGAAGGCATTCTCGACTACCTCGACTTTGCCAAGGGCTTCATCACCCGCTGCGAGGAGCGCTACGGCCATCAGGCGGTGGAGCAGGTGCTCGATGCCGCCCATGCCCTGATGAGCCAGGGCGTGCACCGCTATCCCCGCAAGAAGCGCCCCGACCTCGCCTCGGAACAGCGGCGCGAGCGCGAGCGGCTGGAGCACGGCGAGCAGATCTACAACGACCTGTGGCGGACCCTGCCGCAGAAGGTCGCCGGCGTCCGGCCCGACGTGGCGATGGAGCGGCGCAAGGCGCTGCTCGAACTGCCCCAGGAGAACATCCTCTACTTCCTGGAGAAGGCGGCTCCCCGCCTGCGGCCCTGGCAGCGCGAGATCCTGCGGATCGTGCGCCTGGTGGCGCAGTACTTCTATCCCCAGCGCCAGACCAAGGTGATGAACGAGGGCTGCGCCACCTATTGCCATTACCGGATCATGAATAGCCTCTCCGAGAAGGGGCTGATCACCGAGGCGGCCTATCTCGAATTCCTGCAGTCGCACACCAACGTCATCCGCCAGCCGAACTACAACGAACGCGGCTACGGCGGGCACAACCCCTACGCCATCGGGTTCGCCATGATGCAGGACATCGCCCGCATCGTGGAGCAGCCCACCGACGAGGACCGGCAGTGGTTCCCCGAAATCGCCGGCACCGGTGACGCCATGGCGACGTTGCGCGATATCTGGGCGAACTACCGCGACGAGAGCTTCATCGCGCAGTTTCTCAGCCCCAAGCTCATGCGCGACATGCGCCTGTTCCACGTGGTGGACGACCCCGACGAATCCGAGCTGCGGGTGGCGGCGATCCACGACGAGCGCGGCTACCGCAAGCTGCGCCGCTCGTTCGCCCGGCAGTACGACGTCGCCTGGCTCGACCCCGACATCGAGGTGATCGACGTCGACCTCGAAGGGGACCGCCGCCTCATCCTCCACCACAAGGCCCTGAACCGCATCACCCTGCAGAAGGACGACGCCAAGCGCGTGCTCCAGCATCTCGCCGATCTGTGGGGTTACGACGCCGTGCTCAGGGAGATCGATCCGGCCACCGATGCGGTCCTGGCCGAACACAACGCCAGCGCGCGGCCGATCTTCTTCTGAGGGCCGCGCCCGTCAGCGGGCATCCAACAGGGTGTCCGGCCGGGCCGGCGTCAAAGGCCCTTGCGAGCCGGGCAGGAGCCCGCTGTCGATGAGCCAGAGCAGGGCCATCACCCCTGCGATCAGCGTCGCCAGCGAGGTCAGGCGGCCGATGTCGCGCCGCCGCACCAGCATGAGCACGAGGACGGCGAGCAGCGCGAGGCCGAGGAGCACCGTCAGCATGGGCGAGCATCGCCGGTCACGCGACACCCCGGCGCAGCCCGGGTCGGTGTCGCCGGCGGTCGCTCGGTGATCGTCATGCCCGCGCCATCCTGATCCCTCGCAACGACTACGGTTCCGTGATGCCGCACGGCTCGCCTCCCGGCAACCGCTCCGGGTTGGCGCGGCCGGCGACGACCTGCAGAGATGCGGCCTTCGGTTGACTCCGCCCTCGGCCTCGTGCGCCTCTGGCCGAGGCGGGCGAGGGGCTCCGCATGACCGGTACCGGCCACATGCTCGATCTCGCGACGCGGGTGCACAACCACAACTTTTCCATCGACCCGGTGGTGCGGTCGCTGCTCGACACCGATTTCTACAAGCTCCTCATGGCACAGACGATCTTTCGGCGACACCGCGACGCCGACGTGACCTTCGGGATCCAGAACCGCAGCCGCAGCGTCCGGCTCGCCGATTTCATCGATGCCGGCGCCTTGCGCGAGCAGCTCGACCACGCCCGCTCGCTGCGCCTCAGCCGCGGCGAGTCGACCTGGCTGCGGGGCAACACCTTCTACGGTCGCCGGCAGATGTTCTCGTCCGATTTCATGGAGTGGTTCGAGGGCTTTTCCCTGCCCGAGTACGAGCTCGAGGCCCGCGACGGGCAATACGTCCTCACCTTCCACGGCCCGTGGATCGAGACGACGATGTGGGAGGTGCCGGCGCTGGCCATCCTCAACGAGCTGCGCTCGCGCGGCGTGTTGCGCAGCCTCGGCAAATTCGACCTGCAGATCCTCTATGCGCGGGCCATGACCCGGGTCTGGGAGAAGATCGAGCGCCTCAAGCGCCTGCCCGGTCTGTCGATCGCGGATTTCGGGACCCGGCGACGGCACGGATTCCTGTGGCAGGACTGGTGCGTCGAAGCGATGCGCGAGGGCCTGGGCGAGGCCTTCCTCGGCACCTCGAACTGCCTCATCGCCCTGCGCCGGGAGGTCGAGGCGGTGGGCACCAACGCCCACGAGCTGCCGATGGTCTATGCGGCCCTCGCGGACGGCGACGCGGCGCTGGCCCGCGCGCCCTACGACGTGCTCGCCGACTGGCAGCAGGATTATGCCGGCAATCTCCTCGTCATGCTGCCCGACACCTACGGCACCACCGGCTTCCTGGCCGAGGCCCCGGACTGGATCGATGCCTGGACCGGCATCCGCATCGACTCGAAGGAGCCCATCGCCGGCGGCGAGGAGGCGATCGCCTGGTGGCGGTCGCGGGGCTGCGACCCGCGCGAAAAACTGGCGATCTTCTCCGACGGCCTCGACATCTCCACCATCGAGGCGATCCACGCCCATTTCCACGGGCGCATGCGGATCGGCTACGGTTGGGGCACCCTTCTGACCAACGATTTCCGCGAGCTGGCGCCGGAGGGCGGCCTCGACCCGATCTCCATCGTCTGCAAGGTCATCGCCGCCAACGGCCGGCCCACGGTCAAGATCTCGGACAATCCCTCGAAGGCGATCGGGCCCGAGGCCGAGATCGCGCGCTACCGGCGGGTGTTCGGTGTCGGCGAACTGGCGGCGATGCCGGTCGTGGTCTGAACCTTCCTCACGCGGGCGGCGTCTGCACGATGACGCCGTACCAGCCGAGCCCCGCATAGGTCTCGTAGCCGGGCGTGCGGTGGAAGGCGGTGACCGCGCCGGAGGTCGGGCTGCGCGCGGCGCCGCTCGCCTGCGTTCCGGGGGCGAAGGCCAGGGTCTCGGTGAGGGCGCCCTTGCCGTCGGAGGCGGCCAGGACGCGCCTGTCGGCATCCACGAGGAGAACGCGGGTGCGCGCCCTGTCCTCGGGGCTGACGCGCACGCCCTCGACGATGGCCTTGGCCTGCGGCTCCCAGTCGAAATGGACGGCGAGGATGCCCAGCGGCCGGCCGTTGGCGCTTCCGCCGGCGCGGATGCCGGCGCAATAGGTGGCGACCTGGGCGCCGCCGAGCAGGCCCTGCCGGGCGACGTCGCCGGCGACGTAGGCGTCGCCGGCGGGCAGGGCCATCGCCTCGCGAAACCAGGTTTCGCCCGCCACGCTTCGCCCGGTCAGGCCGGGATAGCGGTCGGGGCGGCCATGGGCGACGACCCGGCCGTCGAGGTCGCACAGCCACAGGTCGAGGTAGACCGTATAGGCCCCGAGGATGACCGCGAGCCGCTCCATGGCGTAGGCGATACGTTCCGGCGAGGGCGCGGCGGCGCATTCGACGATGGCGGTGTCGGTGGCCCACCAGCGGACGTCGCAGGTGCGCTCGTAGAGATTGCGGTCGATCAACTCGACCGCATTGAGGGCGAGGTCGGTGAGGCGGGCGTCCTCGGACGCCTGCGACAGGCTCTCGAACCGGCCCTGGAGCCCCGCGATCCTGTCCGAGAGCTCGTCCTCGAGGGCCTTGGCGATGACCTCGATCTCGGCTCCGATCGCCCGCACCTCCTGGGCGACCACGGAGAAGCCGCGCCCCATCTCGCCGGCGCGCGCCGCCTCGATCAGGGCGTTGAGCGCCAGCATCTTGACCTGGCCGGTGATGCCCTGGATGCGGCGGCTCTTGTCGAACGAGATCCGTTTGATCTCGCCGATCTCCTCGGCGATGCCGCGGATGCTCACCCCGGCGGGAGCCGCCTCGGCCGAACGCGCCGCCCTGTCCTCCCTCGAGATCGTCAGTCCAGCCACGGGGTCGCGTCCCTCTTGTGTTTCGTTGCGCGGATTATCCGTGGCGGCGCATTACAGTTTCATAAAGACGGGGGGATTTCGGCCGGTCGGTAGCGCTATCGATCCGGTTTCATCCCGTCGGGCGGGGTCGTCGTCCGTTCAAGAACAGATCACGCCAGGACATCACCCGGCGCCAAGACTGTGTTCACGCCGACCGTCGAAGGCCTCGGCGACGCGTCGATGCGGGAGCGCGCAATGAACCGGCACCCTCGGGGTCATGCCATCCTCAAACGCCGTATCGGGCACGGCTTGGAAAAATCAGGCCGTTCGGGCATGTCCCCACCCATGAACACATGCCCCCACCTATGAACACTTGTTCTCACCCATGAACACCTGCCCTGGGATCCGGGCCGTGCGCGGTCGGCCAATACGGCCGGGCGTTCCCGTCGCCCGCGCGGTGGCGCGGTCATGACGGGGGCTGCCGGTGACGGAAAGGTCATCGACCTCAATGCCGACCTCGGCGAGGGCTTCGGGCCCTACCGGATCGGCGACGATGCGGCGCTTCTGGACATCGTCACCTCGGCCAACGTCGCCTGCGGCTTCCATGGCGGCGATCCCGTCATCATGGTCGCCACCGCCGCCGCTGCGAAGGGGAGGGGGGTGGCGATCGGCGCCCATCCGGGCTTCGAGGACCGCCGCGGCTTCGGCCGGCGCCCGATCCGCCTGAGCGAGGCGGAGATCGAGGCCGAGGTCGCCTATCAGATCGGGGCGCTGCAGGCCTGCGCCGCCCTGGCCGGGCATGTCGTGACTTACGTCAAGGCCCACGGTGCCCTGGCGAACCTGTCGAACCGGGAGGACGGCGTCGCCGGGGCCATAGCCAGGGCGGTGCGCGCGGTCGACCGCACCCTTCCCGTGACGGTGATGCCCGGACTGGCGGCCGAACGCGCGGCGGAGCGGGCGGGCCTCAGGACGATCCGGGAAATCTACGCCGACCGCGCCTACGACGAGGACGGCCAGCTCGCCGACCGCAGCCTCCCCGGGGCGGTGATCCACGATCCCCCGGCGGTGGCGGCCCGCGTCGTGCGGATGGCGGCGGCGGGCGTGATCGAGACCCTGTCGGGACGGGCGATCCCGGTGTCCATCGACACGGTCTGCGTACACGGTGACGCGCCCGGCGCCGTGGCGACGGCACGGGCGGTCCGGGCGGCGCTGGAAGACGGCGGCTACCGGCTGGCGCCGTTCGCGACGGCGTGAATCCCCGGCACCCGGACCCGTCCACCGGGACATCCCGCCGGCGCCAGGGATCGATTGGTGCCGGACCGTCGTTTTGAATACGGATGCCGCGCCCGTGGGGCGTCGTCGAGAGCGGGCTTGATCATCGGAATGAATGCGAAGGCGTCCCTCCCGCGCTTGCGGGGCACCCGCGTACCGCCCGCCGAGACACCGCCGCCCGTGCTCGTCTCACCGGTCATCGTCACCGCGGTCTTGATCGCCGGGCTCTACGTGGCGCGGGACGTCCTGATCCCCATCGCCATCGCGATCCTGCTGTCGTTCGTCCTCGGCCCCCTCGTGAACCTCCTGCGCAGGCTGCGCCTGGGCCGTCTCTTCGCGGTGGCGTCCGCCGTCCTGCTGACGCTCGGGATCGCGGCGGCGCTCGCCACCCTGATCGGCGTCCAGCTCGCCGATCTCGCCGGCGACGTGCCACGCTATCGCGACACCATCGAGCGCAAGGTCGAGGGCCTGCGCGACAGTCCGGCCGGCCGGTTGACGGGTTATGTCGCCAGCATCGGCCGCTCCATGCGCGAGGGCGAGCGGACGGACGAGAAACCGAAGGACGAGGCTCCCAAGACCGAGGCGGCGCCCCAGCCCCCGCCGGTGAAGCCGATCCTGGTGGAGGTGCGCGAGCGCCCGCCGAGCCCCGTCGAACTCGCCACCACGGTGCTCTCGCCGGTGCTGCACCCCCTGGCGACCACCGGCATCGTGTTCATCGTGCTGCTGTTCCTGCTGATGCAGCGCGAGGACCTGCGCGACCGCATGATCCGGCTCGTGGGCTCGAACGACCTCCACCGCACCACCGTGGCGATGGACGACGCCGCCCGCCGCCTGAGCCGCTACTTCCTGGTCCAGCTCGGCCTCAACGTCGCCTTCGGCGTGGTGATCGGGGTCGGGCTCTATTTCATCGGTGTGCCGAATCCGGTGCTCTGGGGCATCTTCTCGGCGTTGATGCGGTTCGTGCCCTACATCGGCGCCGTCGTCTCGGCCGTCTTCCCGCTGGCGCTGGCCGCCGCGGTCGACCCAGGCTGGTCGATGGTCATCGCGACGCTGATCCTGTTCCTCATCCTCGAACCGCTGGTCGGCCACTTCATCGAGCCGATGCTGTACGGCCACTCCACCGGCATGTCGCCGTTCGCCGTCCTCGTCTCGGCGCTGTTCTGGACCTGGCTGTGGGGGCCGGTCGGGCTGCTGCTGTCGACGCCGTTGACGGTGTGCCTGGTGGTGCTCGGCCGGCACGTCGACAAGCTCGAATTCCTGGAGGTCCTGTTCGGCGACAAGCCGGCCCTGACCCCGGTGGAGAATTTCTACCAGCGCATCCTCGCCGACGACCCGGAGGAAGCGCAGGAGCACGCCGAACTGCTGCTGCAGTCCTGCTCGATGCTCAGCTATTACGACGACGTCGTCCTGAAGGGGCTCGAGCTCGCCGCGCGGGACGCCGGGCGCGGTGTCCTCACCGCCGAGCAGAAGACCGACATCCGCGCCAGCATCGCCGGGCTCGTCGAGGACATGGCCGGCCGCGAGGTGGCGGGGGACGCCACGGAGCGCGTGGCGGAGGTGCCGCCGGCCTGGCGCCGGCCCGGCGCGGTGCTGTGCGTGGCCGGCCGCAGCTTCGTCGACGATGCCGCCTGCGCGATCCTCGCCCAACTCCTGGCCAAGCGCGGCTTCGGCATCCGCGTGGTCCCGTTCTCCGAGGTGTCCAAGGCCAAGATCGACGATTTCCGCGACGACGACGGCGAGACGGGGCCGGCCCGGATGATGTGCGTGGTATCTCTGGCCATCAACGGTGAGCCGACACACCTGCGCCGCCTCGTGACGCGGTTGCGCCGGCGCATGCCCGACATCCCGGTGGCGGTCGGCGTCTGGCAGGCGGACGATACCCTCCCCGACGAGGCCGCGAAGCGCGACATCGGCGCGGATGCCAACCTCGTTTCGTTCCGTACCTCCCTGGAGGCCGTCGCGGCCATGGCCGCCGCCGACCCCGGCCCCGCCATGCCGCCCGAGCCGGCCGCGGTCGAGCCGGCGCCCGTCGTCGCCCCCGCCGACCTCGACCTCGGCCGCATCCTGGCCGGACCGCCCACCGCCCAGGCGTGACGACCCTCGAAAAGCCCTTGACGCTGGCTGGCCGAGACGGCTTGCCTCATCGACGCTGAAGGGCCGAACGGGGGGTCATGCGATGGCGGTGGTCGATCTCGCGCGGTTCATGGACGATCTCGCCGCCCAGTCGGGCCAGGCGATCCTGCCGTTCTTCCGGGCCGCCTTCGGCATGGATGACAAGACCCGCGGTGCCGGGGCGTTCGATCCGGTGACGGAAGCCGACCGCGCCGCCGAACTCGTCCTGCGCAAGCTGATCGGAAAGACCTTCCCGACCCATGGCATCCTGGGTGAGGAGTTCGGCGACGAGCGGCTCGAATCCGAATACGTCTGGGTGCTCGACCCCATCGACGGGACGCGGGCCTTCGTGGCCGGCCTGCCGACCTGGGGCACCCTGATCGGCCTCACGCGCAACGGCGTGCCGGTGCGTGGACTGATGCACCAGCCCTTCCTCGGCGAGAGCTTCTCCGGAGACGGCGGCGGGGCGCGGCTGCGCGGACCGCGTGGCGAGCGCATCCTCTGCACCCGGCGCATCGCCGATCTCTCGGAAGCCCTGCTGGCGACCACCGACCCGCGCCTGTTCGCTCCCGGCGAGGAGCGCGAGCGGTTCGCGACCCTGGAAGGCCGCACGCGCCTGTCGCGCTACGGCACCGACTGCTACGCCTATTGCATGCTCGCCGCCGGCCAGATCGACCTCGTCGTCGAGGCGGGCCTCAAGCCCTACGACATCGTCGCCCTCATCCCGATCGTCGAGGGGGCAGGGGGCGTGATCACCACCTGGGACGGCGGTTCGGCCGCGGGCGGCGGCCGCATCGTGGCCGCCGGGGACCGACGCCTCCACGAGGCCGCCCTGGCGATCCTCAACCCCTGAGCTGCACCCTCATCCCACCGCCAGCGCGGCCGGATCGGCCTCGGCGACGGCGGTGCCGGGCACGAATGCGTCGAACGCGGCCCAGAACCGGTCGCGGATGACGTCGGTCTCGGACAGGATCTCGTGGCGGGCGCCGGGCAGGACGATGACGTCGCCCACTCGCATCCGCGCGCCGAACCGCTCGGTCGTGGCCGTGCAGCAGACCGGATCGGCGCCGGCGGCGACGATCAGCGTCGGGATCGTGATGGTGCCGGCCAGACGCAGGTCGCGCAGGCGTGCCATGGCCCGGAAGGCCTCGGCCGCCCAGGCGATGCTCGGATCGCCGACGGCTCCCGCCCCCACCGCCTGCGCCGCCCTGGCGTTGCGGGCATAGCGGACGCGGTCGCCGCTGAGGCGGTTGCCTTCGAAGGGCTTGGTGGCGATCGACACGGCGTTGCCGCCGGCAATGTAGCGCTGCCCGAGGCCGATGCGCTGCAGGAGACGGGCGGCGACCGAATTGACTCGCGGCCAGCGTACCATCGTCAGCCCCAGCATCGGCGCCACCGTGACGATCCGCCGGAACGGCAACCAGCCCTCCACCGCCCCGGTGAGCACGACGGCACCCCCCATCGAATGGGCGAGGCAGACGTGGGGATGCGGCATGGACGGGCGCAGCACCGCGTCCTCGATGGCCTTGAGGTCGCGGCGATACTCCTCGAACCGGCCGATATGGCCGCGATGGGGATCGTCGAGCACCCGCGCGGATTCACCGTGGCCCCGCCAATCGAAGGCCACCACGGCGAATCCCCGGGCCCTCAGGTCGCCGATGGTCTCGTAGTACTTCTCGATGAATTCGGCTCGACCCTGGACCAGGCAGACGGTGCCCTTCTGCATCCGCCCGGTGGACGTCCAATGGGCGGCCCGCAGGGTGATCCCGTCGGACGTGACCACCGGCACGAGGGTGCCGCCGGGGGGGACGGGATTGTCGGGGGTGTCACGCAGGGTCAGCATCGGCCGGTCCTGAAATCGCAAAAGGAGCGCGAAAAAAATCGGCCGCCCCGATGGGCGGACCTCTTGAAGGGTCGGAAAAGCATACCGATCTCAGTCCTGTGCCGGCCAATACGGCGGCACGACAGTCCGGCCTTCGGGCGGACCTTGACGTTACATGTTGCTTCACTTGGAGGATATGTCATGCGCCAGTTCGATCTTGCTCCCCTCTACCGTTCGACCGTCGGCTTCGATCGCCTGTTCTCGGCCCTCGACCAGTTCGTCGCCAGCGACGCCGTCTCCAGCTATCCGCCCTACAACATCGAGCGCACCGGCGAGAACGCCTACAGGATCACCGTGGCCGTCGCCGGCTTCACGGAGGCGGATCTCTCCATCGAGGTCAAGGAGAATGCGCTGACCCTGAAGGGCGAGCGCAAGGGCGAGGCCTCTCGCACGACCGAGGTGCTGCACCAGGGTATAGCCGCACGCGGTTTCGAGCGTCGCTTCCAGCTCGCCGACTACGTTCAGGTGACGGGTGCGTCACTCGATCACGGCCTGCTCCATATCGATCTCGTCCGCGAGATTCCGGAGGCGAAGAAGCCGCGCCACATTCAGATCGCGTCGGGATCGACCCGGACGACACCGGTGATCGAGGGCACCGCCCAGGAGAGCCGGACCCGGGAAGCCGCCTGATCGGTTTCGAGCGACCGGCTCCGAATGAGCCATTCATCACATGCTGACCGAAGCGCCCCGACCGAGGTCGGGGCGCCTTTCGTGCGGATCTATACCAGGGGCCGGTGCTAGAAGGCGCCGTCGAAACGGTCGCCGCGACCGGGCTCCTTGCAGCGGTAGCCGATGAAGCATTGCGGCGTGTCGCGGGTCGGTGCGATGGCGCGGGTGGCGATCTCGGTCACCTCGCAGAAGCCACGGTCGCGCACGAAGCGATCGTAGGTCGGACCGCCGGTGCCGAGCACGATGCCGCCGGCCTGAGCGACGGTGGCCTGGGCCTGCCGGCAGGTCATGTCGACCGTTGACGGACGCTGCGCCTGCGCCGAGGTCGACAGAACGACGAGCCCGAGGACGAGGCCGGTGCGGAGGGTGGCGGGGCGGGTCATGAGGCTTGTCCCATCTGCGATGATCCGGACGGAAAACACGCCGGCCTGTCGCCCGGATCCACGAACCTAGTGTGCTCGCGTCGACCGGGCGCGGGCAGATCGGAGGCGTCGGCCACGCCTGAACATCTCCGAAGCCTGGAGATCTCCGACCTCTAGAGATCGCCGAAGACCAGCTGTCCTTGAGGCCCGGCGGGTTTCGCGGGCCGCGCCGGCCGCGGCGGCTTCGCACGTGTCGGGCGAGAGGCCTGGGGTCTGGCCGGCGCGGCCGGGCGCTTGGCCGGCGCATCGCCGCGCATCTTGGCCTTGGCCTTGTCGCGGGCCACCGCTTCGGGCGATTGCGGGTCGTCGTTGAGCCACTTGCCGCGCTTGATCACCTCGTTGACCCGGCCCTGGTTGACGCCGACCTTGAAGGCGATCTCCTGCTGCGTCATGCCGGTGGAGGCGTGCAGGTCGAGGATCGCGCGGGCGAGTTCGGGGGTCATCTTCTGGCCGGTCAGGCGACGGGCGGGCTTGATCGTGCGGGTCGCGCGGTCACGCTCGCGCAGACGCTCGAGCAGCGCCAGCGCCATGAGCATGCCGTGCTCGCGCAGGGACTCCTCGAATTCCTTCAACGTGGCCATCGGCGCATCATCCCCGTCGGCTCTCGAACCGAATCACGCGATTCCCGACGCGACGAGGTCGGGAAACAGTATTCGTTCGAAGGTGGGCTCGGCATGTACGCCTGGCAACCGGACGACACCGTCATCCACTGCGAAGTGACGTCACGGCCGACTTCGGAATCCAGCCGGACCGCTCCTCGGCGCGTCCCGCGACCCGCCCCTTGGCCTGCGCCCTCGCCATCGGCTACACCCGCGACCCTGTCGCCCACCGGAGGTCCACCGCCGATGATCAGTCCGATCGTGTCCGTGCCGACCGGGGCGCCCCCGAGCGGCGCGACCAGCCTCGTGGATGCGCTCGAGGGCGGCGCGGTACTGATGTTCCCGGACCTCGACTTCCCCTTGAGCCCGTTCGAGGAGCGGTTCGTCGAGCGCCCCTTCGCCGACGGCAAGGCCAAGAACGTCAACATCCGCGGCGAGGCCGCCACCCTCAAGGGGGCCGCCGGCACGCCCGAGGAGCAGGCGGCGCTGCGCGCCCTGCTGTTGCGCTACCGGGGCTTTGCCGATGACCTGATCCGGACCCACCTGCCGGCCTACCTCGGCAAGGTGACCCTGGCCGGCACCTCCTATCGCCCGTTCGAGGTGGACCAGCGCAAGCTGAGCTGGCGGCGCGACGATACCCGCCTGCACGTGGACGCCTTCCCCTCCAATCCCATCGGTGAGAAGCGCATCCTGCGGATCTTTCGCAATATCAACCGCGACGGGCAGCCGCGGCGGTGGCGGGTGGGCGAGGATTTCGGCAGCATGGCCGAGAAATTCCTGCCGCGCCTGCCCGGCTACTCGCCGCTCTCGGCACGGCTGCTGGCGGCCCTGCGCATCACCAAGGCGCGGCGCTCGGAATACGACCACCTCATGCTGCATCTCCACGATGCCCTGAAGCAGGACCTCGACTACCAGGCCAAGGCCCCCCAGCAGGACGTGCTGTTCACGCCCGGCCAGACCTGGGTGACCTTCTCGGACCTCGTCATGCACGGCGCCATGGGCGGCCGCTACATGCTGGAGCAGACCGCCTACCTGCCCGTCGCCGCCCAGGCCGATCCCGAGCGTAGCCCGCAGCGGATCCTGGCGCGAAAGCTCGGCCGTCCCCTGCAGTGACCGCCCTGTCCAGGCGCGTACAACCCAAGAACCAGGAATGTCGCATGATCCTCGAAATCGCTCAGATCGACGTGAAAGCCGGGACGGAAACCGATTTCGAAGCCGGCATCGCCAAGGCGGCCGCCTACTTCAGAACGGCCAAGGGCTGCCGTAGCTTCGCCCTCCGCCGCTCGATTGAGAAGCCCCAGCGCTACCGCCTACTGATCGAGTGGGACACCCTTGAGGACCACACCGTCGGATTCGTGAATTCCCAGGATTGGAAGGACTACCGGGCGCTGGTCTCGCCGTATTTCGAGTCGCCCCCCAGCGTCGAGCATACCGAACTGTCCCTCCGGTCGTTCTGACGCAAATGGCGGCCGCCCGTTTCGTCAGCCGGAGCCGCGCACGAACATCTTGAGCCGGCTGTCGAGGGCGTTCCACCGTTCGGCGATGCCGTGCCGCGCGCATCGCTCGAAGGTTTCGCCGACGAACAGAGCGTTTTCGTCGTGCTTCTGCCGGCAATCGAGCAGGGGCGGGACCGCGACGACGAGGGGCACGATCAGCAACAGCAGCAGGATGTCGAACACCACCCAGAGCGGCCAGGTCCGCGATGCCCGCTCCTTGGCGGCGGCATCGCCGTCACGCATTTTGACCTGACGCAGGCCGGGGTCTCCGGCCCGAAGGCGCTCGCGCGCCTCGCTGCGCAGGGCGACCGCGTCCGCATCCGGAGCCGTGAAGGCCTGGGTGCCCACCGCGTTCGAAGCGATGGCGCCGAGGCGTCGTTGCAGCGGGTCTGGCCCGGTCGCGTTCGATCTCATGGTCAACCCCGATCGAGGCGCCATCGCCCCATCGTCACAAAAGCGTGAATGCAAGATCCTAAGATATCGTTGGTTGTGGCCGCTCGTTTGAAGCGATCGTGGTCACCGGAATACCTCCGTCGCGGTGCGCGTCGTCTTTTCCATCGCGGCGAGGCGCCGGATGATCTCTCCGCGAGCGCAGGCGTTCGACCCGGCGACGCCCGAGCGGGCGGCCGTGCCGGAGCGGTGGCGACCGTCCACGATCCTCGCCCGGTGCGGGCGGGAGGACGGCATGGCAGGACATGGTGAAGACACGGTCGCGAGGGGCCTGCGCCTGCGGAGAGCCGGTGACAGGCGCGCGTGGCTTGCGTACCAAGACGGCAGGCCCGTCGTCGCAGCCGCGACCCGTCGAGAGCGTTTTCGTCCATGATCCAGCGTCCCCTGCGCATCGGTACCCGCGGCAGCCCGATGGCCCTGGCCCAGACCGGCATGGTCCGTGACAAGATCGTGGCCGCCAATCCGGGGCTGGAGACCGAGATCGTGGTGGTCAACACGGTCGCCGACCGTATCCTCGACCGGCCGCTCTCCGAGATCGGCGGCAAGGGCCTGTTCACGAAGGAACTGGAGCAGGCGCTGTTCGCCGACGTGGTCGACGTGGCCGTTCATTCCATGAAGGACGTGGAGACCTGGCTGCCCGACGGTCTCGTGATCGCCTGCGTCCTGGAGCGCGACGATCCGCGCGACGCCTTCCTGGCGCGCGACGTCGATCGCCTGTCGGACCTCGCCCCGGGCGCCAGTGTCGGGACCTCGTCGCTGCGCCGGGCGGCCCAGGTGCTGATGCGGCGGCCCGACCTGCGCATCGTGCCGATGCGGGGCAACGCCAACACCCGCATGCGCAAGCTCCAGGAGGGCACCTGCGACGCCACCCTGCTGGCCCTGTGCGGGTTGGAGCGCCTCGGGATGGTCGATGTCGCCCGCAGCGTCCTCGCCGTCGAGGAGATGCTGCCGGCCGTGGCGCAAGGCGCGCTCGGGATCGAATGCCGCGAGGACGATGCCGACGTACGCGCCCTGCTCGCCCCCCTGGTCTCGGCCACGGCGACGGCGGAACTGGCGGCCGAGCGCGGCCTGCTGGCGGAACTCGACGGGTCCTGCCGCACGCCGATCGCGGCGCTGGCACGGATCACCGGCGACCACCTCGCCCTCGACGGACTGCTGTTCCTGCCCGACGGGTCGGCTCATTGGGCGGTCTCGCGATCCGGGCCGGTGGCCGACGCCGCGCGCATCGGCCGGGAGGCCGGCGCCGACCTGAAGCGCCAGGCCGGGGACACCTACGCCCGGCATCTGCAGTAGCGCGCCCGCCGCCGGTCCTTTTTCGGCCCCGGTCAGGCGACGCTGCGCTCGATCTCCTCCTCGTCGCAGATCACCCCCGTGGTGCTCTGGTACTCGGCCGACAGGCTCGACATCGCCAGCGGCGGCCCGGCGCGGTCGGGCGCGAAGGTGGCCAGGAACGAGCGCATCACGTGGCGCACGCCGGCCTCCGAGATCGTGCGCTGGTCGTCGTTGTAGTAGCGCCCCGCGTTCACGTTGCTGGTCACGAGGTCGTAGGCCGGAAAGTACACGAGGCGGGGATCGCCCGAGGCGCAGACCTCGCCGGCCGCCACCCGCAGGACGGATTTCGAGTAGCTGTTGGACACCATGACGTGGCGGTCCATGTAGGTGGCGATCATCGGCACGGGGGAGACCGTGACGATCACCCGGGCGGCCGGATTCACGCTCCACAGCCGGTCGAGGAAGCCCTGGAGGTCGCCCAGCACTTCCGCCGCGCCGGCGTTGACGCACTCGTAGAGCGCCGGATCGTAGCTGCCTCCGGCGACGCCCGGGGCGAGGGGCAGGGCGGCGCCGTCGGCCCGCCAGCGCCATCCCTCGGTGAGGCCCAGGGTCAGGACGAAGACGTCGAGGGTCTCGAACAGCTCGCGGACACGGGCGAAATGATCGACCCTGGCGGCCTCGACCTGCGCCGGTGTCGCGAAGCCCGCAGGCTCCACGGTCGGCCGGAACGGATCGACGTAGCGGCCGTCCTCGCGCTCCCAGACCGACAGCTCGGGCGTGAAGAGGCCGTAGGCCCGGTCGAACAGCTGGGTGAACTGGCGCGTGTAGTAGAGGTTGCCGTAGCGGGCCGAGAAGGTGCCGAACTGGCGCTCGCGAACCTCGTCGGCCGGCATATCCGCGCCGGCACCTTCGGTGACGTGGTAGTTGAAGCCGGCCTCGCGCAGGGCCTCGGCCACGCGCTGGGCGAAGCAGGAACCGCCGGTGGCGACCTTGTCGGCGAGGCCGATGGCGAAGGGGCTGCGCGGGCGCGGGTCCACCGCGAAGGGCGGCAGGTTGGTGACGACCTTGCGCCAGAACCGCTCGGCCGGTAGATCGCTGTAGGGGTTCGTCGCCATCGAGACACCTTTTTCGCGGGTATTGTCCGGCCGAGAGAGATCCGGCGCCGTCGCGTCATCCGGCGGTCGAGTGCCCGACAACCCGGCGCGTATCGTGGTCCTGCCTCGTGGTCCTGCCTACGGTGTCCTTGCACAATCTGCCGCACCGCGCGATCAGGTCCCTGGCCTTGTCGGCATCATCCTGGGCGAGACCGTGGCGGACCGGCCGATCGGGTCGAACGGATGGCCACGGCCCGTCCTTCGCGGTGATCGGCAACTGCCAGGCGCGCGGCATCGCTCAGGCGATCCGCCTGCTCCGTCCGGGCAGCCCGGTCACTTACATTCCGATGGGCACGCTGCGCCGCCGCTACAGCACCGTCGAAGCACTCGCGGAACAGATCGCCGGCCACGCCCATGTCTACAGCCAGTTCGTCCCGCCGGACCTGATCCCCGGCGGGACCGACGCCCTGCGGGTGCTCGACCCGCGCATCGTCCGCTTCCCGACGCTGGTGTTCCAGGCCTATCACCCCGACATGGTCTACGCCGGGCCGATGACCACGCTGGCGGGCATGAAGCTCGCCCCGTCGCCGCTCGGCTTCTACCACTCGGCGATTGCCCTCTTCGCCTATCGCCTCGGGCTCGATGCCGGACAGACGGTGCGGCTCTACCGCGAGGACGTCTTCAGGCGCCTGGGCTACCTCGCCGGCTGGGACGATGCGGTCCGCGACCTCCTGGCCAATGCCGACGGGGTCGGCTTCCCCCTGGGAGCCGACCTGGTGCGCTGGTCCCGGCGGGGAGCGTTCATGCACCTCCTGAACCACCCCAAGGCCTTCGTCCTCGGCGACATCGCCAGGCGCCTCGTGATGGAAAGCGGCCTGACGCCAGAGCCGGTGGCGGTGGAGGACTATCTCGGCGACGACCTCGCCCGAGACGTGGTCTGGCCGATCTACCCGCCCATCGCGGAGGCCTACGGGCTGACCGGCTCCTACCTGTTCAAGGCGCGACCGCGTGGAGAGGCGTTCCCGACGCTCTACGACCTGCGCGGCTTCATCGACGCGAGCTTTGCCCTCTACGCGCGACAGGCCCCCGCCGACATCGCTTGCCACCGCGTGGAGACCTGGCTCGGTATGCCCGAGATCGTGGAGACGTTTCTGCGCGAGACGACGGCCTGACGACGCGCCCGACCCCGCCCCATCAGCCTGCGGCTCGCAGGGCCCGGCGAGGAGGGGCGGCCATCATCCGCACGAGTTCGACGAGATCGTTCACCCGAAACGGCTTTCGCAGGAACACGCTTCCGGCAACCGCCGACCGTTCGGGAAGGCGCGATGCCGAAGTGTAGATGACCGGCCGCCCCGGATTGAGCGCCCGGTAGGCCTCGGCCACCACCCAGCCGTCGATCAGGCCGGGCAGGTTGATGTCCGTGAACAGCCAGTCGACCTCGCCGGGGTTGCCGCGCAGGAAGGCCATGGCGTCCTCGCCGCTCGACACCGCCGTCGCGGTGATGCCCTGCCGCTTGCACAGGGTGGAGAGGAGATCGAGGAGGATGTAGTTGTCCTCGACGACCAGAACGACGGGCTTGCGGTCCATGGCGGCCATCCGCTTCAGATCGGCGACGATAGGAGCGGAATGGTTAACGCGCGACCAAGGTGGTCGCGGCGTCGCAACGATTGCGAGACGTCGCCGGCCGAGACCGAGCGCCCGGAGTCTGCGCGGCCAGGGTGCGTTGGCCGTTCCGAGCGGCGGCCCGGTACGGTGCGTCGCCGCACATGGGCGACCCGGTCAAGGCTCCATCAAGGTTGACGGAACCGTCGCTTAACCGGAACGACCCTAAAGACGCCATCGTGATGATCGCAAGGATGCGTCGCGAGACGCGTTGACGGCTTGCGGGCGACTGTCGCCCGAGCCCGAGGAGAAGAGACCATGGTGATGACCGCCCGCTTCCGCGTGCTTCCGCTGGTGGCGGCCCTGTGCGCCGCGCTCAGCGTGGCCGCCTGCACCAACGACAAGGATCTGGCCGACGCCTCGGGCTTCGGCGGCGGGGCCGGGACGCCCGGCAGCGCCCAGGACTTCGTGGTCAACATCGGCGACCGGGTGTTCTTCGAATCCGATTCCACCGACCTGACCCCCACCGCGACGGCGACCCTCGACAAGCAGGCGCAGTGGCTGCAGCGCTATCCCCGCTACACCTTCCTGATCGAAGGCCATGCCGACGAGCGCGGCACCCGCGAGTACAACTTCTCCCTCGGCGCCCGCCGTGCACAATCGGTGAACGACTACCTCGCCTCGCGCGGAATCGCGGCCGGGCGGATCCGCACCGTGTCGTACGGCAAGGAGCGGCCGGTGGCGGTGTGCAACGACATCTCCTGCTGGTCCCAGAACCGCCGTGCCGTCACCGTGCTCGACCGCGGCGCGGGTTCCTGAGGGGCGGCGGATCCGCATAGGGTCGGCGCCGCAATTTTGCCGCGGCGGCGGCCCTCTGATAGGGGCCTGATGCGCACTGCGCTCTCCCGGCCCGCGTCCTTCCAAGCTTCGATCATCGGTCAGACCGCCATGTTCCGTCGCCTCCTGCTCGCAACCGGCCTCGGCCTCGCCATGCTTGCGCCCGCCGCGGCGCAGGACGGTGCGGACTTCGTGGTGCGCCTCAACCGCATCGAGAACCAGTCGCGCCAGATGGCCGGGCAGATCGAGACGCTCCAGTACGAGAACCGGCAGTTGAAGGAACAGCTGCGCAAGTTCCAGGAGGACGTCGAATACCGCCTGAACGAGGGCAAGGGCGGAAAGCCCGCCGCGCCCTCCGGGACCAATCCCGGACAGGCCAAGCCCCAGAAGCGCAGCGACGCCTTCGATCCGGAGCAGAATCCCGGCCGTCCCGGCGCCCCCCAGCCCCTGGGTGCGACCGCTCCCCCGGCGGATGCATCGAACGGGATCGCGACGCTCCAGGCGGTCACGCCACCGCCCCAGCGCGGTCGCAGCGTCCCGCCCACGGTGGTCGAGGCCGACGACGACGAGCCCGGCCTGCCGCCGCCCGGCCTGGGCGGCCCCGTCGACCTCACCCCTCCGGGACGGGTCGCTTCGACCGGCGGCCTGCCGGCCGGCACGCGTTCTTCGGGCAGCGTCGCGGCCACCGGCAGCGGCGACGCGCAGGAGGACTTCGAGCTGGCCTACGGTCTGGTGCAGCAGCGCCAGTACGAGCAGGCGGAGATGAGCCTGCGCCAGTTCATCCAGTCCCATCCCCGCGACGCCCAGGTGCCGGCGGCGACCTACTGGCTCGGAGAGACCTACCTGCAGCGCAACCGCAACCGTGAGGCCGCGGAGCAGTTCCTGAAGGTCTCCACCGACTACGCCCGCTCGCCCCAGGCCCCCGAGGCGATGCTGAAGCTCGGCGCCTCGCTGGCGGCCCTCGGCGCCCGCGAGCAGGCCTGCGCCACCCTGGCCGAGTTGGAGCGCAAGTTCCCCTCCGTCGGCGCCAGCGTGCGGCAGAACGTGGCCCGCGAGCAGAAGCGCGCCCGCTGCGCCGCATGAACCCGGACGGGAGCGGCGACGCCCTCGCTCAGGGCCTCGCCCCGTTCCTGGCCGATGCCTCGTCGGGCATCGTCCTGGCGGTCTCCGGCGGCCCAGATTCCACCGCCCTGATGCATGCCGCGGCGGCGTTCGGTCGGGGCCGACTCCACGTCGCCACGGTCGACCACGACCTGCGGCCCGGTTCGGCGGACGAGGCGGCGCGGGTCGCCACAGCTGCCGGCGCCCTCGGCCTCTCCCATGCGACGCTGCTCTGGGAGGGAGCGAAGCCCGCCACCGGTATCGCGGCGGCCGCCCGCGCCGCCCGGTATCGCCTGCTTGCCGATTACGCCCGCGCCGTCGGCGCCGATCTCGTCCTCACCGGCCACACCGCCGACGACCAAGCCGAGACCGTGCTGCTCCGCCTCCTCGCCGGCAGCGGTGCCGCAGGGCTCGCCGGTATGAGCCCGGTGCGGGATCTGGCGCCGGGCCTTCGCCTCGGCCGACCCTTCCTGAGGCTGCCGAAGTCGGCCCTCGTCGCCTATTGCGAGGACCGGGGCATCGCCTACGAGAGCGACCCGTCCAATGCCGACGACCGCTTCGCGCGGGCGCGCCTGCGCCGGGCGATGCCCCTGCTGGCCCATGAGGGGCTGACGCCGGAGCGCCTGTGCCGGCTCGCCGCACGCTGCCGCCGCGACGAGATCGCGCTCGCGGGCCTGGCGCACGACGCACTGACGCGGGCCTCGCGCCCGGACCGGAGCGGGATCGTCCTCGACGGCGGCGTCATCGCCGCGCTCCCCGAGGCGGTGGCCTTGCGGGTGATCGGGCGGGCCCTGGCGGGGAGGGGGGGGAGCGTGCGCCTGGACCGCCTCGAGCGGCTGGTGTGCGAAGCGCTGCTGCCGGCCCTGCGGAAGGGCGCACCGATGCGCCGCACCCTGGCCGGTCATCTCGTGGCCGTGACGGAGCGCGGCGACGTCGCCGTGACCCTCGCGCCGCCGCGCCGGCCGGCCGGACGGCCCTGTGCCGTCGGCCTTGCCGCAGCCCCGCCTGATTTACTTGGCAAGGGGGAAGCCGCTGCCTACATTGTTCCTGCGTGCCAGGATTGACCTGCGAGTACGCGCAGCGCGCCGCACGCCCCCAGGGATCGATCGATGAACCCCAATTTCCGCAACTTCGCCTTGTGGGTGGTGATATTCCTTCTCGTTCTCGCGCTGGTGACCCTGTTCCAGAACCCGGGTCATCGCGGCGGCGGAAGTGAGATCGCCTACAGCCAGCTTCTCAACGACGCCGACGCCGGCAAGATCCAGACCGTCGTGATCTCGGGCCAGGACGTCAGCGGCACCTATGTCGGTGGCGGCACCTTCAGCTCCTACGCGCCCAACGACCCGAGCCTCGTCAACAAGCTCCAGAGCAAGGGCGTCCAGATCACCGCCCGGCCGCCGTCCGACAACACCCCCTGGTTCATCCAGCTCCTCGTGAGCTGGCTGCCGATCCTCGTCTTCATCGGTGCCTGGATTTTCCTGTCGCGCCAGATGCAGTCGGGTGCCGGCCGCGCCATGGGCTTCGGCAAGTCGAAGGCCAAGCTCCTCACCGAGGCTTCCGGCCGCGTTTCCTTCGAGGACGTCGCCGGCGTCGAGGAAGCCAAGGAGGACCTGCAGGAGATCGTCGAGTTCCTGCGCGACCCCCAGAAGTTCCAGCGCCTCGGCGGCCGCATCCCGCGCGGCGTGCTCCTCGTCGGCCCCCCCGGCACGGGTAAGACCCTGATCGCCCGCGCGGTGGCGGGTGAGGCCAACGTGCCGTTCTTCACGATCTCCGGTTCCGACTTCGTCGAGATGTTCGTCGGCGTCGGCGCCAGCCGTGTGCGCGACATGTTCGAGCAGGCCAAGAAGAACGCGCCCTGCATCATCTTCATCGACGAGATCGACGCGGTCGGCCGCCATCGCGGCGCCGGCCTCGGCGGCGGCAACGACGAGCGTGAGCAGACCCTCAACCAGCTGCTCGTTGAAATGGATGGGTTCGAGGCCAACGAGGGCGTGATCATCATCGCGGCCACCAACCGGCCCGACGTGCTCGACCCCGCCCTGCTGCGTCCGGGCCGCTTCGACCGCCAGATCATGGTGCCCAACCCCGATGTCGTCGGCCGCGAGCGCATCCTGCGCGTCCACGTCCGCAAGGTACCCCTGGCGCCGGACGTCGATCTCAAGGTCATCGCGCGCGGCACCCCGGGCTTCTCCGGCGCCGACCTGATGAACCTCGTCAACGAGTCGGCCCTGCTCGCGGCGCGCCGTGGCAAGCGGATCGTCACGATGCACGAGTTCGAGGACGCCAAGGACAAGGTGATGATGGGCGCCGAGCGGCGCACCCTGGTCATGACCGAGGACGAGAAGCGCCTGACCGCCTACCACGAGGGCGGCCATGCCATCGTCGCCTTCAACGTGCCGGCCACCGATCCCGTCCATAAGGCGACGATCATCCCGCGCGGTCGTGCGCTCGGCATGGTCATGCAGCTGCCGGAGCGCGACAAGCTCTCGATGAGCTACGAGCAGATGACCTCGCGTCTTGCCATCATGATGGGCGGCCGCATTGCCGAGGAGATGACCTTCGGCGCCGACAAGGTGACCTCGGGCGCCCAGTCCGACATCGAGCAGGCCACGCGTCTGGCCCGCATGATGGTGACCCGCTGGGGCTTCTCGCCCGAACTCGGCACAGTGGCCTACGGCGAGAACAACGACGAGGTGTTCTTAGGGATGTCGATGGGTCGTCAGCAGACGATCTCGGAGGCCACCGCCCAGAAGATCGACGGGGAGGTTCGCCGCCTCGTCGAGACCGGCCTCGAAGAGGCTCGCCGCATCCTGGCCGAGCGCAAGGACGACCTCGAGGCCCTGGCACAGGGGCTGCTCGAGTACGAGACCCTGTCGGGCGACGAGATCAAGGGCCTGCTGGCCGGCAAGCCGCCGATCCGCGACTCCGGCGACGGCCCGACCCCGATCCGCGGCTCGTCGGTTCCCTCCGCCGGACGTGGCCGGCCGCGCGAGAGCGACGGCGGGCTGGAGCCTCAGCCGCAGGGCTAACGCCGGCGGCGGACGAGAGACCCAGGGGCGGCGGGTGAAGACCCGCCGCCCTTTTTCGTATCGCCGTCCAGGCCGTCGGCGGGTCGATTCACCATCGATTCGCCATGCTTGGATACCAGCCGTCCAGACGGATGAAGTACGAGGACCGGGCAACCGGGGATGGGCGACGTGCGCAAATATTTCGGAACCGACGGCATCCGGGGACTGGCCAACGGCGTGATCACGCCGGAACTGGCGCTCAAGGTAGGGCAGGCCGCCGGCCTGGTGTTCCAGCGCGGCGACCACCGCCATCGCGTCGTCATCGGCAAGGACACCCGTCTGTCGGGCTACATGATCGAGACCGCGCTCATGGCCGGCTTCACCTCCGTGGGGATGGACGTGCTCCAGCTCGGTCCGATGCCGACGCCGGCCGTGGCCATGCTGACCCGCTCGATGCGCGCCGACATCGGCGTGATGATCTCGGCCTCGCACAACGCCTATGAGGACAACGGGATCAAGCTGTTCGGGCCGGACGGGTTCAAGCTCTCCGACGAGGTCGAGCGCGAGATCGAGGCCTTGATCGACGGCGCCCTGCACAAGCGGCTGGCCGGCTCCCTCGATATCGGCCGGGCCAAGCGGATCGAGAGCGTGCACGCCCGCTACATCGAGTTCGCCAAGCGCACCCTGCCGCGCCAGGTCACCCTCGACGGCCTGCGCGTGGTGGTCGATTGCGCCAACGGCGCCGGCTACCGGGTCGCGCCCGAGACCCTGTGGGAGCTCGGTGCCGAGGTCATCGCCATCGGCGTCGAGCCGGACGGCTTCAACATCAACCGCGGGGTCGGCTCGACTGCGCCGGCGGCGCTGGCCGCCAAGGTCCGCGAATTGCGCGCCGACATCGGCATCGCGCTCGACGGCGACGCCGACCGCGTGCTGATCGTCGACGAGAAGGGCCAGACGGTCGACGGAGACCAGCTCATGGCGGTGATCGCCCGCTCGTGGAAGGAAGACGACCGGCTGACCAAGCCCGGCATCGTCGCCACGATCATGTCGAACCTCGGCTTGGAGCGCTATCTGGCCGGCATCGACCTCACCCTGGCGCGCACGGCGGTGGGCGACCGCTACGTCCTCGAGCATATGCGTGAGCACGGCTACAACCTCGGCGGCGAGCAGTCCGGCCACATCATCATGTCCGACTACGCCACCACCGGCGACGGCCTCGTGGCCGCCCTGCAGGTGCTCAGCGTCGTCAAGCGCCTGGAACGGCCGGTGAGCGAGGTCTGCCACTGCTTCGATCCGTTGCCGCAGATCCTGCGCAACGTCCGCTACGGCGCCGGCGAGCCGTTGAAGCAGGACACCGTGGTGACCGCGATCGAGCACGCGCGCTCGCGCCTGGGCAATGCCGGACGCCTGGTCATCAGGCCCTCGGGCACCGAGCCGGTGATCCGGGTGATGGCGGAGGGCGACGACCGTGGCCTCGTCTCCGCGGTGGTGGACGACGTCGTCGATGCGGTCGCCCGGGTGGCGGCCAAGGCCGCCGCCTGAGGGCCGGCGCCTCAGGGCGATTCGTCGTCCAGGAGAGCCGGCGCGAGGCGGCGCCAGGCCGCCAGCAGGACCAGACCGACGAACGCCTCGTCCGCGTCCCACAGATCGAGGTTGGTCCAGCCCCGGCGACCCCAGGCTCCCTCGATGGGCGTGAGCAGGCCGGGTGCCTCCTCGTCGAGGGTGGCGATGTCGGCCGGCGTGAGCCGGACCACCAGACGCTCCTCCTCCAGCCACAGGGTCGCGAAGATGCGTCCGGCGAGGCGGAAGTCGGGGTTGCCGTTGTGGGCGCCCTCGACCACCTCGGGCAGCCTCGATGCCAGCCGGGTCACGTCCGTGGCGAGCATGATCTGACTCTTTCCTTGAGGTGTCGGCGGACGGGAGCTGCCGTCCGCACGGGCGAGAGGGATTCCATCGCCGGGATTCTACGTCCGGTAGACATGTCCCGCGAGGTGTTTCGGCCAGGGTGTTGATGGCAGCCCTGATCTTCGTGCCGACATGAACAGAGGGTTAAATTCAGTAACGCGGCACTAGGGATAACTTTTAACGTTAAGCCTGATTTAACCTCTTGGGGACATCCTCCAACTCGTCATCCAAGCCGGCGCCCGAGCTTCCGGCACGCGATCGAGTAAAGGACACCCCATGCGCCGCTCCAAGCTCTCCGCTTTGGCGCGCTCGATCACGCTCCTTGTGAGCGTGGGAGCGCCATGCCTCGCCCAGGCCGCCGACCTCCTGCCCCCGCTGCCCCCCGAGCCGCTGCCCCCGCCGATCGAGATCGGCGGCGGCTGGTACCTGCGCGGCGACGTCGGTGTCGGTGCGGTCGAAGTCTCCAAGATCAAGACCATCATCCCGGGCGGCGGCGCGCTGCCGCCGGCCTACGGCATCGACCAGAAGGCGGTCTCCGAGCAGTACTTCGCCGGCGGCGGTGTCGGCTACCAGTTCAACGCGTTCCTGCGCGGCGACATCACGGGTGAGTACCGTGGCGGCAGCCGGATCAGCTTCAGCGACAGCTTCAACGCTTTCGACGGCAACGGCCGCCAGATCTTCGATGGCCAGGGCCGGCCCTACAAGTCGATCAACTTCTACAACGGCAACATCTCGTCGGTGGTCGTCATGGCCAACGGCTACATCGATCTCGGCACCTGGTACGGCGTGACGCCGTTCGTCGGCGGCGGCGCCGGCTACGCCTTCCACAAGATGTCGGGCTTCCACGATGTCGGCGCCGGCGGCGCCACCGGCGGCTTCGGCTACGCCCCGGACAAGAAGTCGTCCAGCTTCGCCTGGGCGGCGCAGGCCGGCCTCGCCTATGCCGTGACGCCCAACGTCAGCCTCGAACTGGCCTATCGCTACATGAACCTCGGGACCGTGAAGTCCGGCAACGTCGCCTGCTTCAACGATCCGGGCTGCGGATACGTCAGCTACCAGGCCAAGGAGATCACCTCCCACGACGTGAAGCTCGGCATGCGCTGGCTGCTCGGCGGCGTCGGTGTCGCCGCCCTGCCGCCGCTGGCCCCGAGCTACGAGCCCGGCCCGCTGGTGCGCAAGTACTGATCGCAGACCCGTTCCGCCGCGAACGGCGACCGGGAACTCGAGACGAGGGCGACGCGGACATCGGGTCCGCGCCGCCCTTTTTGCTGTCGGAGCGATCCCGATCGCCGCCCGAGAAATGCGATCCCGGCAACCGGTTATTAAGGTTACCCAAGTAGAACGGGACAACAGGCTCAGCACGCCTCCCTAGAGGCCACGCCTTGAGGACGATCCCCATGCGTACCCTGATTGGTTTCCTCGTCGCGGGACTGGCCGCTTTCGGAGCTCCGGCGGCCCAGGCGGCCGATCTCGACTACGGCGTCCTGCGCGGCGCGGAATACGACACTCCGGTGCAGACCGTCGATTGGACCGGCGTCTATGTCGGCGGGCACGGCGGCTACACCGGAACCAGTGTGGGCTTCGGCAACGCCGGCCGGTCCGAGATCGCCCAGATCGTGAGGGGATTGCGGGTCGAGGCGGAGTACGGCGTGTCCGGAAGCAACCGCCTGCGGTCGAAGAACGGACGCGGCGGCTCCTTCGGTGGATTCGCGGGCTACAACATGCAGTTCGACGATACCGTCGTCGGCATCGAGGTCGATTACACCAGCCTGAACCAGTCCGTCGCCTCGTCCGACAGCCTCGGCCGCAACGTGACGCTGAGCAACGGCCTCTACGACAGTTTCGCGATCGCCACTCGTTCGAGCGCGAAGATGATCGACTACGGCACGATCCGGGCCCGCGGCGGCTTCGCCTTCGGTCCGTTCATGCCCTTCGCCACGGCGGGTATCGCCTTCGGCCGGGCCGAAGTCCGCAACCAGGTCCAGGTGAGCCTGCGGGAGTACACCGACAACACCCGGACCACGCTCGTGGGTGCGCTCGACCAGTCGGGCGGCGGCGGCGCGAAGGAGAAATATGCCCTCGGCTTCGCGGCGGGCGGCGGCATCGACTACGCCATCACCTCCAACGTCTTCCTGCGTGCGGAATACCAGTACATCCAGTTCGCCGACTTCGGGGACCAGAAGGTCCACCTCAACACCGTCCGCGGCGCGCTCGGCGTGAAGTTCTGATCCACCGGCCGCTCAGCGAGACGTCTCCATGATCCGCACCTTCATCCTCGGCACCGCCCTGGCGCTCGGCCTGGTGTCGCTGGCCCAGGCCGACGGTTTCGAGCCGGGCCGCGAGCCGGGCTACGACCGGCCGCGTGTGCAACGGGTCGTCCATCACCGCCGTCTCATTACGGTGCGGCGGCGCTACGTGACGCGGCACGTGTATCACGAGCGGCACGTCCGCCCGATCGCACCGGGTGGCCTCACCCACTCCCTCAACGTGCCGATCTACAACGTGCCGCCGCGCCGGTTTCCCTGAGACCGGCTCAGCTCTCGAGCTCGCTGTCCCAGTACAGGTAGTCGAGCCAGGTGTGGTGGTAGTCGCGGTGGTCGAACTCCGGCTGGCGGTGGTGCAGTTCGTACCGGGTCGGCCGGCGCGGCTCGTTCAGGAGCGGCATCTCGGCTTCCGCGGGCGTGCGGTTCGACTTGCGCAGGTTGCACGGGGAACAGGCGGCGACCACGTTCTCCCAGCTCGACAGGCCGCCGCGTGAGCGCGGCACCACATGGTCGAAGGTCAGGCCGCCCGAGGGCAGGCGCAGGCCGCAGTACTGGCACGAGAACGTATCGCGCAGGTAGATGTTGTAGCGGGTGAAGGCCGGGCTGCGCGCCAGCGTGACGTAGTTCTTCAGCGCCACCACGCTCGGCACCCGCAGCGACCGGCTCGGCGAGCGCGCCTCGGTATCGTAGGTCGCCACCAGGGTGACGCGGTCGAGGAACAGCGCGGTGAAGGCGTCCTTCCAGGACCACAGCGAGAGCGGATTGTAGGAGAGCGGCCGGTAATCCGCGTTCAGCACGAGCGTCTGGAGGTCGAGCATCGGCGCTACTCTCTGTACGGTTCGCTGATGGGACAACGCGTCGAACGCGTCGAAGGCGCCGTCCCATCGCCATCGCAGAGCGTGACCCGCTCGCTCGGGCGCGAGTCCCATGACCCACCCGGCAAGCGGGGAGGGCGGCGCCATGGCCGGGACGGGGGAGGGGACGGAACGGATGGCACCGGCCAAAAGCGGTCGCATCGGGCGAAAACGCCCGGCGCGTGGCGGGGATCATCGGCACGGACGATCGGCGCCACCTCCTCGCACAGATACGAAAAGGCACGGTCCATTGCGCGGTAGTCTAATATCAGCGTGACAGGCTTGTGAAGGTTGCCCGTGTCGACTGCGACGTCACACACACAGTTCGTCCGCTGCGGCTCTCCCAGGAATGCCGGGCCCGGGAATGCCGGGCCTCGGAATGATGGGCTTCGGAAGGCTAGGCTCCGTAATGCCGGGCCTAGCCGCGCCCCCGGCGATCCCGCCCTGTCTCCACCGCATCGCCGGGAGCACCGTTTCGCCCCATTGCTTGGCGAGAGACGGCGCGTGTCACGGTGCTGCCCTCGCGGCACGGGGTCTGCGTTCCGCCGGGTCCCGGATCGGTGACGAACGAATCCGACGAGAGTCGGCGCCGGGAGCCGGCGCCCCGAAAGGAACGAGATGGGTCAGGCCATATCGCGCATCCACGCCATCGTCCGGGATCGATCCGGTGAGAGGTCGTCGTGCTTGCGCCGGTCCTGGCGCGACGCGGTGGTCGCGATCTCCGCCGTCCTGCTGTTCGGCATGACGCCCGGGGCGCTCCGGGCCCAAGAATCGGCGGCTCCGGCCGAAAAGGCCAGGCCCGCGACGGCGGGCAAGCCAAGCGAAGGCAAGCCGAGCGAAGGCAAAGCGACAGAGACCAAGCCGACTGGCGCCGGCACGACGGCCGGAAAGCCCGCCGACAAGGCGGTCGAGGAGGAGGAGGTCGAGGAGAAGCCCGTCGTCTCCGAGATGATCCAGGGGATCCGCGACCGGCTCGACAAGGCCAAGCAGGATCTCGACGCCCGCGAGAAGATCGTCTCCAGCCGGACCGCGGCCGCCGGCGACCTCCTGCGCGCCCGCGACGGCCTCGATACGGTGGCCGACGGGATCCGGCGCATCATCGACCTGACGCAGCCGCGCCTCGATGCCGCCCGCGAACGCCTGAACCAGCTCGGCCCCAAACCCAAGGATGGCGAGGAGGGCGACGACGTCGCCAAGGAACGCTCCGAGCGCGAACACGCCGTCGCCGAGATCGACGAGACGCAGCGCCTGGCGAAATCGCTGCTGGTGCAGAGCGAGCAGATCCTCGACCAGGTCTCGAACCGGCGCCGGGCCGCCTTCACGCGCGGCCTGTTCGAACGGTCCTCGCCCCTCGTCAGTCCCGACCTGTGGATGCGGGTGACCGCCGACATTCCCCGCGACCTGCGGGCCCTGCAGAGCGCGGTCACCGACCTGCCGGACCTTTTCACCCGCAACGGCACGCTCGGCAACCTGCTGCTGCTGGGCGTCGCCTTCGGCATCTCGGGCGCCCTGTACTTCGGGCGCCGCAACATCGCGCCGCGCTTCGGACGCCGGGGCAAGGCGGTGGTCGATCCGCCCCGGCGCCAGCGGCTGATGGCGGCCTGGCGGGTGTTCCTCGTTGGCACCGTGCCGGCGCTGGCGGGAAGCTACGCCGTCTACTACGCCCTGGACGCCACCGACCTGATGCCGCCGCGCCTGATGCCGATGGCCGGCGCCATTCTGATCGGGCTGGCCTTCGTCGCCTTCGTGCAATCCCTGTGCGACGCGTTGCTCTCGCCGGACAAGCCGTCCTGGCGCCTGGCGCCGGTGAGCGACGCGGCCGCCTCGCGCCTCACGCTCCTGGCGGTGAGCATCGCCGTCGTGATCTCGGTGGTGAAGACGATCGAGGCCTTGAATTCCGGCATCTCGGCCGCGCTGCCGGTCTCCATCGCCACCCGGGGCATCGGGGCGCTGGCGACCGTGCTGATCCTCGCCATCGGCCTGCATCGCTTCGCCGACACGCAGGACGAGGAGGAGGCCTGCCTCGGCCCCTACGTGCCGCCGGACAACGCCACCACCATCGGGGGGCCGGCCCGGCTGCTCGGCTGGGCGGTGGTGGCGGGCGTCGGCGCGGCGACGACGGTGGGCTACGTCGCCTTCTCGTCCTTCCTCATCGACCAGATCGTGTGGACGGCGAGCCTGTTCGCGCTCCTCTATCTGCTGACGGCCAGCGCCGACACCTTCATCGGCGGCTCGCTCACCGAGCAGACCCGGGTCGCCACGGCCCTCCAGGCCAACACCGGCCTGCGCAAGCGCTCGATCAACCAGATCGCCGTGCTGGCCACGGGCTTCGCCAGGGTCGCGCTGGTACTGGTCGCGATCCTGCTGGCATTGGCGCCGTGGGGACTCGATTCGACGGACGTGCTCACCTCGGTGCGCACGGCCTTCTTCGGCTTCAAGGTCGGCGACGTCACGATCTCGCTCTCCACCATCGCGCTCGCCATCGGCATCCTGGTGCTCGGCGTGGTGGTCACCAAGGCGATCACGCGCTGGCTGGAAAAGACCTACCTGCCCGCCACCGACCTCGACGCGGGCCTGCGCAACTCGATCGCCACGGTCACCGGCTATTGCGGCTTCCTGCTCGCCCTCGCCCTGGCCTTTTCGTACCTCGGCCTCAGCCTGGAGAAGCTCACCATCGTGGCCGGCGCCCTGTCGGTCGGCATCGGCTTCGGTCTCCAGTCCATCGTCAACAACTTCGTCTCGGGCCTGCTCCTCCTGTGGGAGCGGCCGATCCGGGTCGGCGACCAGGTCGTCATCGGCGACAGCGAGGGCATCGTGAAGCGCATCTCGGTGCGCTCCACCGAGATCCAGACCTTCGACCGCTCGGCGGTGATCGTGCCGAATTCCAACCTGATCTCCGGCATCGTCAAGAACCGGGTCCGCGGCGACCGGACCGGGCGCGTCAGCATCTTGGTCAGCGTGATGCGCAACCAGGACCCGGTCCGGGCGGCCGAAATGATCACCGCCTGCGCCACCGCCCATGCCGACGTGCTCAAGTCGCCGGCCCCGCGCGTCGTCTTCCGCAAGATCGGAGACCCGTTCCTCGACTTCGAGTTGCTCGCCTGGATCACCGACGTCGATTTTGGCACGCGCGTGCAGAGCGACCTCAACTTTTCCGTGTTCAAGGCGTTGTCCGCAGCGCAGATGATCCCGGACCTCGGACCGGGATCGAGCGTCGTCACCGTCCAGGGATTGGAACCCGTGCAGAACGCCCTCGGCCAGATCGCCACCGCCTTCGCGACGAGTTCGGCGGCGCCCGCCGCGACGGGCGCGCCCGGAGCGACGACCCCCGAGGACGGGGACGACGCAGCACCGGCCTCGCGGCGGCGGCCCGCGCGGGCCTCGTCGTGACGCGCGCGCGGCGCTTCACCGCCGCCATCCTCGCGGGTGCCCCGTTCCTGTCGGGCTGCATGGCCGACCGGTCCGAACCGGCGCCGACCCTGTACCTGGCTCTGGCGACGCCCGCGGCGCAGATCGATGCCGCCACCGCCCGCGACATGATCTCGGCCTATCGCGCCAGGACCGGCCTCGCGCCGCTGGCCCTCGACCCGGACCTCCAGCGCCTGGCCCAGGCCGAGGCCGCCGCCATGGCGGTGGCGGACAAGCCGAGCCGGGCCGAGACGGTCAAGAACGCGGTGGGGCGCCTGGGCTACGTCGGCGCCGAGGCCAACCTCTCGGCCGGCTACCATACCCTGGCCGAAGCCTTCTCGGGCTGGCGCGAGAGCAAGGGGCACGACGCCGTCATGCGCGCGCCCGGGGCGCGGCGGATGGGCATCGCCACCGCCTATGCGCCGAACTCGAAGTACAAGGTCTACTGGGCGCTGCTGGTCGCCGAATAGGACGACCGGCCCGGCTCGTGATGGGCGTCGGCGGCGGCGGCCTCAGGGAATCCCCTTGGTCCACGGCGTCGGGGCCGATTCGCTGAGCAGGGTCACCGTCACCCTCCGGTTGGCGGAGAGGTAGGGGTTGTCGGGAAACAGCGGCTCGGTGTCGGCCTTGCCGCTGACGGAGGCGAAGCGATCGTCGGGCACGCCGGCATTGGCGAGGATCTCGCGCACGGTGATGGCGCGGTTGGCCGAGAGTTCCCAGGGCGGAACCGACGTGCGGGCGCCGGGGCGATCCGTGGCGGTGAAGCCGGTGATCGCGATACGGTTGGCCATCCGCCGCAGGGTCGGCGCCAGCTTTTCGAGGAGGCGGCGGGTGCGGTCGTTGGGCCGGCTCGACCCGTCCGGGAACATCGAGGCGCCGTCTTGGTCGACGAGCGTCAGGTCGAGGCCGCGCTGGGTCGGCGTGACGATGATGTTCTTCGACAGTTCGGCGACCTCCGGCATGTCCTGCAGCGCCTGGCGCAGGCTGGCGGCGGCCAGGCCCGCTCCGTCGCGATAGCCCGCATCCGGGATGCCGTCTTCCTGGATGGCGTCGGTTCCGGGCGGTGTCGGGCGGTCGGTGGCGTTCTCGGGGGCGATGTCGCGCAGGTTCTTGACGCGTTGCGCGCTCGGCAGCCCGTCCTTCTCGATGATGCCGGCGAAGCGCGATTCCTTGGTCGTGCCGAAGGCGTCGCGCATCGAGCCGGCCACCATCTGCAGCTTCTTCTGGTCCTGCGTCGAATAGGCGGCGATCATGACGAAGAAGCTCATGAGCAGCGCCATCAGGTCGGCGAAGGTCACGAACCAGCCGTGGCCGCCGTGCGCGCCGCCGCGCTTCTTCTTGGCCACCGCCGCCTCCCGTGGTCGTCAGGCCGCTTCGGCCGAAAGGTCTTCGCGGTGGTTGTGCGGCAGGTAGGCGATCAGCATCTCGCGCACGAGCGAGGAGCTCTTGGCGTCGCGGATGAGCAGGATCCCGTCGATGATGAGGGAGCGCGAGACGTCCTCCTCCTCGAGCTTCATGTGGAGCTTGTCGGCCAGCGGCAGCGTGATCGCGTTGGCGAGCAGCGCCCCGTAGAGGGTGGCGAGCAGCGCGGTCGCCATGGCGGGGCCGAGCTTCGAGGGATCGGACATGTTGGCGAACATCGTCACCATGCCGAGGATGGTCCCGATCATGCCCCAGGCCGGGGCGCAGTCGCCGAACGCCCGGTAGATCTTCGAGCCCTCGTCGAGGTGCATGAGAAAGTTGTCCCGGTCGCGCTCCATCGTGTCGCGGATGAACTCGCGGTCGTAGCCGTCGGCGATGTAGCGGGCGCCCTGGGCGAGGAACGGGTCGGAGATCTCCATGCTCTCGAGGGCCATCGGGCCGGACTTGCGCACCACGTCGGCGATCTTGGTGATCTCCTCGATGAGGTCGCGCGGCTTGATCGCCCGCATGGTGAAGGCGTAGCGCAGGCCCATCGGCAGGCCGTGGGCGATCGTCGAGAACGGGAAGCGCATCATCGTCGCGGCGGTGGCGCCGCCGAAGATCACGATCACCGCGTGCTTGTCGAAATAGGCGGCGAAATTGCCGCCGTCGATCATGATCAGGACGAAGACGGTCGCGATTCCGCCGAGCAGACCGACAGCGGTTGCGAGATCCATGGCGGGCAAACCTGAGCGACGGAGACGCGCCGGAAACGGACGCCGGGCGTAAGCCCCGTGCACAGACTTAGGTGGACGCGGTGAACGAACCGTAAAATCGGTGGCGCCGCGCCTGGGAATCGTGTCATTCGCCGTTCAGGGAGAGGCTGCGATAAGCCGATCAGCACCGAGGCTAAGCCGTTCCGCCGACAGCGGACCGCCGATCCGCAGGTGCCGCGTACAGGCACAAGGTCCCGCACGAACGGGGGCCGCCAAAATCGGCTTCGGAGCACACGTCATCATGTCGTTGGTTCGTCTCTACGCCCGGGTCATGGGCCTTTTGGGCGCCGACAAGCGGCTCGCCGTCTTCCTGGCCGCCGCCAACGTGGCGCTGGCCGTGGCCGCCTTCGTCGAGCCGTTGCTCATGGGCCGGATCATCGACAAGCTCACCCATCTGAACAAGGATTCCGACGCTTTTGCGACCCTGCTGCCCCTGGTGGCGGCCTGGGTCGGCTTCGGCCTGTTCACCATCGCGGCCGGTGTCGCCATCGCGCTCCACGCCGACCGGCTGGCCCACCGCAACCGCCTCTCGGCGATGGCCAACTACTTCGAGCACGTCCTCGAACTGCCGCTCGCCTTCCATTCCTCGAACCACTCCGGGCGCGTCCTCAAGGCGATGCTGGAGGGCACGAACGGCATGTCGTGGCTGTGGCTCGGCTTCTTCCGCGACCATTTCGTCGCCATCGTCTCCCTCGGCGTGCTGCTGCCGCTCACCCTGTTCGTCAACTGGCAGCTCGGCGGCATCCTCGTGGTGCTGGTCCTGGTCTTCACCGTGCTGACCACCCTCGTCATCCGCCGCACCGAAACCCTGCAGGGCAAGGTCGAGGCCTACCAGTCGGGCCTGGCCGAACACGCCTCCGATGCGCTGGGCAACGTCGCGGTCATCCAGTCCTTCACCCGCGCCAAGGCCGAGAAGGATGCGATGCACGGCATCATCCGCAACCTGCTCGCCGCGCAGATCCCGGTCCTGTCGTGGTGGGCTCTGGCCAACGTCGCCACCCGCGCCTCCGCCACGCTGACGATGACCGCGATCTTCATCACCGGCATCGTGCTGCACCAGCACGGGATGGCCAGCGTCGGCGAGGTCGTTGCCTTCATGAGCCTGGCCACCATGCTGGTGTCGCGCCTCGACCAGGTCGCCTGCTGCATCAACGGCCTGTTCCAGCAGATGCCCAAGATCGCCGAGTTCTTCGAGATCCTCGACACGGCGCCCGCCGTCCACGACCGGGCCAACGCCCGCCAGGTCGCCCGCTTCGAGGGCGAGGTCTCCTTCGACAACGTCGGCTTCTCCTACACCCCCCGCCGCAAGGCCGTGGAGGAGGTCTCCTTCACCGCCCGCGCCGGCGAGACCGTGGCCCTGGTCGGCACCACCGGCTCGGGCAAGTCGACGACGCTGGGCCTGCTCCATCGCGCCTTCGATCCCGACCACGGCGCCATCCGCATCGACGGCATCGACATCCGCGACATCGGCCTGTCGTCCCTGCGCCACAACATCGGCGTGGTGTTCCAGGAGCCGATGCTGTTCGCCCGATCGATCCGCGAGAACCTGCAGGTCGGCCGCCCCGACGCCACCGACGCCGAGATGCTCGACGCCCTCGACCGGGCGCAGGCCACCGAGTTCATGGACCGCCAGCTCGACGGCCTCGACACGGTGATCGGCGAGCGCGGACGCTCGCTCTCGGGCGGCGAACGCCAGCGCCTGTCGATCGCCCGCGCGCTCTTGAAGAATCCGCCGGTGCTGATCCTCGACGAGGCCACCAGCGCGCTGGACGCCACCACCGAGCGCAAGCTCCAGGGTGCCCTGGAAGCCGTGATGGAGGGCCGCACGACCTTCGTCATCGCCCATCGCCTCGCCACGATCCGCAACGCCGACCGCATCCTCGTCTTCCACGAGGGCCGGATCGTCGAATCGGGGAGCTTCGACGCGCTGGTCGCGCAGAACGGGCGCTTCGCGGACCTCGCCAGGGCGCAGTTCATGGCCGGCGCCCACGAAGCCGACGAGGCCCTGCCGCTGGCGGCCTGATCCGGGTCCCCGACCCCTTCCCCTTTGCGGGGGAGGGGTTTTTCCGCGGTCACACCTCCTCCGCCCACACGCGGAACAGCGTCAGCCGGTTCGGTCCGAAGGTGTGGGTCAGCGGCACGTCGGCCGCGTCGCGTCCCCTGGCGACGAGGATGCGGCCCTGCCGGGGCGCGTTGTTGCGCGGATCGAAGGTGTGCCAGGCCCCGCCGAGATATACCTCGATCCAGGCGGCGAAATCCCCCGGCGGATGCGGCTCGGGCTCGCCGATGAAGCTGAGATAACCGGTGCAGTAGCGCGTCGGGATGTTGAGGGCCCGGCAGAACGCGACGCTGAGATGCGCGTAGTCGCGGCAGACGCCGCGACCCACCGCCAGGGCATCGGTGGCCGTGCGGTCGACGCGGGAATAGTCGTAACCGAAGGCGATGTGGTCGTGGACCCAGTCGCACACCGCCTGCACCCGTGCCCAACCGGCGGGCGTATCCCCGAACAGCCGCCAGGCCTCGTCCGACAGGAGGTCGGATTCGCAGTAGCGGCTTGCCACCAGGAAGGGCAGGGTCTCGGGCGGAAGCTCCTCGACCGCATGCTGGTTCGCCTGCGCCACCACCGGATCGCGGGCGCCGTCCTCCTCCATCAGGGATTCGACGGTCAGGGTCAGGAAGCCGGCCGGGGCCACGAGGCGGGCGCAGCGGTTGCCGAAGGGATCGAGGAAGGCCTGCAATGGTACGTCCGCGTCGGTCCGCAGGTCGTCGGGGACGACGAGGGTGCCGCGGCAATCGGGATGCGAGGTCAGCCGCGCGATCAGCGGGGTCGGATAGGCGAATTCGTAGCCCATCTCGCAGCCGAACCGGATCCGCATGCCGTCACCCCTTGCCAGCCATCCGCGACGGCCCGCCCGTCTCATGCCCGCACCCCGGGCAGGAGGCTAGGACGCGCAGGTCACAGGCGAATGTCGGATGGTGGATCGCGCGTGACCGGAGCGCCTTATCAGGGCGGCGGCGCCTCCCGGGCCTGATCCTCCGGCTGATCCAGCGCCCTGTTCCGTCGTGCCTGCATCCGTGCCTGTAGCCTTCGCCGCCGCGCTGCAATGACGGTGCCATTGATCTCGCCGCCGAACAGGAACATCGCGGCCAGCCAATAGAGGAAGACGAGGAACACCATGGCCGTGGCCAGTCCCCCGTAGGTGGAGGCGTAGGCCGTCGAGAACCGGTCGAGATAGAAGCCGAAGCCGAGGCCGGCGAGGAACCACAGCAGCAGCGTCACCGCCACGCCCGGCAGCACCGCCAGCACCGGCCGGCGCCCGGTGGCGACGAACTTGTGGGCGATGATGAGCACCGCGGCGATCAGGGTGGCGGTGATGCCGATGCGGCCGATGGCGACGGTGAGCCCGAGGGGCTCGAGGCCGGGGACGAACTTGATCAGGGTTCGCCACAGCAGCGGCCCGAGCACCACCAGCAGCGCGAAGGCGAGCATCGCGAAGGCGCCGCACACGACGTAGCCGATCGATTCGAGCCGGGTCAGCCACCACGGCCGCGATTCGCGTAGGCCGTAGGCGCGGTTGAGCCCGACCCTCAGGCTCTCGACGCCGGAGGAGGAAAAGTAGAGCGCCAGCACCGCGCCCACCGTCAGCACGCCGCCGCGCTGCTCGGTGAGCACCCGGTGCATCTCTCCCACGATCGGCTTGGCGACCTCCCTCGGCCAAGCGTCGAAGATCAGCACGCCGGCCTCGTCGGCGAGCGATTTCGTGCCGAACAGGCCGGCGACCGCCGCCAGCAGGATCAGGAACGGGAACAGGGAGGTCAGGCTCGACAGCGCGATGTGACTGGCGATCGCCCAGCCGTCGTGGATCACGAAGCGCTGGGCGGCGATCGCCGCGATGCTGAGGCTGGTGCGCAGGCGGCTCACGGGCAGGCGACGTCTCCTGACGGGATGTCATGGCCCCCTCTAAACGCCAGGGCGGGCGACAGGGCAACGTCCACCGCGGAAAACGAGCGGGCGCATGGGCCGGCGGCGGCCGGCCGGGTTGTGTTCGGGCGCCCGCTATGGTGCCTGCCGGCATCATGTCAAACGCCTCGGCCGCCCGCGCCGCCATCCCCGGGCTCTTCGTCCTGATCTGGGCGACCGGCTTCATCGCCGCCCGCTTCGTGGCTCCCCATGCCGAGCCGCTGACCTTCGTCGCGGTGCGGGTGGTGGCGGTGTCGCTGGTGCTCGCCGGTATCGCCGCCGCCCTCGGCGCGCGCTGGCCCAGAGGCCCGGCCGAATGGCGCGACGCCATGGTCGCGGGGCTTCTGATGCAGGGGCTCTACGTGATCGGGGTGTTCTGGTCGATCAAGAACGGCCTGCCGGCCGGCATCGCCGCTCTCGTCGGCAGCCTGCAGCCGCTGCTGACGGCGATGTTGGCGCGGCCGCTCCTGCGGGAACGGGTGAGTTCCCGCCGTTGGTCCGGCATCGGGCTCGGGTTTTCCGGGGCGATCCTGGTGCTCGCCCCCAAGATCGGCGTCGCCGGCGAGGCCGGCATCCCGGTCCTGCCCCTGGCGGCCTGCCTCGGGGCGATGGTGGCGATGACGCTGGGCACCCTCTGGCAGAAGAGCCATGCGGCCGATGTCGATCTCCTGAGCAACGCCACGGTCCAGTTCGTCGGCGCCTCCCTGCTGGCGGTGCCGGTCGCCCTCCTGTTCGGGGACGGGCGCTTCGACGCCACGCTGCCGCTCTGGGCCGGGCTCGCGTGGTCGGTGCTCGTCAATTCGGTGGCGGGCATCCTGCTGCTGCTGGTGCTGATCCGGCGCGGGGCTGTGGCCGGCGTCGCATCCCTGTTCTTCCTGGTGCCGCCGGTCTCCGCCACCATGGCCTACGGCCTCTACGGCGAGGCCCTGAACGTCGTGCAGATGGCCGGAATGGCGGTGGCCGCGGCCGGTGTGGCCATCGCCAGTCGCGGATGAGCGCGACATCATGAAGTATACCACATCGAATTCCATCGACTGCGGCGAGACGCCTCTACAGAGGCGCCGATCGTGCCTATAATGACAGACAGCATAGGACTTTTGCGAAGGAAAAATCCCCATGTCCGCATCGCCCGCCGTCACGATCGAACCTCAGGACTTCCTGACCCTCGCCCGGGAGGCCGGTGAGGCCGCCAAGGGGCTCGTCTCCGAGGCGACCCGCCGCGTCCGCACCCGGGTCCTGTCCGGCGAGGGCAAGATCTCGGCGGAGATGATGGAAGCCGAGCAGCACGCCACCCACGGCCTCGCCTGGATCGCCGTCTATGCCGAGGGCGTGCGCGAGCTCGCCGCCTACGCCGCCCGCCTCACCGAGACGGGTGAGTTCGGCGAGACCGAATCCCTGCTCGTGAAGATCGGCATCGGCGAATACCTCGACCAGATGTTCTCCGGCATTCCGATGAGCCAGGGCGAAATGGTGCGTCCCACCGGCTCGCTCGGCCTGACCGCCCGTGAGGTCGCCAAGTTCCGCACCGGCGCCGTCGAGTCCCTGATCGCGGAAGGCAACACGGCCGAGAACCGGGCCGCCCTCGTCGCCCGCATCCGCGACAACGGCGGTTCGGCCACCATCGGCAAGTCCGGCCTCGACGAGGACATGGAAGCGATCCGCTCCGAGATGCGCCGCTTCGGGCTGGCCGAGGTCGTGCCCCACGCCCACGAGTGGCACAGCCAGAACGCCTACATCCCCATGGAGATCGTCACCAAGATGGCCGAGCTCGGCGTCTTCGGCCTGACGATTCCCGAGGAGTACGGCGGCATGGGCCTGCCCAAGATCTCCATGTGCGTGGTCTCCGAGGAATTGTCCCGCGCCTACATCGGTGTCGGCTCGCTCGGCACCCGCTCGGAGATCGCCGCCGAGCTGATCCTGTGCGGCGGCACCGAGGAGCAGAAGCACCGCTTCCTCCCGGGCATCGCGTCCGGCGACACGCTCCCCACCGCTGTGTTCACCGAGCCGAACACCGGCTCCGACCTCGCGTCCCTGCGCACCAAGGCCGTCAGGGACGGCGACGTCTGGAAGATCTCGGGCAACAAGACCTGGATCACCCACCCCGTGCGCGCCGACATCATGACCTGTCTGGTGCGCACCAAGCCCGAGGAGAAGGGCCACCGCGGCCTCTCGCTCCTCATCGCCGAGAAGCCGCGCGGCACCGACGAGGAGCCCTTCCCGGTCCAGGGCCTGTCGGGCGGCGAGATCCACGTGCTCGGCTACCGCGGCATGAAGGAATACGAACTCGCCTTCGACAACTTCGAGGTACCGGCGGCCAACCTGCTCGGCGAAGTCGAGGGCAAGGGCTTCGCCCAGCTCATGCAGACCTTCGAATCCGCCCGGATCCAGACCGCGGCCCGTGCCGTCGGCGTGGCGCAGAACGCCCTCGACCTCGGCCTGCGCTATGCCGAGGACCGGGTCCAGTTCGGCAAGGCGCTGATCAACTATCCGCGCGTGGCCGACAAGATCGCGATGATGGCGGTGGAGATCAACATCGCCCGCCAGCTCACCTACTTCTCGGCCCGCGAGAAGGACGAGGGCAAGCGCTGCGATCTCGAGGCCGGGATGGCCAAGCTGCTCGGCGCCCGCGTCGCCTGGGCGGCGGCCGACAACGCACTGCAGATCCACGGCGGCAACGGCTTCGCCCTCGAGTATCAGATCAGCCGGGTGCTGTGCGACGCGCGCATCCTCTCGATCTTCGAGGGTGCCGCCGAGATCCAGGCCCAGGTCATCGCCCGCCGCCTGCTCGAAACCGCCTGAGGCGGGCTTCGGATCGTCGTAGACGGCTCTTCGACGGTCCTTCACCGACCATCCCGTCTCCCCTGGCAGGGGCCCTGGGAGGCGGGCCCGAAACCTCCGGGCCGGCGACACCGGCCGGATCGCCTTCAGACGGCGGCCGGTCGGCGCCCTGCTGCGACGTCCCCGATCAGTTGCAGATGCCGGGGCAGGCAGACCGATGCGAGGTCGTAGCCCAGCGCGGTCCGGCGTGCAGCCGCACGAAGGCCCCGATGTCCCTGTGGATCGGCCAACAGCGCCACTACCGCCTCCGCGATCGCGCCCGGCGAGAAGAAGTCCACCAGCAACCCGTTCTCCCCGTGCCGCACCAGTTCCTCCACCGGCGGCGTCGCCGAGCCGACGACGGCGCAGCCGACCGCCATCGCCTCGATCAGCGACCAGGACAGGACGAAGGGATAGGTCAGGTAGACATGCGCCGCCGAGACCTGGAGCAGGTTCAGGAACACGGCGTACGGGATGCGTCCGACGAAATGCACCCGTGAGAGATCGAGGGCGTCCTTGACCTCGTCGAGATAGGCGTCGCGGTGGCTGCGCCCGTCGGCTCTCGGCCGTCCGTAGCTGGTGCCGTTGCCGCCCACGATGATGACGCGGGCCTTGGGCCGCCGCCGCAGGATCTCCGGCAGCGCCCGCATGAAGATGTGATAGCCGCGGTAGGGCTCGAGGTTGCGGCTGACGAAGGTGACGACCTCGTCGCCCGGCGAAAGCGTCGGGCCCTCGGTGTTCAGCCGGATCGTCGCCGAGGGGTTCGGCGCCGCAACGCCGGTGTCGATCCCGTCGTGGATCACGCTGACCTTTTCGCGGTAGGCGGGCGGCACCTGGCCGGCCTGCCACCGCGTCGGCGAGACCAGCCAGTCGGACTGGTCGTAGGCCAGGAGATGGGGCGCGTTCTTGACGGTCACCTCGAAGCGGGACGCATCGCCGTCCATGGGGAACTCGGGATCGAACCCGACGTCGGCACCCGCGAGCCGGTAGTGGAACTCGGCGAACCCGAGCATCCTGGCCGCGGGCCAGACATCCTTCAGGAACAGCGTCTCGCCCCAGCCGGGATGACCGCAGATGACGTCGGGCGAAAATCCCCGCGCCTTGAGCGCCAGCCCGGCGCGGGCCGCGGCCTCGCCGCGCAGGACCTTGGTCTCGAAGTTCCGGGCGAGGGGATGGATCCCCTCCGTGGGATGCGCCTTGATCCCGTAGCGCAAGGCGTTCACGCCGGGCAGCGCCGGCGCCTCGTTCATGCCGAGCGCCACCACCTCGTGGCCCTGGGCCGCCAGGGCGGGTGCCACGTGACGGTACTGGCCCGGAAAGTTCTGGTGGACGAAGAGGGCGCGCATGGGCAGGCGGGTTCCGGTTGCCGGCGTCGTGTCGAAGCATGAGCCGGCTCGGCCTTTCCGGCAGAGTCGGCGGCCCGGACAGGAAGCGGTTCGCGCCGGGCTCTCCCGCACGCCGTGAAATCATGCCTCAAGCGACGGCGGCGGGACAGTTCCCGTCGGCGGCGAGAAATCCTGGGCGATGCGGTTGCGCCGGTCCGGTCTGGCGCCCCGCGATCGGTCTGGCATATGGTATTCCAAGAGATCGAGAGGATGTTCGGATGACGGTGCTGTTCCACCACGCGGCCGCCTTGGCCCATCGTACGCCGCACGGCCACCCCGAACGGCCCGAGCGCATGCAGGCGGTGCAGGACGCGCTCGCCGGCCCGGACTACGCCGGCCTCGACCGGCGCTCGCCGGAACCGGCCACCCTCGAGACGGTGATGCTGGCCCATCCCGAGGCCTGGGTGCGGGATCTCGTCCGCTCGGCACCGGCGGACGGGCTCGTCCACCTCGACGGGGATACCGTGCTCTCGCCCGGCACCATCGACTGTGTGCTGCGCGGCGTCGGCGCGGCGGTGACCGGCGTCGACCTCGTGATGACCGGGGCCGCCAGGAACGCCTTCAGCGCCATGCGGCCGCCGGGCCACCACGCCGAGCGCACCAAGGCGATGGGGTTCTGCATCTTCAACAACGCGGCCATCGCCGCCCGCCATGCCCAGAAGGTCCACGGGGCCGAGCGGGTCGCCATCGTCGATTGGGACGTGCACCACGGCAACGGCACCCAGGACATCTTCTGGGCGGACTCCTCGGTGCTGTTCGGCTCGACCCACCAGATGCCGCTCTACCCGGGCAGCGGCGCGGTCTCCGAGACCGGCGAGCACGACACGATCGTGAACGCGCCGCTGCGGCCCTTTGCGGACGGGGACGCCTTCAAGGAGGCCTTCGAGAGCCGCATCCTGTCGCGCCTGAAGGCGTTCCAGCCCGACCTGATCGTGATCTCGGCGGGGTTCGACGCCCATTGGCGCGATCCCCTGGCGAACCTGATGCTGGAGGCCGAGGATTTCGCCTGGGCGACGCAGAGGGTGATGGAGATCGCCGACACCGCCTGCCAGGGCCGGATCGTCTCGGTGCTCGAAGGCGGCTACGACCTCAAGGGGCTCGGCGATTCCGTCGCCGCGCATGTGGCGGTGCTGATGAAGGGATGAGGGAGCGCCGCGCGCCGGTCATGCGACCCGCCGCCTCGACAGGGCGGCGCCTTTCACGGCATCCCCGGTCGCGCCATCCCGCCCCTCGATCACGACCGCCGTCCGCATGACCGCCGCCCCGCCAGCGACCTCCTCCGCCACCCGCCTGATCGTGATCCTGTCGGTGGCGGGCTTTGCCAGCACCTTCGCGGGTCGCTCCATCGAGCCGCTGGTGGGAGTGCTGGCGCGCGATCTCGCCAGCGATCCCCATACCGTGGCGCTGCTCTCCACCGCCTTCGCGCTGCCCTATGCCCTGATCCAGCCGGTGCTCGGGCCGCTCGGCGACGGCCTGGGCAAGGAGCGCATCGTCGCAATCTGCCTCGGCGTCCTGGCACTGGCGCTGGGCGGCTGCGCGCTGGCTCCGGACATCGCGAGCCTGTTCTGGCTGCGCATCCTCGCCGGGGCCGCGGCCGGTGGAGTGGTGCCCCTCGCCCTGGCGCTGATGGGCGACCGCATCGCCCTCGCGCACCGCCAGGTCGCCATCGGCCGCTTCCTGGTGGCGGTGATCCTCGGACAGCTCTCGGGCTCGACCTTCGCCGGCCTGATCGAGGCGACGGTCGGCTGGCGCGGCGTCATGGCCATCACGGCCGCGGTCGCGGTGGCCGCCGCGGCGGCGGCTCTGTTCGGGTTCGACCGGACCGCCGCCGCCCCGCCCCGGCGCGTCGGCGTTCGCGAGGCGGTGGCGCGCTACCGGACCATCGTCGCCATTCCCCGGGCGCGGGTGCTGTTCGCTGCCGTCTTCGTCGAGGCGATCGCGGTGTTCGGCATCTTCCCGCACCTGGCGCCGCTGCTGGATGCGCGCGGGGAGGGGGGGCCGCGCGAGGCCGGGCTGGCGCTGGCGGGCTTCGCCGCCGGCGGCCTGATCTATTCCGCCTGCGTCGGGCTGTTCGTGCGCCACCTCGGCCTGTCGCGGATGCTCATGGCGGGTGGGACCATCTGCGCCGGGGCGCTCCTCGTCATCGGGATGGCCTCGCGCTGGCAGGTGGATGCCGCCGCCCTCGTGGCGTTGGGCCTCGGCTTCTACCTGCTGCACAACAGCTTCCAGGTGCAGGTGACGGAGGTGGCGCCGACGGCGCGCGCCTCGGCCGTGGCGCTCCACGCCTTCTCGTTCTTCTGCGGCCAGGCGCTGGGCGTGGCGATCCTGGGCGGCGCGCTCCAGGTTCTCGGGCAGTTCGCCTCGCTCGGCCTCTGCGCCCTCGTCACCCTCTGCCTCGGCCTCGTCACAGCCCGGCTCCTGGGGCGACCCACGCCGATGAAGATGCCGTGAACCTAGCCTACCACTTCCGGTTAATCGCGTCGTGATGCGGACGTGGGTTCGCTCTGGCGCCGCCCCGCCAGACCCTCGCGACCCTGGCGGCGGAGACCTGAACGACACGACCGTCGACGGCACGCCCGACCTCCCGTGGGTCGGCGGCCGCTGAGTCGGCGCCGCGCGCCGGCACCCTCACGGGCGCGCGGATCGAGGGCGTCCATCCCCCGGATGTGGCAGACGACGAGCGTATGACGGACGGCTACCGGCGGCATCCTCCTAATGAGGATCGATGCTCTCGCCGAACGGGATGTCGGACGGCCGGAACACCGGAACCGAAGGCGGCGCCAGGGCTCAGATTACCGGGGCCACTGCGCCGCGTTGCCGAATTTGGCCAGCGAGTCCTTGACGATGGGCAAGTGGATAGACTCATCCTTCATGACCGGCAGGTTGATGAACTTGTCCTTCGGAACCCGGGAAAAGGCCTCGTACTCCAGCTGCACGAACTCCTCCAATCCGTAGACGCGACCCGGCCTATCCCCAACAGACGTCGATTTGAAGAAGTACGATCCCTCGAATGACAGGTTGTTGTGTCGGGCTATCTCAGGATAGACGGGATAAATTGTCGAACTTGCTAGAAAATTCGGGACCGTGTTGACGTCCATTTGCCAACCGCTTCTGCGAGCCAATCCCATATTTTCCAGATAATGGGCAATCTTATCGATAAAGGGCACAAATATACGAGACGATGGATGGTTATGAGAAAAAAAGCATACACCACCGCTGATGAGCCCTCGCATTTCCTGCTCGAACCCTATGTCGACAAACTGCTCCCTGCGCCGAAGTTCCAGGAACGAATTTTCGCACTCGTCGAAGTAGCCGAGGACGTCGTATGCGCCGCGCTGGTAAAGACCAATCGCTTCGTTCGCCGGCAATCCGGACGCAAAGGCCAGAGTAGCGATTAGGCTATGATAATCGCCGAGCGGCCCCTGTATTCTTGCGCCCATATGGCCAATATAGGACACGTCAGGGTGAAGGCCCGTGAAAACAAGATTCGTGATAAAAACGACCGGGATTGGGTAGAAAGATTCGACGATCCGAGCCGCCGAAAATTCCTCGAACTTATCAGATAGGGGAATTGTGATAACAAACGCATAATCACGCTTATTTGCAATAAAATTTGCCTGTATCTCGCTAATATCGGCCGGTCGCGTCGTATGTACACCATACGAATCGACAACGATTTGATCCAGCGCCCAGGTTAATCCATGCTTTAAAGGCTGTACTTGGCAATTACCGATTACCAGGCACCTTCTGGTCGCATTGGACATCTTTGCGACTATGCCCCTTCGACCGAGATGCGATCTGCTTCGCGGCACCCTGTAGGCATAGGGTCTATGAATTTGCCCCGGTCAAGGCAAGCCGCGCGCCCGCGCTGCCAGTCCGGATGAGGTGCTTTTGGACCGTCGACACCACGGCGATCGAGGCCGCCGCCGACAAGGGCTTCGCGCTCAAGGTCGGCGGCGTGGCCCTGCCGATCGCCAGCGTGACCGTCACCGCCAACCTGGTGCGGGTCGTCCCCGTCACGATGCCGGCCGCCGGCACGCCGGTCGAGGTCTCCTACGCCTTCTACGGCCGGCCCGACGTTCCGCCCGGAACCCACGCGGGAGCCTGGGGCAACGTCAAGCGGGTCGGTCCACCCTCCCTCTACGTCCAGGGCGAGACCGTCGACACTTGGCTGTGCGCCCACAAGGCGGTGACCTCCGCGTGAGGATTGTGCGGGTGTCCGCAGTCGCCAGCGGACTGCCCGGTCGGACCGGCATCAGACCCCGTGGACGCAATCGCCGGACGTCCGTCGACGACAGCGGCTTTCCCGATCAGACCGAGCGCAAGCTCGCCTGTCCGCCGTGGTCGGTGTCGTGCCGGATCGCGGAGCGCACGAGGCCGTCCGGGCCGATCTCGTCGGCGGTGTAGCCGAGAACGTCGGCGAGGCGCTCGCGGGCGCGCCAGAGCCGGCTCTTCACCGTGCCGATCTTGCAGCCCATCGCCTTGGCCGTTTCCTCGTAGCTCAGGTTCTCGATGGCCACGAGGGTCAGGGTCCGCGCCATGTCGGGCGGCAGGGTGGCGATCGCCGTGGTCATGTCCTGCAGGTCGAGGCGTCCGCCCTGGGAGGGGAGGGTGACCAGACGCGCGGCATAGGCGCCGTCGCCGTCCTCGACCTCGTTGGCGCGCTTGCGCTGCCCCGAATAGAAGGTGTTGCGCATGATGACGCTGAGCCAGGCCGGCAGGTTGGTGCCGCTCACGAACTGGGCGCGGTACTTCCAGGCCCGCAGCAGCGTGTCCTGCACCAGATCCTCGGCGCGGCCGGGATTCTTGGTGAGCGACAGGGCGAAGCGGTGCAGGAGCTTCATGTTCTCCTGCAGGCCCTGGCGGATCTCCTGCGCGAGGCGCTCGTCGGAGCCCCGCGCCAGGGCGGTCTCCAGTTCGGCGAGAAGGGCCACCACCCGCTCGGAGGGGGTCCAGGCGGCATCGCAATAGACGTCCCGCAGGGACGCGCCGAGATGGAGCCGGATGGAGGCGGGCAGGCCGGGGCGGAGTTTGCGTGACGGTTCGATGGGAGACGCTCCCGACGCTGGCCAGGGGCGATCGGGCGACGCGCCGACCCAAGACGGCCCGTCCCTTCACACGTCCCCGTGACTGGGACAGGTCTGGGCAAAACGCCGGCCGCGCGCATCAACACACGTTATGGCGAGCGGGCTTCTGCGGACCGCGCAGGCGATTCGCGGGTACACCCATCGCCCGTTACCCGGCGAGGAACGCACCTCGATCCCGGTCAGGCCTCGTCGGCCGGCGAATCGGGCTGCGCCTTGGACAGCCGCTCGGCGAGGCTGGCCTCGTAGGCCACGAGGTCCTTGCCGCGCTTGAGCGCCCGGTAGAAATCGCCCGCCTCGATCTGCGCATGGATGTCGCGGATGAAGGGCGCCATGCTCGGCACCATCGCCATCACCTCGCTCGCCTGCGCGACGAACAGGTTCTCCGGTCCGCTCGGATCGTCGGCGAGGTAGAGGACCGTCAGCGTGAGGTAGAGGCGCTTGCAGGCGGTATCGGCCTCGCGCTCGGTGATGATGTCGCTCTCGCGCAGGAACTTCGTGACCGTCTCGATGACGAAGCTCGAGCGCCGCGAGCCGTTGCGGATCGCCGCGCCGCCGATCAACAGCCGCTCGAACGGCTTGAGTTCGATCTTGAGGGGCATGGTCCGGATCTCCGCTGGAGCCGGACCATCGTGGCTTATGGTTAACGAACGATAAAGATCGCTCTCGTGCGTCCGGCGCAAGTGCCTGAACAGTAAGAGATCCATTGCGACCGGGCGTAATTCGCAGCCGCTTGCAATCTCTTGTTGACCTCGCCGCTTAAGCCCTTCGCAACTCCGGCGTGGTTTGTTGGCCTGGCTCCCAAAACAGGGGGCTCACCGATCAGAATGGATCACACACCATGTCTTCAGGCGTCACCCTCACCGCTGCCACCCGCCAGAACCTGCTCTCGCTGCAGGGCACCGCGGACCTCCTGTCCAGCACCCAGAACCGCCTCTCCACGGGCAAGAAGGTGAACTCGGCGCTCGACGATCCGACGAGCTTCTTCACCTCGCAGTCCCTCTCGGGCCGCTCGGGCGACCTCGGCGCGCTCATCAACGGCATCTCCAACGGCGTCCAGACCATCCAGGCCGCCAACCAGGGCATCACCTCGATCCAGAAGCTGGTCGATTCGGCCAAGTCCACCGCCAACCAGGCGCTGGCCGACAAGAGCGCGACCACCAGCGGCACCCCCGCCACCGCAGCCGTGCTGACCGCCGGCGTCGGCTACCAGGGCAGCAGCACCGCGGCAACCGACGGCACCCAGAATTTTTCGGGCTCCAACAGCCTGGTCTTCACCGTCGCCGGCGGCAGCACCGCCAGTGCCGCCACTCCCTCGACGATTACCCTGAACGCCACCACCCTCGCCGGCCTGACCAGCGACCTCTCGAAAGTCAGCGCCGACACCATCGTGACGGCGATCAACAACCAGCTCGCCAACGACGCCGTGCCGTCGGGTGTCACCGCCTCGAAGTCCACGGACGGGCGGATCGTGTTCACGGCAACCGACACCGGTGCGGATTCCGCCGTGAGCCTTACCGGCGTCTCGGGTGACCGCGACATCGGTTTTGGCACCGGTGCCGCCGCCACGACGCAGACGGCGAGCGGATCTGATGCTGCGAACGGTGCGAAGGCCGCCGTGGTATCCGGCGAGACGATCGCTGCCACGATCGATCTGTCCGGCGCCACCTCTCCGACCTTCGAGATCCAGCTCGGTTCCGGCGCCAAGAAGACCATCACCGTCGCCGACGGTGCGGCCCCCGCTGCCACGACTCAGGCTGAAATCGCGGCATCGATCAACGCCCAGCTCAACGCCGATACCGGTTTTGCCGGGAAGGTCTCGGCATCCTTCGTCGACAACCGGCTTACCTTCACGACGGTCGGGACTGGTTCCTCGGAGAAAGTCAGCGTCGGAAACGCAGCCGGTGTCGACCTCGGCTTCGGCACGGCCGGTTTGACCGCGGCGGCGAAAGTCGGCTCGGGTGAAGGCTCGGCCAGCGGTGCCAACGCGACCCGGACCTCGCTGGCCAAGCAGTTCAACACCCTGCTCGACCAGATCACGCAGCAGGCCAAGGACTCGAGCTACAACGGCATCAACCTGCTCTACCGCAGCGGCTCCGACGCGTCCGAGAACTCCCTCAAGGTCACCTTCAACGAGACAGGCTCGTCGAGCCTCAACATCGAAGGCGCCAAGCTCGACTCCGAGGGCCTCGGCCTGACCGCGGCCACCGGCGGCTTCCAGTCGGATGCCGAGATCAACGACGCGCTGAAGGCCATCACGCTCGCCACCAGCCAGCTGCGCGCCCAGTCCTCGACCTTCGGCTCCAACCTCTCGGTGGTGCAGAACCGTCAGGACTTCTCGAAGAACCTGATCAACATCCTCGATACCGGCTCGGCCAACCTGACGAACGCGGACCTCAACGAGGAAGCCGCCAACTCCCAGGCCCTGTCGACCCGCCAGTCGATCGGCATCTCGGCCCTCTCGCTCGCCAACACCGCGCAGCAGGGCATCCTCCAGCTCCTCCGCTAAGGGAGCCAACCTGGGCGACCGCTCCCTCGGGGGCGGCCGCCCTTCGGCAGCGAACAGGTCGTCGCGGCGCAGGCCACGGCGGCCCTTTCGTCGTCCGCAACCTGCGAGACACGACATGGCGAAACGGCCGGGGCGCGAAGCCCCGGCCGTTTCGCGTCGAGGGGTCGGTGTCAGGCGGTCCGGTCGAGGGGTCGCTCGCCGACTTCGCTGCGGGCGGCCGCCACGGCGGCGTAGGCCCTGGCCTTCAGCACCACCGGGTCCGGCAGCTGCACCACCACATCGCCGGAGCCAGGGTCCACCAGCTGGTAGACGAGGGTCTTGGTGTCCTGGTCGACGGTGACCCGCCGTTCGGTGCGTTCGGCCTCGACCTCCACCGGCCGGTTCTCCGCAACCGGTGAGGCGGGGTTCGAAATCGGCCGGATGTCCAGCCGCACGGCGGGCTGGAGCGGCGCGGCTGCCGGCGCATCCGCCGCCTTGACGGGCACAACCGGTGCCGGCGCCGCCGTTCTGATCGGCGTCGTCGCCGTCACCTCGGAAATATTCATCGCCCGCCCTCCTGAGCCGGTCGCGGCATGCAACCAGAAACGACGGGGCTCCTGAATCGAACCTTAAGATGCGCGCCGCACGAACAGATGAGCGGGGGCATCCTGAAGAAACCGACACAAGAAGGCGTCGATTTTTAATGATTCGGAACGGGCATCATGCCTCGGTGATCGGTTCGAGGATGCGCGAACACCCTCGAACCGACCGCGACGACTACTCCGCCGCGTCGACGTAGAGCTTGCCGCCCTCTTCGCGGAATTCGGCCGATTTGGCCGCCATGCCGGCCTCGCGCTCCGCCTCGCTCAAGGAGGCTGCCTCTCCCAGCACCTGCCCCGCCGCCTCCATCGCCAGCACCTCGGCGCGCAGGTCCTGCGTGATCTTCATCGAGCAGAATTTCGGCCCGCACATCGAGCAGAAATGCGCGACCTTGTGGGCGTCCTTGGGCAGGGTCTCGTCGTGGTAGGCGCGCGCCGTGTCCGGGTCGAGGGAGAGGTTGAACTGGTCCTCCCAGCGGAAGTCGAACCGGGCACGGCTGAGGGCGTCGTCGCGCAGCTGCGCCGCCGGGTGGCCCTTGGCGAGGTCGGCGGCATGGGCCGCGATCTTGTAGGTGATGACGCCGGTCTTCACGTCGTCGCGGTTGGGCAGCCCGAGATGCTCCTTCGGGGTGACGTAGCAGAGCATGGCGCAGCCGAACCAGCCGATCATGGCGGCACCGATGCCCGAGGTGATGTGGTCGTAGCCCGGCGCGATGTCGGTGGTCAGGGGCCCGAGGGTGTAGAACGGCGCCTCGCCGCACTCGGTGAGCTGCTTTTCCATGTTCACCTTGATCTTGTGCATCGGCACGTGGCCGGGGCCCTCGATCATGGTCTGGCAGCCCTTGTCCCAGGCGATCTTGGTGAGTTCGCCGAGCGTCTCCAGTTCGGCGAACTGGGCCGCGTCGTTGGCATCGGCGATAGAGCCGGGGCGCAGACCGTCGCCGAGCGAGAACGAGACGTCGTAGGCCCTCATGATGTCGCAGATCTCGTCGAAGCGCTCGTAGAGGAACGATTCGCGGTGCCCGGCCAGGCACCAACGCGCCATGATCGAGCCGCCGCGGCTGACGATGCCGGTGACGCGGCGCGCGGTGAGCGGCACGTGGGCCAGGCGCACGCCGGCATGGATGGTGAAATAGTCGATGCCCTGCTCGGCCTGCTCGATGAGGGTGTCCTTGAAGACTTCCCAGTCGAGCTTGAGCGGGTCGCCGCCGACCTTCTCGAGGGCCTGGTAGATCGGCACCGTACCGATGGGCACGGGCGAGTTGCGCACGATCCAGGAGCGGATGTTGTGGATGTTGCGGCCCGTCGACAGATCCATCACCGTGTCGGCGCCCCAGCGGGTCGCCCAGACCAGCTTCTCGACCTCTTCCGCCGCCGACGAGGTCACGGCCGAGTTGCCGATGTTGGCGTTGATCTTGACGAGGAAGTTCCGGCCGATCGCCATCGGCTCCACCTCGGGGTGGTTGATGTTGGCCGGGATGATGGCCCGGCCCCGTGCCACCTCTTCGCGCACGAACTCGGGGGTGATGAAGGCGGGCAACGCGGCGCCGAAGCTGTTGCCGTCGCTGAGCGCGGCCTGCGCGCCCTCCAGCATGGTCTCGCGGGCGAGGTTTTCGCGGTGGGCGACGTAGATCATCTCCTCGGTGACGATCCCGGCGCGGGCGAACTCGTATTGCGTCACCATCTGGCCGGGCGCCGCCTTGCGGATCTCGCGGGTCGCCGGGCAGGGGGCGACCAGCTTGTCCTCGGGCACGAAGCCGTTGTCCTCTGGCTTGACGGCACGCGGTGTCACCGTGGCGTAGCCGCGCTTGGCGATCCACGGCTCGCGCACCCCGGGCAGACCCTGGTTCAGGTCGATCCGCGCATCCGTCTCGGTATAGGGGCCCGATGGATCGTAGACCCGGACGGGGGCCTCCTTGGGATCGCTGAGCCCGATCTCGCGGAACGGCACCCGGATCTCGGGGTGGCCCGCGACCGCTGCGTAGACCTTGCGCGAACCGACGATCGGTCCGGTGGTCACCGCCTGTGGCTGGCGCTGGGGAAGATCCTTGGGAAGAACGGGTGCATTCATGGGGGCGGCTCCTGGCGCTGGAGGCGACCCGCATTCGTCGACGACATCAGGCGGCGCGGCGACAGGGTCCATAGAAGCCCGATGCGCCGTCTCGTTCCCGTCCCTCCGCCGGTACGAACCGGATCAGGTTCAAGGGTCAGGGCGAGAAGCCCAATCTCAGCCCGGCACGGGCTCCCCTCGGAACGACCCAAGGGTCGGGCTTGCGCGGTCGTTTGTCAAATCCCCCGACCCGGCCATCCTCACGGGTCGGCTGACCGAACCGCCGGTTCGGCGTCGCGGGCTCAGGTCCCGGGTCGCCACGGCCCATGACGAACGCGCAGCGGGCGGCCGCGACGAGTCTCCGATCTCGTCGACGAAATCCACCTTCTCGTGACGACGCTTTCGACCGAGCAGACGATGACCGTGCGGAACGGAGCCCAAGCTCGCATCGACCGCCGGACGCCATCGGCGTGTGGATCAGGTGCGCAGGCCGGCGGCGATCTGGTGGTTGATGTTGATCAGCGCCGAGAGCTTCTCGGCCTTCGGGTCGACGAGGGTATCGATCATCCGGCGGAAGACGAACACCGACAGCTGGGCGATGTTGGTCTTGATGTCGGCTGGCAGCGGGCTCTCGGGAGCGGTGGCCGCACCGGCGATGATCGTCCAGACCTTCTGGTTGAAGTTGAGCGCCTCGCTGAGCCCGCCCGACAGGTTTGTCCAGTCGCCCTGGATGGCCTGGAGCCGGCCGGCGGCCTTGATGAGGACGGCGGCTTCGGCCTCCCGCGGGGTCATCGCGGTCCGGGAAACCTTGGCGTAGGCACTGGCACCGTAACTCATCGTGGTCCTCGCTGCGGCGGCGCGGTCCCGATTCCGGATCGCGGGGCGTCAGCTAGACAGTCTTGTGTTAACACCCGGTAATCGCCGCCGCTGGGCATCGTGACGGTGGGTACCGTCTTGCCGTCAGCGCCGTCCTGCCGCAATGCCGCCGGGAAACTCGGCAAAGGCATGTGGCGGAATCCGCGCGCTGGCCTGTCGCGACGGGACTCGGGACCCACGCCGGCATGATGAACTTTATCCTGGGGACGATCGCGGGCGGATTGATCGCCTGCATCGCGACGATCGCGGCGGCGCGTCATCCGGAAGTGCAGCAGCGCCTCGGCCTCGTTCCGGCGGTGCCGGCACTGACCCTGGCAGCGGGCCCTCAGCGGACTGAGGCCCCCTGCGCTCCCTCATCGGGCAAGGGAACGGCAGAGGCGACGGTCGGCCAGACCGACATGCTGTTCTCGCGGCGCCGCTTCTGGTTCGTGGCGCCGCACTGAGCCGCTCTTCTACACCGTCGCCCGGCTCATTTTCGACGGCCGGGTTCGAGGGCCGGGAATGCCGACCCTCCTCTCATCCGAAATCCGTTCCTTCGCGTCGCGAGGAGGATGTGGACGTCGCTCGGGCGCCGCACGGGCTGGGCGATGCGGCTCCCGCGCGCATTACCCGATAATCGTATCAATAGGCGCTGAGCAGAAACATCAGCATGGTCGTGGCGACCGTGGTGCTGAGAAAGCCACACATCGCAGCGGCGAGGGATGGGCCGGTCTGCGTGCGATCGACATCGCTGGTGAGCATGGCGAGGTCGCTGGAGGAGGTGATGGTCTTCATGACGGCTGGCTTTCGGGATGACCGGTCGTGGGGCTTTGTCGAGGGAGACTGTGGACAACTTCTGACGGGATCGCGGTGCGTGGCCGCACCCGAACGCGTCAGTCGCAGCGGTTGACGGATTTGGCGATCCTGAGAGCGCGGGACTCGCTGCGCAGGTCGATGGCGACGACATCGGCCCCGCAATCCTCGAAGGCGTCGCGGGCCTCGGCGTAGCGGTCGCCGACTTCGTCGAGGGTGTCGCAAACCCGGCCGCGATCGCCGATGCGTGCCTCCTGCCGGGCCTGATAGCGCAGCGCGTTGGCCTCGACGACCTTGCGCTCGCCCTCGGCACAGGAGGGGCGGGCGATGGAGGGGCCGACCGCGCCGACGAAGACCGTCGCGGCAACGAGCACCGTGGTGATGGTGTTACGCATCGGGGCAACCTTGCGATGGTTGACGAGAAGTGAAGATCTGATCGGAGATACATCCGCCGGCGTTTCCGGCAGTCATCTCCCGTTCATGGCCTTGAAACGGCCGGTCGCCGGTTAAGGTTCCGCCGGTTTTTGCGGCGCAGCGTTGTGTCGGCGCGAGGTCAGGATCGTCGCGAGCTGCACCGGCGCGAAGCCCTGTGCATCGACCCCGACGTCGTATTGCCTCGGCGCCGGCTTCAGCTTGCCATGCGAATGCCCGTGCAGGTCGATGACGCCGCTGCCCATCCGGTTCCAGGTCCGGAAGGCGTAATGGCACAGAACCAAATGGCGATCGTCGACGGTCAATTCTGCGTAGTGGGCGACCGACGCCCAGCCCGGAGCGGCGAGCGTCCCCGGCCCGTCGTTGTTGCCGATGATGAGGTGCTTCGTTCCGTTCAGGCTCGCCAGGAGGGCGGCCACCGCATCGTCGTCGGGGCCCAGCGCGAAGTCGCCCAGGTGCCAGACCTCGTCGTCCGGCAAGACCACCGTGTTCCAGTTGGCGATCAGCGCCGCGTCGTGGCTGGGCAGGTCCCGGAACGGCCGCCGGTCGATCCGCAGGATGCGCGGGTCGCCGAAGTGGGTGTCGCTGGTGAACCAGGTCGCCATGCGGCGGCCGTCACCGGCCGGGGCTGAAGCGCAGGGGCACCGTCACCGCGAGGCTGCTCACCGAGACGCCGGCGGGGGCTGCCGGCAGCGAGCCCCTCACGGTGGCCAGCGCCGCGCTGTCGATCGGACCGACCCCGCTGCTGCGGGCGAGCCCCGCGCTGGTGACCTGGCCGGACCGGGTCACGGTGAAGCGCACCACCGCGACGCCTCCGGCCGTACCGGCCGCGGCGTTCCTGTCCATCCGGCCGTGGATCGCCGAACTCAGGGCGCCCTGCCAGGCGCGCAGCGCGCTCGGATCGTTGCCGCCCGCGGCCGCGCCGGCACTGCTCTGGCGGGAGGCCGAGGCCGCGTTCTGGGCGCCCCGGGCGGTGTTCGGTTCGGCGCTGCGATCGCGCGTCTCGCGGGCGGCGTCCCGGACCGCCTTGGCCCTGGCCTCGCGCTTCGCCTCGATCTCGGCCTTCCGACGCGCCTCTCGCTCGGCGATGCGCTTGGCCTCGCGCTTGGCTTCCTGGCGCGCCGCCTCGAGCTTGGCCGGGTCCGGCGGCGTCGGCTTGGGCCGCTGCGGCTCGGGCGGCTTGGGCTGAGCCACCACCTTGGGGGGCTCGGGTGGCTTAGGGGGCTCGGGCGGCTTGGGGGTCTCGGCGACCACCTCGGGCGGTGCCTCGACCGGGGCGGCCTCCTCGGCGGTGGAGGTGACGACCTGCTCCTGCGGCGGTGCCGCGGCCACGGACTCGGCCGGGGCCGCCGGCTCGACCTCGGTGGGAACGGCCATCGTCGCCTCGGCCGGTGGCTTGGCCGTCGTCGTGTCCTCGGGCGCGATCGCCATCGTATCGGGCGGTGCGCTCGACACCGTGGCGTCCGGCGCCTCCACGGGCTCGGTCTCCGCCGGCGGCGGATCGGACTGAGCCTGATCGGCGGGCGCCTGCGAATCCGCCTCCGTCATCTGTGGAGCCAGATCGATCGTGATGGTGTTCTCGCCGGGCGGCGCCGACGGGGGCGGCGCGTAATAGGCCAGCCCCGCCAACGCCGTCGCGTGCAGCAGGAATGCAACGAGAAAGGCGGGGCCGAGCCCCGACGGCCCGCCGCCGGGCTGGTCTGCGGTCGTGGACAGGCTCATCGGGCTATCGCGTCGCCCCAGCGGGCGCGGTCGGCAGCGGGCCGCCGGGCGACTGGGCGATCAGCGAGACCTTGGTGAACCCGGCCTGACCGACGAGGCCCATCACCTCCATAATCTTGCCGTAGGGCACGTCGCGGTCGCCGCGCACCAGCATCACCTGGCTCGGGTCCTCGGCGGCCAGCGCCCGCAGCCGCGGCAGGATGGCCTCCGCGCTGAGGAACTCCTTGGCGAGGAAGGGCTGTCCGTCCTTGTCGATGGAGATCTCCAGGGGCTTCTTGGCCTGCGCCACCTTGGCGGCCGTGGTCTTGGGCAACTGCACCGGCACGCCGGTGGTCATGAGGGGGGCCGCCACCATGAAGATGATCAGCAGCACCAGCATCACGTCCACCATCGGCGTGACGTTGATCTCCGACATCGGCGCCGAATCGAGGCCGTCCTCGTCGTCGCCGCCGGAGGCGCGGATCGAACCCATCGCCATGGTCGTGTTTCCCTGAACGGAATGAGGCGGTGCAGCCGGGCCCGTCTTGGGGGCGGCTTCGGTCTGAGAAGCGAGGCGCGGCTATTCCGCGGCGGCGGCACGGCCCTGCACGGTCCTGTCGCGGGCCAGACGGTTACCGAGGATGCCGATGCTCGACACGAAGGCGGATTGGATGCGCCCGAGGTCGTTCGTCAGCTTGTTGTAGGCCATCACCGCCGGGATCGCGACGATCAGGCCGATGGCGGTGGCGAACAGCGCCTCGGCGATGCCGGGAGCCACCACGGCGAGGGAAGTGTCCTGGCTCTTCGCGATGGCCGAGAACGAGTTCATGATGCCCCAGACCGTGCCGAACAGGCCGATGAAGGGCGCCGTCGAGCCGGCGGTGGCCAGGAGCGGCAGGCCAGTCTGCAACCGCTTGATGTCGAGGGTGAGGGCGGCGCGCATGGCCCGCTCGATGCGGTCGCGCCGTTCGGCGCGGGTCTCGCTGGTGTCTTGGTCGCGCCAGGCCTCCACCGCCGCCCTGGTGACGGATCGGGCGAGGCCGCGGCCCTCGGTCTCCAACGCACCGTTGGCACGCACCAGGGCATCGAATGCCTTGGCCTGTCGCTTGGCGCCGGCGAACCGCACCACCTTCTCCAGCATCACCGTCCAACAGGCGACGGACGCCACGACCAGAAGGATCATCACGCCCTTCACGATCGGATCGGCCTGGAGGAAGAGGCCGAGGAAGGAGAGATCGTGGGCGATCTCGACGGGGGCGTGGGTCGGGTCCATGAGGGTCCCTCGGGTTCGATGACGGGGCACCCGCGGCCGGGCGGCCGTGGGGCGGACGGTTGTCGGGCCTCAGCGGGCGAAGGCCGCCGCTGCCTTACTCTCGGGCTCGATCCGCTCGAGGCAGCTCTCGCGGCTCGCCTGCGCGCCTTCGCAAGCCAGCACGTCGTTCAGGAGGACCCGCCCGATCTTGGGGCAGGCGATCCCCGGGAAATCGAACAGCCGGACCACGGTCTTACGATCCGGGATCGGGCCGAGCTCGACCGCGAGCCGCTTCTGGGCGACGCCCTCGGTATCGAAGGCGAAAAGGTCGACCTTGAGGGACTTCAGCGCGGTACCGCGGCTGTTGTCCACCATCAGGTAGGTCCGGCAGGCGTCTCCCGCCGGCTCAAGCCGGTTGAGTTCGAGCTTCAGGGGTGCACCCTTCGTCTCCTGCGCCGCGGCCGGCCCGGCCAGCACAACGCCGAGGGCGACGACCGGAACGGCCATCCGGCGCCGATCGCGGGCCGATGAGGTCGGCCGAGTCTTCGGCCCGGTGAGCGGCAAAGCGGACGGCATGTCGATCCTGGCTTCCTCGGTGGCGACCCGCGCCGCAAAGGCCGGCCTCTCAAAACGGCTGTGCGCGCCGGGCGACACTCGCTGGCGTCGGCGCCGACGTATCGTCGCGGCGACCCACCCCTCCGGGGCTTGGCCGGCGTCTCGGGTCGCTGGCGGGATTAGCCGAAGCCGCGGGCCGTGATCAAGGGGACGCCTGAAAATGAGAGCAGTTCCAAACTGTTACCGCGCCAGGCAAAACGTCGTCTGCGAGCCCTCCCGACTGCCGGATCATCCCGGATACACTTGCCGAATCATCCCGAAATCTCGTCGCAGGTCGGGGTGGCGGGGGTGCCGCCCCCGGGGTCGATCCCGCTTCGACTTCGTCAAGGATGGCAAACCCTTGATGGCGTTCCGGTCCGCATCCATATCGCGGACAGCCGCCGTCGCCGGCGGACAGGAGCGCTGCGTGAAGCGGGCTCCGACCCTCGAAGTGCCCCACGATCGTTCCCGGGGCTTCGCCAAGGACCTATCGCGTGACGACACGTCCCTCGCCCTTCGGGCACCCGTTCCTGCTCGGGTTCGACGAGATCGAGCAGGCCCTCGACCGTGTCGCCAAGGGAGCGAGCGACGGCTACCCGCCCTACAACATCGAACGCGTGGCACGGGCCGCCGACCGGCCGGAACGCCTGCGCATCACGCTGGCCGTGGCCGGCTTCACGCAGGGTGAACTCGACGTGATGCTGGAAGAGAACCACCTGGTGGTCCGCGGCCGGCAGGTGGACGAGAAGACCAAGGAATTCCTCCACCGCGGCATCGCGGCGCGCCAGTTCCAGCGGACCTTTCTGCTCGCCGACGGCATGGAAGTGATGGGGGCCGACCTAGCCAACGGTCTCCTGTCGATCGACCTCACCCGGCCCGAGCCGGAACGGATCGTCCGCAAGATCGCGATCGTCTCCCGCGATCCGTGAGTTCGCCGCTTAGCCCCAGACTGCCCGGTGCCGCCGTCGCGGACCGCGAAACCACCCAGACGCTCTGCCTCGAAAGGAGGGCCCAGCCATGTCCGACATCAGCCAGAACCCGATGACGTCCGCCGACCTCGACGCCGGCGACTTCCAGATCGCCGATCTCGCCGCGCTGGGCGAAGGCCACCTCGCCTACGTCCGGGCGATCCGCTCGGACGACGTCCGGCGGCTGTTCCCGCAGGCGCCCGAACTGATGCCAGGCCTCGACCTGTTCGCCCTTCTCTCGGCCAACGGCACGCCGATCCTGCTGGCGGACTCCCGCGACGTCGTCGTCGCCAATGCCCACGCGCAGGATCTCGTCACCGTCAGCCTGCACTGAAGGGGCGATCCTCGCGGACGCTCGCGTCCACCGCCGCCACCAGCCGCGCGATGTCGGCCGGGCGGGACAGGCGGTGGTCGCCATCGGCGATCAGCGTCAGGACGGTGCCGGCCTGGGGCAGGATGCCGACGATGCGCAGGGCGTGCCCGTAGGGCACGTCCGGGTCGTCCATCCCCTGCAGGATCTCGACGGGACATCCCGGATCGAACGGCCCGTCGAGGAGGCCGTGACGGCGACCGTCCTCGATGAGGGCGCGCGTCACCGGGACCGGATCGGGTCCGTAGTCGGTGGGGCGCAGCCAGACCCCGTCGCGCTCGATGGTGGCGCGGATCTCCGGCCCGAAGCGGTCCCACATCAACTTTTCCGTGAAGTCGAAGGCCGGGGCGATCAGGACCAGGGCGTGTGCCGGCCGCCCGGCATCCCGCAGTTCACGGGCGAGCAACGCCGCGATCCACCCTCCCATCGAGGAGCCGACCAAGACGGGGGAGGGGCCCGCGGAGTTTGCCACCGCGGCGCGTGCGTCCTCGAGCCAGGTCGAGATCGTGCCATCCTCGAAGCGTCCGCCGGACTCGCCGTGGCCGCCGTAGTCGAAACGCACCAGCCGCCGTCCCGAGGCCCGCGCCCAGACGTCGAGGGCGAGCGCCTTGGTGGCGCCCATGTCCGAGCGGAAGCCCCCGAGCCAGACCACGGCGGGGCCGGCCCCCTCCCTGACGCGGACGGCGAGGTCGCGGCGTGCCGGCCCCGTGCCGACGGCGAGACGGATGGGTTCGTCGGGACGATCCGGCGCGTTGGGGATTGCGGGCATGGGGGAGGGGTCCATCGTGGCATCGTCGCTGTGGGCGGGTCGCATTCGCACGTCGTTTACCAGACCGTAAAGCGAAGGACCGATGGTGGAGCATGATCGCAGACAGTCCACGTCGCCGTGCCGAGCCGGGAACCGCGAGGATCGAGTCGCCCTCCGAACCGAGGCCCGCATCCGGACGGTCGGCCGAACGCCATGACGAACGCCATGACGGTTGAGAGCCGCCAGGGCGGTGGCTTTCCCGCCGACGCGGCGCCACTCGCCGGCGCGACCATCCTGCAGATCATTCCGGCCCTGGACGCCGGCGGGGCCGAGCGCACCACGGTGGACGTCGCCGAGGCGCTGGCCGCGGCTGGCGCACGGGCCCTGGTCGCCACCGAAGGCGGACGGCTGGTGGGCGAACTCCAGGCCAAGGGCGGCATCTGGCTTCCGTTCCCGGCGGGCTCCAAGAACCCATTGAGCATGGCGCTGCACGTCGGGCGCCTCGCCCGCCTGTGCCGGCGCGAGGGCGTCGACCTCGTGCATGCCCGCTCCCGCGCACCGGCCTGGGTGGCGCTGGGGGCGGTGCGCCGCAGGGGGCTGCCTTTCGTCACCACCTACCACGGCAGCTATTCCGGGCGGACCGGCGTGAAGGTGCTGTACAACTCGGTGATGGCGCGCGGCGACGTGGTCATCGCCAACTCGCATTACACCGGCGGCCTCATCCGCGCCCTCCATCCCGAGCAGGCGGGCGACCGCGTCCGGGTGATCCATCGCGGCACCGACCTCACGCTGTTCTCCGCCGGCGCGGTCTCGGCGGCGCGGGTCGAGGCCCTGCGCCGGACGTGGGAGGTGGCGCCGCACGAACGGGTGGTGCTGCTCGCCGCGAGGCTGACCGCATGGAAGGGCCAGCGCGTCCTCATCGAGGCCGCGGCCCTGATGCGCGATCGCGGCCTCGGCGACGTCGCCTTCATCCTGGCGGGCGATCCACAGGGACGCTCGGCCTATGAGCGCGAACTCGACGCGCTGATCGCGGCCAGGGGGCTCGAGGGAATCGTGCGCCGGGTCGGTCATTGCACCGACATGCCGGCGGCGTTCCGGGCGGCCTCCGTCGTCGCGGTGCCCTCCGTGGAACCCGAAGCCTTCGGTCGCTCGGCGGTGGAGGCGCAGGCGCTGGGAACGCCGGTGGTCGTCTCCGACCTCGGCGCCGTCCCCGAGACCGTCCTGGCGCCGCCCGACGTGCCGGCCTCCCAGCGCACCGGCTGGCGGGTGCCCCCGGCCGATGCCCCGGCGCTCGCCGGCGCGCTGGTGGAGGCCCTGTCGCTGGGCGCCAGTGCCCGCGATGCCCTGGCCGGGCGGGCGCGGGCGCATGTGGAGGCGCACTTCTCGCTCGAAGGTATGGCGCGCGACACCCTGGCCGTCTACGCTTCGCTCCTCGCCCAGAGGCGGGGCCCGTCGTGATGCGGAATCGGCGATCCTCGCTTCGGCGGTCGCCATGAACCAAATCGCCATTGCCCGGTTGACTTGTGACCCGAGTCAGTCAAGCTGCATCCACCGGAGTTCCGGAGCGTTTGGTGGCCAGGATCTGCCTTAAAGGCGTGTCCCGCGGCTGCCGTTTAGGCGTTTCATCAGGAGATTGAAGCCATTCGTAGACCAATGAGAGCCATGCCGGCCCCGCAGAAGGACGGGCCGCGCGCCAACCGGGACATCCGTGGTGTCCGTGAAGTGCAGCTCATCGACGATACCGGCCAGAACCGTGGCGTTGTCGCCTTCTTCGATGCCCTGACGTTGGCCGAAGAGGCCGGCCTCGATCTCGTCGAGATCGCCCCCAACTCCGTCCCTCCCGTCTGCAAGCTGCTCGATTACGGCCGCTTCCGCTTCAACGAGCAGAAGAAGCAGAACGAGGCCCGCAAGAAGCAGAAGACGGTCGAGGTCAAGGAGATTAAGCTCCGCCCCGGCATCGACAAGCACGACTACGACACCAAGATGAAGGCCGTCGTCCGCTTCTTCGAGGAGGGCGACAAGGTCAAGGTGACGTTGCGCTTCCGTGGGCGCGAGATGGCACACCAGGACATCGGCCTGCGCCTGCTCGAGCGCGTCAAGAACGAGACGCAGGAAATCGCCAAGGTCGAGAGCGAGCCGATGCTCGAAGGCCGGCAGATGATCATGATCCTGGCGCCGCGCTAGGATTGATCGGCCGGCGCGCTCGATCCGGGACGGTCGATGGGGTTCGGTGGCCGGAGGCTGAAAAGTACGGCGCTCCGACATTGTTTGATCCACATGAAACGGCGCCCGTGAGGGTCGCCGTTTTTTTGTGTCGCCGTCGTACCGTGATGTTCCGCGGTGGGATCGGCCGTACGATGCATAGGAGACGGGCAGATCGGGCGACAAATGTCGGCGGGACTGCCTGTCAACGGCGCTTCTCCGGCCAGGATCTCACCGATATGGTGACGACAGGTTTCGTGATCGAGGCGAGCCGTAATCGGCGGACTGCGTCATCCGCACGAATCTTGCTGGCTCCGATTCGCCCCGTGCAAAAAGCGGTATGACACTGTCCTTCACTTGCGACCGGGCCGACCGCTGTTAAGCTGCTGTCGTCAAGGCAGCGATGCCGATGCAAATCCGTCATCATCAAGGAGTGAGTCTGCCGATGCATACGAGCCAACAGCGCCTGCCGCGCCGTCCCCTGGCGATGTTGCTGGGCGTCACGGTCGCGGTCGCAGCAGGAAGCGCGCAGGCGCAGGACCTCACCGGCACCCTGGCGAAGATCAAGGAGACGGGCGCCATCACCATCGGCTACCGCGACGCCTCGGTACCGTTCTCCTATCTCGACAACGACCAGAAGCCCGTCGGCTACGCGTTCGAGATCTGCAACAAGGTCGCCGACGCGGTTAAAGCCCACCTGAAGCTGTCCAAGCTCGAGGTGAAGCTCAACCCGGTGACTTCGGCGACCCGCATCCCGCTCATCGCCAACGGCACCGTCGACCTCGAGTGCGGCTCGACCACCAACAACGTCGATCGCCAAAAGCAGGTGTCCTTCACCAACACCCACTTCCTCACCGCCACCCGCTATGTGGCCAAGAAGTCGGCCAAGCTCGACAAAATCGAGGACCTGAAGGGCAAGACCGTGGTCTCGACCTCGGGAACCACCAACATCCGGCAGATCAACGAGGCCAACACCGCCCGCGGCCTCGGCCTGACGATCCTGCCGGCCAAGGACCACGCGGAAGCGTTCCTGATGGTCGAGACCGGGCGGGCGGTCGCCTTCGTGATGGACGACGTCCTGCTGGCCTCGCTGGCCGCCGGCTCCAAGGATCCGGGCGCCTACGCGATCTCGTCTGAAGCCCTGTCCGCCCCCGAGCCCTACGGCATCATGCTGCGCAAGGACGACGAGCCCTTCAAGAAGGTCGTCGATGCCGCCACGGCCGCGATCTACAAGAGCCCCGACGGCGTCGCGCTCTACGAGAAATGGTTCACCAAGCCGATCCCGCCGCGGAACATCAACCTGAACCTGCCGATGAGCGAGGCCATGAAGAAGGCCTTCGCGAACCCGAGCGACAGCGCCGATCCGGCCGCTTACTGACCGACCGTCGCGGCCGCCACAGGCACCTGCCCGTGGCGGCCGCGCGGCTCCGTGGCCGCGCTCATGGCGCCGGCGATCGTTCCCCTCGCGAAAAGATCATGCCCTAGGCCATGAACTACAATTGGAACTGGAGCATCTTCTTCGACCAGTCCCCCGAGGGGACCGGGACCTATGCCGACATGCTCCTGTCGGGCCTGCTGTGGACCCTGGCGACGGCCTTGTGCTCCTGGATCATCGCCTTCTGCCTCGGCTCGATCATCGGCGTGATGAGGACGCTCCCGAGCAAGGCCGCGAATGCCATCGGCACCGGCTACGTGGAGCTCTTCCGCAACATCCCGCTGCTCGTGCAGATGTTCCTCTGGTACTCGGTGATGCCGGAGGTGGTGCCCGAGAATTGGGGCAACTGGCTCAAGCAGCTCCCGAACGCCTCCTTCTATACGGCGGTGATATGCCTGGGCTTCTTCACCGCCTCGCGCGTCGCCGAGCAGGTGCGCACCGGCATCGAATCGCTGCCCCGAGGCCAGCGGATGGCCGGCACGGCCCTGGGGCTGACGACGGCCCAGACCTACCGCTACGTGATCCTCCCCATCGCCTACCGGGTGATCCTGCCGCCGCTGACCTCCGAATTCCTCAACAACATGAAGAACACCTCGGTGGCCCTGACCATCGGCCTGCTGGAACTGACGGCGCGCGCCCGGTCGATGCAGGAATTCTCATCGCAGGTGTTCGAGGCCTTCACGGCGGCGACGGTGATCTACCTCGGCATCAGCCTCCTGGTCGTCACCGTGGCCGGCAAGATCGAGACCCGCGTCGCCGTGCCGGGGGCCCGCTGATGGCCGCCGCTCCGTCTCGGGAAACGTGTCCGCGCCTGGCCGACCCGTCGAAGCCGTCACGCAAAACCGTCGCGATCTGAGGTAGCCGGATGTTCTCGGATTTCGATCTCAACGTCATCCTGGGCTCGCTGCCCTACCTGTTCGGGACGGGCATGGTCTTCACCGTCACGCTGACGGCGCTGGCGGCCACGGGCGGCATCATCCTCGGCACGCTCATCGCCATGATGCGCCTGTCCGGCATCGCCGCGCTGGCGATCCCGGCCAAGATCTACGTCAACTTCATGCGGTCTCTGCCGCTGGTGCTGGTCATCTTCTGGTTCTACTTCCTGGTGCCCTACATCGGGCAGTGGATGACCGGGGCGTCGCGCCCGATCTCGGTGGGGGCCTTCACTTCGGCTCTCGTCACCTTCACGCTGTTCGAAGCGGCGTTCTTCTCCGAGATCATGCGCGCGGGCATCCAGTCGGTCTCCAAGGGCCAGACGTCGGCGGCGCAGGCCCTGGGCCTTAACTACCGCCAGACCATGGCGACCGTGATCCTGCCGCAGGCCTTCCGGAACATGGTGCCGCTGCTTCTGACGCAGACCATCGTGCTCTTCCAGGACACCTCGCTGGTCTACGTGATCTCGCTCACCGACTTCATGGGTGCGGCCTCCAAGGTCGCTCAGCGCGATGGACGCCTCGTGGAGATGTATATCTTCGCGGCCGTGGTCTACCTCATCATCTGCCTCACCGCCTCGACCCTCGTGCGCCGCCTGCAGCGTCGCGTCGCCATCATCCGCTGAAGGCATCCTGCCATGTCCGCTTCCGCGTCCCCCGCCAGCGCCGCGCCGATGATCGCCATCAACGGCATCAGCAAATGGTACGGCCCGGTTCAGGTCCTCAACGACTGCACCACCCAGGTGACCAAGGGCGAGGTCGTCGTGGTGTGCGGGCCTTCGGGATCGGGCAAGTCGACCCTCATCAAGACGGTGAACGCCCTCGAGCCGATCCAGAAAGGATCGATCACGGTCGACGGCATCGGCGTCCAGGCCAAGGGGACGGACCTTCCCAAGCTGCGCTCGCGCGTCGGCATGGTGTTCCAGCACTTCGAGCTGTTTCCCCATCTCTCGATCACCGACAACCTGATGCTGGGCCAGCGCAAGGTGCTCGGCCGCTCGGCCGAGGCGGCACGGAGCACGGGTCTCACGCTCCTCGAGCGGGTGGGCCTATCGGCCCATGCCCACAAGTACCCGGGCCAGCTCTCGGGCGGGCAGCAGCAGCGCGTGGCCATCGCCCGCGCGCTCTCGATGAATCCGATCGTGATGCTGTTCGACGAGCCGACCTCGGCGCTCGATCCGGAGATGGTGGGCGAGGTGCTCGACGTGATGGTCGGCCTCGCCAAGGAAGGCATGACCATGATGGTGGTGACCCACGAGATGGGCTTTGCCCGCAAGGTCGCCAACCGCGTCGTCTTCATGGACCGCGGCGAGATCGTCGAGGATGCCGGCAAGGACGATTTCTTCGACAAGCCGCGCTCCGACCGGGCGCAGACCTTCCTGTCCAAGATCTTGGCCCACTGAACGATCCTGGCCCACTGAACGATCTCGGCCCACCGAGCGATCTCGGCCGCTTGACGCTCTTGACAGGCCGCCCGCCGGGCGGCTGACATGCCGCGTGACAGCGTCGGCCCGCCATGGGCGACGCAGCGGGAGAAATATCATGCGTGGGCTCGGTTCCGCCTTTGTCGTCGCGACGGCCATGGTTCTGTCGAACTGCGCGTTGGCGCAGGGGACGGCGGGCACCGGCGTTCCGGCCAACATCTGCAAGGAACTGACGGCCTTCCTGCATCCGCCGGCACCGGCCGCCCCGGCGGCGGCGGCGGCACCGAGCCAGACAGCGGTCCAGGCGCCCAACCCGGGCGGATCGAGCCCGGCGCCGTCCGGTGCGAGCGAAACCCAGAAGTCGTCCGGCCTCAGCGGGCCGACTACCAACGGCGGTCCCGGTGCCTCGGGCCCTCAGGGCGCCTCGCAGAATGCCGGGTCTCCCTCCGGCGCCAGTGCGCCCTCGGGCCAGGCGAGCCCGCCCCCGGCGCAGGCCGCCGCGCCGGCAGCCCCCGCGGCACCGCCGCCCAAGAAGCCGTCGTCCGAGGAGGTCGTGCGCGCCGATGCCGCGATCGCCGCCAACGACATCGCCGCCTGCCAGGCCTCGGCGCGCGGCATGCGCCGGGCGGGCGTGGTGATGCCGGCGCCGCTGATGTCCCTGGCCGCCCTCGATCTGAAGTTCCTCATCGCCGCACAATAAGGGCGCACGAGCCGTCGACCGGGCAGACGCGATTCGCCTGCCCGCGAGCGGGATGAACCGGCACGTCATCGGGTTCGTTGTCAGGCAACAGGTTTTCGGCTCTCGCCCGTTCGGGCTTCGTCGCGACTCCTGTCTCGCGATCCGTGGCATCTCGGATCAGGGTAATGCCGGAGACCCCAATGACCCACCTCAGCCGCAGCGGCGCCATCGCCCTGCTCGTCGCCGTGCTCGCGAGCGCACCCGCATTCGCAGAGCCGGGCGGATCCGCCGCCACTTTCCTGACGGCCCGGTCCGTCGCCGGCATGCCCGCCTCGAAGCTCATCGGCCTTGACGTGATCGGCATGGGGCACGAACGGGTCGGCCGGATCGAGGAGATCGTTCTCGACGCGAATGGCCACGCCAAGGCCGTGGTCATCGGCGTCGGGGGCTTCCTCGGCATCGGCGAGAAGCGCGTCGCGGTTCCCTTCGACCAGATGGTCTGGAACGGCGTCGCGACCTCAGGCGATCCGGCGCGATCCAGCACCACGCCGGCCGATGCCCCGAACGTCAAGGCCGCCGACACCGCCGGCCCCCAGACGATGCCCGGGTCGCAAATTTCCAACGATGTCCTCACCGTCATCGACGAGAAGAGGGGCGGGGGCGTCAACGAGGCGACGGGATCGGTGACCGCCACGGACACGTCCCGCGGACGCGCCACCGTCGCGGTGCCGGGATCCGGCGACGGTCCGGTTCGCGCCGAGATCCGGGCGACGAAAGCGATGCTGCAGGAAGCGCCGGCCTTTGACGCCACCGGTACGGCGGGCCGTTAAGCGGCTCGGCGTTGGCGGGCCGACGCTTCACCCTGCTCAGGTTCTTGGTCTGTCGCAGGTCTTCGACGCAAGACCGATGACCCCTTTTGCGAAGCCGGCGTGGAGAACCGGCCTTCCTCAGCAGGCCTCGTCGAGGCTCGGTGGGGCCGCCAGCATTGCGACGATCTTGGCAGCGAGGGCATCGGGCCGGAACGGCTTGACGAGGAATCCGTCGACGCCGGCGTCGCGGGCGGCGAGCCGGGCCGCGGAGCGGGCGTTCGCCGTCAGCATGAGGAACCGGATGGGGGCGAGGGCGGCATCGGCACGGATGCGGGCCAGGAGCTCGATCCCGTTCACCGGGGTCATGGTCCAGTCCGAGATCACGAGCTCGAATCGATGGCGGCGAAGGAGCGTCCAGGCTTCTTCGCCGTCGCCCGCATAGCGAACATCGCTGAAACCGAAGGCGCCGAGCAGCGACACCAGGGTCGCGCCGATGATCTCGCTGTCGTCGACCACGAGGACGGGCAGCCGCTCGGGCCGAAACGGGCGCAGCCGGTCGGCGGCGCTGCCCGCCTCCGCCCCCCCGGCGGCGGGCGTGGGGGCCGGCCGCACGGCACCGACCAGGGGGGCAAAGCTCGCGATGGCTCGGGCGGGACTGACGACGGGTCCGAGGATGCCGTCGACGCCGGCCGCGGCCAGACGGTCACGCATCTCCGGGCAGTCGACAGACGTGGCGGTGACGGGCAGAGCGAATGCCCGGCACGCCGCGAGAATGGCCGCGAGGCGCGAAGCCGGCGCTTCGGGGCGTGCAAACAGTCCGGCCAGTTTTACGTTCCCGAACGTGCCGCCGTCGAGGGCGGCGATCGACGCCGTGCCGGCACCGAAATTCTCCAGGCCGAGCCTGACCTTCAGGGCGCGAAGCCTCATCAGCGTCTCGGTGACGGATCGACCGCCGGCCAGGACGGCGGCCTCGCCGACATCCACCCGCAGGCGCGTCGGATCGAGGCCGGTGAGCGCAAGAGCCTGCGAGACGCTGAGTGCGACATCGCCGCCGGTGAGCTGCGACGGGCAGACCGGCACTGCGATCCCGAGGGGCCGGGTCCAACTCGCGGCCTGCCGACAGGCCTCGTGGATCAGCCAGTCCCCGATCGACGTCATCAGGCCGGCCTGCTCGGCGATCGGTACGAAGACCGCGGGAGCGATCGGCCCGAGGCGCGCACTGTGCCACGACAGGCCCACATCGAAGCCCGAAACACTGCCGGTGGCGACGTCGATCTGCGGCTCATAGGCGAGTTCGAGCTCGCCCCGATCGATGGCGAACAGGAGATCCGCCTCGATCGCCCGGCGGCGTTCGACGGCGTCGTCGAGGGAGGGATCGAACACGCGAAACGTGTTCTTGCCCTCGCGCTTGGCCTTGTAGAGCGCGGCGTCTGCGTTGCGCAGAAGGTCCGCGATCGACCGGCCCTGGTGCGGATGATGGGCGATCCCGATGCTGACGCCGAGATGGAGGGGCGCATCGGCGACGAAGAAGGGAAGGCCGATCGCGGCCACCAGCCGCTCGGCCAGCCGGACGGATTGCGACGGATGGCCGGTGAAGGCCTGCAGGATCACGAACTCGTCGCCACCGAGGCGGAAGACCAGGTCGCTTTCGCGGGTGGCGTCCTTCAGCCGGCGCGCCACTACACGCAGCGCTTCGTCGCCGGCGGCATGGCCGTGATTGTCGTTGATCGCCTTGAAGCCGTCGAGATCGAGACAGAGCACTGCGAATTCGGCGCCGTAACGGCCGGCGCCGGTGTGCTCGACATCGACGACGTGATCGAGGCCGAGCCGGTTACGCAAGCCCGTGAGCGGATCGTAGCGCGCATGGCGGCCGACCCGCTCGACAGCGGAACTGCGGGCGCGCAGATCGTGGATGTTGAGCAGGCCCAGGGAAGCGCCGCCGAGGACCACCCGCCGATGCTGGATCTCGACGCCGATCGCATCGGGGCCGGCGAGCACGATCTCGACCGGGGCCGTGCCCTCGGGCGCGCAGATCGCACGCAGAACGATGCCACGATGGGCGTCCGTCGCCAGTTCCTCGGCCCGGCTCCCGACGAGGGCGCGGGGATCGCATCCCAGCAGGCCGCCGAGGCTGGCGTTGGCCTCCAGGATCAGGCCGTCGGGCGATACGATCGCCACGCCGTCCACGATCGCGTCGGACAGGCTCCGAATCCGCAGCAATTCCGCATCGATCCTGCCGGGTTGGTCGTCGCATTCCATCATCGGATCGTCGACTCGCATCCCCGCCGGCACTCGCCGCTCCGAGTCACCATTCAGCGCTGAAGAAGAGCTTAAGATCGCCCGGCCGGGGCACCGCGCCGCAGGCCCATTCCGCGATGACGATCGGGCTGCCGGCGCTCTGAAAAATGGTCTCTACCAGAGACTTGTGAGGCCCGATGCAAAGCGCCGGCAGACCCGCGCCCACTCAGGACAAGACTTCGTGAGGGAAGACCTCGATCGTGTCGCCGGGATCGAGCCGGGTACGCTCCTCGCCGAGCTGCGCCAGCCCGTCGCCGCCGGTGAGCGAGGTGAGGGCGCCGGCGCCGTCGCGGGGGTACTTGCGGGCCTCGAACACCCCGTCGGCGCCGCGATGCAGGCTGACGCGCACGAATTCGCGGCGCCCGGTCTTCTTGGCGTAGGCGAAACCGGCCCGGGCCGGGATGCCGATGGGCGGCAGGTAGGTGGCACCCCCGAGGCGGGCGAGGAGCGGACGCACCACGAACACCAGGGTGACATAGGCCGCAACCGGGTTGCCCGGCAGCCCGACGAACGGCGTGCCGGAGATCGTGCCCATGGCGACCGGGCGGCCCGGCTTGATGCCGAGGCGCCAGAACATCAGCTGCCCGGCGGCCTCCACCGCCGCCTTGACGTGGTCCTCTTCCCCCGTGGAGACGCCGCCGGAGGTGAGCACGAGGTCGTGGTCGGCGGCAGCCGCCGCCAGTCGCTCGGTCAGCACGCCCCGGTCGTCGCGCAGGAGGCCGAGGTCCGCCACCGCGACGCCGAGGCGGCGCAGCAGGGTGACGAGCATGATGCGGTTGGCATCGTAGATGCCGCCGGGCGGCAGCGGGGCGCCGGGCTCGGTCAGTTCGTTGCCGGTGGAGAAGACGGCCACGCGCAGGCGCCGGCGCACGCTCAGCGCGGCATGGCCCACCGCCGCGGCCAGCGCCAGATCCTGGGGCCTCAGGCGCCGGCCGGCGGGAACGACGATGGTCCCCCTGGTGACGTCCTCGCCCGCCAGCCGGCGGTTGGCGCCACGCTTCAGGCCGGTCGGCAGGCCGACGACATCGCCCTCCCGCCGCACGTCCTCCTGCATGAACACGGTGTCTGCACCGGTGGGCATCGGGGCGCCGGTGAAGATCCGCACGGCATTGCCGGCGATGACGAGGCCGGGTCCGGCCGCCCCCGCCGCGATGCGGCCGGCCACCGGCAGCACGGTCTCGCCCGCGGGGTCGAGGTCGGCGTGGCGCAGGGCGTAGCCGTCCACCGCCGAGTTGTCGAAGGGCGGCAGGTCGATCCCGGCCAGAACGTCGGCCGCCGCGATGCGGCCGTCCGCCTCGTCGAGGGGGACGGTCTCGCACCCCGCCAGCACCGGCAGGCGATCCTGCATCAGTGCGATGGCTTCCTCGATGGAGAGAAGCGATCCGCCGAAGGCGAAGCAGTCGTCAGTGAGCTGGGCCATGATCCGACCGTCGGTCCTGCAGCCTGTCCAGCACGGCCTCGATCGGCTCGGCCAGGGCCAGGACGGTATCGGCGATGGCGGCGATGGCGTCGAGGGCGACCACCGGCACCCCGGCCCGCGCGAACGGAACATCGCTTGCCACCGCGACGATGCGCGCGTCGTCCGGGTGCAGGGGCGGCTGGCCGTTGGCGGCGCGGAACACCTCGAGCTTGGGGTGGGTCTCGCGCTTGAAGCCCTCGACCACAACGAGATCGCAAGGGCTCAGGCGCCGCAGGAGGTCGGCGAGGGTCGCCTCGGCGCCGTCCGCGACCTCGTGGATCTGCACCCAGCGCCGGTTCGACGACACGACGACCTCGCTTGCCCCGGCCTCGCGGTGGCGGTGCGAATCCTTGCCGGGCCTGTCGACGTCGAAGGCGTGGTGGGCGTGCTTGACCGTCGCCACGCGAAGCCCGCGCTGGCATAGCACGGGGATCAGGCGCGTCAGGAGCGTCGTCTTCCCGGCCCCGCTCCAGCCCGCGAGGCCGATGACCCTCATGGCGGCCATCAGCGCCCCTCGTTTCGCGACAGGCCGAGGGTCGTCAGGTCGTCACCGGTCGCGGCCTCGGCCAGGACATCGAGGAACGCCGCCAAGGCCGGCGAGACGACGGCACCGCCGGCATGGGCGAAGTCGTAATGCTCTTCCCTCAGCGGCAGGAAGCCGAGGCCGTAGAGCGTGGCGACCGTCGCGATGGCGACGCCCCAGTCGGCCCGCCCCTGCGCCACCGCCGCGGCCACCGCGTTGTGGGAGCGCGGCTGGTTCCAGAAGCCCGCCGGCCGCGCCCCTGCCAGGAGGCCGTCGACGAGGAGGCGGGTGCCCGAGCCGGTGTTGCGGTTGACCATCACCACGTCGGGATCGTCGCGAAGGCCGGCAATGGCCGTCTCGGCGTCGCGGCCGGCAAAGCGCGGATCGTCCGGCCGGAACACGACGCCCTGGAGGCGGCGCCAGCCCGCCACCAGGGCGAGGCCGGGGCGCAGGAACGGCGCGTTGTAGCGGCCGCTGAGCGGATCGAACAGGTGAAGGGCGGCCAGATCGCATTCGCCACGCTCCAGAGCGGCCAGCCCGCCCGAGGAGCCCACCCAGATCGTGCGCGCGTGGACCCCCCGTTCGGCCAGGCGCCCGACCACGCGGTCGAGGCCGAGGCAATGGCTGCCGGCGATGGTGAGATCGGGCGTCCGCGCCCCCGCGCCGAGGCGGGTCAGGCTCACGCGCTCGCCGGCCTCCAGCCCGGACCGCTCGGCCGGGACGGCGAAAAAGCCGTCGGCCTGGGAGAAGGCGGTGACCGAGCCCGAGCCCTTGGGCAGCGGCACCGCCACCGCGCCGTCCGGCCCTCGGACCAGGGCCGCCATGACGAACTCCATCCGCCCGAACTCGGACGACAGGCGCTGCGGCAGGACGGCCTCGACGCCGGCCTCCTCCCGCGGGGGGAGGCCGGCAAGGGCGCGGATCAGGGGGACGACGACATCGTGGAAGGTGAACATGGCCGAGGTCGGAAAGCCCGGCAGTACCACGATGGCCTTGCCTTCGGCCTTGGCGAGGCACAGCGGCTTGCCGGGCTTGAGCGCCACGCCGTGCACGAGGATGCCGGGCGGCCCGAGCCGCGACAGGATGCGGTGCGAGACATCCCCCGCTCCCTTCGAGGTCCCGCCCGACAGGACGACGAGGTCGCAGGCGGCCAGGGCGGCGCGGATCTTCGCCTCGAGGGCATCGCCGTCGTCGGGCACGATCCCGAAGGAGACCGCCTCGCCGCCGTTCTCGGCGACGCTCGCCGCGACGATGGCACCGTTGGAATCGTAGATGCCGGCCGCCGGGAGGGCGGTGCCGGGGGCGACCAGTTCGTCGCCCGTCGAGATCACGCCGACGCGGGGACGGCGCACCACCGTCACCGCTGAAAGGCCGCAGGCGGCGAGCATGCCGATCTCGCGGGCGGTGAGGAGGGTGCGCGCCCGCAGCACGGTCTCGCCGCGGGCCATGTCGGCCCCGGCATAGCCGACGAACTGACCCGGCGCGGCCGCCCTGGACAGGTCGATGGCCATTCCGCCGTCGTCGTCGCGGAATTCGGTGGCCTCGATCATCACCACGGCGTCGGCCCCGCGCGGCAGCATGCCCCCGGTGGCGATGGGGGTGGCCGTACCCGCCGTCACCGCCTCCGCCGGGGCGATGCCGCAACTCAGGATCTCGCGGTTGAGGACAAGGCGCCGCGGTGAGGCCTCGCCCGCCCCGCGCGTATCGGCGGCGCGCACCGCGAATCCGTCCACCAGAGCCCGGTCGAAAGGCGGTACGTCGATGGGCGAGGCGACGTCCTGCGCCAGCACCCGTCCCAATGCGGCGGCCAGCAAAGCCGTCTCGTCGCCGAGGGGGACGTGCGGGATCTCGGCGCGAAACAGCGCCAGCGCCGCATCGCGCGAGAGCACGTTCAGGAACTGCTCCTGGCGGGACGCCGCCGCGAGGCGCGCGGCGAAGGCGTCGGCCGGGTCCGGGGGAGGGGGCATCGTCACAGGGGGATGAACGGGACCGTCGTCCCTTCGCCATAGCCCTCCCGCTCGGGCGGCACCAGAACCGCGGCGTCGGCGAGGCACAGGCGATGCAGGGGAATCTCGGCCCCGCCCAGCGGCACGAGCCCGCCCACCTCCCGGCGTACGAACACGATATCGCTCACCCCGGGGGCCGAGACGACCTTGCGGGTGAGCGGCGCGGTCGGGCGATCGGCGGCGACAGCCCCCGACAGGGTGTCGAGGAGCGGACGCACGAGGGCGAGGTAGGCGGCGAGCGCCGCCTCGGGCCGGCCGGGGATCAGCACGACCGGACGGCCCGTCGCGCTCCCGAAGCCCGCGCTTTCGCCCGGACGCAAGGCAATGCCGTGGACGGCGACGGTGCCAGCGGCGGCGAGACCGGCCGCACTCCGGTCGGTACGCCCGAACCCGGTGCCGCCGACGACGAGGACGGCATCCGCCGATGCCGCGAGGATGGCGTCGGCGATGGCCTGCGCCTCGTCTGGCGCGTCGAGGACGGCGACGACGCGGGCACCGTCAGCCGCGATCAGGCCGGCGAGCCCCCGGCAGACGGGTGCGGCATGCGCGCCGGTGGCGATCAACGCGACGGCCGGGCTTCGGACCTCGACCGCCGCGATCCCGCAGGCGACGAGAGCCATACTCTGCAGGGGCGTGAGCCGCGTTCCCGCCGCCACCAGGATGTCGCCGCCGCCGAGGTCGCCGCCGGCCTGCCGGGTCCCGTCGGTCCCGGCGGCATCGGCGACGACGGCGATCCGGCCCATCGGATCGGGGGTGTCCGGTACCGCCTCCGGGTCGAGGACCGTATCGGCGCCGACGGGGAGGCGATCTCCGGCCTCGACCCATTCGGGGCGCCGCACGAGCAGGACCGGCGAATAGGGACCGGCCCCCGCCACCGCCTCGGCGGCCACCGCCCAGCCGTCGCGGAGCGCGAGCGGCCCGGCCGGACAACCGGCCGGCACCAAGACGTCCGCCGCCATCCGCGCCCCGATGGCTGCGGCGAGATCGCGACGCAGGGGCATCACGTGGGCCACGCCGGCCAGAAGCCGCCGGCACGCGGCATCGAGGGGCGTCAGGGCGCTGGACGCGGACCGGCGCCCGTCACCACCCATCGCTGCGGGACGATCTGTGCTGCCCATGCGCGCCAGCGTTGGTCCAAACCCGCCGGTCGATCAAGCTGTGCCGCCGTCGCGTCGGTCGACGAGAGGCCTCATTCCTCAGGCCGCTCGTCGCGCCACCTGCGCTTCGATCGCGAGATCCCAGGCGCCGGTGGCGCGCAGCTTTCCGGACGCACCGTCGAGGGCACCACGGCGCAGGTTCAGCCCGAGGAACCGCGACCGCTCGAACGGGCCCGGCATGGACAAACCCGCCGTGAGCAGCCCGGAAAAGCCGAAGCGGGCGTAGTAGGGCGCGTCGCCCACCAGCAGAACCCCGCCGTGGCCGAGGGCCTCGGCCCGCGCCAGGGCGGTCCACATCAGCGTCGTGCCGAGCCCGGCCCCGTGCAGGGCCGGATCGACCGCCAGCGGGCCGAGCAGCAGCGCGGGCCGGCCGAGACCGGCCTCCACGTGCCAGAGCCGCACGGTCCCGACGATGCGGCCCTGACGCTCGGCCGAGAACGCGAGTCCCCGTGCCGGCAACCGGCCCTCGCGCAGGCGCTCGCTGGTCTTGGCCAGGCGCGCCGTGCCGAAGCAGGCGTCGAGCAGCCGCTCGCGCGCAACGACGTCGCCATCCTGTTCCTGACGGATCTCGATCACGGCCTTGGAGCCTTCCCATGGTCTGGCGGGAGACGAAACACACCGCACCGAAGCCCCGTTCCGGGGCGATCGGCGTCGGATCGGCCGATCCCGCGGGGACCGGCCCCGCGGGATGCGTCGCGTCAGATCACGTACTGCTGCAGGGGCGGGAAGCCGTTGAACGCCACCGCCGCGTAGGTGGTGGTGTAGGCCCCGGCTCCCTCGATCAGCACCTTGTCGCCGATCGAAAGCGAGACCGGCAGCGGATAGGGCACCTTCTCGTAGAGCACGTCCGCCGAATCGCAGGTCGGTCCGGCCAAGACGCACGGGGACATCCGGTCCTCGTCGTGGTCGGTGGTGACGCGGTAGCGGATCGACTCGTCCATGGTCTCGGCGAGTCCCCCGAACTTGCCGATGTCGAGGTAGACCCAGCGGATCTCGTCCTCGGCATCCGACTTCTTGGATACCAGCACCACCTCGGCCTCGATCATGCCGGCGTTGCCGACCATGCCGCGGCCCGGCTCGATGATGGTCTCTGGCAGCTGGTTGCCGAAGTGCTTGGTGAGCGCGCGGAAGATCGCGTCGCCGTAGCTCTCCACGCCCGGCACCGCCTTGAGGTACTGCGTGGGAAAGCCGCCGCCGAGGTTGACCATGGACAGCGCGATTCCCCGGTCGGCGCAATCGCGAAATATGCTGGCGGCGGAGGCGAGCGCCCCGTCCCAGGCGCCAGTGTTGGCCTGCTGCGAGCCGACGTGGAACGAGACGCCGTAGGCGTTCAGCCCCTGGCGGCAGGCGTGCTCGAGCACGTCCACGGCCATTTCCGGCACACAGCCGAACTTGCGCGAGAGCGGCCATTCGGCGCCGGCGCCGTCGCACAGGATGCGGCAGAACACCTGGACCTCGCCGCCCCCGATGCCGGCGGCCTCCGCCGCGCGGGCGATCTTCTCGACCTCGGCCTGGCAATCCACCGCGAACAGGCGCACGCCGAGCTTGAGCGCCCGGCCGATGCAGCGCTCCTTCTTGATGGTGTTGCCGAACGAGATCCGGTCGGCGGTGGCGCCTGATGCCAGCGCCATCTCCACCTCGACCACGGAGGCCGTGTCGAAGCACGAGCCCATCTCGGCGAGCAGGCGCAACACTTCCGGGGCCGGGTTCGCCTTCACCGCGTAGAACACGCGGGTGTCGGGCAGCGCGCGGGCGAAGGCGGTGTAGTTGTCGCGCACGACATCGAGGTCGAGCACCATCACCGGGCCCTCGTCCTGGCCCATGTCGCGGCGAGCGCGCAGGAAGTCGCGGATGCGATCGGTCATGATGTTTCCAACCCACAGGTTCGCAAGCGCCCGAACGCGGGGCGCGCTGTCGAAATCGGGACGGCGACGAGCCGTCCGGCGTCTGGGGGCGATGCGTCGCGGCGCACACGTGCTGTGGAGACACGCGTTCGGCGCGGGCGCATGCGCACCCGGAAGCTGCCGTGGATTGGTAAGGGAATGTCCCCACCGCACGCCGGGCAAAGAGAAACAAGCCTCTTCGGTGCCGGCCTTTGGAGGGCCGACGAGACCAAAAAAGCCCGTTCGTCGTTGCTTTAAGCTGCGTCCCCCGTGGAGAGCGGGGTTCGCCGGTTTCGCCTCCGGCTGCCGGTTGTTGTCGGGGTCCGGTGTCGCCACCTGGATGCCGGCCGGAGGGGATCCACCCTGTCGACCATCGATCCTTTAAGACCCCTGGCGGCTGTCCGGCAGTTGGCCGGATGCCCACCAACCGACACGCGGCCACAGGCACGTGCGAAATTGGGCAAGGGCGATATACGGGCGGGGGGTCGGCGCCACAAGCACAAACAGCCGGCTCACCATTAAAAACAGGCCTCGGGAGGCAGGCTGTTGCACGGACGCCGCGCTCCTCGTGCAGGCTCTCGTCGCAGGCCCTTCCCAATCGCCGGCGAACCGGCCATCAAGCCGGCACCTCGCCGCCGCACACGTCGTCCAAGCCGCCCTCGCAAGCCGCCCTCGACCATCGACAGGACCATCACCGTGCCCACCCGCTCCGCCGCCACGAGGCAAACGGCTGCCCCGCGACCGACGATCCGGACGGCGACGCCGGACGATCTCGACGCGCTGGTGGCGCTCGAATACGCGGCCTTCGCCAGCGATCAGGCCGAACGTCGGGCGATCCGGCACGCGATCCGGTCGGCGAGCATGACGGTACTGGTGGCGGTGATGGGGGAGGAGAACGGCGCGGATGTCCTCGTGGCTGCGGCGACCCTGGAACGGCGACGCGGCACGCGCAGTTCGCGGCTCTCGTCGATCGCCGTCTCGCCGACTCGGACGGGATCGGGCCTCGGCAGCATCATGCTCGACGCCGCGGAGGAGGATGCGCACTCACACGGCTGCTCGGTCCTGCGGCTCGAGGTCCGCGCCGACAACGGCGCCGGCATCCGGCTCTACGAGCGGCACGGCTATACGCGCTTTGCGGTCATCCCCGACTATTACGAGGACGGCATGGAGGCCTGGCGCTACGAAAAGGCGCTGTAAAAACCCTCCCCCCGGGTGGGGAGAGGGAGCACCGCCGAGGATCCGTTCGAGATCAGTCGCAGCTTTCCTTGGTGACCGTCTTGCGGTCGCCGTCCTCGTTCTCCTTCGTCACCGTCTTGGAGCGGCAACCGTCGGCGCTCTCGCGGCGCTCGATGGTGCGGGTCTCCGAGGCGGGACGGTCGACGATCACCCGGTCGGGGGCGTCGCGCTCGATGATGGTGGTCTGGGCCTGGGCCGCGGAAGCACCGGCCAGGGCCAGCAGCGTGGCGGCGACAATCGAATAACGCATGCGTCTCTCCATCGGGAATACGCGGCCTAACGACGCCGATGGGCCAACCGTTCCGCTTGGGTGATGCCGAATTCACCCGGCCGAGACGGGAGGATCGTGCAAGAGCGATCTCCCGTTCCGCACCGGCCCGGTGACGCGGTCGCGGTCAGCCCTCGATCCGGGAGAAATCCGCCACTTCTTGCGTCGCCGCACGCAGGGCATTGAGGAGGGCGAGGCGGTTGTCGCGCAACCGCGGCTCGGCGGCGTTGACGGTGACCTTTTCGAAGAAGGCGTCCACCGGCGCCCGCAGGGTCGAGAGCGCCCGCATCGCGCCGGCAAAGTCCTCCGCCGCCACGGCGGTCGAGGCGGCCTCGCGTGCCACCACCAGCGCCTCGGAGAGGGCCCGCTCCTCGGGCCCGCCGGCCGCCGCGAGGGCCGCATCGGGGGCGCCCTCGTAGGCGCGACCGTCCTTCTTTTCCTCGATGCGCAGGATGTTGGCCGCGCGCTTGTAGCCGGCGAGCAGGTTCCTGCCGTCGTCGGTGTCGAGGAATCGGCCCAGCGCCTCGACGCGGCGGACGACCATGAGAAGGTCGTCCTGGCCGGGCAGGGCGAAAACCGCGTCGATCAGGTCGTGCCGCGCTCCCTGGTCGCGGAGGTAGACTTTGAGGCGGTCGGCGAAGAAGATCAGCAGGCTGTCCGCGATCTGCTCGCAAATTTCCAATTTCACCTGTCGCGTCGTGTGTCCATCGCCGCGTCTCTTTTCATCATACTTGCCCGGCAGATCGGCCAAACCCTGAACGAACAATACCTGATGCTGAATGATGGTAAGGAGGTGTAAGCGAAAGGAGCCATCAAGGATCAACCGAATGACGCCAAGCGCCGCCCGCCGCAACGCATAAGGGTCCTTACTCCCCGTCGGCTTCTCGTCGATCGCCCAAAATCCGACCAGCGTGTCGAGCTTGTCCGCCAGCGCCACGGCCACCGAGACCGGATCGCTCGGCACCCGGTCGGACGGGCCGACCGGCTTGTAATGCTCCTCGATCGCCGCCGCGACACTCGGGTGCTCGCCCTGCAGAGCCGCATACTTGCGGCCCATCAGGCCCTGCAGTTCCGGGAACTCGCCGACCATCTCAGTGACGAGGTCGGCCTTGGCGAGCCGCGCCGCGCGCTCGGCGAGGTCAGGGTCGGCGCCGACGAGCGGTGCCAGTTCGCGCGCCAGCGCCGCGATGCGCTGCACCCGTTCGCCCTGCGTCCCGAGTTTCTCGTGAAACACAATGGTGGCGAGTTTCGGCAGCCGGTCCTCGAGCCTGACCGCCTTGTCGGTCTCGAAGAAGAAGCGCGCATCCGAGAGCCGCGCCCGCACCACGCGCTCGTTGCCGGCGGTGATGGCGAGCCCGCCGTCGCTGGCCACCAGATTCGCGGTGAGGATGAAGGCCGGCGCGAGGGCGTCGCTGCCGCCCTTGCGCAGCACGAAGCACTTCTGGTTGGCACGGATCGTCGCCCGCACCGCCTCCGCCGGGATCTCCAGGAAGGCCTCGTCGAAGGTCCCGAGCAGCACCACGGGCCATTCGACCAGCCCGGCGACCTCCTCGAGCAGGCCGTCGTCCTCCACGAGTTCGAGGCCGCGGGCGAAGGCGAGGTCGCGGGCGTCGTGCAGGATGATGTCCTTGCGCCGCTCGGTATCGAGGACGACGTGGGCACGTTCCAGCGCCTGGACGTAGTCGTCGAAGCGGCGCACCTCGATCGGACCCGGCGACAGGAAGCGGTGGCCCCAGGTGGTGGTGCCGGCCACGATCCCGTCGACGGCGAAAGGCACCACCTCTGGCGTCTCGGTCTCCGGGCCGAAGGTGGCCACGATCGACTGCAGCGGACGCACCCAGCGCAACGCCCCGGGCTGCGCCGAGGCGGCGCCCCAGCGCATCGACTTCGGCCAGGGAAAGCTTTTGACGACTTGCGGCAGGATCTCGGCCAGGACGTCGAGGGTGTCGCGGCCGGGCCGCTCGATCACGGCGACGTAGAACTCGCCCTTCTTCGGGTCGGTGACGACGGTCGCCTCGTCGATGCTGGCGAGCCCCGCGCTCTTCAAGAAACCCTGGACGGCACCCTCGGGCGCACCGACGCGGGGGCCTTTGCGCTCCTCGCGCACATCCTTGCCGCGGGCGGGCAGGCCGGCGACGTGCAACGCGAGGCGCCGCGGGGTCGCGAAGGCCTTGGCGCCTTCATAGAGAAAGCCGCGCTCGACCAGGGCGTCGGTGACGAGCTTCTTCAGGTCGTCGGCCGCCCGCCGCTGCATGCGGGCGGGAATCTCTTCGGAGCGCAGTTCGAGGAGGAGGTCGGGCATGATCGGCGGCTGGTGCCTCGGCCCCCGACCCTCAGGCAGGCGGGGGCTGCGGAATGACGGGCCGGCCGTGGCCGGGCGATGACGTGCCCGTGTAGAGAGCCCGCTCGGGCGTGTCGAGAAGCGGGCGGCCGCCTCAGGGCAGCGGCGCCGACATGATCGCCTCGAGCCGCCAGCGCTCCTTCGTCAGCGCCCGCACGTCGGTGACGAGCCAGAGCCCGTTCTCCTTGACGAGATCGTAGCGCAGGTCCTGATTCGAAAAGTTCTTGAAGCGCGCCTGGACCTCGGCCCTGGTCGCGTCCGCCGACAGGGTCTTGAGCACCAGGGTCTTGCGCCAGCCGGCCTGCGTATCCTGACCGTTGACGTGATAGGCGAACCCGAGCCGCCCGACCTCGCCCTTCGACTCCGTCGCATCCTTCTCGAACAGGGTGCGCAGGCCCTTGGCGAGAAACCGCCATTCGTTGACGTCGTCCGCGGCGTAGAGGGCGCGCACCGTCTCGACCGGATCGGTGGCCGACTGCGCAATGGCCGGTGCCGCGGCGAGGGTGACGAGGAGGGCGAGTGTGAGGCGCATGATGTCCGCTCCCGCTTGATCGCGTCGTTGTCCGTCGGTGGGCCGAGTCACGCAGGTCTGGAAACGGTCGTCGATCTTGGGGTTTTTGCCGACTTGGCTGCGCCTCATTGATGACGCCCCCGAACCGCCGACGATGTCGGGGCTTCGTCGGCCCCGCCAAGGTGATGACGGTGCCGACGATGATCCGCGGGACCGGCGTTCGTGGTCTGAAGTCTAGGGCGCACCACCACCCGCGGTCCTCAGCCACGCCGCCCCGCACGCCTTCGCCAGTTCCCGCACCCTGAGGATGTAGCTCTGGCGCTCGGTCACCGAGATCACGCCGCGGGCGTCGAGCAGGTTGAAGACGTGGCTCGCCTTGATGCACTGGTCGTAGGCCGGCTGGGCCATGCGGTGGCGCTCGGTCTGCGTGGCCGGGGCGCCGGCGTCGAGATAGCTGCGGCAGGCCTTCTCCGCGTCGGTGAACTGCCGGAACAGCATCGCCGTGTCGGCGGCCTCGAAGTTGTGGCGGGAGTATTCCTGTTCCGCCTGCAGGAAGACGTCGCCGTAGCTGACGCGGTCCTCGCCAGAGCCGCCGTTGAAGTTGAGGTCGTAGACGTTCTCGACGCCCTGGACGTACATGGCGAGGCGTTCGAGACCATAGGTGAGTTCGCCCGCCACCGGTGCGCATTCGAAACCGGCCACCTGCTGGAAGTAGGTGAACTGGCTGACCTCCATCCCGTCGCACCAGCATTCCCAGCCGAGACCCCAGGCGCCCAGCGTCGGGCTTTCCCAGTCGTCCTCGACGAAACGGATGTCGTGGAGCTTCAGGTCGACGCCGATGGCGTCGAGGGAGGCGAGGTAGAGCTCCTGCAGGTTGGGCGGGTTCGGCTTCAGGATGACCTGGAACTGGTAGTAGTGCTGCAGCCGGTTGGGGTTCTCGCCGTAGCGCCCGTCCTTCGGGCGGCGGGAGGGCTGCACGTAGGCGGCCTTCCAGGGCTTGGGGCCGAGCGCCCTGAGCGTGGTGGCCGGATGGAAGGTGCCCGCGCCGACCTCCATGTCGTAGGGCTGCAGGATCACGCACCCCTGGGCGGCCCAGAAGTTCTGGAGCGTGAGGATCAGCCCCTGGAACGAGGTCTTGTGGGACGAGATCTCGTCAGACGAGAGTTTGGGCGCGGGATCGACGGCGCTCGACATGGAATGGCGTCCGGTGCGGTTGACTGGCGGGCAGCGTTTAAGGGGGTCGCCCCCCGTGTCAACGGCACCGCTCTGCACGGTGGTGTGTGCCCGGGCACGCAATTCCGCCACGATTCGATCTAGGCCCGGAACTGTCCCGCCTGCAGCCAAGTTTATGCAGCAATCAAGGGGTCGCGGATCGTCTTCGGATGGTCCCGTAAATCGGAATGCCGGATCATGCGCCAGTCGTTCACTGTCTTCGCCGCCGTCCTCGCCGCCTCGCTGGTCGCGACACCTCTGGTGATCAGCGCCTCCAACGCCTTCGCAACCCCTGAGAGCACGGATGCCGTGGTGATGCCCGCGGTGGTGACTGCGATCGAGGTCGCGCCGGTGGCCGCGCCCGCTGTCGCCGAGACCTGCCAGCGCAAGGTCCGCGTCGTCTATGCCGGCTACGCCCAGGCGGGCTGCACCGCCGCCCGCTGAGCCGGCCTCACAACCCGAATCGCGCCCAGGCCGCCCTCTCGTCGAGGGCGGCGATCGCGTCCTCGGCCAGGTTCGGCATTCGTGCGAAAGACGTTCCGCCGGGTCCGGCCCGCCGCAGGAGCCGCGCGATCAGCGAACCCCGGCGGTCCGCCACGAGGACGAGTTCCACCGCCTTGCCGTACCGCTCCCTCAGGGTCGAGCGCACGTCGCCGAGGCCGTCGACAAGACCGAGCTCGAGTGCCTGACGCCCGGTCCACACCGCACCGGTGAAGAGGTTGCGGTCGGCCGTCAGCTTCGGGCGGCGCTCGCGGACCAGGGCGGTGAAGAGCTCCTGCACGTCGGCCTGGATGGCGAGCAGGCGGGCGACGTCGGCCGGGTCTTCCGGCCGGAACGGATCGAGCATGGCCTTGGCCTCGCCCTGGGTGTGGATGCGACGCTCGACACCCAGACGCTCGATAAGCCTGTCGAAACCGAACCCCGCCGAAACGACGCCGATGGAGCCCACCAGAGAGGCCGGATCGACCACGATCTCGTCGGCGGCGCAGGCGATCATGTAGCCGCCCGAGGCCGCGACATCCTCGACGAACGCGAAGACCGGCAGTGTCTTCTCAGCCGCCAGTGCCCGGATCCGCCGATGGATGAGATGCGACTGCGCGGCCGACCCGCCGGGCGAATTGATGACGAGGGCCACCGCCGTGATCCCCTTGAGGGAGAAGCCGCGCTCCAGGCTCGAGGCGATGCCGGCGATCGACAACCCGGCGCGGAACGGGGAGACCGCGCCGATCGCGCCGCTGAGGCGGATCACCGCCACCCGCGGCACGGTCTTGCGCCAGCGGCCCGGAAGCATCGAGCGAAGCCAGGTGGGCAGGGTGATCGGCATGGTCGCGAATTCCCGAGGGCTTGAGTCGGGATGCGGCTTACCACGGCGGGCGACGACCGCGGGTGCCCCCGCGTCGCCGCAGACTCAGGCCGTGGGAAGACCCGCGCCGCGGTGGAGGGCTTGCGCCTCGGGGGTGAAGCGGCCATCCGCCTGCTGCAGCACCAGAGGCGGCAACAGGCTGGTGGGAGCACGGCTGGCCTTGGTCGCCGTCACCAGGATGCGGATCGCGGGCCGGTCGGCACGGGCATGGACCGGGCGGATGGCGAGACCGCCGAAGCGGGCGCGCAAGGCCTCCAGGCAATGCTCCAGGGCATCGGCCCGATGGATCAGGCCGAGCCGGCCCTTGGGCCCGAGCACATCGGTGCAGGTGCGCAGCCAGCCATCGAGGTCACCGGCGCCGAAGCTGTGGGCATCGCGCTTGCCCGCGACCGGCGACAGGCGATGCCGCGATTCGTCGAAATAGGGCGGGTTCGTCACGACGAGGTCGGCCAGTCCCGGCAGGAGGCCGGCGGCATGGCGCGCGGTCGCGGCGGCCAGGATATCGGCCTCGATGACGGAGGCGCGGTCGCCGAGCCCGTTCAACGCAACATTGGCGCGGGCCAGTTCGACGAGGGTGGCTTCGCGTTCCACCAGGACGACCCGGCAAGCGGGATTGAGCGCGGCGACCGCCAGCCCCACCGCACCGGCGCCCGCGCCGAGATCGCAGACGGTGCTGCCCGGCTCCGGCGCCACGAGATGCGCCAGGAGGACCGCATCGGTTCCGGCCCGATGCGCGCCCGGCGGCGGCTGGTGCAGATGCAGGCGTCCACCGAGCCAGGCGTCGGGGTCCGCCATCGTCACGGTGCGCGCAACTCGTGGGCGAGGCCGGCGTCCGTGAGGAGGCGCCGGGCCTGGAGGGCAAGGTCGTCGGGCACGAGCAGGCGCCGTGAGAACGCGCCGATCGACCCTTCCATCAGGCTCATGTGGGTATCGGCCACCAGGACCGGGATCTCGGCGCCGTCGAGGAGGGATTGGGCGAAACCGATCAGGACGATGTCGTTTGTGCGGATCAGTTCCGTCATGCTCAAGCTCCCCCGGCGGTCGTGTCGACTCGGCTGGCGCGGGCCGCGACACGGGAAAAGCTTAGCCTTTTTCCTTGCGGCATGCTGCGTGTTGCGAGCGCGGGGACCGCGTGCCATGGGAGCCTGACGGTTGGAGCGCGGGCTCCGCCGCCGACCGCTCAGCATGGAGGCTTGGCCCATTGGGTGTCGTTGTTCCCTTCGATGAGGCCCGTTCCGATCCGGAAGCGAGCCTGAACGATCTCGTCGCCCTGGTGGCCAAGGGCATGGAGCGCGTCAACGCGACGATCCTGTCCCGCACCGGCTCCGACGTGGCGATGATCCCGGAGGTGGCCAACCACCTGATCGCGTCGGGCGGCAAGCGCCTGCGGCCGATCCTCACCCTGGCGACCGCCGACCTGTGCGGCTACGGCCACGGCGAAGGTGCGGTTAAGCTCGCGGCCAGCGTCGAGTTCATGCACACGGCCACCCTCCTGCACGACGACGTGGTCGACGAGAGCGACATGCGCCGTGGCCGGGTGGCGGCGCGGATCAAGTGGGGCAACGAGGCCAGCGTGCTGGTCGGCGACTTCCTGCTCGGCCAGGCCTTTCGCATGATGGTGGAGGTCGGGAGCTTACGAGCGCTGGATATCCTCTCGGCCGCCGCCACGGTGATCGCCGAGGGCGAGGTGATGCAGCTCACCGCCGCCAAGAACACCGAGACCAGCGAGGACGAGTACCTCGCCGTCATCCGCGCCAAGACGGCCGAGCTGTTCGCCGCCGCCTGCGAAGTCGGACCGGTGCTGGCCGACCGCCCCCGGGCCGAGCAGGCCGCCTGCCGGTCCTACGGGATGAACCTGGGCATCGCGTTCCAGCTCGTGGACGACGCCCTCGATTACGGCGGCACCAGCGCCTCGTTGGGCAAGAACGTCGGCGACGATTTTCGAGAGGGCAAGATCACCCTGCCGGTCGTGCTCGCGTTCCGGCGCGGCAGTGACGAGGAGCGGGCGTTCTGGCGCCGGACCCTGGAGCAGGGGGCGCTGGCGGAGGGCGACCTCGATACCGCCTTGGCGATCCTGCATCGGCACCGGGCGCTGGACGACACCATCGAGCGCGCCCGCCACTACGGCGCCATGGCCCGCGATGCCCTCGCATTGTTCCCGAACGGCCCGATGAAGGCGGCGCTCCTCCAGGTCGTGGATTTCTGCATCGCGCGGGCGCACTGAGCCGGGCGGCCGGCGGCATCGCACGACTGCGCAGGTCCGCCCGCGCCGGATTTCCCGTCAGGCCGCGGACGCCCTTAGCGCGCCGGCCTTCAACTGACGCTGGGCCTCGGCCGCTCCGTCGAGCACGACCTTGCCGCTCTCGTCCGACCATTCGGCCAGGAGGACATCGGTGGCGGACTTGCCCATGGGCGCTCCGAACAGGAAGCCCTGGCCGTAGGTGCAGCCCTGGTCTGCGAGCCAGTCGACGCTCGACGCCGTCTCGATTCCCTCGGCCGTGGTCAGGAGGCCGAGGCTCGAGCCCAGCGCGATGATCGCATCGACGAGCTTGGCTCGTTCCGAACCCAGCGGGATCGAGGCGACGTAGCTGCGGTCGATCTTGAGCTTGTCGAACTGCAGCTCGCGCAGGTGATAGAGGCTCGAATAACCGGTTCCGAAATCGTCGAGCGCGATGCGCACGCCGAGGTTCTGCAGCGACTTGAGGGCGACGCGGGCGGCTTCCAGATCGTTGACGAGGGCCGTCTCGGTGATCTCGATCTCCAGGCGGCTGGGAGCGAAGCCGGTCTCCGTCAGGATCGCCAGCACGCGCTCGGGCATCTGCTTGTCCTGCAACTGCAGCGGCGAGATGTTGATGGCGAGCTGGAGGTGCTGCGGCCACGAGCGGGCATCGCGACAGGCCTGGCGCATCAGCGACCAGCACAGGTCGGCGATCATGCCGGTCTCTTCGGCGAGCGTGATGAAGTCGCTCGGGTTCATCAGGCCGTGCTCGGGATGACGCCAGCGCGCCAGGACCTCGAAGCCGATCAGCTCGCGGCCCGGCAGCGCCACCACCGGCTGGTAGAAGGGCTCGATCTCGCCGCGGGCGATGCCGGCGCGCAGGTCCTGTTCGAGAAGCGCGCGGATCTTGAGGGCGTGCCCCATCTCGAGCTGGAAGAACCGGTAGGTGCTGCGCCCGTCGCGCTTGCCCTGGTACATGGCGACGTCGGCCGCATGCAGCAGGGTCTCCGACGTGACGGTCTCGACGCTCGCCAGGGCGATGCCGATGGTGGCGCCGATCTCCAGGCGGCCTGCGCCCCACGGGATCGGCTGCGAAAGGCTGGTGATGATCTGCTGGGCGAGCCGGCTCACCGATTCGGTGTCGGCGCCGTAGTCGAACAGCAGCGCGAACTCGTCCCCACCGAGCCGCGCCGCGGTGTTGCCGGGGGGCAGGAGCCCGCGCAGCCGGTCGGCCACGGCGCAGAGCACGGCGTCGCCGGCGGCATGGCCATGGACGTCGTTGACGGGCTTGAAGCGATCGAGGTCGATCTGGATGACGGCGATGCTCGGAATACCCTCAGCGGAGGCGAGGCGGGCATCGAGGGTCTCCTTGAAGAGACGGCGGTTGGCCAGTCCGGTGAGGACGTCGTGGCGGGCCACCGACTCCGCCTGTGCCTGGGCGCCGTCCCGCGCCTCCATGACGCGACGCAGCTTGAACGACTTGCGCACGGCTGCCACCCCGATCCCGAGGGACATGCAGATGGCGAGCATCAGGAGATGTTCGAGCCCGTGCAGCGCCGTGAATTCGAGCAGGATCTTGAAGACCCCGAGCTGCGTACCGACGATCCAGACACAGACGCCGATCATCATCAGCGACAGGAGCTCCCGCGCTTCCCCCTCGGCCCACGAGGCAGATCGATCGTCGCTCATTCGTCGCTCCTGTTGCCCCAGTCTTAGGCAGCGGACTCTTTCGCGAGCGTAAACGAGGGCCGGCCCTTCCTTCATCGAATGCCGGAGGCACGTCGTACAGTCCGGCGGCGACGGATATCAGTCTCGATGGAGCGATAGTCCGGAGGAGGCCAAGGATCCGACCGCCGTCAACGCAGTAACGCCGATATGATCCACCACTCCGGCTGCCGCGAGCGTATCCGCGCGGCGGCGCGAACCGCCGCACGGCGATCGGCGAACACGCCGAAGACCGTCGCGCCCGAACCCGACATGCGCGCGAGCCGGCAGCCGGGCTCGTCGCGCAGGGCGCTGAGCGCGTCGCCGATGACCGGGGCCACGGTAAGGGCGGGCGCCTCCAGGTCGTTGCGGGCCGGTGCGAGGGCGGCGAGAGTCGCATCCACGCCGGCATCAGCGACGAGGACGGGGTGAGGCGCACCCTCGTTGCGGGCCCCGACCTTGAGGCCGAGGGCACGGAACACCGGTGCCGTCGCCACCGGGACGCCGGGATTGATGAGGACCGCGGGGAGGGGGGCCAGGCGGAGGGCGTCGCTCACGGTCTCGCCGGCCCCGCGCATCATCCGGGCCGTCGGCTCGAGGCACACGGGAACGTCGGCACCGGTCCGTCCGGCGGCAAGCCGCACGGCGGGGTCGGTCACGGCCAGATCGTTGAGGCCGGCGAGCAGCCGCAACGCGGCGGCGGCGTCGGAGGAGCCGCCGCCGATGCCGGCGGCGACCGGCAGCCGCTTCACGAGGTGGAACGCCCCCCAGCGCAAGCCCGGAACGGCCTCGGCGAGATGACGGGCCGCCCGGATCACCAGGTTGTCGTCGAGGGGCCCTGCGGGCCCCGCGGTCGGGCCGGAGACGGTCAGCGCGAGCTCCGGGCCGGGATCGAGGCTCAGCGTATCGCCGGCCCCCGTGAAGGCGACCAGGCTCTCGAGCTCGTGATATCCGTCCCCCTCGCGGCGACCGAGGACATGGAGGGTCAGATTGACCTTCGCCGGAGCACGGGTGACGAGACGGGACACGGGCACTCGGAGGATCGAGGACGGCGACGCCGCCGGGCGCCCGGCTATGGCCGGACGCCCGCCACGAGGTCAAGCCGGGCGGAGCTTCAGCCGCCGCTCTTCTTGTCGGCCGCTCCCGGGGGCTCGCTCGGAGCGGGAGCGCCCTTGGGAAGCTCGGGGTTCACGGCCTCGGCCGGGGGATTCTCGGCGGTCGCCGCGGGCTTGTCGAGTTCGGGCAGGCCATCCTTGAGCTTGGCGTTGATCTTTTCGAGATCCTCCGGCTCCGGGTTCAGGTCCTTGGCGTGCTGCCACTGGAACTTGCCCTCGAGCCGGCGCCCGGCCCGCCAATAGGCATCGCCGAGGTGGTCGTTGATGGTGGGGTCGCCGGGCTTCAGCTCGATCGCCTTTTCCAGTTCGCGCACCGCGTCGTCCCAGCGGCCGAGGCGGAAGTAGGCCCAGCCGAGGCTGTCGATGATCATGCCGTCGCGCGGGCTGGCGTCCACCGCCTGCTTGAGCATGGTGAAGGCTTCGTCGATGTTCAGGTTCTGGTCGACCCAGGAATAGGCGAGGTAGTTGAGCACCTGCGCGCGGGCGCCGGGCTGGGAGGCCGGCACGAGTTCCAAAGCCTTCTTCAGGTCGGCCTCGGCCTTGGACCATTCCTTGGCCCGCTCGTAGGCGGTGCCGCGGAAGTAGAAAGTGGTCCAGTAGCTCGCCGCCGGCCGGTCGCCGATCAGTTCGATCGCCCGGCTGTAGGTGGCCGCGGCCTCCGCGTACTTCTTGCGCGACCGCTGGACGTTGCCGAGGGCTGTCACCGCGTCGATATCGGTGGGGTGCGCCTTCATGACCGCGTCGAGATGCGCCAGGGCCTCGTCGCCCTTGCCCATCTGTTCGAGGTTCAGGCCGACCTGGATGTCGGCATTGAGCCGCAGCGGCGAGGTCGCCGGGATCTGGGCATAGGCCTCGTTGGCCCGCTCGGTCTGCTTCATCCGGTCGAGAAGATCGGCCAGGGTCAGGCGGGCCAGGGCGTGATCGGGAGCGAGGTAGAGGGCGAGGCGCAGGTAGACCACCGCCGGCAGTTCGTCGCCCTGGGTCGAGCCGGCCGAGCCGAGCCCGTAGAGCACCTCGGCGGCACCCTCCTGCGCGTTGGTGATCAGGCGGCCGAGGGGCTTGCCCGCCTTGAGGCGGTCGAGGGCGTCGCGCACGATGGGGTGGCGAGCCATCAACTGGTCGAACTCGGTGTAGGCCTGGATCGCCAGGTCGGTGCGGCCGGCCTGCGCTTCGAAGCGGCCGTAGGCGTCGACGATCCGCAGGGTGTTGTGGTCGGCGTCGTAGGCGGCCTTGAGCCGGCGCTCGGCCTCGGCCTGGTCGCCGACCACGCTGGCGATCAGGCCGGCGTGGTAGTCGCGGAAGGTGTTGTAGTAGCGCTCGCCCTTGAGCTTGGACACGGTCTCCAGCGCCCGCCTGCCGTCGTTGGCGCCGGCGTAGGCCCAGGCCGACAGGAGCGTGCCGGTGAGGTCGGCCGCGGCACCGCGACCGCTGCGGGCGAAGTTCTGGCGGGCCTGGGCGAACTGGCCGGCCTTGATCTGACGAACGCCGAGCGCGAGCTGGGCGAGCCCGTTCGATCCGTCGCGGGCGGTCAGGCGCTCGGCCGTGCGGAAGGCGTCGGGCAGAGCGCCGTCGGCGAGCAGCGAGATGAAGGCGCGTTCCTGCAGTTCGGAATTGCGCGGGTCGGCCTTCAGCGCCTCGCGGTAGAAGGTGGCGGCTGCCGCCGTGTCGCGGGAGGCCCCCGCGATGTAGGCCGAGAGGAAGTTGCCTTCGAGGGATTCCGCCGGCTCGAAACTCGAGATCGGCGCCGATTCCCGTGGCTGCATCGCCAGGGCCGGCGCGCCGACAACGGCGACCGATGCGAGGAGCGAGAGGACGGACAGGGTCCGGCGAGCAGCGCGTGCGGTCATCGGTCTTCCGTTCATGGGCACCGGTCACGGTTAGCGGCGCCGGCCCTGAGGGACCGGCGGGGAATGGCGGCGGAGACTGGACTCTTCCCGCCAGGGCCGCAAGGCCATCTTCCGGCCAGAGCGGCACCGTCTTCCCGCCAGCACGGCGAGGCGAAAGGATGGCGCGCGAGAAGGCGCCACCGCCCACCATTACATGTTGGGGTAGTTCGGCCCGCCCGGCCCCTCGGGCGTGACCCAGTTGATGTTCTGGTTGGGGTCCTTGATGTCGCAGGTCTTGCAGTGGACGCAGTTCTGGGCGTTGATCTGGTAGCGCACGCCCTGCGAGGCGGCGGCCTCCGCCACCCATTCGTAGACCCCGGCCGGGCAGTAGCGCGCCGAGGGACCGCCGTAGACGTCGTGCTCCGAACTCTTCTGGAGGCCGATGTCGCCGATGGTGAGGTGGGGCGGCTGGTCCTCCTCGTGGTTGGTGTTCGAGAGGTAGACCGAGGACAGGCGGTCGAAGGTCAGCACGCCGTCGGGCTTCGGGTAGACGATCGGCGTCACCTCGGCGATCGGCTTGGTGCAGGCGTGGTCGGGCTTGCCGTGCGCCAGGGTGCCGAAGGGCGAGGCCCCGAAGATCGTGTTGGCCCACATGTCGAGGCCGCCGAGGCCGACGCCGACGAGGGTGCCGTAGCGCGACCACAGCGGCTTGACGTTGCGCACCGGCTTCAGGTCGCGGCCGATGTCGCTGTCGCGCCAGCCGGTGTCGTAGTCGGTGAGCTCGTCGCCCCGGCGGCCTGCGGCCAGCGCCGCGGCGATGGCCGTCGCCGCCTGCATCCCCGAGAGCACGGCGTTGTGCGAGCCCTTGATGCGGGGCACGTTCACGAAGCCGGCGGAATCGCCCACCAGGCAGCCGCCCGGGAACACGAGCTTGGGCACCGACTGCCAGCCGCCCTCCATGATGGCGCGGGCCCCGTAGCCGATGCGCTTGGCGCCCTCGAACACCTCGCGGATCATCGGGTGGGTCTTGAAGCGCTGGAACTCCTCGAACGGCGACAGGGTCGGGTTCTCGTAGTTCAGGTGCGTGACGAAGCCCACGGAGAGCAGGTGGTCGTCGAAATGGTAGAGCCAGGAGCCGCCGCCGGCCTTGTTGGGCAACGGCCAACCCATGGTGTGCTGGACGAGGCCGGGCTGGAATGTGTCGGGGCTGAGCTGCCAGAGCTCCTTCACGCCCAGACCGTATTTCGGGTGGTCGCTTTGGGCGGCGAGGTCGAACCGGGCGATCAGCGACTTGGTGAGCGAACCGCGCGCGCCCTCGCCGAAGACCGTGTACTTACCGCGCAGCTCCATGCCGCGGGTGTAGTCGTCGCGCGGCTCGCCGGACTTGCCGATGCCGAGGTCGCCGGTGGCGATGCCCACCACCGCCCCGCGGTCGTCGAACAGCACCTCTGACGCCGGGAAGCCCGGATAGACCTCGACGCCGAGGGCCTCGGCCTTGGCGCCGAGGTACTTCGTGACGTTGGAGAGCGAGCCGACGAAGTTGCCGTGGTTGCTCATGAACTTGGGAAAGAACAGGTTCGGCATCGTCACGCCGCTGTTCTTGGTGAGCATCATGAACTCGTCGCGCTCGACGGCGGTCTTGAGCGGCCGCTCGGGATCGTCGCGCCACTCCGGCATCAGCCGGTCGAGGCCGAGCGGATCCACGACGGCGCCCGACAGGATGTGCGCCCCGACTTCCGAGCCCTTCTCGACGACGACGACGCTGATCTCGTTCCCGGTCTCGGCGGAGAGCTGCTTGAGGCGAATGGCAGCGGCGAGCCCGGCCGGCCCCGCGCCCACGATCACCACGTCGAAATCCATCCCCTCGCGTTCCGGCAGCGCCATTCCCGATGTTCCTTGCCCAATGGTCTCTTGGTCGCGACGCTCGGGACCGTTGCGGCCACCGCGCCCTTCGTCCCTCACTCTCAACCCATTCCAGGGTGCAATGGCAAGTCGGTCGTCGCCTTCTCAACCGTCGCAGGAGTGGCGTACAAAAGACCAGTCTACGGCGCCCGGCTCACGGTCCGGCGGTTGTCCACAGCCGCGGTGGGCGCCAGATAGGATGCCATGACCGAGGCCCACGACGAACGGCGCGACCTGACCGCCTGTCTCGACTTCTACACCGAGGCGGGGGTCGATCTGGCCCTCGACGAGCGTCCGCACGACCGTTTCGCCGAAGTCGATCCGATCCCCGCGCCGCGCCTCGAGCGGAGGGAGGTCGAGCGGCCCGCCCCGCAAAGGCAGCCGCTGCCCGACCGGGGGACGCCGGTCGATCCGCCACGGCAGCAGACGTTCGGCCGGTCGGCATCCGCCATGCCCGAGGCGGCGGCCGGCGATGCGCGGGCGAAGGCCAAGGATTGCGCGACGCTGGCCGACCTCGAAGCCCTGCTCGCCACCTTCGACGGATGCCCGCTGAAATTCACAGCCAAGAACCTCGTCTTCGCCGACGGCAACCCCGCCGCGAAGCTGATGTTCGTCGGCGAGGCGCCCGGCGCCGACGAGGACCGGATCGGCAAGCCGTTCATGGGCCGCTCGGGCCAGCTCCTCGACCGGATGATGGCGGCGATCGGCCTCGATCGGACCCGCGCCTACGTCACCAACATCGTGCCGTGGCGGCCGCCGGGAAACCGCAACCCGACACCGCAGGAGGTGGCGATCTGCCGGCCCTTCATCGAGCGTCAGATCGAGCTGGCCGATCCCGACCTGATCGTCTGCCTCGGCAGCCCGGCCACGCAGGCGCTGACAGGGACGAAGGACGGCATCCTCAAGGCGCGCGGCCGCTTCTATCCCTACCGGGTGGGACAGCGCGAGATCCGCGCCCTGGCGACCCTCCATCCGGCCTATCTGCTGCGCCAGCCGCTGCAGAAGCGGCTCGCGTGGCGCGACTTCCGCCTGTTGCGCAACGCCCTCGACGGCAAGGCCTGAGCCCGCTAGGGCGAGGGCCGACGGAACCGTCACGCTCGCGCGGGAATTACTCCGTGCGACGCCGGCCCGACCAGACGTCCGGACACAGGTGGTAGCCTCGACATGCGCTGGGAAGATTTTCGCTCGTCGGACAACGTCGAGGACCGCCGCGGCGAGGGTGGCGGCGGCGGCTTTCCGGGCGGCGGTGCCGGCGGGCTCGGCATCGGCGCCATCGTCATCCTTTGCATCATCGGCTGGGTCACCGGCATCAACCCCGCCGTCCTGATCGGCGGCGCCGAGCAGATGATGGGCGGCGGCGCGCCGCGTCAGGAACAGGTCGACCCTCAGACCCAGGCCAGGCGCGGCACCAAGCCCGCCGACGATGCCGGGCGCTTCGCCGCCGCCATCCTGGGCAATACCGAGGACGTCTGGAAGGAGATCCTGCCCAACCAGACCGGCAAGCAATACCGGCCGACCGGGATGGTGCTCTACACCGGTGGCACCCGCAGCGGCTGCGGTTCGGCCAAGGCGGCGATGGGCCCGTTCTACTGTCCGCTGGACAAGAAGGTCTATCTCGACACGACCTTCTTCAAGGAGATGGAGACGAAGTTCGGCGTGAAGGGCGACTTCGCCTACGCCTACGTCATCGCCCACGAGGTCGGTCACCACATCCAGGGCGAGCTCGGAATCCTCGGCAAGGTCCAGTCCCGCCAGCAGGCGGCCGGTCAGGTCGAGAGCAACAAGCTGTCGGTCCGCGTCGAGCTGATGGCCGATTGCCTCGCCGGCGTCTGGGCCAAGAACTCGAACGACCGCTTCAATTCGCTCGAGCCGGGCGACATCGAAGAGGCGATGCAGGCGGCCAGCGCTATCGGCGACGACAAGCTCCAGAAGCAGTCGCAGGGTTATGCCGTGCCCGATTCCTTCACGCACGGTTCGTCGGCGCAGCGGATGCGGTGGTTCATGACCGGCTACAAGAGCGGCCAGACCCGCTCCTGCGACACCTTCCGCGCCGCCGCGAACTGAGAACGCGACCCGGCGGGGGAGATCCGCCGGCGGCGGTCCATTCCATTGCGGCCGTCATGCCGGTCCGGCACGGCCTTTCTTCCTTCGAGGACACCGTCCCATGGTCGCCTCCGACAAGACCCGCACCTTCGTTCCCCTGGCCATCGCCGTGCTCACCGTCTCGGACACACGGACGGCCGAGGACGACCGCTCCGGCGATCTCCTCACGGAGCGACTGACCGCGGCCGGTCATCGCCTCGCCGCCCGCGGGATCGTCCCCGACGAGGTCCCGGCGATCCGGGCGCGGGTCGAGGAATGGGTGCGGGACCCGGGCATCGACGTGGTTCTCACCACCGGCGGTACCGGCTTCACCGGCCGTGACGTCACCCCGGAAGCCCTCGAGCCCCTGTTCGAGAAACGGATGGACGGCTTCTCGGCGGTGTTCCACCGCATCTCCTACGACAAGATCGGAACCTCGACGCTGCAGTCGCGCGCCACCGCCGGTGTCGCCGGGGCCACCTACATCTTCGTACTGCCGGGCTCCCCCGGCGCCTGCCGGGACGCCTGGGACGGCATCCTGGCCGCCCAACTCGACTACCGGCATCGCCCCTGCAACTTCGTTGAGATCATGCCGCGCCTCGACGAACATTTGCGCCGGGGGGCCACCATTAGCGTCTGATCCCGCTCAGGGTCGATCGATCCGCGCGGAGAGCCGGCGTGGACGCAGGCGCGGCGAGAAGGTGGGCTCGGCGAGCAGACGGTCGCGTCGGACGAGATCGCCCGGGCGCGGCCGGCTGACGCCGACCACAGCCTCACCGCGGGCGGCCAGACGGATCGGAAGCCGGGTGTGAGGTCGCCGCAGCCTGCCCAGAGCGACGTCGGGCCGGGCCATGCCGATGAACCGGTCGAGGGTGCGGATCCAGCCTTCCGCGAGGACGTCGCCGGCCTCCAGGCACAGCACCCACTCGCGCCGCGCTATCCTGGCACCCGCCGTCCAGGGGCTTGCGCCGCGGGTGCGCACCACCAGGGTGGCCCCTGTGGCCTCCGCCACGGCCTCGATGGCCTCGGTGGAGGTCGGCACGACGATCACCGCATCACCCACGAGCCCGGCCGCCACGCCCGCCACGAGGGCGGCCAGCGAATCCGCGAGGCGATCGACGGCAAGCGCATCACCGGGTCTGGCGACATGGATCAAGCCTGAAATCATGCGCGCCCATACCGCATTTTGGCGGGTCGCCAAGCGGTCGCTCCACACCAGGCACATCGGAATCGGGGTTGTCGCGACCATTCGCGGGAATTGCCCGAAATCCGTGCAGAATCGCCGATCTGACGTTCTTGCTATGTTCTCTGTGTCGGCTGATGCTCGATCACGGGACTGCGGAGGACGACCATGCGCGAGGACGGCAAGATCGATTATCTGGAACTGCCCGGCCGGACGCTCGGACCCGTGAAGGCGTTCTACGCGCAAGCGTTCGGGTGGACCTTCGTCGACTACGGACCCGCCTATTGCGCCTTCGACGAGGGGCTGGAGGGTGGCTTCGATGGCGATCCGCAGAAGGGGACCCGCGTGCCGCTCGCCGTCCTCTATGCGACGGATCTCGAAGCCATGCTGGTGCGGGTCGAGGCGGCCGGCGGCCTCGTCGTAAGGCCGATCTTCGCCTTTCCGGGTGGGCGGCGGTTCCATTTCCGCGATCCGGCCGGAACCGAGCTCGCGGTCTGGTCGGAGCGATGACGGCGGCGGCGCGTACGTTCAAGGGGCGCGGCGCCACGGTCAATCCGGACGGACGCTACGAGGCGGCCCGGCACGAGGCCTTCGACGACGGCTGGGGTGGCGACGAGGCCCCGTCCGCCCCGCGCGCCGAAGTCCTGCGCGCCGAAGTCCTGCGTACCGAAGTCCTGCGTACCGAGGTCCTGCCGGAGGCCGCGCGCAGCATCATCACCCGCAACACCTCGCCCGACATCGCCTTCGACCGGTCGATCAACCCCTATCGTGGCTGCGAGCACGGTTGCGTCTACTGCTTCGCGCGGCCCAACCACGCCTACGTCGGCCTCTCGCCGGGGCTCGACTTCGAGACGCGGCTGTTCACCAAGCCGGATGCGGCCCGGCTGCTGGAGCGCGAGCTCGCGGCCCCCGGCTACCGCCCGGCCACCATCGCGCTGGGAACCGCCACCGACCCCTACCAGCCGATCGAACGGACGCACCGCCTGACCCGGCAGGTGCTGGAGGTGCTGGCGCGCGACCGGCATCCCGTGGGTATCGTCACGAAATCGAATCTCGTCACCCGCGACATCGACATCCTGTCGGACATGGCCGCGATGGGCCTCGTGAAGGTGGCGATGTCGGTGACGACCCTCGATCCGGCCCTGGCCCGCCGGATGGAGCCGCGCGCACCGCATCCGGAACGGCGCCTCGACGCGATCCGGCAACTGACGGCGGCCGGCATTCCGGTTCTCGTCATGGTGGCGCCGATCATCCCCTCGCTCAACGACCACGACATCGAGGCGATCCTGGCGCGGGCGCGGGACTGCGGCGCGATGGAAGCCCGTCACGTCCTGCTGCGCCTGCCGCTCGAACTCGACGACCTCGTCGGCGACTGGTTGCGTGCGCATTACCCCGGCAAGAAGCGGCACGTGATGTCCCTGGTCCGCCAGGCGCGCGGCGGCAAGGCCTACGACGCCGCCTTCGGCCGGCGCATGACCGGTGCCGGTCCCTATGCCGAGTTGATCGCGGAGCGGATGCGGCTGGCGCGAAAACGCTTGGGCTACCGCGAGACCCGCGTCCCGCTGCGGACCGACCTGTTCGTCAGACCCTCCCGCGACGGCGCCCAGCTCAGCCTGCTGTGACACCGGGGAGCTGAGCGTAGCGGCGGGTGAAGCTGATGCGGTGGTGTGGGGTCCGCCCGAGGCTGGCGAGGCCCGCCAGATGGGTGCGGGTGCCGTAGCCGACGTTGCTGTCCCAGCCATAGGACGGGTAGCGGACGGCCAGGGCCCGCATCAGGGCGTCGCGCACCGTCTTGGCCAGGATGGAGGCGGCGGCGATCTGGGGCACCAGCCGGTCGCCTCCGACGATCGCCGTGCAGGGCCGGTCGAGCCCCGGGATGGGATCGCGGCCGTCCACCATCACGGGGCCGTCGAGGCCGAGACCGACGACGGCGCGGCGCATGGCGTCGAGCGTGGCGGCGCGCACGTTGATCCGGTCGACGAGGGCGCGGGAGCCGGCGGCCAACGCGATACGCGCGCAGGCCCGGATCTCCGGCGCCAGCGCCTCGCGGGTCGCGCGGTCGAGGCGCTTGCTGTCGTCCAGGCGTCCCAGCACCGACGGCGGGATCGCGGCGGGATCGAACCAGACCGCCGCCACCACCACCGGCCCGCACAGGGCCCCGCGCCCGACCTCGTCGCAGCCGACGACGGCGGGATAGCGGCCGGGCGACGCGGGATCGAAGGGAGGCATGAGAACCGTCGCGCGAAGAACGAGCCCCGGGGCCGAACCGCTCGTCCGGCAGGGACAGGAATCGTCTAACGGGGCTCGACCGAACCGACAACGGCGGGCGCGACGCGCTCGCGCCGTCGCGCGGGCAGTCCGTGGGCGCGCTCGATGTTGCCGAAGAACTGCCGCGCGCTCTCGGTCCAGGTGTAGCGCAAGGCCTCTGTCCGGCAGGTCTTGCGCGGGATGTCGAGGGCCGCCAGGGCCGCCTTGCGCAGATCCGCGTCGAGCACGCCGGCGTCGGTGCCGCCGATCACGTCGAGGGGGCCGGTGACCGGGTAGGCGGCCACGGGCACGCCGGAGGCCAGGGCCTCCAGGAGCACGATGCCGAAGGTGTCGGTGAGGCTCGGGAACACGAAGACATCGGCGGCGGCGTAGACCGCGGCGAGGCCGGCGCCGGTCCGCATCCCGAGGAAGCGGGCGGCCGGGTAGAGCGAGGCCAGCCTGGCGCGGTCCGGACCGTCGCCGACCACGACCTTGCTGCCCGGCAGGTCGAGGTCGAGGAAGGCCGCGATGTTCTTCTCGACGGCGACACGGCCCACGAAGAGGAAGACGGGGCGCGGCAGGCCGGCCAGCGCGTCGCTCTCCTGAGGCCGGAACAGGTCGGTGTCGACACCGCGCGTCCAGCGCATCAGGCGCGTGAAGCCCCGCGCGGAGAGATCCTGCTCCAGGGACGGCGTGCTGACCATGGTGCCATTGGCGGCATCGTGGAAACGTCGCAGCCAGGCATAGCTCCAGGCTTCCGGCACCGGCAGTCGGGCGGAGAGGTATTCGGGAAAGCGGGTGTGGTAGCTCGTCGTGAAGGGCCGCCCCTGCGCCAGGCAGAGGCGGCGCGTGGCGTAGCCCACCGTCCCCTCGGTGGCGATGTGGACATGGGTCGGCGCGAACTGCGACCAAAGACGCGCGACCTTCGTGCGGGTCGCATAGGCGAGCCTGATCTCGGGGTAGCCGAGCAGCGGCAGGGACGCGAAGTTCTCGTGGGTGAGGAAGATCGTCTCGAAGCCGAAGGCGCGGCCCGCCGCGGCCATGTGCTCGAGGGAGCGCACGACGCCGTTGACCTGGGGGTGCCAGGCATCGGTGGCGATGAGCAGCCTCACGCGACGGCCCGCGCCCCGCCCCTGTCGACCGCGATGGTCACCGCGGAGGCGGCCTCGCGGGCGCGCAGGACACTGGGATAATGCAGCACCTCCATCGTGCCGTCGTAATGCTCGACGATGGCCGTGCAGGATTCCACCCAGTCGCCGGTGTTGAGGTAGGTCAGCCCGTCGATCTGCCGGTTGGCGGCGTGGTGGATATGGCCGCAGATGACCCCGTCCGCCCCGACGCGCTTGGCTTCCGCCGCGAGCAGCTCCTCGAACTTGCCGATGAAGTTGACGGCGTTCTTCACCCTCAGCTTGGCCCAGGCCGAGAGCGACCAATAGGCCAGACCGAGGCGGCGGCGCACGGTGTTGAGGTGCGTGTTGATGAAGAGCGCCGCCGTGTAGGCGCCATCGCCGAGGTAGGCGAGCCACTTGGCGTGGCGCACCACCATGTCGAACTGGTCGCCGTGGATGACGAGGTAGCGTTTGCCGTCGGCGGCCACATGCACGCGCTGGTCGGCGACCTCGATGCCGCCGAAGTGCGCGCCGAGGTAGTCGCGCAGGAACTCGTCGTGGTTGCCGGGCACGTAGATCAGGCTCGTGCCCTTGCGGACCTTGCGCAGCAGCTTCTGCACCACGTCGTTGTGGCTCTGGGGCCAGTACCAGCCCGACTTCAGTTGCCATCCGTCGACGATGTCGCCGACGAGGTAGATCTCGTCGGCATCGTAGTCGCGCAGGAAGTCGAGCAGCAGGGCGGCTTGGCAGCCCTTGGTGCCCAGGTGCATGTCGGACAGGAAGAGCGTCCGGACACGGATCGCCTTCTCGTTGTCTTCGCTCACGGGGATCTCCGGGCAGACGCGTCGTGCCGGAGCCAAACCGGATTCCCGTATCAGTTTGATGACGCGGCCCCACGCGGCGGCCCGAGCGCGCCCCGGGAAACCGGTCGTCGGCGGCCACGGGCGGGCCCTCTGTTGCAGCGCAATTTTTTGAGTCGCGTGGACAAGTTTTTTCAGTTTTCCTTCACAGCGGAAGCTCGCCATATTGCCGGCGCGACAGGGGCGGCGCGAGCCGTCCCTTGCGCGCGGCCATCTCACGCCGGGTCGGCGTTTCGGGACGGAGCGGACGGAACCGGTGGACGGCGTTCTACGAACGCGACACCCGTACGACGCTCTGGACTACAGGGATGGGCGCGCCGGGTCGTCACGACCCGTCGGCAGACAATCATCGTTCGAGGCGCCGCCACATCGCGGTCGCGAGACGCACTGGGAACCGGAGACAATCATCATGGCGCCAACGAAACGGCCTGGTCGCAACCACCTCTTCGTGCCGGGCCCGACCAACATCCCCGACCGCGTGATGCGGGCGATGATCGTCCCCTCCGAGGATCACCGCTCGGTGGATTTCCCGGCGCTGACCAAGCCCCTGTTCGAGGACACCAAGATGGTGTTCGGTTCGACCGACGGCACCATCTTCCTGTTCCCGGCCTCCGGCACGGGCATCTGGGAATCCGCGCTCACCAACACCCTGTCGCGCGGCGACAAGGTGCTGACCTCGCGCTTCGGCCAGTTCAGCCATCTCTGGGTCGACATGGCCGAGCGCCTCGGCCTCGAGGTCATCGTCCAGGACGAGGAGTGGGGCACCGGCGCCGATCCTCAGCGGATCGAGGAGGCCCTGCGGGCCGACAAGAACCACGAGATCAAGGCCGTCATGACGGTCCACAACGAGACCGCCACCGGCGTCACCAGCGACATCGGTGCGGTGCGCAAGGCCATCGACGCGGCCGGCCACCCGGCGCTGCTGTTCGTGGACGGCGTGTCCTCGATCGGCTCGCTGCCGTTCTACGCCGACCAGTGGAAGGTCGATTGCGCCATCGCCGGCTCCCAGAAGGGCCTGATGCTGCCGGCCGGCCTCGGCGTGATCTGCGTCAGCCAGAAGGCGCTCAAGGCCGCCGAGACCTCCTCGGGCAAGAACGACCGTCTCGCGGCCGTCTACTTCGCCTGGTCCGACCACCAGAAGCAGAACCCGGGCGGCTACTTCCCCTACACCCCGTCGCTGCCGCTGCTCTACGGCCTGCGCGAGGCGCTGGCCTGCATCAAAGAGGAAGGCCTCGAGAACGTCTATCACCGCCATCACGTGCTCGGCGAGGCGACCCGCCAGGCCGTGGCGGCCTGGGGCCTCAAGACCTGCGCCAAGGAGCCCAAGTGGAACTCCGACACGGTGACGGCGATCCTCGCTCCCGAGGGTGTCGACGCCGCCGCGATCATCAAGCACGCCTACGTGCGCTACAACCTGGCGCTCGGCGCGGGCTTGAGCAAAGTGGCCGGCAAGGTGTTCCGCATCGGCCACGTCGGTGACCTGAACGAGCTCTCGTTGCTCGGCGCCATCGCCGGTGCCGAGATGTCGATGCTGGACAACGGCGTGAAGGTGCAGCCGGGCTCCGGCGTCGCCGCCGCCTCGAGCTACCTGCGCGAGAACCCGCTGTTCAAGGCCTGATCCGACCCCTCCCGGGGCCGGTCTCCACGACCGGCCCCGGACCTTCGACAGACCACGCGTTCGCGTTCGGCCGTGCCTCGCGCGGGGACGTCACCGAGAGTTTCCATGACGCACAAAATCGTCTTCCTCGACCGTGAGTCCCTCGACGCCACCGTGCGCGAATTCAATTTCCCGCACGCGTACAAGGAATACGAGTCGACCTGGACACCCGACGAGATCGTCGAGCGGCTTCAGGGCGCGTCGATCGCGCTGATCAACAAGGTTCCGATGCGGGCCGACACCCTGGCGAGGCTGCCGGACCTCAAGCTGATCGCTGTGGCCGCCACCGGCACCGACGTCGTCGACAAGGCCGCCGCCAAGGAGCGCGGCATCACCGTCGTCAACATCCGAAACTACGCCTTCAACACCGTGCCCGAGCACGTGATCGGACTGATGTTCGCCCTGCGCCGGGCCATCGTGCCCTACGCGAACTCCGTGCGCCGGGGCGATTGGGCCAAGTCCACCCAGTTCTGTTATTTCGACTACCCGATCCACGACATCGCAGGTTCGACCCTGGGTATCGTCGGCTACGGGGCGCTCGGCAAGTCCATCGCCAAGCGCGCCGAAGCCCTCGGCATGAAGGTCATCGCCTACGACGTGTTCCCGCAGGAAGGCCTCGTCGACTTAGAGACGATCCTGACGGAATCGGACGTCATCACCCTGCACGCGCCGCTGACGCCCGAGACCCGCAACATGATCGGGCGCGAGCAGCTGGCGAAGATGAAGAAGAGCGCCATCCTCATCAACACCGCCCGCGGCGGCCTCGTGGACGAGGAGGCCCTGGCCGAGGCGCTCAAGGCCGGCACCATCGGCGGCGCCGGCTTCGACGTGGTGATGACCGAGCCCCCGAAGAACGGCAACATCCTGTGCGAGCTCGACCTGCCCAACCTCATCGTCACGCCGCATGTGGCCTGGGCGAGCAAGCAGGCCATGCAGATCCTGGCCGACCAGCTGGTGGACAACGTCGAGGCCTTCGTGGCGGGCAAGCCTCAGAACGTGGTCGAGTCTTGAAGGGAGGCGGTACGATCGCGCCACCTGTCGGTCCTGGGCTGCGGAGCAGACCCCGGAACCCATAACCGTCGACGCGGCAGGATGGAGCACCCTCGGCGGCTTCGGAGTCCCGGTTCGCCCGTGCGGCGCCCCGGAACGACGACGCACCGACGCGCCCACGCCGACGTCCCGTAACGCCCAGTCGAAACGCCGACCGCTCAGCGATGCGGCCAGAGGATCCGAAGACATGACCAAGAAACTGCTGTTCCTGTTCGATACCGACGCAGTGCCCAGCGTGTTCGACACCGTTGTCGGCTACGACGGCGGCGCCGATCACATCACCGGCTACGGCAACGTCACGCCCGAGAACGTCGGCGCGCTGGTGGACGGCACGATCTACACCCGCGGCGGTTCCGAGAAGAAGTCCACCGCGATCTTCGTCGGCGGCGGCAACATGGCCGCCGGCGAGGCGGTGCTGAAGGCGGTCAAGAAGCGGTTCTTCGGGCCCTTCCGCGTCTCGACGATGCTCGATTCCAACGGCTCCAACACCACGGCCGCCGCCGGCGTCGCACTGGTGCAGAAGGCCGCCGGTTCGCTCCAGGGCAAGAAGGCCGTGGTGCTGGCCGGGACAGGCCCCGTCGGCATGCGCTCGGCCGCGCTGCTCGCCCAGGAAGGCGCCAGCGTGGTCCTGTGCGGGCGCTCGCTCGACAAGGCCCAGGCCGCCGCCGACCAGATCAACCAGCGCTTCAAGGTCGCGATCTCGGCGGCCGCGACGCCCGACGCCGCCTCCCGCGCCGCCATCGTGAAGGGCCAGAACCTGGTGTTCTCCGCCGGCGCCATCGGCATCGAGCTTCTCTCGGAAGCCGATTGGAAGGACGAGGCCAGCATCGAGTTCATCGCCGACTACAACGCCCAGCCCCCGCTCGGCTTCGGCGGGATCGACGCGATGGACAAGGCCAAGGAGCGCCACGGCAAGATCGTGTTCGGCGCGCTCGGCATCGGAGGCCTGAAGCTCAAGCTCCACCGCGCCTGCGTCGGCAAGCTCTTCGAGAACACCGAGACGGTGTTCGACGCCGAGGAGATCTACGCCCTCGCCAAGTCGATGGCCTGAACCATGGCCGCCACCGAAACCATCCAGAACTTCCTCGACGGTCTGGCGAGTTCGGCCCCGACCCCCGGTGGGGGTGGCGCCGCCGCCATCTCCGGCGCCATGGGCGCCGCACTCCTCAGCATGGTCTGCAACCTGACCATCGGGAAGAAGAAGTACGTGGAGGTCGAGGAGGAGCTGAAGGGCATCCTCGTCCAGTCCGAAGCGTTGCGGGCCAAGCTCACGGGCATGATCGCCGACGACGTCGAGGCGTTCGACGCGGTGATGGCGGCCTACGGGCTGCCCAAGGGCACCGACGAGGAGAAGGCCGCGCGCGCGGCCAAGATCCAGGAGGTGCTGAAGGTGGCCACCGACGTGCCGCTCGCCTGTTGCAAGGCCTGCCGCGAGGTCGTCGACCTCGCCCAGGCCGTGGCCGACAAGGGCAACCTCAACGTCATCTCGGATGCCGGGGTCGCCGTCCTCTCGGCCTACGCCGGCCTGCGCAGCGCCGCGCTCAACGTCTACGTCAACGCCAAGGGCCTGGACGATCGCGGCTTCGCCGAACAGCGCCTGGCCGAACTCGAAGGTCTGCTCGGCGATGCGGGTGCGAAGAACGAAGCCATCTACGAGGTCGTGAAGACCAAGGTGAACTGAGCCGGTTCACTGTCCAAACTCAAGCATTCCGGCTGCTCTCAAGGCAGACTGAAAGAGAATGTAAAAAAATAAAAATGGCAAAGGGCTTTTCGTGAAGTCAAATTTACGAGAAGGTCCGCGCCAAGGGAAGCGTCGAGGAGCGAGCAGATGGATGTCCACGAATACCAGGCCAAGGAGCTTCTAGCCGGCTTCGGAGTCGCGGTTCCCAAGGGCGCCGTGGCGTTCAGCCCCGATCAGGCGGTCTATGCCGCCACCGAACTCGGCGGCTCGTTCTGGGCGGTGAAGGCCCAGATCCACGCCGGCGCCCGCGGCAAGGCCGGCGGGATCAAGCTGTGCCGGACCTACAACGAGGTCCGCGACGCCGCCAAGGATCTGCTCGGCAAGCGCTTGGTGACGCTGCAGACGGGGCCCGAGGGCAAGCCGGTCCAGCGCGTCTACATCGAGACCGCCGACCCGTTCGAGCGCGAACTCTACCTCGGCTACGTCCTCGACCGGAAGACCGAGCGGGTGCGCGTCATCGCCTCGCAGCGCGGCGGCATGGACATCGAGGAGATCGCGGCCAACGAGCCCGAGGCCCTGATCCAGGTGGTCGTCGAGCCGGCGGTGGGACTGCAGCAGTTCCAGGCCCGCGAGATCGCGTTCCAGCTCGGCCTGAACATCAAGCAGGTCTCGGCCGCCGTGAAGACGATCATGAACGCCTATCGGGCGTTCCGCGATTGCGACGGCACCATGCTCGAGATCAACCCCCTCGTCGTCACCAAGGACGACCGGGTGCTGGCCCTCGATGCCAAGATGTCGTTCGACGACAACGCCATGTTCCGCCGCAGCAACATCGCCGACATGCACGATCCCTCGCAGGGCGATCCGCGCGAGGCCCAGGCCGCCGAGCACAACCTCAGCTACATCGGCCTCGAGGGCGAGATCGGCTGCATCGTCAACGGCGCGGGCCTGGCCATGGCCACCATGGACATGATCAAGCACGCCGGCGGCGAGCCGGCCAACTTCCTCGACGTCGGCGGCGGTGCCTCGCCGGACCGGGTCGCGACGGCCTTCCGGCTCGTCCTGTCCGATCGCAACGTCAAGGCGATCCTCGTCAACATCTTCGCCGGCATCAACCGCTGCGACTGGGTCGCCCAGGGCGTGATCCAGGCGGCCAAGGAAGTGAAGATCGACGTTCCGCTGATCGTCCGGCTCGCCGGCACCAATGTCGAGGAGGGCCAGAAGATCCTGGCCGAGAGCGGTCTCGACCTCATCACCGCCGACAGCCTGTCGGATGCCGCCGCCAAGGCCGTCGCGGCCTGCGACGCCGCCAAGCGCAAGCATTAAGGTCGGGGAGAGAAGACCATGAGCATTCTGATCGACGAGAAGACCCCGATCATCGTCCAGGGCATCACCGGTGACAAGGGAACGTTTCACGCCCGCGAGATGGTGGAATACGGCTCCAACGTCGTCGGCGGCGTGACGCCGGGCAAGGGCGGAAAGACCCATCTCGGCCTGCCGGTGTTCAACACCGTCAAGGAGGCCGTGGCGGCCACCGGTGCCACCACCTCCATCACCTTCGTGGCCCCGCCCTTCGCGGCGGACGCGATCATGGAGGCGGCGGACGCCGGCCTGAAGCTGATCTGCTCGATCACCGACGGCATCCCGGCCCAGGACATGATGCGGGTGAAGCGCTACCTCATGCGCTATCCCAAGGACCGCCGCTCGATGGTGGTGGGTCCGAACTGCGCCGGCATCATCTCGCCCGGCAAGTCGATGCTCGGGATCATGCCCGGCCACATCTACCTGAAGGGCAACGTCGGCGTGATCTCGCGCTCGGGTACGCTGGGCTACGAGGCCGCGGCTCAAATGAAGGCGGTGGGCATCGGCATCACCACCTCGGTGGGCATCGGCGGAGACCCGATCAACGGCTCGTCGTTCCTCGACCACCTCGCCCTGTTCGAGCAGGACCCCGACACCAAGGCGGTGCTGATGATCGGCGAGATCGGCGGCCCGCAGGAGGCCGAGGCCTCGGCGTGGATCAAGGAGAACATGACGAAGCCCGTCATCGGCTTCGTCGCCGGACTCACCGCCCCGAAGGGCCGCCGCATGGGCCACGCCGGCGCCATCATCTCGGCGACCGGCGACTCGGCCGCGGAGAAGGCCGAGATCATGCGCTCCTACGGCCTCACCGTCGCGCCGAGCCCCGGCGAATTCGGTTCGACCGTGGCGGACGTGATGAGAAAGCTCGCGGCCTGAGCCGAACCGTAGAACCCTTCCCCCTCGGCGGGGGAGGGTGCCTCGCGGATGCGAGGCGGGAGAGGGGCAGAACGACCTCTCCGAACAGGGCGGCGCTCCCCTCTCCCGCCCGACTTCGTGGGCCGCCCGACCCCGCGGAGGGGGAGGGATGACGCCCGCGCCTGACGCGGGCACCATTCGTGCGCCCAAGACCGAGGTGGCCACCCGATGACCGACACCCTTCACGCCCCCCTCGGCGCCGTCGACCAGGCCTTCGCGCCGCCGGTGATCACGGGCACGTCCTCCAAGGACGCCCTCGACATCCTGTTTCACGCCCTGCTCGACGTCGCCCGCCGCCACGAGCCGGAGCTCGAGGACGTGCTGCACGGTCGCGCCGATATCTCGACCTTCACGCCCGAGATGCTGGCCCGCGCGCTCCAGGTGCAGGGCATCTGGTTCCAGCTGCTTTCCATCGCCGAGCAGAACGCCGCCATGCGCCGGCGCCGCCAGGTGGAGCGGACCAAGGGCCGGGCCGAACTGTCGGGCAGCTTCAGCGCCGTGCTCGCCGATGCGGTGAAGGATGGGGTCGCGGCACCCGAGATCCATGCGCTTCTCAAGGACCTGCGCATCCGCCCCACGATCACCGCCCACCCCACCGAGGGCAAGCGCGTCACGGTGCTGGAGAAGTTCCGGCGCATCTATCTCGTCCTGCGCGAGCTCGAATTGCCGCGCTGGACCGAGCGCGAGCGCAACGGCTTGATGAGCGAACTGCGCGACCAGATCGAACTCGTCTGGATGACCGGCGAGTTGCACCTGGAGAAGGCCACCGTCGAGCGGGAGGTCGCCTGGGGGCTGCACTTCTTCGACGAGACCTTGTTCGAGATGCTGCCGGAGGTGTTGTACTCCCTCGAGGAGTCGCTGGCCGAGTATTATCCGGACGAGAAGTTCGAGGTGCCGGCCTTCTTCCAGTTCGGCTCCTGGATCGGCGGCGACCGCGACGGCAACCCCTACGTCACGGCGTCGGTCACCCGCACCACCCTGCAGCGCAACGCCCTCGCCTCGCTACGGCGCTACCGCGATGGCGTGACGGCGCTGGGCCGCACCCTCTCGCTCACCGAGCGCTCGCTGCCGGTGCCGGAGTCGTTCAAGCAGGAGCTGGCCCAGAAGCTCACCGAGAGCGGCGACGGCCGGGCGATCGCCAGCCGCAACCCGGGAGAGGCCTACCGCCAGTACCTCACCTGCATCCTGCGCAAGATCGAGGCGACCATCGCCCGCAACAAGGGCCTGCGTTCGACGGGACCCGACTATCCGAGCGCGGACGGGCTCATCAACGACCTGCGCATGCTGGAGAAGGGGTTGGCGGACGCGCGATGCCCGTCGCTCGCCAGCGACCTCGTGCGGCCGGTGCGCCGGATGGTGGAGATCTTCCGGTTCTCCACGGTGCGGCTCGACCTTCGCGAGAACACCACCCGCACCACCAAGACGCTGCACGCGCTCTGGCAGCAGGCCAATGGCCAGAACAAGACGCCGCCCGAACTCGACTCGCCCGAATGGAAGAAGTGGCTGCTTTCCGAACTCGCCAAGCCGCGTTCGGGCGACCGCTCGTTCGAGGGGCTGCCCGACGATGCCCGCGAGACGCTGGAGACCTTCGCGCTGGTGGGCGAGATGCGCGAGCAGCTCGACCGCGAGGCCTTCGGCGCCTTCGTCCTGTCGATGACCCGTTCGGTACCCGACATCCTGGGAGCCTACCTGCTCGCCAAGGAGGCCGGAAACTTCCTCGACGGCGCCGGCACCGAGATCTGCTGCCTGCCGATCGTGCCGCTGTTCGAGACCATCGACGACCTGCGGGCGGCGCCGGCGATCATGAAGGAGCTGTTCTCGATTCCGGTGGTGCGCCGCTCCACCCGCTGGCAGGGCGGCGTGCAGGAGGTGATGATCGGCTACTCGGATTCGAACAAGGACGGCGGCTTCGTCGCCTCTAACTGGGAGCTGTACAAGGCGCAGGACAAGCTGACCCAGCTCGGCAAGGCCTCGGGCGTGCCGATCGCGTTCTTCCACGGCCGCGGCGGCTCCGTGAGTCGGGGCGGGGCGCCGACGGCGCGCGCCATCGCGGCGCAGCCGCCCGGCTCGATCAACGGGCGCTTCCGCACCACCGAGCAGGGCGAGGTCGTCTCGTTCAAATACGCCAACCGCGGCACGGCGGCCTACCAGATGGAGCTCCTGGCCTCGTCGGTGTTCGCGCACGCGCTCAAATCCGAGCGCGAGGCCGCCAAGCTCCCGCGCAACGAGTTCGACGACGCGCTGGAGGCCCTCTCGGGAGCTTCGCGGGCGGCCTACGTCAACCTGATCCAGCACCCCGACCTCGTCACCTATTTCCAGGCGGCGAGCCCGCTCGACGAGATCGCGCTCCTCAACATCGGCTCGCGTCCGGCGCGCCGCTTCGGAGCCCGGTCTCTATCGGACCTGCGTGCGATCCCGTGGGTGTTCGCCTGGTCGCAGAATCGGCACGTGATCACCGGCTGGTACGGCGTCGGCTCGGGCCTCAAGAGCTTCCTCGACGTCCGCGGCGCGCAGGGCGAGGCCCTGCTCAAGCGCCTGTTCGCGGAATCACGCCTGTTCCGCCTCATCCTCGACGAGGTCGAGAAGACACTGTTGATGGTCGATCTTGACATCGCCCGCGATTATGCCGGCCTCGTGGCCGACGTGGGCGCGCGCGAGGCGATCTTCCCGCTGATCGAGGCCGAATACGCACTGACCCGCGAGATGGCCCTGCGGGTGAGCGGGGGTACCGAACTCGCCGAGCGTTTTCCCCTGTTCCGCGACCGCCTCAACGGCCGGCTGCCGACCATCAACCAGGTCAGTCGCGAACAGGTCGAGCTCCTCCGGCGTTTCAGGGCCGAGGAGGACGAGGACAAGCGCGAGGCGGTCAAATCCGCTCTCCTGCTCTCCATCAACTGCATCGCCGTCGGCTTCGGCGCGACGGGCTGATACCGCAATTCCGGGTGCCGGAACGGCACCCGGCCGAGGGCGGGGTTTCTTGCGCGGCTCCGGTCGCGATGGGGCCTCGCACGCCAGACGATCGAATACGGTCGATATTTTAGGAAGGAAACATCGATGAGCTTCACCCTGATCCAGCAGGCCACCCCGCGCCTGCACCGCTCGGAACTCGCCGTCCCCGGCTCCAACCCGACCTTCATGGAAAAGTCGGCGACCTCGAAGGCCGACGTGATCTTCCTCGACCTCGAGGACGCGGTCGCGCCGGACGACAAGGAGCAGGCGCGCAAGAACATCATCCAGGCGCTCAATGAGATCGACTGGGGCACCAAGACCATGATGATCCGCATCAACGGTCTCGACACCCACTACATGTACCGCGACGTCGTCGACATCGTGGAGGCCTGCCCGCGCCTCGACATGATCCTGATCCCCAAGGTCGGCGTGCCGGCCGACGTCTATGCCATCGACGTGATGGTCACCCAGATCGAGCAGGCCAAGAAGCGCGAGAAGAAGATCGGCTTCGAGGTGCTGATCGAGACCGCGCTCGGCATGGCCAACGTGGAGGCCATCGCCACCTCGTCGAAGCGCCTGGAGGCGATGTCCTTCGGCGTCGCCGATTACGCCGCCTCCACCCGCGCCCGCTCCCAGGTGATCGGCGGGGTCAACGCCGACTACAGCGTGCTCACCGACAAGGACGAAGCCGGCAACCGCCAGACCCATTGGCAGGACCCGTGGCTGTTCGCCCAGGCCCGCATGATGGTGGCCTGCCGCGCCTACGGCCTGCGCCCGATCGACGGTCCGTTCGGCGACTTCTCCGATCCGGACGGCTACACCTCCGCCGCCCGCCGCTGCGCCGCGCTCGGCTTCGAAGGCAAGTGGGCGATCCACCCCTCGCAGATCGACCTCGCCAACGACGTGTTCACCCCGTCGGAAGCCGAAGTCGGCAAGGCACGCCGCATTCTGGCGGCGATGGAAGACGCCGCCAAGGCCGGCAAAGGCGCCGTCTCGCTGGACGGCCGCCTCATCGACATCGCCTCGATCCGCATGGCCGAGGCGCTGATCGAGAAGGCCAACGCGATGGCCAAGGGCTGAACGTCGGACGCTCGGACGGCCTGAGAACCTCAAGCCGCGACGGCCGCTCCCCACCGGGGGGCGGCCGTCGTCATATCGGCACCAAATGCCGCAGCCGTTCGTTATCGGCATGCCGCTGCGACTGGCCTCACGCCACAAACGACACCCTACCAACGACCTCGCGACTCCCAGGGAGACAACCCCCATGCACGTCACCATCGAAGACGCTCACAAAGCCATCGAGGCCGCCCGCGCCAAAGCGGTGGAGCTCAACACCCAGATGTGTATCGCGGTCGTCGATTCCGGCGGAAACCTGAAGGCCTTCTACCGGATGGACGGCGCCTGGGTCGGGTCCATCGACATCGCCCAGAAGAAGGCCAAGACCTCGGTGTTCTTCGGCATGATGACCGGCCAGATCGGCCAGCTGTCCCAGCCCGGTGGCCCGCTGTTCGGCATCGAGCATTCCAACGACGGGCTCGTCACCTTCCCAGGTGGCATCCCGATCGTGGACAAGGACGGCGAGATGTCCGGTGCCATCGGCGTCAGCGGTTCGACCGTCGAGAACGACCATGCGGTCGCCCTGGCCGGCGCCAGTGTCATCGGCGCGACGGAACTGCCGGCCCACCCCTGGCGGACCTGAGGCCGCTGGCCGGCTCGCCGAAAGGCCCACGAACCGGCTCGGGTGGCACCCTTGAAGACGAACGAAAGAAGGGGGCGCTCCGATAAGGAGCGCCCCCTTCTTTTGGAGACGGCCAGCCCTTGAGGGTTTGGCCGTGCTTCCGACCGAAAAGCTAGAAGCCTCCGAACTTGTAGTTAAATCCGGCCCGAACGATGCTGCCTTCGGTCGTGAATCGCGAGGTGTAGGAGCCCGTGGCCGGCGTCAGGCCGGTGGCGGCCACCGTCACGTTGCGGCTGCCGAGGTCGTAGCGCAGGTACTCGGCCTTGAGCGTGATCGCACTGGCACCGAGGAGATTGCCGATGATGCTGTAGCGGCTGAGGAAGCTGTCGGCGGGGATCGCGTACTCGATGCCGCCGCCGTAGACGTAGCCCGTCTCGATACCGTCGTTACGGCCGAGATAGGCCAGGGCCAGGGCGCCGTTGTAGAACTTGGCGTTGTAGTTCACGTCGCCGTAGGCGAATCCACCGGTGCCGTAGACCAGGACGCGGTCGAAGGCGTAGCCGACGCGTCCTTGCGCCGTACCGAGCCAGTTGAGGCCCTGCCGGAACGAGCTCGGATCGGGGACGCCGCCGTTGGCGGCCAGCGCAGGGCCGAGGTAAAGATAGTTCTTGCGCAGGTCGGTCCAGGTCCAGTCGGCCTCGACGCCCACGACGAAGCCGGAGCCCGGCGTGAACTGGTGATTGTAGCCGACGCCGGCGCCGAAGTTGCCCCGGCCGTCCTGCTCCGAGCGCAGGCTCGGCGGGCGACGCAGGGTCTGCACGTTGCCGATGGTGTTGGTGGTGGTGCTGCCGTCGTTGTTGCCGACGGTGCGGATCTGCTGGCTGTCGCTGAAGCTGTAGGAGCTGTGCGTCCCGGCATAGAAGCCGGTCCAGGTGAAGACCGGAACCGGCACGAAGGCCGGTGCGGGCTCGACGCGCCGCGGCAGGTCGGCGGCGGAGGCGGAGCCGACGGCCAGGAGCGCCGCCGTACCGGCCAGAAGCAGCTTCATCATTATGCAGGTGTCTCTCAAAAAATGCCCATCTCGGATGCAACGTACCCTTGTCGCTGCCCAGTCCCTATGCCTGGAGAGCCACACCGAGCCTCGGATGCGAGAGGAGCCATCGGTCCCGTCCGCACCGTGGCGAGCGAGCCGACAACACCCGGTTAAGGCTGTTGCCTTAATCAGGTCCGAACCGATCTTCAGTCCCGACAGGAGCGCCGATGACCCGTGATCAACTCGCCGCCGAACTGAAGCGCATGGCGAGCGTCCACGTCAGCGACATCGAGCGTGCGGTGAAGGACGGCCACAAGACCATCGCCCTCAACGAACTGGCGGACCTCAACCGCCAGCTCAAGGCACTGTCGGCGGCGGTGAAGGCCAAGCCCGTGGTGCGGGCCTGAATGTCGGCCCCGAAACGCGTGTTCCGGTGCCGCGCGCAGGAGAAGAACGCCCGGTGATCGGGCGTTCCGTGGGGTGCACTAACCCGCCCGGCCGCCTGCCTTTTCTTCTTCCACCTGTGGAGCGACCTGCCCGTAGTTGAGGACCGCGACCAGGGCGGTGCCGCCGAAGACGTTGCCGATGAGCGTCGGCACGAAGAAATGCCACAGGTAGTCGGACATGGAGGCTTCGCCGGTGAAGACGAGGTAGAACGTATCCACCGAGCCGGCCACGATGTGGGCGAGGCCGCAGACCGCCACGAGCCCCGTCATCAGCACCACGATAAAGGGCGCGGCCGACCCGGTGGCGGGCAGCATCCACACCATCAGCGCGATGAGCCAGCCGGCGAACACCGCCTTGATGGTGGTGGTCCAGAACGGGGCCGCGCTGGCGTGGTGGCTGATCTCGGCGAAGGCCTTGCGGACCTCCGGCTCGAAGGCGTCGGAATGGGCGAGGACGGCGGCGACGAGGGCGGTGGCGATGATGTTGCCGACGAGCACGATCCCCCACAGCCGCGCGACCCGCCACAGGGTCGCCACGGTGCGGTCGTGCAGCAGCGGCAGGATCGGCGTCAGGGTGTTCTCGGTGAAGAGCTGCTGGCGTCCGAGCACCACGATGAGGAAGCCGGTGGCGTAGCCCATGCCCGAGATGAGCTCGCTCCACGGCGCCTCCGGCAGGTGCGCCTTGAGGACGCCCGGCACGATCAGCGAGAACCCCATGGTGAGGCCTGCCGCCAGGGCGGAGAGGAAGAGCGCCCCGGCGTTGCGGCGCAGCTCCTCGTCACCCTCCTTGCGGATGACCTCGTGCAGCACGAAGGCGTCGGGGCGGATCACCTCCGCGACGCTCTCCTCGTGCTCCTTCTTTTTCTCGGCGGTGGTGTTGGCATCGTCCAGAGTCATCGGCGTTTCCTCAGCGCCGGTTTCCGGGAGCCGGCCCCCCTTCGCTGCGGCTTGATGCCGCTTGGGGAGGCAAAGCCGCAATCAGGCGCCGGTTCCCCCGCGCAGGCGTTCAACCAGGGCGATGACCGCGTCCCGCGCCCGCGCGACGGACACGGCGTCCCGGCCCCGCACCACGATGCGGTTGGCGAACCCCGTCGGCGTCATCGAGGGATACGATCCGATCGACACGGCCGTCTCCGCCTTGGCGATCGCGGCGAGATCGCCGGCGTAGGTGCCCTCGGGGAGGTTGCCGGCCTCGATGGTCTCGGAGATCACCTTGGCGCCCGTCTCGAGCGTCGGGCCGATCTGGTCGAGCATCGCCTGCATGATCGCCGGCACGCCGGCCATCACGAAGACGTTGCCGAGGCGAAACCCCGGTGCCTTCGAGATCGGGTTGGGCACGAGGTCGGCGCCGTCGGGGATGCGGGCCATGCGCAGGCGGGCCTCGTTGAGATCCTCCGGCTTGTGCCGTTCCAGGAGCATCGCCTTGGCGCGCGGATCGACGTCGATGCCGACGCCGAAGGCGGCCGCGACGCAGTCGGCCGTGATGTCGTCGTGGGTCGGGCCGATGCCGCCGGTGGTGAAGAGGTAGGTGTTGCGGGCCCGCAGCGCGTTCACCGCCTCGACGATGGCGTCCGCCTCGTCGGGCACGACCCGGACCTCGCGCAGGTCGATGCCGATCGCCGTGAGGTAATCGGCGATGGTGCCGATGTTCTTGTCCTTGGTGCGCCCGGACAGGATCTCGTCGCCGATGACGAGGATGGCGGCGGTGACGGCGGGCGGTGGGGTCATCGGGGTCCGGGTGTCGGGAGAGGGGCCCCATCGCACCTAGCGCGGGGCACCGGCGCTGGCTATGGCCGTGCCTTTCCGCATCCAAGATCCGGCCCACATGCGCCTTCCCGCCCCCCTGATCGAAGGCCGCCTCGTGAGGCGCTACAAGCGCTTCCTGGCGGACGTCGAACTCGCCGACGGCACGGTGACGACGGCCCATTGCGCCAACCCCGGCGCGATGCTCGGCCTCCATGCTCCGGGCAACCGGGTCCTGCTCTCGGCCTCCACCAATCCGGCGCGCAAACTCGGGTTCTCGTGGGAGCTGGTGGAGGCGGACCTGCCCGGCGGCCCGCAATGGGTCGGCATCAACACCATGCGCCCGAACGCCCTGGTGGCGGAGGCCTTCCGGGCCGGGCTGCTGGCGCCCCTCGCGGGCTATACCGACCTCAAGCCGGAGGTGCGCTATGCCACGGCGAGCCGGGTCGATTTCCTGGCGACGGGGGAGGGGCTCGCCCCCTGTCACGTCGAGGTCAAGAACTGCCATCTCCTGCGCCGGCCCGGCCTCGCCGAATTCCCCGACTGCGTCGCCGCCCGCAGCGCCCGCCACATGCGGGACCTGGCGCAGGTGGTGCGGGACGGCGGCCGCGCGGTGGTGATCGTCGTCGTCCAGATGCAGGCGATTCGGTTCGACGTCGCCCGCGACCTCGATCCGGCCTTCGACCGGGCGTTCCAGGCCGCGCGGGAGGCCGGCGTCGCCGTCCACGCCTATCGCTGCCGGGTGACCCCGGAGGAGGTCGCCATCGCCGAGGAGATCGCGGTCGCCTGAAGCACGGCCACGCCGCGGGCGACTTGCGCCCCGGCCGGTTCGGACCGATCCTCGTCTCCGGCATCCGTCGAAGGGCCATCCGATGAGCGAGACACCGCCCACCTGCCGTCTCGTCAAGGCCGGAGCCGCCTTCACCGGCAGGCAGGGGCTCGACTACGCCGTGGCGATCTCGGCCGAGACGGTGGGGGCGAAATCGCTGCACATGCAGATCGTGACGTTGCCGCCCGGCGTGCGCGCCAAGGCGCACCGGCACGAGGCGCACGAAAGCGCCATCCATGTGCTGAGCGGCGAATCCGGTTGCTGGTACGGCGAAACGCTGGAGCACCACGCCGTGGTGAGGGCGGGGGATTTCTTCTATATCCCGGCCGGCGTGCCGCACCTGCCCTACAACCCGAGCGACAGCGTACCCTGCGTGGCGGTGATCGCCCGGACCGATCCCAACGAGCAGGAGAGCGTCGTGCTCATGCCGCAACTCGACGGACGGGTTTGAACCGCTCTCAGACCGTCCGCTCGAACACCAGGTTCAGCCGGGTCTCGGCGATGCGGCGGTAGCCGTGGCCCTCGAGCAGGCCCGCGAGGTCGATCTGCCACTGGTCGGTGCCGTTCTCGACGAGGAGCAGGGTCGGATGCAGGCTTTTGGGCGCCGCGCGCAGGAAAGGCTCCAGGATCAGGTCCTCGGCGCCCTCGACGTCGAGCTTCATCGCGTCGATGCGGGTGATGCCCTCGCTCTCGGCCAGGCCCAGCAACGTCACGGCGGGCACGCGGATCTGGGCGCTCTCGTTAGTGCCGACGATCTTGAGACTCGATTCGCCGCGGTTGCGCGGATCGACGAACAGCGTGAGTTCGCCGGCCTTGTCGGCCACCGCGCAGGCCACCGCCTTGACGGTGCCGAAGGGGTTCTGCGCGATGTTGTAGGTGAGCCGGTCGAACACGTCGGGCTGGGGCTCCACCGCGAGGATGCGGGCGCGCGGCCCGGCGAAGGCCGCCACGGCCAAGGCGTAGGCGCCGATGTTCGATCCGATGTCGAGGAAGGTGCAGCCCTGCGGCAGGCGGGCCTTCAGCAGCGCACGCTCCTCGGGATCGAAGAACTGCGGCGTGAACAGCACCTTCTTCTCGCAATTGTTATTGTAGGGGTAGAGCCGCATCCGGGCGCCGTAGCGCTCGACGTCGAGGGGGCGCCCGCGCAGCAGGGTGATGCCGATCCGGCGCAGGAACAGGGCGAGGCGTCGGCCGCTCCAGCGCGCATCCGAGATCCGGCCGGTGCGTGCCAGCAAGCGCGCCACGAGGCCCGCGGGCGCGTAGGTTCCGAAAGGGGGGCTGTTCTTCATGGCAAGCCGGGTGATGCCAGCCGCCGTCGCCGGGGGCAAGCAGGTCGCCCCTCGGCCACCGGCATGATAGGCATCCCCGTCATGCGAACCAGCCACGGGGATGGGCGGACGTGCCGGAGCCGATGCAGCGATTTCATTCCGATGGCGTCGCCATCGCCTATATCGACGTGCCGCCGGCGAGCGGCGGCGGCGACGCGATCCTGCTGATCCACGGCTTCGCCTCGAACCACGCGGTCAACTGGGTCAACACGCTGTGGGTGCGCACGCTGACCCAGGCCGGCTACCGGGTGGTGGCCCTGGACAACCGCGGCCACGGCGAGAGCCAGAAGCTCTACGACCCGGACGCCTACGGCTCGGACATCATGGCCGCCGACGCGCGGCGCCTGCTCGACCACCTCGACATCGCCCGCGCCGACGTGATGGGCTACTCGATGGGCGCGCGCATCGGTGCCTTCCTCGCCCTCGACGAGCCAGCCCGCGTGCGCTCCCTGCTGCTGGGCGGCCTCGGGCTGCACCTCGTCGAGGGCAAGGGGTTGCCGAGCGGGATCTCCGAGGCGTTGGAGGCGCCCCCCGGCACCCCGGCTCCGAACCCGACGGCCGCCGCCTTCCGCACCTTCGCCGAACAGACCCGTAGCGACCTTCGGGCACTGGCCGCCTGCATGCGCGGCTCGCGCCAGACCCTGTCACGCGAAGAGGTCTCGCAGATCGAGGCGCCGAGCCTGGTCACGGTGGGCAGCCTCGACACGGTGGCCGGCTCCGGCCCGGCCCTGGCGGCATTGATGCAAGACGCCAAAGCCCTCGACCTGCCGGGGCGCGACCACTCGACGGCGGTGGGCGACAAGGGGCATCGCACCGGCGTTCTGGAGTTCCTGGCCGCGCGGCCTTGAGCGGCGCGGTTTCGGGCAACCCGTAGCAGGGCGCCGACCGGTCCCTCGCCGGGAAGGGGGTTCAGCTCTTCAGCCGATACCCCGTCCGAAAGATCCACGTCACGGCGGCCAGGCACGCGCTCAGGAACAGCAGCGTCATCCCGAGGCTGATCTCGACCGCCACGTCGCCCTTGCCGAAGAAGCTCCAGCGGAAACCGCTGATCAGGTAGACGACCGGGTTGAACAGGCTCACCGCGCGCCAGAACGGCGGCAGCATGTCGATGGCGTAGAAGCTGCCGCCGAGGAAGGTCAGCGGCGTCACCACCAGCAGCGGCACGAGCTGCAGCTTCTCGAACCCGTCCGCCCACAGGCCGATGAGGAAGCCGAACAGGCTGAAGGTGACGGCGGTGAGCAGCAGGAAGACCACCATCATCGCCGGATGTTCGATGTGGATCGGCACGAACAGGGTCGCGGTGGCCAGGATGATCAGCCCGATCAGGATCGACTTGGAGGCCGCGGCACCGACGTAGCCGAGGACGATCTCGAAGGGCGAGACGGGGGCCGACAGGATCTCGTAGATCGTGCCGGCGAACCGCGGGAAGTAGATGCCGAAGGAGGCGTTGGCGATGCTCTGCGTGAGCAGCGACAGCATGATCAGGCCCGGCACGATGAAGGCGCCGTAGGCGATCCCGTCCACGGCGGTCACCCGCGAACCGATGGCCGCCCCGAACACCACGAAATACAGCGAGGTCGCGATGACCGGCGCGACGATGCTCTGCAGGGCGGTGCGCCAGAAACGGGCCATCTCGAAGCGGTAGATGGCGGTGACCGCCGGCCAGTTCATGGTCATGCGTCGATCCCTGCGTCGATCCCTGCGCTGGTCCTCGCACCGGTCCTGACGAGGTCCACGAAGATGTCCTCGAGCGAGCTCTGCCGGGTGGAGAGGTCGCTCACCGAGAGGCCGGCGGCGGCGAGATCGGACAGAAGCGTCGCGATCCCGGTCTCGGCGGCCTGCGTGTCGTAGGTGTAGGTGAGTTCGGCGCCGTCCGCCCCGAGGGCGAGGCCGGGATGGGCGGCGAGCGAGGCGGGCAGGGCCGTCAGCGGGCCCTGGAGCTGGAGGATGAGCTGCTTCTTGCCGAGCTTGCGCATCAACTCGGCCTTCTCCTCGACCAGGATGATCTCGCCCTTGGCGATGACGCCGACCCGGTCGGCCATCTCCTCGGCCTCCTCGATGTAGTGCGTGGTCAGGATGATGGTGACGCCCTGGTCGCGTAAGGAGCGTACCAGGCGCCACATGTCCTGGCGCAGTTCCACGTCGACGCCGGCGGTGGGCTCGTCGAGGAACAGGATGCGCGGCTGGTGGCTCAGCGCCTTGGCGATCAGCACCCGTCGCTTCATGCCGCCCGAGAGGGTCATGATCCGGCTGTCGCGCTTGTCCCACAAGGAGAGGTCGCGCAGCACCCGCTCGATATGGGCCGGGTCGGGCTTCAGGCCGAAGAGACCGCGGGTGAAGCTGGTGGTGGCCCACACCGTCTCGAAGGCGTCGGTGGTGAGTTCCTGCGGCACCAGGCCGATCGCCGTGCGTGCGGCCCGGTAGTCCTTGGCGGCGTCGTGACCGTCGATCCGGATGGTGCCGGCACTCGGCGTCACGATCCCGCAGACGATGTTGATCAGCGTGCTCTTGCCCGCCCCGTTGGGGCCGAGCAGCGCGAAGATCTCGCCCTTGGCGATCTCCAGGTTGACGTCGCGCAGGGCCTGGTGGCCGGAGGCATAGACCTTGGACAGGTTCGCGATCGCGATGATCGGCGGCATCGGGTCTCCGTGGGTCGGGAGCGGGCGCCGCCTATACCACGCCGAGGCCGTTCGCGAGGGGCAATCGGCCGGCCGCCGCGTCGCGGCGCCTGTCGGCCTCGGGGACGAACCGGCCCCCGACGGGTGGCCGGTTCGAGCCGAGCCCTAGCCGGCGAGTCGCTGGCCCTGCCGCTTGGCTTGCTCGAAGGCCTGGAGGTCGAGGGCGAGGGCGACGACCTGTGCGCTCTTGAGGCGCGACGGGTCCATCGCGCTGCCGATCCCGTGCTCCAGGTAGATCTCTTCCATCTCGGGCGTGCGCATGGCCCCACCCATGGTCCAGTTCGGAAAGAAGCGTGCCTCGATATCGCGCACGTTCAGGATGGTCGCCGTGGAATGGCGGGTGTCGCGGGCGATGCGGTTGTAGGTTTCGACCACCTGCGCCTTGTCGCCTTCGAGGATCTGTACGAACCACGTCTTGTCGAAGATCAGGAACCCCGTGACCCCGTCGCGGCTGTTGTTGCGCTGGGAGGCGGAGACGATCTCGCGCAGGTTGGTCAACATGGCGCGGTCGCCACCCTGCACCGTGTTGCGGCTGTAGTAGACGAGCTGGTGGATCATGAATGTTCCGCCCCGGGACAGGTTGTTATGGCGTTCTGCGACGCTTGCCCGGACATCGATGGTCGAACGGGCCGTCGTGTCCCAGGGGTGTCACCGACGCACTGAGATTTCTGAATCGTCTTCCGAATACATGTGTCGAACGAAAATCGATTGCGTTCGGTAGACACTCGTCGACCTACAACTCGAAATGATTCGGATTGGACATAACGCTTGTTAAGGCTACCGCATCTGCCAACGACCCCACGGGGGCGATGGGGACGCTGCGATGCCGGCGTACCCGACGCCCATCCACCCGGTAGGGGATCGACGAGCGATCATGATTTCACGATGCGGTCGAGGCGGGCGTTCACGAAGAAATACAGCTCCTTTGCACCGGGCTCGGCATAGAGCACCTGAACTTCGCGGCCGGCGCGGCCGGCACCCACGAGAACATCGGTGGGCGGCCGGCCCTTGAGACGCACGAGGTCGCACTCGCCGATCCCCGGCTCGATCGCCGTGGCGACGACCGGGCCGGCCTCGGAACAACTGCCGTCCGGGCGCAGCACGGGTCCCGGGAACACCGCTGCTGCGGGGGCCGGCGCCGGAGGGGCTGCGGCCTCGACCGCTTCGGCGGGTCGCCTGTCGGACCCGACGCAGCCCGTCACGGCTACGGCGAGCAACACGGCCAGAACGGAACGAACCGGTCTCATCGGCCTGCCTCACCCTCGCCGGTCCCGGATCGGGCACGGATGGCGGCGGAATAGAGATCGGCGGCATCGCGATGGAACGCGGCGCGGGAATCGGGGCGCGAATAGAACATGTGGCCGCCGGGATAGACCGAGAGGCCGAGGCGGCCGCCGCCGAGCGGCGGCATCTGGTCGATCAGGAGCTTGGAGGTGAAATAAGGCGTCACGAGATCCGTGAAGCCGTGGACGACGAGGACGCGCAGACGTCCGTCGAGCGCCATCACGCCGCGCAGGGTGCTCAGGGATTCGGGCGCACTGCGGCCCGATCCCCAGGTCCAGCCGCGGTTGACCGCGTTGTTGAGGAGTTCGTAGCGCAGGTCCGGCACCCGGTAGCCGAGGCGCGTCGCATAAAGGTCCAGCATCGCGGTGGTGAGGGGGGCCTGCATTCCGGTGAGCAGGGGGTCCTCGAAGCCGGAGACCGCGGCGGTCGGGTCGGGGTCCCAGCCGGTGACGCCGGTGTCGTAGGCGCTGGCGACCCGGCCTTCGTCGCGGCCGATCTCGCGCTGGACGCTCGCGCCGGACAACCGTCCCGCCTGGCGGCGCACGAACGTGGGATCGAGCCCCGTGAGGGCGCCGACCCTGTCGCCGAGACGGGCGACGGCTTGGCTGTCGCCCGGCCCCTTGAGGAGGTCGGCGATATAGGGGCCGGTGGCATAGGCCTCGGCCTCGGCGAGGGCGGCCCGGCTCGGCGTCCGGCCCGCCCGTTCCATCGCGGCGGCGGCCAGCGAAGGCAGCTTGGTCACGTGGCCCCAGGGCGTGGTGCGCGGCGCCTGCAGCCAGGCGAAATCGAACACCGGCGACACGAGGACGAGGCCGGACAGGCCGATGCCGATCTCCTCCTGGAGCTTGGCGGCGATCAAGGGCCCGCGAAAGCCGCCGTAGCTCTCCCCGAGGAAGAACTTCGCGGAGGCGACACGGTCGTTGACCCGCAGGTAGCGGGCGATGGCCGCGGCGAGCACCGAGGCGTCCGAATCCACGCTCCAGTAGCGCTTGGCGTCGCCGTCGGCGGCGCGGCTGTAGCCGGTCCCGACCGGGTCGATGAAGACGAGGTCGGTGAAGTCGAGCCAGGTGCCATCGTTGGCCACGAGGTCCACCGGCATCGACGGGCTGATGCTGGCGCCCTCGAGCGGCAGCCGCCAGGGGCCGACCGCACCGATGTTGAGATAGGCGGAGGCAGCGCCGGGGCCGCCGTTGACCGCGAAGGTGATCGGACGGGCGGGCTCGCCTTCCCTCGGCGCCTGCACGTAGGCGATGAAGGCGATCTCCGCCTGGAGCTTGCCGGCCTCGTCCATCAGCGGCAGGCTGCCGGCGGTGGCCTTGAAGGCCAGCGAGCGCCCGTCCGGCAGGGTGACGGTGTGGTCGGTGGTCACGTTGGCCGGGAGCTTGCGACCCTCGACGGGCCTGGCCTCCGGGCCTTTCCGGGCCTCCTGGGCCGGGGAGCCGTGCGGATTGGCCTGCGCCATCGCCGGGAGCGGAGCCGCGAGGAGGGCCGTCAGGACGGGGATGATGCGGTGCATGCGAGTGTCCCGGCCGCCTCGGCGGCATCCATCGGTGAGGTGCGGTCGTGGGCCGATCACGCCTTCTTCTGCCAGCGGCCGTCGTCGTCCTGCTGCCAATAGGCGAGGGCGTGGCCCGCCTCCTTGGCCTGCTTCCACTGCGCCCGGGCGAGCAGCAGCGACTCCTGGTCGGTGCCGTCGAACAGGATGCAGAGGCGCTCGTAGCCCTGCGCGTCGGCCGGGAGCGGCGATCCCTCCACGAGGAAGCGGATCGCGGCGGCGTTGGGGTTGGCCTCCGCCAGCGTCAGGACCACTGGCAGGCCGGCGGCATCCGGCTCGCGGTCGGTGCCGTGGGGCAGGAAGCTGTCGTCTGTGTAGGTCCAGAGCTGATCGTCGAGCGCCTGCAGGCGCTCTTCGGACGAGGCCTGGATCACCACTCGCCAGTCGCGCGCCAGGGAGCGCTCGACGAGGCTGGGCAGCACCTTCTCCAGGGGCTGGCGCTGCAGATGGTAGAACAGGATCTCGGTCACGCCCCGACATATAGGGCCGCCGATGCCTTTGACAGCGCGGCGGCGGATCGATCACGGCGCCTCGATGAGATGGGGCACGAACACGGCTGCGTCCGTGGTGACCGGGCCTTCGGCCTCGCGGATGCAGAGACCCGCGGCGGCATCCCCGACGATCCATGAGCCGACGAGGGCGTGGCGGCCGTCGAAGGCGGGCATCGGGGCCAGGGCCTGGCGGATGAACCGCGCCCGGTCGTAGGGACCGGGCAGGTCGGCGAGCACGCGTCCGTCCCGCACCATCCGCACGTTCGCGCCTTCGCGCGAGTGCAGCGGTTTCCTCACGTAGGCCCCGCCGAGACACGCCGCCTGCGGATCGTCCTCGAAATAGGCCGCCAGCAGGTTGGGATGACCGGGCTCCATCGCGTGGAGATGGACGAGGGCGCCCTTGTTCGAGAGGACCGCTTTCCAGGGCGGTTCGAGGAAACGGGTGGGCGTGTCGCGCAATGCGCCACCGAAGGCGTCGGCGAAGGCCCATTCCCACGGATAGAGCTTGAACAGCGTCGCGATCGGCGCATGTGCCGGATCGATGAAGCGGCCATCGCCGGACAGGCCGATCTCGGCGAGGTCGAGGAAGCGGGTGGCGAGCCCCGCCTGGCGGGCGCAATCCTCGAGGTAGGCGACGGTGCCGCGGTCCTCCGGCGCGTCGGCATAGGCGGTCAGGCACAGGGTGCCGTCGCCGGGCATGCGCCGGAAGCGATCGATCAGGTGTTCATGGACCGCGTTGAACTGGTCCGATCCCGGCGGCAGCCGCCCGGTGGCCAGCATCTCCTCGAGCCAGAGCCACTGGAACACGCCGGTCTCGTAGAGGGCGGTGGGCGTATCGGCGTTGTACTCCAGCAACTTGGCCGGTCCGGTCCCGGCGCCGCCATAGGCCAGGTCGAGGCGGCCGTAGAGGGAGGGGTCTCCCCGCCGCCAGCTGTCGCGGACCGCATCCCAGGCGTGTTCGGGAATCGCGAGGGAGGCGAGGATGCGCTCGTCCTCGACCGCCCTGGCGACGAAGGCGAGGCAGAGGGCGTGGAGTTCGGCACTGGGGCCTTCGATGTCGCGCTCGATCTCCGCCAGCGTGAAGGCATAGGCATGGCTCTCGTCCCAATAGGGCGCGCCGTCGATCGTGTGGAAGGTGAAGCCGTGGGCGCGGGCGGTCCCGCGCCAGTCCGGCCGTTCGCCGACGGCGAGGCGGAGCATCAGCCGCCGCCGTGGCCGGACGAGCCGTGCGAGGAGAAGCCGCGCCCGGTCCGGCCGAACCCGCCGAACGAGGCCTGCCGCACCGCCGACGAGGCGACGCGGGCGCTCGACGACGTGCCGCCGCTGGCGGTGACGACCCGCCCGCCCCAGCTCGTGCAATAGCCGCCGTGCCCGGCATGGGCATGGGCGGCCTGTTCCGGCCGGTGGTGGTAGATCGGCTGGGGGGTAAGGGCCTGATCGGGTCGGCGCCCGAGCAGATAGCCGGCCAGCATCGGCACGAAGCGGCCGGTGGCGCTGGCGGCCACGACGGCGCCGGTGAGGCAATGGGCCGGACCGTGATGGGCCTCGCAATCGGGCAGCGACCCGTAGCGCGGCGCCGCCTCCGGATAGGCCTGCCGCGCGATGGCGTAGTCGCGTCGGCAATCCGCCTCGGTACGGATGGCGGCCGACACGCAGGCGTCGGGGCCGGGATAGACGAGCACATCCTCCTCGCGCTGCGTCGGATCGACCTGACCGAGCACGAGGGCCGTGGTTCCCGCTCCGGCCACCAGGGCCAGGGAGACGGTCGCGGAGCGCTTCCGGTGCTTCGAGAACGGCGGTGTCATCGACGGTCGGACCTCGGCGGACGGGTCCGTCTCCCCCACGGCCGGATGCCGCATGGGAGAGGAGCATAGGCGGTTCCGGCCCGGTGAAAAGCCGGGTCTCCCACGTCAGTAGGTCATCGCGGCCGCATCGACGATTCCGCCGGCGACCGAGGCCGACGCCAGGAACGTGGCGGCGGCGACCTCACCGGCCTCGATCCGCCGCGACAGGTCGGGCAGCACCAGGCGCACCAGACCGTAGACCGAGAGCTGGACCACCAGGGCGACGAGGCCCCAGATCACGCAGTCGAGGATGGATTGCGCGTTGAAGATCGAGACCGAGAGCGGAATGGTGTAGCCGACCAGGCTACCGCCCAGGGCGATGGCGGCGGCGAGGTTGTTCTCGCGGATCAGCGCGATCTCGCGGTGGGCCGTGGCGGTGAGATAGACGCCGAGATAGAGCGCCACCAGCCCGAGCGCGGTGGCGGCGTAGGCGCAAAAGGCCGGCAGGCCGGAAATCGAGACCATCACGGGCTCCTCGTCCGCAGGGTCGACGGCGGATGCTCGGTGGGAGCGATCCAAGCGCCCGCATCACACGAGCCGGCTCTGCTCCATCGCCGCGCCGATGAAGCTGCGGAACAGCGGATGCGGCTCGAACGGGCGCGACTTCAGTTCCGGATGGAACTGCACGCCGATGAACCACGGATGGCCGACGTGCTCCACCGTCTCCGGCAGTAGGCCGTCCGGCGACAGGCCGGAAAAGCGCAGGCCCCTGGCCTCCAGGCACTCGCGATAGGCCATGTTGACCTCGTAGCGATGGCGGTGGCGCTCGGAGATCTCGGTGGTGCCGTAGATCTCGGCGATCTTCGTGTCGGCGTGGAGCGTCGCCTTGTAGGCACCGAGCCGCATGGTGCCGCCGAGGTCGCCCTCCGCCGCGCGCCGCTCCAGCTCGTTCCCGCGCAGCCACTCGGTGAGGAGGCCGACCACCGGCTCGGCGGTCTCGCCGAACTCGCTGGAATTGGCGTCCGGCACCCCGGCCAGCGAGCGGGCCGCCTCGATCACGGCCATCTGCATGCCGAAGCAGATGCCGAAATACGGGATCTTGCGCTCGCGCGCGAAGCGGGCCGCGCGGATCTTGCCCTCGGCGCCGCGCTGGCCGAAGCCGCCGGGCACGAGGATGCCGTTGATGCCCTCGAGGAACGGGGCCGGGTCCTCGCGCTCGAACACCTCGGACTCGATCCATTCGAGGTTGACCTTCACCCGGTTGGCGATGCCGCCGTGGGTGAGTGCCTCGGTCAGCGACTTGTAGGCGTCCTTGAGGCCCGTGTACTTGCCGACGATGGCGATGTTCACCTCACCCTCGGGGTTGCGCACCCGCTCCGAGATCGTCGTCCAGCGCGTCAGGTCCGGCTCGACCTCCGGCGCGATGTCGAAATGCGCCAGCACCTCGCGGTCGAGGCCGGCCTCGCGGTAGGACAGCGGCACGTCGTAGATCGAGGCCACGTCCCGGGCCTCGATGACGGCGGTCTCGCGGACGTTGCAGAACAGCCCGAGCTTGCGCCGTTCCTCCACGGGAATCGGACGGTCGCAGCGGCAGAGCAGGATGTCGGGCTGGATGCCGATGGAGCGCAGCTCCTTGACCGAATGCTGCGTCGGCTTGGTCTTCAGCTCGCCGGCGGACGGGATGTAGGGCAGGAGCGTCAGGTGCACGAAGGCGGTGGTGCCGCGCGGCAGCTCCTGGCCGAGCTGACGGATCGCCTCGAAGAACGGCAGGCCCTCGATGTCGCCCACCGTGCCGCCGATCTCGACGAGCACGAAGTCGAAGGCGTCGTTGCCGTCGAGCACGAACGCCTTGATGGCATTGGTGACGTGCGGGATCACCTGGATGGTGGCGCCGAGGTAGTCGCCGCGCCGCTCCTTGGTGATGATGTCGAGGTAGATCCGGCCGGTGGTGATGTTGTCGGCCTTGGTGGCCGGCAGACCGGTGAAGCGCTCGTAATGGCCGAGGTCGAGATCGGTCTCGGCGCCGTCGTCGGTCACGAAGACCTCGCCGTGCTGGGTCGGGCTCATCGTGCCCGGATCGACGTTCAGATAGGGGTCGAGCTTGCGCAGGCGGACCTTGTAGCCGCGCGCCTGGAGCAGGGCCGCGAGGGCGGCCGAACCGAGACCCTTGCCGAGCGAGGAGACCACGCCGCCGGTGATGAAAACGTACCGCGTCATGGGCTTTGGTCCATAAACAAGGGAGGTCGATTCGCCAAACGGCAACGCGACAAAGCCGTGGACGGTCCTTGGCAGAACCGTCCCACGGGTCCGGGCCGCATCGATCGCCGGCTCAGGGCGGGTCTGGAGGGACCCGTCGCAAACGCGACGACCCGATCATCGCTGACCGGGCCGTCGATGGCAGGCGGCAGGCGAACGATCGTCCGCCGCGAGGTCCGTCGTCGCGGCCTAAGCAGGGGCACGTCGGCGAACCGACGCTTCACCCTGCTCGGGTCTTTGGCGTGTCGGCGTGTCGTGACGCCAAACCGGTGACCGCTCTTGCGAACCGTGCTCAGCGCGACTGGGGTGCGTCCGGGGTCGAGGGCTGTGCCGGAACCGGAACGGGCGCGGCGGGCTGGCCCGGCGTCGCGGGGGCGGCGGGCACGCCCTGACCCTGGCGCAGGGTGTCGAGCAGATTGTCGGCGTTGGGCTGGGCGGGCTGCGTGGCGGAGCCGGCACCCTCGATGATCGAACGGGGCGCGGCGGCACGATGCGACATCACCGCCAGGGTCATGCTGGTGGTGAAGAACAGGGCCGCCAGGATGGCCGTGGCGCGGGTCAGCGCATTGGCCTGGCCGCGGCCGGTCATGAAGCCGGAGACGCCGCCGCCACCGCTGCCGCCACCGCCGAGCCCGAGCCCGCCTTCGGACCGCTGCAGCAGCACCACGACGATCAGGCCGAGGACGACGATGAGGTGGATCGAGATCAGGACGGTCTGCATGTCGCTTTACGAAGGTCCGAGGCTCCGCCCGGCGGGGCGACCCAATGGTCGCCGCATCGATGCGGTGCGTCTGCGAAAGAACGCGCTCGTACACGAGATCGGGATGGGCGCCAAATCCCGCAAGGGAGACGGGTCCGGCCAGGTCAGGCGCAGGCCGAGACGATCCCCAGGAAGTCCTCGGCCACCAGGCTGGCGCCGCCGACCAGTGCCCCGTCGACGTTGTCGACCGCCATCAGCTCGCGGGCGTTGCCCGGCTTGACCGAGCCGCCGTAGAGAATGCGGACGTTCTGGGCCTCGGCGCCGATGAGCTGGCCGAGCATCTCGCGCAAGGATGCATGCACCTCGGCGATGTCGCGCGGCGTCGGGGTGAGGCCGGTGCCGATCGCCCAGACCGGCTCGTAGGCGATCACGGTGTCGCGGCCGGTGGCACCCTTGGGCACGCCGATGGCGAGCTGGGCCCGCACGATGTCGAGCGCCCGGCCCTCCTCGCGCTCCTCTTGCGTCTCGCCGACGCAGATGATGCCGCATAGCCCTGCGCGACGAGCGCCCAGCGCCTTGGCGTGGACGCCGTCGTCGGTCTCGTGGTGGTAGGCCCGGCGTTCGGAGTGGCCGACGATGACGTAGCGGGCACCGAGGTCGGCCAGCATCTCCGCCGAGATCGAGCCCGTGAAGGCGCCGCTGGCCTTGGCGTGAAGGTTCTGTCCGCCGATGGCGACGGGCGAATCGTAGGTCGCCGCGACGCAGGAGGCGATCAGGGTGGAGGGCGGGCAGATCAGCACGTCGACACGCTCGCGCATCTGCGGAGTCAGACCGTCACGCACCGCCTCGACGATGGCGACCGACTTGCGCAGGCCGTTCATCTTCCAATTGCCGGCAACCAGCGGACGCCGCACCCGACCCGTCATTCTGTCCCTCATGCCTCGATCTGCCGTCGTATCGGGCGGTCGCCCGCCGCGGCGCGGGCCTAACAGAGCCCTATCGGTGGCGCAAACCGCGCGGCTCCCCGGATTCCGCTTCGTCTTTGCGGATGGCGACCGGATCGGCTATCGGCAGACGCACCACGATGCCTCCCGCGCGACGGAGACGGATCACCCGCGATCCGGTCGGTCGCGCGGGGAGGGCGCAAGAGCACCTTTGGTCACGAGCCGCCGAGCGTTCGATGCTTCAGTCCATACGTACCGCCAGCCGCCATTGGCTCGGCAAGATCGTCCTCGGCGTGATCTTCACCTTCCTGATCGCCGGTATCGCGGTGTTCGGCGTGGAGGAGTTCTTCCGCGGAGGGTCGACGAGCAGCGTCGCGACGGTGGGCAAGACGCCGATCACGGCGGAGGCGGTGCGCAGCGCCTACCAGAACCAGCTCCAGCGCTACCAGAGCCAGATGCAGCGCAGCTTCACGCCGGACCAGGCGCGGGCGCTGGGCATCGACCGGCAGGTGCTGGCACAGCTGATCAGCGAAGCCTCCCTCGACCAGCAGACCCAGCAGCTCGGCCTCGTGGTGCCGGACGCGGCCGTCCTGCGGGCGATCCGCGAGGAGGCCGCGTTCAAAGGCGCCAACGGCAACTTCGATTCGAGCCTGTTCTTCCAGACCCTGCAGCGCGCCGGCATCACCGAGGCGGCCTTCGTGCGCGAGCAGCGCGCCGTCATCGCGCGGCTCCAGCTCGCCGAGGCGGTGGCCGCCGACCTGCACGTGCCCGTGGCGATGCGCGAGGCGGTCCACCGCTATTCCAGCGAGCGGCGCTCGGCCGCCTTCATGACGCTGCCGCCCTCCGTGGCCGGCGACGTCCCGGCGGCGAACGAGGACGAGCTCAAGGCCTACTACGAGGAGAACAAGTCCTCGTACCGTGCGCCCGAGACCCGCGCCGTGACGATGCTGATCCTCGATCCGCAGACGATGGCCAAGCCCGACGCCGTAAGCGCCGACGAAGTCGCCAAGCGCTACGAGGCCAACAGAAGCAGCTTCGGCTCGCCCGAAAAGCGCACGATCCAGCAGATCGTCTTCCCCGATGCCGCCGCCGCGGAAGCGGCGCGCAAGCAGATCGAGGCGGGCGAGAAGCCGTTCGAGGCAGTGGCGGCCGAGCGCGGGCTCGACGCCAAGAACCTGTCGCTCGGCACGCTGACGAAGGCGGAGGTCTTCGACAAGGCGGTGGCCGACGCGGCCTTCGCGCTGTCCCTCAACACGGTCAGCGCCCCGGTGCAGGGCCGCTTCGGCAGCGTCCTGCTGCGGGTGAGCGCCATCGTCCCCGAAGACCTGAAGCCGCTGGCCGCGGTCGAGGCCGAGATCCGCAAGGCGATCGCCGCCGAGCGCGCGACCCGGGACATCGACGCCGCGCACGACGCCATCGAGGACCAGCGCGCCAACACCAAGCCGTTGGCCGATATCGCCAAGGACCGCGACATGGCGCTCCTCACCGTCCCGTCGGTGGACGCGCGCGGCGCCGACCCCACGGGCAAGACCGTCGAGGGCATCCCGGACCGCGACACGGTGCTGGCGGCGGTGTTCCGCAGTGACGTCGGCGGCGACACCGAGGCGTTGCGCACCAAGTCCGGCGGCTACGTCTGGTTCGACGTGACCCAGGTCGATCAGGCCCGCGACAAGCCCCTGGCCGACGTCCGCGACGCGGTGGCCGCCGGCTGGCGCAGCGCCGCGGTCGCCAAGCGCCTGGCCGCCAAGGCCAAGGATCTCGTCGCCCGCCTCGACAAGGGCGAGGCCCTTGAGACGCTGGCCGCCGAGACCGGCGTGCAGGCCGAGACGGAAACCGACCTCGTGCGCGGGCAGCCCAAGGGCCAGCTCACCGCCGCCAGCGTCGAGCGCGTCTTCGCGACGCTCCTCGACAAGGCGAGCTCGGCGGAATCGGGTGAGTCGCGCGTGGTGTTCAAGGTCACCGGCGCGACCATGCCGGGCCTGGCGCTGGGCAGCTCCACCGACACCGCCATCGAGAGCCGGTTCCGCACCGTGGTCGCCGACGACGTGCTGAGCCAGTACATCGGCGAGGTCCAGAAGGACGCCGGGGTCACGGTCAACCAGGCCGCCTTCCGGCGCGCCATCGGCGGCGAATACTGAAACCTCAGGACCGATGCCGATGTCCGATCCCTCCGCCGAATCGCAGGTGATGGAGGCCTACGGGGCGGGGCGGGCGAGCCTCGTCAGCCTGACGCTGGTGGCCGACCTCGAAACCCCCGTGGCGGCCTACCTGAAACTCAGGGCCGGCCACGCCGGGCCGGCCTTCCTGCTCGAATCGGTGGAAGGCGGCGCCGTGCGCGGGCGCTATTCGATGATCGGCCTCGATCCCGATCTCGCCTGGCGCTGCCGCGACGGCCGGGCCGAGATCGCGCAAGGGAGCGACCTCACCGCCTTCACGCCCGAGCCCGATCATCCGTTGCAGAGCCTGCGCAGCCTCATCGCCGCCAGTGCCATCGGCGACGAGGCCCGCGACGAAGCGCTTCCACCCATGGCGGCGGGCCTGTTCGGCTACCTCGGCTACGACATGGTCCGGTCGATGGAAGCGCTCGGCGTGCCCAACCCCGACCCCCTCGGCGTGCCGGACGCGATCCTGATCCGGCCGCGCGTGATGGTGGTGTTCGACGCCGTGCGCGACCTCATCACCGTGGTCGCCCCGGTGCGGCCGCGCGAGGGCATCGGCGCCAGGGCCGCCTACGAGACGGCGCTCTCCACCCTCGAGCGCGTGGCGGAGACCCTGGAAGGGCCGCTGCCGGTGGAGGCGCGGATCGATCCTCGCGGGATCGCGGCGCCCGATCCCGTCTCCAACACCACGCCGGACCAGTTCTACGCGATGGTGGCCCGTGCCAAGGAGTACATCGTCGCCGGCGACGTGTTCCAGGTGGTGCTGTCGCAAAGGTTCGAGGCGCCCTTCACCCTGCCGGCCTTCGCGCTCTACCGCTCGCTGCGGCGGACGAACCCGGCCCCGTTCCTGTGCTACCTCGACTTCGAGGCGTTCCAGGTGGTGTGTTCGTCGCCCGAGATCCTGGTGCGGGTGCGCGAGGGCGTCGTCACCATCCGGCCCATCGCCGGGACCCGGCCCCGCGGCGCCACCCCGGCCGAGGACAGGGCGCTGGCCGAGGAACTGCTGGCCGACCCCAAGGAGCGCTCGGAGCACCTGATGCTGCTCGACCTCGGCCGCAACGACGTCGGCCGCGTCTCGACCATCGGCTCTGTGACGGTGACGGATTCGTTCTTCCTCGAATACTACAGCCAGGTCATGCACATCGTCTCGAACGTCGAGGGCAGGTTGGACCCCGCCCACGACCCCTTGAGCGCCCTGGCCGCCGGCTTTCCCGCCGGCACCGTCTCCGGGGCGCCGAAGGTCCGTGCGATGCAAATCATCGACGAGCTGGAAAGCCAGAAGCGCGGGCCCTACGGCGGTTGCATCGGCTACTTCGGCGCGCGCGGCGAGATGGACACTTGCATCGTCCTGCGCACCGCCATCGTGAAGGAAGGCCGCATGCACGTTCAGGCCGGGGCGGGCATCGTCTACGATTCCGACGCCGCGTCCGAGCAGCAGGAATGCGTCAACAAGGCCCGGGCCCTGTTTCGCGCCGCAGAGGACGCGGTGAGGTTCGCGAGCCGGGCGCGCAGGGGGCAGTAGAACCGTCCCCCGCGCCGTCGCCGGCCGTCAGAGGCCCACCACCCGGCGCAATGGCGGCGCGACCGGGGACGCGAGCCGCGCGCCTGCCGCGCGGGCCTGGTTGTAGAGGCCGCGGTGCGTCGGACTCGGCACGAGCCGGTCGGTGAGGCCGATCACGGTCTCGGCGGCGCCGAGCAGCAGGGCCCCGTCAGGCGACAGGCTGGCGCTGAGCCGCCCGAGGACGTCGGCCTTGGTCGGCGCATCGAAGTAGATCAGCACGTTGCGGCAGTAGATGATGTCGAAGGTGCCCAGCGCGTCGAAGGGGTGCAGCAGGTTGAGGGGACGGTAGTCCACCATCTGGCGCAGGCCTTGCGAGATCCGCCACTGCTCGCCGATCTGCTCGAAGTGCTTGAGCAGGAGCTGCACCGGCAGGCCGCGCTGCACCTCGAAGTGGCTGTAGAGCCCGGCCCTGGCCTTCTCCAGCACCTCGGTGGAGATGTCGGTGGCGACGATCTCGACGGTCCAGCCGGCCAGCCGCGGGGCGGCGTCCTGCAGCATCATGGCGATGGAGTACGGCTCCTGGCCGGTGGAGGCCGCCGCGCACCAGATCCGCAGCTTGCGCTGGGCCGCCCGGCGCACGATCGCCTCGGGCAGGAGCACGTCCTTGAACAGGTCGAACGGCGTGCGGTCGCGGAAGAAGAACGTCTCGTTGGTGGTCATCGCCTCGACCACCGCCTTCTCCACGGCCGGGTCTCGGGGCGTCTTCAGCGCGCCGACGAGGTCGTGCAGGGTGGCGAGGTTGAACCGGCGGCAGACCGGGCCCAGGCGGCTCTCGACGAGGTAGCGCTTCTCGGCCGTGAGGGCGAGGCCGGAGCGCGTCTTGAGATAGGCGCGCAGGAAATCGAACTCGACGTCGGTCATGCGCCATGTCCCGTCAGAAGGTTGCGCAGGGCGGCGCCGATGTCGCCCAGAGGCAGGATCGCCTGGGCGAGGCCGGCCTTGGCGATGCTGCCGGGCATGCCCCAGACCGTACTGGTGGCCTCGTCCTGGGCCAGCACCGCGCCGCCGGCCTCCGTGAGCGCCCTGGCGCCCCCGGTGCCGTCCGAGCCCATGCCCGTGAGCACCACCGACAGGGTGGCGGCGCCGTAGATGGCGGCGGCATCCCTGAACAGCACGTCGACCGCGGGCCGGCAGAAGTTCACCACCGGCCCATCGTCGAGGCGGATCGTGACCTCGCCGCGGTTTCCGGCGAGCCCCATGTGGCGCCCGCCGGGCGCAACGTAGATCCGGCCCGGCATCAGGCGTTCGTCGGCCTTGCCCTCCGCCGCCGGAAGGCCGGTGCGGGCGCCGAGGTGCTCGGCGAAGACCGCCGTGAACACCGGTGGCATGTGCTGGACGATGAGGACGGGGAACTGGCGCAGGGTCGCCGCCCCGATCTTCTCCAGCACCTCGCCGACGGCGCGCGGCCCGCCGGTGGAGGCCCCGATGAGCAGGACCTTGGGGGGCACGACCGACCGGGCCTTGGGCCGCAGCAGGACGGGGGCGGCGGGGCGTGCGGACGGGAGAGGTACCCCGGCATTGCCGGCAGTCGCGGGCGACGAGGAATGGGACGGACGGCGCCTGGCCCTGGCGGATCCGAACACCCGGACTCGTTCGATCAGGTCCGTGCGGAACACGTCGGAGGTTGTGACGCCGCGGTTGCTCTCGGGCTTGGCCAGATAATCGACGGCGCCGAGCGCCAGGCAACGCAGGGAAATGTCGGCATTGCGCGTCGTGAGGGTCGACATCATCACGACCTGGAGGCCGGGGCTCTTGGCCAGCAGCAGCGGCAGCGCCTGGGTGCCGTCGAGCTCGGGCATGTCGATGTCGAGGAGGACCACGTCCGGGTCGTGGCGGGACATCGCCTCGACGGCGATCCGACCGTTGGCGGCGGTGGCGACGACGTCGTAGCCGGCCTCGCCGAGCCAGCGGGCGACGAGGCCGCGCACGACGGCGGAATCGTCGGCGATCATCACCCGGATGCGGTGTCCCGCGCCTGCCGCGGTTCCTCCCGGAGTCGGAGCGTGCGACGGGGCGATGGCTGCCAACATGGGATGATACGCTTCACTGACGCGAACACGGAGGGAGGCCGTCGAGCCCGGAGGGACGTGGCTCAGGCAGCGTTGGCCTGCGCCGGGAAACCGACCTGCTCGAGCTTGGCCGAGACGATGTCGCGGTCGAACGGCTTCATGATGTACTCGTCGGCGCCGGCGTGCAGGGCCCGGGCGATCGCGCCGACGTCGTTCTCGGTGGTGCAGAACAGCACCTTGGGAGACCCGCCCGACGGGCTCTGGCGCAGGGCCCGCAGGAAGTCGTAGCCGTCCATCTCCGGCATGTTCCAGTCGAGCAGGATCACGTCCGGCATCGCATCCGAGCATTGGACGAGGGCCTTGGCACCGTCCTCGGCCTCGGCGACCTTGAAGTTCATGCCCTCGAGGATCCGGCGGGCGACCTTCCGGATGACGGCGGAATCGTCGACGATGAGACAGGTTTTCATCGGTTGCGTCCTCGGTTGACCGGTCAGGCGGCGCCGGCGGCGTGACGGGGGGCGCCGAACGCCAGCAGCGCATCGACGTCGAGGATCACGAGAAGGCGTCCGTCGAGGCGGTGGACGCCGAGGGTCAGGTCGCGCCAGCGCGCGTCGAGGTTGATCGGGACCGGCTCGTGCGTGCTCGACCCGAGCTTGAGCACCTCGCCGACCCCGTCGACGACGAGGGCGAAGGTCTCGCCGCCCTGTTCGAGGCCGATGGCCATCTGCTTGGCGTCGCCGACCCGTGCGGGAAGCCCGAGGCGGCGGCGCAGGCACAGGGCCGTGACGACGCGGCCGCGCAGGTTGAGGAGGCCGACGATTTCCGGCGGAGACAGCGGTACGGGGGTCACCCCGGCCGGGATGAACACGTCGTGGACCCGGTCGATCGCCAGGCCGAACATGGTCTCGCCGACGAAGACCGTGACGAAGTCGTTGGTCGCCCCGGCCTCGGCCTGGGTCGTGTTGGTGTTGGCGGCCTGCATCATGGAACTCACTCCGAACTCGGGATGTCGGCCTCAGGCGGCGTTGGCGAGGGGGACGACCTGGATCTCGGACAGTGCCGAGATCAGGCCGCTCCGGTCGAACTTCGCCACGAGGTCGAGGATGGCGAGGCCCCGCGCCCGCTCGATCGCCTCCGGGCCGATCGAGCCGGTCAGGCCGATCACCGGCAGGGCCGCGACCCGTCCCTCCGCCTTGCGCATGGCCGCGACGAGGTCGAAGCCGTTGCGGCCCGGCATGTCGAGGTCGCAGACCACCACGTCGATCCGGCCGTTGGTGATCATCGTGGACAGCCCCTCCTCGGCGCTGCCGGCGGTGATGACGTGGTAGCCGGCCGCCTTGAGCACCGGGCTCAGCATGTCGCGGAAGAAGGCGGAATCGTCCACGAGGAGCAGCGTCGAGGTGCGGGTCTCGGTCTTGCGGGTCCCGCGGGCCCAGTCGTCGTAGGCCAGCGGCAGGAAGTGGGCGATGTTGATGATCTCGGTGGCGCGACCGCGCAGGACCGCCGAGCCGATGAGGTCGGAGCGGTCCGCCGAGATCTCGACGTCGAGGCGCTCCTCGACGATGTCGACGATCTCGTCGACCACGAGGCCCATGGCGCGCTCGCCGTCCGAGAACACCACCAGGGCCTGGGTGCCCTCGGACCGGATCTCGATGGAGGAATCGGCCGGGACCAGGGGCATCAGGCGGCCGCGGTACTGCACCAGGGGCCGGCCGCCGACCCACTCGATCTTCGAGGCCTCGATCTCCTCGAGGCGGGTGACGAGGGAGAGCGGCACCGCCTTGAAGCTGCCGGCACCGCCGCGGAACACCAGGAGCGTCGCCTTGGAGTCGGTATCGGCGACCTCCTCCACCTCGGCCTCGATCGGCATGCCGCCGGCCTGCGAGCCCTGGCTGACCTGCTGGGCGATGCCGTTGGGATCGACGATCAGCACCACCGCGCCGTCGCCGAGGATGGTGTTGCCGGCAAACAGCGACAGGTGGCGCAGCTTCGAGGACATCGGCTTCACGACGATCTCCTCCGTGTGGAAGACCTCGTCGACGAGGATGCCGAAGCGCTGGCGGCCAACCTGAGCCACCACCACGAAGCCGGAATCGATGGTCTCGGCGTTCTGCTCCTGGCCGAGCACGCCGGTGAGCGTGACGATCGGCAGGAGGCGCTCGCGCAGGCGCAGCACCGGCGAGCCGTTGATGCGCTCCACGGTCTGGGCGGTGGTGCTGTCGACCCGCACCAGTTCGAGGACGGCCACCTGGGGCACCGCGTAGCGCAGGTCGCCGGCCTTGACGATGAGGGCGGCGATGATGGCGAGGGTGAGCGGGATCTTGATCGTGAAGGTGGTACCGCGCCCGAGCTGGGTGTTGATGTCGATCACGCCGCCGATGACGTCGATGTTGGTCTTGACGACGTCCATGCCGACGCCGCGGCCGGAGACCGAGGTCACGGCCTTGGCGGTGGAGAAGCCGGGGTGGAAGATGAACTTCGCCACTTGGGCGTCGGTCATCCGGTCGATCTCGGCCTGGCTGGCGACGCTGCGCTCCACCGCCTTGCGGCGGATCGCGGACAGGTCGAGGCCCTTGCCGTCGTCGGAGATCTCGATCGTGATCGTCCCGCCCTCGTGGTAGGCCGACAGGCGGATCGTGCCCTTGACGGGCTTGCCGGCCGCCTTGCGCTCGGCCGCCGACTCGATGCCGTGGTCGGCCGAGTTGCGGACCATGTGGGTGAGCGGGTCCTTGATGACCTCCAGGACCTGGCGGTCGAGCTCGGTCTCGGCGCCGTTCATCACGAGCTCGATCGACTTGCCGAGTTCGGAGGACAGGTCGCGCACCACCCGCGGCAGCTTCTGCCAGGCGTTGCCGATCGGCTGCATGCGCGTCTTCATGACGCCTTCCTGCAGCTCGGCGGTGACGTGGCTGAGCCGCTGCAGCGGGACCTTGTAGGTCGAATCGTCGTGCTGGCGGGCGATCTCGAGGAGCTGGTTGCGGGTCAGCACCAGCTCGGACACCATCGTCATGAGGTGTTCGAGGGTGTCGACGTTCACGCGGATGGTCTGCACCTTGGCGACGCCACCTTCGCTCTCGCCGCCGGACGCCGCCGGCGCGTCGGCCTTTGCCACGGGGGCGGGGACCGGGGGTGCGATCGGCTCGGGCTCGGGAAGCGGAGCCGGTGCCATCGCCATGGCCATGTCGTCGGGGCCTTCCGCTTCCATGAAGGCGCGTTCGAGGTCCTCGAGGGTGACCTCGCCGGGCTTCAGCTCGCGCTGGACGGGCGGCGGCAGCACGATGTCGGCGCGCGGGGCCGGGGCGGCGGGGACGGCAGCCTGGCCGACCGGCCCGGAGGCCATGTGCTCGAGGGCGCCGATCAGGTCCTCGTCGTTGCCGACGGGCTCGGTCCCGGTCTTCTCGAGGTCGCCGAGGATCGACTTCAGACGGTCGAGGGTCACCAGGATCAGGCTGACGGCGGCGCCGGTCACCGGCATGCCGTCGCGGAACTGGCCCATCAGCGTTTCGGCCGCATGCGCCAGCGCTTCGAGGCGGGGCAGGCCGAGGAAGCCGCAGGTGCCCTTGATGGTGTGGACGAGCCGGAAGATGTTGCTCAGGATCGTCTTGTTGTTCGGATCCTGCTCGAAACGGACGAGTTCGGTGTCGACCGTGTCGAGGTGCTCGGCACTCTCAGTGAGAAACTCACGCAGCAAGTCGTCCATGAGAGGTACTCAGTCCAAACGCGCACTACCGTCCGTGCAGACGAGACCTTGAGCCATAATCAGTTAGTGAAGCGTTTCCGGCGATCACCAAAGCGTGACTCTGATCGGTAAATCGGGATGCCGCCGTGAGCGCCCCGTGCCTCCATCGCGCCCGGCCGAGCGTCGTGTGTCGCCCTGTCCGGCGGTGGCTTTCATGGTATCGCATGGCGGGGCGCGGACCGGTTCGCGCTTCTCAAGGCGGCGGCGCGGGGCGTCGAGGCGACGCCGCGAAGGAGGACGACCTTTTGCGACCCTGGCGCGACCAACCGGGCGACCGGCGCAGCTACCACCACGGCAATCTCAAGGAAGCGTTGATCGAGGCGGCCCGCCGCTTCATCGCCGAGCGGGGCGTGGGCGGTTTCACGCTGGTCGATGCCGCCCGCCTCGTCGGCGTCACCCCGGCCGCGCTGTATCGGCACTTTCGCGGGCGCGAGGCGCTCCTGGAGGAGGTGGCGGGCCGCGGCTTCACCGATCTCGCGGCACGCCTCGCCAAGGCGGTGGGCGGGAAAGGCACGCCTCTCGAACGCTTCACCCGAATGGGCGAGGCCTACCTCGCCTTCGCCGAAGAGGAACCGGGCTACTACGCCGCCATCTTCGAGAGCCGCAGCGCCGGCCTCGGGGCCGCCACCGCCGCGGAGCCCGCGGCGGCGCGGCCGAGCCCGTTCGATCTCCTGGTCGAATCGCTGCGCTCGACGTTCCCCGACGGTTTCGGGGCCATCGATCCGCGCTTCATCGCGATGGAGGTGTGGGCGCTCGCCCACGGCCTCGCCACCCTCTCCGCCGCCGGTCAACTGCCGCGGGGGCCCGGCGTGCCGGACAAGTACGAGCTTCTGCGCGCCGGAGTCCTCGCCCTCGTCCACGGGGCGGGCGCCCCCGTGGCCGCCAACCCCGACGGCACGCGCCGCGGGACTTGAAATACCGGGGGGGCACCCGCAAGTTAACGAGGTTCACATTGACATCGGAGCATGCACCGTGAGCTTTTCCTCGACCTCCCCCTGGGCCAGCGGCAAGTCCTTCACAGGCAAGTCCTACCGCAACGGTCCGTTTCCGCGCCGGTCCTTCGAGATCGGCGCCATCGTCGTCGCCTTCATCTACTGGTGGCCGCTGGCGCTGGGTTACGTCGTCTGGAAGCTCTCGGGCTATCCGGCCTTTTCCGAACTGCGTGATCTCGTCGGCCGCACCACGGCGGCCGGAGCGAGCGGCCGGTCGCGATTCGCGGCGGCCTTCGAGGCCACCAATGTCGGCGGCACCGGCAACCTGGCCTTCGACGCCTATCGCAAGGCCGAGATCGAGCGCCTCGTCGCCCAGCGTCGCGCGCTCGACGAAGAGGGCCGTGCCTTCGCCGCCTTCGTCGAGGAGCTGAAGCGCGCCAAGGACCGCGAGCAGTTCGACGCTTTCATGGCCCAGCGTCGCGCCGCCGCCGGCTCGAAGGGGACTCCTGAAGCCTGATCCGGCCCATCGATCCGATCCGTCGAGAAGGGCTCCCCGCCGAACGGTGGGGAGCCCTTTTTCGTGGGTGCCCGCCGGGGATCGCGTCGTCGCCGCGCTTTCGCTGGTGTAGGACAGCGGCAGCAGCCTGACGGCGATGGCGAGCGGAGGAGCGGACGATGCGGGCTGAGGGCGAGACGGCATCGGTGCGGGTGGTCGACCATCCCCTGGTCCAGCACAAGCTGACGCTGCTGCGCGAGCGCGAGCGCTCGACCAAGGGATTCCGCCAGATCCTCAACGAGATCGGCATGCTGCTCGCCTACGAGGTCACCCGCGACCTCCCGCTCGAACCGGTGACCATCGAGACGCCGATCCAGACGATGGAAGGCCGCCAGATCGCCGGCAAGAAACTGGTGTTCGCCCCGATCCTGCGCGCCGGCGTCGGCTTCCTCGACGGGATGTTGTCGCTGGTGCCTTCGGCGCGCGTCGCGCACGTCGGCCTCTACCGCGACCCCGAGACGCTGCAGGCGGTGGAATACTACTTCAAGGCGCCCTCGGACCTCGTCGACCGCACCGTCCTGGTCCTCGACCCGATGCTGGCCACGGCCAATTCGGCGGTGGCGGCGATCGATCTGCTCAAGGCCCGCGGCGCCCAGGACCTGCGTTTCGTCTGCCTGCTCGCCGCTCCCGAGGGCATCGCCCGGCTCCAAGCCGCCCATCCGGACGTCCCCGTGTGGACGGCGGCCATCGACAGCCACCTCAACGACCACGGCTACATCGTGCCGGGACTGGGGGATGCGGGCGACCGGATGTACGGGACGCGGTGAACCGACTTCTGCGTCCCGCCCTTGCCTTCGGAGTGTACGACGGCGATGACGGCGGCTCGACGCCAGGAGACACGCCATGTCGACACCGATCCCCGAGACCATGCGCCAGATCCGTTACACCGAGGCCGGTGGGCCGGAAGTGATCGCGGTCGAGACCGTGCCGGTGCTCAAACCCGGCCCGGGCCAGGTGCTGATCGAGGTGGTGGCGGCGGGCGTGAACCGGCCCGACATCATGCAGCGCGAAGGCAAGTATCCGCCGCCCAAGGGTGCCACCGAGGTGCCGGGGCTGGAAGTGTCCGGCCGGATCGTGGCGCTGGGGGAGGGCGCCGGCACCTTGTCCATCGGCGACGAGGTCTGTGCGCTGGTCATCAGCGGCGGCTATGCCGAGTTCGCCGTGGCGCAGGCCGGCCAGTGCCTGCCTAGGCCCAAGCCCCTGTCCCTCGTGGAGGCGGCCGGCCTGCCCGAGACCTATTTCACGGTGTTCAGCAACGTCATCGAGCGCGGGCGGCTCAAGGCCGGCGAGACCTTCCTCGTCCATGGCGGCTCGAGCGGCATCGGCTCCACCGCGATCCAGATCGCCAAGCACCACGGCGCCACCGTCTTCGCCACGGCGGGGTCGGACGAGAAATGTGCCTTCTGCCGAGACCTCGGGGCGGATGCCGCCATCAACTACCGCACCGCCGATTTCGCCGACGAGGTGAAGACCCTCACGGGCGGCAAGGGCGTCGACGTCATCCTCGACATGGTCGGCGCCCCGTATCTCGCCCGCAACCTGTCGGCCCTGGCCGTCGAGGGACGCCTCGTCCAGATCGCCTTCATGCAGGGCTACAAGGCCGAGAGCTTCAGCATGACGCCGATCATGATGAAGCGGCTCACCTTCACGGGCTCGACCTTGCGCGCCCGGCCCGATGCCGACAAGGCGCAGATCGCGCGCGGCTTGGCCAGCCAAGTCTGGCCGCTCCTGGAGGACGGACGTATCCGGCCGATCATCCACGCGACCTTCCCGTTCGACCAGGCGCGGCAGGCGCACGAACTGATGGAATCGAGCGCGCACCTCGGCAAGATCCTGCTGCTCACCGGTCGCTGACACGGGTGCATCGGGCCTCGACCAGGAACTCTCGTCGCGAGCGCCGCGTTTGACGACCAACACGATGCATCCGCGTCGGTCGTAAAACGAGAGGCCGGTCGCGGCCTCGCAGACGAGGTCCTTCATGCAAGAGTACAGGCAACAGCAGCAGGAGCAGGTTCCGGTTCAGGACGCCCGCCAGGGCAAGCGCGGCAAGCCCATACTCTACGTGCTGGGTGCGAGCCTTCTTCTTCTGGCGATTGCGATCACCGGGCTGATGACGTGGCAGGGCGCCAACTCGCCGCCCGACTACGCGTCGAAGAGCCAGGAAGCCTCCCGCGAGCAGGTGACCGGTTCGGTCACCGGCGGCACGGCGAAGGCACCGACCACGCAGCCCGCCAACCCGACGAGCGGCGCTCCGGCCCAGCCGTCCAGCGACGGCGCCCGCAAGCCGGAGTGATCGGCTTCGCCGCCATCGTCCGTCTCGATCCTCAACGGGTCGGGACGGGCACCTCACCGCGATAATCGTAGAATCCGCGCTTGGTCTTGCGACCGAGCCATCCCGCCTCGACGTATTTCACGAGAAGCGGACAGGGGCGATATTTCGAGTCCGCCAAGCCTTCGTAGAGAACCTGCATGACCGACAGGCAGGTATCGAGGCCGATGAAGTCGGCGAGCTGCAGGGGCCCCATCGGGTGGTTGGCCCCGAGTTTCATCGCCGTATCGATCGATTCCACCGAACCGACGCCCTCGTAGAGCGTATAGATCGCCTCGTTGATCATCGGCAGCAGGATGCGGTTGACGATGAACGCCGGAAAATCCTCCGACATGGTCGAAGTCTTGCCGAGCTTGCCGATGAAGGCCTTGGCCGATTCGTAGGTCGGGTCTTCCGTCGCGATGCCACGGATCAGCTCGACGAGCTGCATGATCGGCACCGGGTTCATGAAGTGGATGCCGATGAACCGCTCCGGCCGATCGGTGGAGGCGGCCAGTCGCGTGATCGAGATCGACGAGGTGTTGGTGGCGATGATCGCGTCGGGCTTGAGCGACCCGCACAGGGTGCTGAAGATCTTGCGCTTGGTCGCTTCGTCCTCGGTCGCCGCTTCGATCACCAGATCGCAGGGAGCGAGGTCGTCGTAGCTTCGCGCCTGGACGATGCGGCCGACCGCGCCGCGGCGCTGATCGTCGGTGATGGTACCCTTGGCCACCTGTCGGGCGAGATTTCCGTCGATGGTGGCGAGCCCGCTCTCGATCCGCGAGCCTTCACGGTCGTTGAGCCGCACGTCGAGCCCCGCCATCGCGCAGACATGGGCGATGCCACTTCCCATCTGTCCCGCACCGACGATCCCGACGGTCTTGATATCGATGCCCATCGCGTAACCCGCACCCCCGATGCGTCGTCGGCGGAGCCGGCGAACGCGTTGCATGCCAGGGCGTCGTGCCGACGCAGCGATCCCCCCGGATCAGTCGTTCCTTAGAACATTTTCACACGCAGGTGCAGTGCGGCGGCGAGCGTTTAATGCATGCCCGACCGCGCCGCGGCCGGGCATACGCAGTCGGCTTGCCCTCAGCCCTTGGCGCCGGCGATGGCGGCCCGCAGATCGGGCACCACCTGGAACAGGTCGCCCACGAGGCCGTAGTCCGCCACCTGGAAGATCGGCGCATCCTCGTCCTTGTTGATGGCGACGATGACCTTGGAGTCCTTCATGCCGGCCAGATGCTGGATCGCACCCGAAATTCCCACCGCCACGTAGAGGTCGGGCGCCACCACCTTGCCGGTCTGGCCGACCTGCCAATCGTTGGGCGCGTAGCCGGCATCCACCGCAGCGCGCGAGGCACCCACCGCCGCGCCGAGGCTGTCGGCCAGGGGCTCAATGAGCTCCTTGAACTTTTCCGCCGAACCGAGCGAGCGGCCGCCCGAGACGATGATCTTGGCCGCTGCCAACTCCGGCCGGTCGGATACGGCGATCTCCTCGCCCTTGAAGGTCGAGCCCCCGGCGGCCGGGACGGCGGCCTCCAACGGCTGGACGGTGCCGGCGGACCCGCCCTCCGCCGCCGCCTTGAAGGCGGCGGTCCGCACGGTGATCACCGCCTTGCCTGCCGGCGCCTGCACGGTCTGGATGGCGTTGCCGGCGTAGATCGGCCGCTCGAACGTGTCGGGCGAGACGACCTTGATGATGTCCGAGATCTGGGCGACGTCGAGGAGGGCGGCCACCCGCGGCAGCACGTTCTTGCCCGTGGTCGATGCGGCGGCCAGGATGACGTCGTAGGGTCCGGAGATGGACGCGATGAGGGCGCCGGTGGGCTCGGCGAGGAGGTGGTCGTAGGCCGAATCCTCGGAGACGAGCACCGTCTCGACGCCGTCGAGCTTGGCCGCCGCCGCCGCCGCCGCCTGCGCGCCGCTGCCCAGCACCAGGGCGTGGATCGGGCCGCCGATGTCGCGCGCGGCCGTGACCGCCTTGAGGCTGCCGTCGCGAACCGCACCGTTTTCGTGCTCGATGAGAAGAAGGATGGTCATGGTCTGGAATAACCTCGGATCGGGTTGCCGCTGCGGGATGGACGACGCGTCGGGGAGGGGGCTCAGATCACCCCGGCTTCGCCTCGCAGCTTCTCCACCAGGGCGGCGGCGGATTCGACCTTCACGCCGGCCTTGCGCCCGGCCGGCTCCACCGTCTTGAGCACCTTGATCCGCGGCGTCACGTCGACGCCGAGGGCGTCGGGCGACAGCTCCTCCAGCGGCTTCTTCTTCGCCTTCATGATGTTGGGCAGGCTGGCATAGCGCGGCTCGTTGAGGCGCAGATCGGTGGTGACGATGGCCGGCAGGGCCAGGGTCACGGTCTGCAGGCCGCCGTCGACCTCGCGGGTGACGTCGATGCTTCCTTCGCCGAACGCGACCTTGAAGGCGAAGGTGCCCTGCGGCCAGCCGAGCAGGGCTGCGAGCATCTGGCCGGTCTGGTTGGAATCGTCGTCGATGGCCTGCTTGCCGAGGATGACGAGGCCCGGGGATTCCTTCTCGACCACCGCCTTGAGGATCTTGGCGACGCCAAGAGGCTCGACGGTGACGTCGGTCTTGACCAGGATCGCGCGGTCGGCACCCATCGCCAGCGCCGTGCGCAGCGTCTCCTGGGCCTGCTGCGGGCCGATCGAGACGGCGACGATCTCCGTGACCTTGCCCTTCTCCTTCAGGCGGATCGCCTCCTCGACCGCGATCTCGTCGAAGGGATTCATCGACATCTTGACGTTGGCGAGTTCGACGCCCGACCCATCGGCCTTGACGCGGATCTTGACGTTGTAGTCGACGACCCGCTTGACGGGCACAAGAACCTTCATGGCGGTCACAATCCTCAGCGCAGACACATCGATGCAGCGGGGCGGTCGACGGCCCTTCGTCCGGGCTCCTGTCGATCGAGCCCCGCCGACAAGGCGGCGGACCGTAGCGATGTGATTTCGCGGTTGTCAACGCGGGGCCCGGCACAGTCCGTGCGCGATCCCGGACACGAGGGCGTCGACGGGAACCTGGGCGCGGACGGGCGTTTCGGTTTCCCGCCTACCGGTTCTTGCCCGGCACCCACAACACGTCGTCCGCGCCGTTGGCGTTCGCCGTGCGGCTCGCCACGAACAGGAAATCCGACAGGCGGTTGAGGTATTGCAGCGCCTCGGCCGAGACCTGCTCGCCCTCGACGGCGGCGAGCGCCACGGCGAGGCGCTCCGCCCGGCGGCAGACCGTGCGGGCCTGATGGAGAAACGCCGCTGCGGCCGATCCACCCGGCAGCACGAACGACTTCAGGGGCGCGATGTCGGCGTTCAGCGCGTCGATGTCGGCCTCGATGCGCTTGACCTGGGAAGCGACGATCCGCAGCGGCTCGTAGGCCGGCTTCTCCACGCCTTCGGGGGTCGCGAGGTCGGCACCGAGGTCGAACAGGTCGTTCTGGATTCGGCCGAGCATGGCATCGAGTTCGGGACCGGCATGCAGCCGCACGAGACCGATGCAGGCGTTGGTCTCGTCCACGGTGCCGTAGGTCTCGACCCTCAGGTCGGCCTTGGAGCGGCGCTCACCGTTGGCGAGGGCCGTCGAGCCCTTGTCACCAGTGCGGGTGTAGATGCGGTTCAGGGTGACCACGGTGTTCGATCCGGGGTGATGTCAGCGGATTGCCGTCAGAAGGTGTAGCCGATCCGGCCACCATAGTTGGTCAGGCCGCGATTGTTCGCACACAGGCCGGCGTTCGACATGTGCTCGATCGTCGCCATGATGCTCCAGCGCTCGGTGATGCGGAAGCCCAATGCGGCGGCCTCGCGGAAAAGCGGGTTGCAGCCCAGCGTGTTGAACCCATAGGGCGTGTTCGCCTTAGGGCCGGTGTAACCGTTGTGGGCGGCGCCGCCGAAGAAGCCGTCGAGGAAGACGCGCCGGCCGAAGGTCTCGGGAAAGAGGTCCACCGACCAGGTGGCGCCGATGTAGGCGAAGCTCGTGCGGCCGCCGGTGTTGTAGCTGCCACCGACGGTCGGACGCGGGACGAAGGCCTGCCAGAACGGGTCCGCGCTGATGATCGGCTTGGCGAACAGGATCTCGCCGTTGACGTTGGCGGTGCTGAAGCCCCGGGCCTTGCCCTCGGCGCTGCCGGGGTCCTGCACCGATCCGCCGATGCGGACCTCCGAAACGAAGCTCATCGGCTGGGCCGGAGCGACATAGACGGGCGGCGCGGGCCGTGCGCCGCGCAGATCCGCACCCTGCGCGCTCGGGATCGTCGCGCTGGCGCCGATCGCCACGGCGAGGGCGCCCTTGAGAAGGCGCAGGTGTTGGAACGGCATCGCTTCGGTGTCCGGCAGGGATATGGCGAAAGGCTAGCACGCTCTCGGTCCGCCCGTTGAGGGGACCGCGCCGCCAATCATCCGGGGAGCGCGCGATAGATCCCCGGTGAGCCCTCGCCGCCACACCTCGGACGCTTGGCCGACCTCAGGCCGAGCGCCACCACAGCACGCCCATGATCACGACGATCGCGGCGAACTGCAGGATCACGCGCAGCCGCATCAGCCTTTGAGAGACGTTGCTGCTGCCGCCCCGCATCATGTTGACGAGGCCGAGCAGCAGGACGACGGCCACGGCGATGCAGGCGAACAGGACGATGGTGTTGGAGGACATCGGACGGGCGTCTCGGCTCGAGGGCGGGTGATCCGGTGCCTGACGGTCTCCGGTCTCCGGACCACAGACATAGGACCGGCTCGGCGAATCGTCGCCGGGGCAGGAGGGCGCATCGCGACGGGGCGAGACGGTGCCGGTGAACCGCCTCCGCCGGCCGCCGCGGTCAGTTCCGGCGCAGCAGGCGCTCGAAGTAGTCGAGCTCCTCGCGCGGCCGGCTCGGGTCGCCGAGCTTGCGCCGCAACTCCTCCATAATCCGGCGGGTGCGCTGAACCCCCGATTCGTCGGCGGTGGGAACCCGGACGTTGCCGCCGGAGGTGTCGCGTCCCTTGGTCGGGCGGCCGAGCGGATCGTCGTCACGCGAGCCGGCCTGGCCCTGCTGGCTCGGGGACTTGCCGCCCTCCTGCTGGCCTTCGCCTTCGCCCTCGCCCTCGGCCATCTCCTGGCGCTGCTGCTGCATGCCCTCGGCGCCGCGCTTGAGCCCGTCGAGCGCACGCCCCTGGGCATCGACGGCGTCGCCCTCCCGACCCTGGCCCAGGGCGTCCTCGGCCTCGCGCATGGCCTCCTCGGCATCGGACAGGCCTTCCTCGCCCTGCATGCCAAGTTCCTTCATGCGGCGTTGCAGGTCCTCCAGGCGCTCGCGCAGGGCCTGCTGGCGCTGGCCGGGGCCGCCTTGTCCCTGCCCTTGCCCCTGCTGGCCCTGGCCCTTTTCGCCCTTCTGTCCCTGACCCTGCTGGCCCTCGCCTTGTTGACCCTGGCCCTGTTGACCCTGCTGGCCCTGCCCTCCGGGCTGCTGCTGGCCCTGCTGGCCGTTGCGGGGGCGCGGCTGGCCGCGCTTGGCCTGTCCGTCCTTGAAGGTCTCGTCGCGCAGGCCCTGCTGCTCGCGCGCCATCTTGTCGAGATCCTCGGCCTGCTTGTCCATCTCGCGGGACCGGGGGTCGGACTTGCCGCCCTGCTCGGCGGTCTGGAGGTTCTCGAGGATGCCGCGCAGCTGCTCGAGCAGGCGCTGGGCCTCGGCGGTGTCGCCGCGCTTCATCGCCTCGGCCATGTCCTCGATCATCTTGTTGAGATCGTCGGGCGTGACGCTCTTGGCGTTCTGGTCCTTCTGGCCGCGCTCGTTGGGCTTTCGCGGCTCCTTGCCCTGGCGCTCGGCCATCTCCTTCATGAACTTGTCGAGGGCCTGCTTGAGGGCGTCGGTGAGCGCCTTGACCTCCTCGTCGGGGGCATTGCGGGCGATCGCCTCCTTGAGGCGGTCCTGGGCCGCCCGCAGCGACTTCTCGGCGTCCGACAGGTCGCCGTCCTCGATCTTGAGGGCCATCTCCCACAGGAGGTCGGCGACCTCCGTCAGGGCCTCGTCGGTCCGGGCCGCCTTGAGGCGCCGCGAGGCGGTGCGCAGCCCTAGGAAAACGGCGGGCTCGGGCGTGAACCTGTCGGGCGCGATCATGAGGGCGTCGAGGGCGATCTGGACCCGGGCGCGGCTCTCGTCGGGGGCCGTGACGAGGCGGCGACGCTCCTCGGCGAGCGCCCGCGCCAGCGGCTTCTGGAACGGCCGCGCCGGCAGGGTCATCTCGACGCCCTGGCTGCGCGCCTCCTGCTCGGCCTCGTCCTTCACCGTCAGGGTGAAGCGCACGCGTGCGCCGGACCAGGGATTGTCGGTGAGGTCGACGAGGGTCTTGGTGTCGGTCTCGCCGGTGGCGTCTCCTGGCAGCGCCAGGGCGATGCGGGGCGGCGGGACCAGCGACCGGCCGGGCTTGAGCGGCTCCACCACGCCTTCGGCCGAGACGATGCCGTAGTCGTCCCGGGCGCGGTAGCTCAGGTTGAAGGTGCCGCGGCCGTTGACCTCGGGCGTCCCCACGGCTTCGATGACGGGGGCGTCGTCGGGAGTCGTCTCGATCACGAGGCGCTGCACCGGCGTGCCCGGCGTCTCGATCGTCAGATCGGCCGTTCCGCCGGTGAGCTTGAAGCGGTCCTCGCGCAGGTCGGGCCGCGGCTCCTTGCCCGGCAGGGACTGCAGGCCGGACCGGACGCCGAGCCTGGCCTCGCCCTGTCCGGCGATCCGCACGATCAGGGTGGAATTGATCGGCGCGCGCAGGCGCTGCTCGGCCTCGCCCAGGGCCACCACCAGGGGGGGAATGCGCGTGTAGAGCGGCGGGTCGATCCATCCGTCGACCCGGAAGCTCGGACCGGCCGAGACGGGCGCCCGCCAGTCGAAGGCCGCGCCGACGCGCTGGCGCCACTCCGGCCCGGCGACGAACAGGCTCGCGGCGGCCGTGACCAGGACCGCCGCGCGCAGCGCGAAGGGATCGCGACGGGGCATCGCCGGCCGCGGCGGCGACACCGTCAGCGTCGCGATGGCGGCCACGGCGCGGCGGCGGTGGAGCGCCCAGAGCGCCTGCGTAGCCGGGTCACCGGTCCCGACGGCGAGGGTGTCCTCAATGGCGGAGGCGGGGTTGTGGGCTAGGGCACCGCTGCCGGACGCGGCGTCGCGGTCGAGCCGCGCCAGCGCCTCGCGTCGGCTCGGGCGGGCGATCCGCGCCAGCGGCAGAAGCCCGGCGACGAGGGCGATGGCGAAGAGGGCGAGCCCCACCATCCGGCCGAAGGGGGGGAGGTCGAGCCACAGCCCGAGCCAGGACGCGGCGAGGAAGGCCAGGACCATGGCGATCCCGCGCCACATGACCGGCCAGACCCGCTCCCAGACCGTGGCGGCGCCCGCACGGGCCACCAGGCGGTCGAGGCGGCTGCGCTCGGTTTCGGACGCGCTCATGGGCGCCGCTCCCTCGTCCGCCCTGCCGCTCTCTCGCGCCTCGCCCATGCTTCGACGGCTCCCCGGGCGGCCACCGACACCGGCGGCCACGCTGCGTGAGCCTAGCATGGTGGCCGGACCCGACCATCGGGTCAAATCCGCTCAGGGACTCCCGCGGGGGGACGTCCCGCTCACGCGCGGAGGCCTTTCAGCGAGCCAGCCAGTCCGGCAGGCGGTCGAGGCCGATGAGCACGTCGTAAGTCTGGCGCGGGCGCACGATCGCGGCGGCCTCGCCGCGCACCAGCACCTCCGGCACCAGCGGACGGGTGTTGTAGGTCCCGGCCTGGACCGCCCCATAGGCGCCCGCGCTCATCACCGCGACGAGGTCGCCGGCCTTCAGTTCGGGCATCTCGCGGTTCAGAGCGATGTAGTCGCCGCTTTCGCACACCGGCCCGACGAGGTCGGCCACGACGAGCGGGGTCTGGGCCGTCGGCTCGACCACCGGCCTCACCCCGTGGAAGGCGTCGTAGAGGGTCGGTCGGATGAGGTCGTTCATGGCCGCGTCGACGATGACGAAGGTGCGGCCCTCCGTGCGCTTCACGTAGAGGACACGGGTGAGGAGGATGCCGGCGTTGCCGGCGATCATCCGGCCGATCTCGAACACCGGCCGCAGGCCGAGCGGCCGGAAATGCGGACGCAGCATCGCCGCGAAGGCCGCCGGATCGGGCGGCGGCGCATCGTCGTCGCGGTAGGGAATGCCGAGGCCGCCGCCGAAGTCGATGTGATGGAGGCGATGCCCGTCGGCGAGCAGGTCGCGGGCGAGGCCGGCGAGCAGCCCGGCGGCGCGGTCGAACGGCGCCAGGTCGGTGATCTGGCTGCCGATGTGCATGTCGACGCCCGCGACCGCGACCCCGGGCAGGGTGGCGGCCTTGGCGTAGACGGCGCGGGCGCGGCCGATAGGGATGCCGAACTTGTTCTCCGACTTGCCGGTGGAGATCTTGGCGTGCGTGCCGGCATCGACGTCGGGATTGACGCGGATCGAGACCGGCGCGGTGGCGCCGAGGCTCGCGGCCACCATCGAGAGCGTCTCGAGTTCCGGCTCGCTCTCGACGTTGAAGCAGAGGATGCCGGCCTCGAGGGCGGCACGCATCTCCACCGGGGTCTTGCCCACACCCGAGAACACGATCTTGCGAGGATCGACCCCGGCCGCCAACGCCCGGCGCAATTCGCCCTCCGAGACGATGTCCATGCCGGCTCCGCTCCGGGCCAGGGTCGTCAGCACGGCCTGGTTGGAGTTGGCCTTCATGGCATAGCAGACGAGGGCGTCGTCACCGTCGAAGGCCTCGGCGAAGACCCGGTAGTGCCGCTCCAGGGTGGCGGTGGAATAGCAGTAGAACGGCGTGCCGACGGTCTCGGCCAGATCGCCGAGGTCGACGTCCTCCGCCTTCAGGCGACCGTCGCGGTACTGGAAATGGTGCATCGGATACGCGGCGCTCGCCTCGTGAGAGCCCCGGCGGGCGCGGGCGAAGCGGCGGGCCGGGGTGAAGTCGGGACGGTCTCTTCACCTTCGGGCGCCGCACGGGTCGACACCGACGATCCCGAGGGTCAGAGCAGCGGGTCGAGGATGAAGGGGGCCTTCGGGATCGTGTAGCCGCGTTTGGCGCCCCGCGACGTGGTCAACGGCGTGTCGAAGCCTCCGCCCGCCACCGCTGCCGGGCTCAGCTCGTCGCCGTCCTGGACCGCGGTGGGCACGGCGACGGCAGCGGCGGGAAGGGCGCGGCTGGTCGCCGGGCCGGGGGGCACGGAGCCGTCCGGCGGCGCTTCGAGGCCGCCGCGTCGCCCGCAGGCCGAAACGGCGAGGGCAACGAAGCCGAGCGCGACGAGAGGGGTCAACGGGCGGAAACGAAGAGGCATCGACGACGGGGTCCGGTAGTGACAGGCGAACACCTTAGCCGTTGCCGGGCCGCGAGGCGAGGACGACGACCCGGCTTTGCGATGGCCGGACGTCCCGGCGCGGGAGAAACCGGGGATGAGCCCGTCGCGCCCGCGTCATCGCCGCCGAGACGAGGGCCGTCGCGACCGGAACCGCCCGTGCGTCAGCCCTTCTTCTCGGCGCCCTTCTTGTCGCCGCCCTTCTGGTAGGCGTCGATGGCGCGGCGGCAGTTCTCGCTCAGCTTCGTCCAGTTGGTCTGGAAGCACTTGTCCATGGCCGGGTCGTCCGGGGACAGGTTGCCGCAATAGCTCAGGTAGTCGCCGGTGCAGTATTTCTTGAGGGTCTCGTTACCGCGCTTGGTCTGCGGAGCCGCCTGGGCCATCGCCTGGACGGCGGGCAGGGACAATCCGGCAGCGAGGATCACGGCGAGCGATGTCAGCTTCAGGGACATATGAGGTCGGATCCGTCTCGAAAGGGCGTGGCTGATGATCGTGGGCCTGCGCGACCCGATGATGGGCCGGCATGGTCGAAACAAGGCGCCGGGGTGGTGATGCCGTGAACTGGCGGCCTTCTACGCCGCGACCCCCGGTCGCCGCAACGGTCCGATCCGATCAGGGCGGTGACGATCGGGTCGCCGGGCCGGGCATGGTGAACGCCGCCACGGAGGGCAGGCGTTCGGAGCGGACCAGGGCCTCGGCCACTGCCACGATGCTCTCGCGCAGCGCCGCGTTCTGTGCCTCGATTCCCGTTCCGGCATGGCGCGTGGCCGCTTCGGCGACGGCCAGGCGCGCACGCAGGGCCTCGCACTCGGCCGCGAGTTCCGCGATCCGCATCTGCGGGTCGGTCGCCGGTTCGAGGGTCGCGACGGGGAAGGGCCCGTAGGATCTGGCCGTCGCATCCCGGTTCGTCGCAGGCGCTTCAAGATCCTGGGCGTCGGAATCCTGGGCGTCGGAATCCTGTGGCGCGGCCTCCCGCGGCTGCGGGCGACGGCGGCTCAGGAGGAGTTCGTCCAGCAGCGTGCGATGGGCCTCCTCGAGGATGCCGAGGGTCGCGACGCCGACGGCGAGATCGGAGCGGGAGGTGGCCAGATCGCCCGCGATGCCGTCGCGCTCGCTCCGGACGGCGGCGATCTCGCCCTCCCTGACGGTGATGAGGGCCTCGCGCTCCGAGACGGTTCTGGCCAGCGCCGCGGCCTCCAGGGTGCGCACGCCGATGGTCGCCATGTCGGCGTGCTTGGTGGCCCCCACCGCCTGCATGCGCTGCTCCATCCGCGTCCGCTCGACGGCGAACTGCGCGCGCAGGTAGTCCTTCTCGGCGGCGGCCTCGACGCCGGTGAGCGGGAACAGCGTCGCCATCCGGCGCCGGGCCAGCCGCCCGGCCCGGGCATTCACCGCAGGCAGCAGGAGGAGCGCGGTCAGGCTTGCCAGGAGGAAGCCGAACGCGAAGATCAGGATGGTTTCGATCACGCGGAAACGCTCATCACACCCGTGCTGGTGACCATCGGCCGACGCGACGCCCGACGCGCCCGGCCGATCCTTAATTCACGTCGGCGCGCGGCGGGCAAGTCGGCCGGCCACACGACCCATTCCGACCTCGGCGGGTTCGCGTCGGCACGCCAACCCTTCACCCCGCTGGGATCCCTGTTCCGTCGCAGGTCTTCGCCGCGAGACCGGTGACCGCTTTTGCGTAACCCGCTTCGTGCTCAAAACGGGTTCCAGGTCGGCCGGCTGGTGAACTTGAGATAGCCGATGTTGATGCCGAAGCGGGCGCCGACACCCGTCCGGATCGGCACGACGATGATCCCGTCCGAGGTGGTGGCGCTCATGCCGATCCCGCCGACGAGGAAGGCCGAGCCGTCGACCCCTCCGAAGCGGCGGTAGAGCTTCGCCACCGACGGCAGGTTGTAGATCAGCATCATCGTCCGGTCGCCGTCGCCGCCGACGTCGAAGCCGATGCTGGGGCCCTGCCAGTAGATCCGGCGCTGGCCGGCGTTGCGGGTATAGAGCGTCCCCTCGCCGTAGCGGACGCCGCCGACGATGGCGCCGGAGGCCTCCTGCCCGAGAATGTAGCCGTTGGGCTCGCCCCACCGCTTCGTGGCCTCCTCCACCGCGCGTCCGAGGCCGCGCGACACCGAGCCGAAGAACCGGTGGCCGGAGTCGACGATCTCGCGGGGGCGGAACGAGCCCGGGTCGCCGTCGTCCGCCGGCTGTGCGGCCACGGCTCCGGCGCCGCAGAGATAGGCCGCGGCGGCGAGCAGGGGCAGGCCCAGGAGGCGACGCCGTCCGCGATCGAGTGGGGCAGGGCAGGTCCGTTGATCCGACATCGGTCTCGTCATTCGCGTTGGGGACCGTTCCGAACGGGCAGGGTCCGCGTCACAAGGGCCACGTGAAGGGTATCTCGCCGGTGAGGTCTGAGGGATACGCCCGGCGGGGCGTCGAACCGGCGGGTCCGCCATCGAACCCCACACTGAATTGATGACTCGGGACTCGGCAAGATGTGGTTAACAAGGCGTGGTTGCATGGGTCTGTTCGTCGGCGCGGCGTGGCCGCTCCGGCCTTCGGACGGCCATTCCGCGTCGCCGCCCGTCGCCTCGGCCGATCTCCTCGCCCTGCGCGGGTTCGACGTGGTGACCTATTTCCTCGACGGGGCGGCGCCGAGGCCCGGCCGGGCCGATCTCGAGTGGGCCTGGAAGGGGCGCGCCTGGCGTTTCGTCAGCGCCGCCAACCGCACCGTGTTTCGCGAGGCTCCGGCCACCTATGCCCCGCGCCTCGACGGGTTCGACCCGGTGGCGATGGCCCAGGGGCGCCTCGTCGAGGCCGACCCGCTGGTGTTCGCACGCCTGCCCTTCGGCGCAGCAGAGCCGCTCTACCTGTTCCGCCACGACGCCAACCGTGCCGCCGCCCGGCAACAGCCGGGCATCGTCGCCGAGGCCGAGGCGCGCTGGCCGTCCCTGCGCGGCCTCATCGACCTGCGGTTCCCCGACTGACCGATCCCACCCGTCCTCAGACCATCTGCTTGCGGGCGAAGACCGAGAGCGAGAAGGCGATCCCGGCGCCGGCGACGATGAGGCTGGTCATGAGGAGGCGGCGCGGCTGCTGGGCGGACTGGGCCATCACCGGCTCGACGACGGTGGTGAAGAACTCCACCTGCCGCGACGCGACGATGCGGGAGCGCTCATAGGCCGCCAGCACCTTCGCGTAATACTTTTCGGCATCCTTGCGGTCGTTGTCCAAGGCCTCGAAGCGCGTCAGGGCATCGGCCAGGATTCGGCGGCGCTCGGGCGCGACGCTGGTCGACTGCTGCTCGATGCGGGCGATGTTGTCGTCGAGGTCCCTGATCTGGGACTTGATGTCCTGGATGCGGCGCGATTCCGGCCCGAGGTCGCGTTGGCCGAGGCTGAGCTGTACCGCGAGGTTGATGCGGGCCGTGCGCAGATCGCCGATGACCTTGAGGTTGGCCTCGTTAGTCTTCTGCGCATCGAGCACGCCCTCTCGGTTTCGCAGGGCGGCGACCTCGATGCGGATCTTCGTCATGCGCTCCTCGGCGAGCTTCAGCTCGCGGGCGCTCTCGGCGACGGCATCCTCCCGCGCCTTGACGCTCAGCGCGTTCACCATGCGCTCGCTCTCCGCGAGGATCGCCTGCGTCAGCGCCAGGGATTCGGCGGCGTCGAAGGCCGTCACCGACAAGGCGAGAATGCCGGAATTGGTCTCGATCTCGATCTCGACGCGCCGGTTCCAGTACTTGAGGAATCTCTCGATCGGCTTGTCGATGTTGAAGCGCGACAGGTAGTCGATGTCGTCGCGGGCGAACATCTGGCGCACGGGCAAGGTGGCTTCGAGGGCCTCGATCATCGGGCGACTGCTGATGTAGTTCATCACCAGCAGGCTATCCTGGACGACCATCAGGGACGAACTGGTCCCGTTGTTGGTGCCGACCTGGTCGGGACTGGCCTTCTCCACGTTGCCGAGCGCGGGGCGCAGGGCGAAGCGGGCATGGGTCTCGTATTGATCCGAGGCGATGACGCCATAATAGAGCGCCCCGAGGACGGCGGGGATCAGGAACACGAACACGAACAGGATCGGGATGACCACGTCGCGCTTGACGTGGGTCTGGTAGGACCGGATGCCCTTCTTGCGGTCGACGAAGCGGGAGACCCGGGCGACCTGCTTGAGCGATTCGGCGACCGCGTTCGAGCGGTCGGCGGTGCTCAGCGGCTGCCCCTGGGGGTTGCGGATGTCGATGGTCATGAACCCCGGTCTTCCGATCTGTTGGTCACGGGCAGGGTCTCCGCGTCAGGCTCGCGCTGCACGCCCGGCACGTTCGGCCTCGCGAGGCCACCGAGCGTCGCCGCAGCCTCCGCCTAGGGGCAGCACGCGGCAAAACCATGGCCGGATCGCGGCCGGCCGGGCGGTCAGGCGTTCAGGCGTTCAAGCGCCGGTAGACCTCGACCGCGTCGTTGATGTCCTCGTAGACGATCGCCCGCCCGTTGATGATCACGATGCCCTGGGTGCACCATTCCCGCAGGGTCTCCATGGAGTGCGAGACCATGATCACGTCCGCGTTCTGCCGACGGGCGGCGAAGGCCTCGGTGCAGCGCCGCTGGAATCGGGAATCGCCCACGGCCGTGACCTCGTCGATGAGATAGCAATCGAACGGGATCGCCATGCTCATGCCGAACGCGAGGCGCGAGCCCATGCCCGAGGAATAGGTCTTGATCGGTACGTCGAGGTAGCTGCCGAGCTCGGAGAAATCCTCGACGAACTCGAGCACCTTCCTCGGGTCCTCGCCGTAGATCCTGGCGACGAAGATGACGTTCTCGCGGCCCGTCATGGCGGGATGGAACCCACCGGCGAACCCGAGCGGCCAAGACACCCTCAGGTTGCGATGGATCTTCCCCCGCGTCGCGTCCTCCGTACCGGAGATCAGCCGCATGGTGGTGGACTTGCCGGCACCGTTGATGCCCAAAATGCCGTAGCTGGTTCCGGGCCGAAGGGTGAAGGACGCTCGCTCCAGGATGGTGCGGCGATGGCCGTTGGTCCGGTAGATCTTGGTGACGTTCTCGAAGCGGATCACCGTCGGATATGCTCCTGAAGGCGACGCGGCTCACCGGAGTCGGATCGCGTGGCAGACTCATGCTGCGATGAAAGCGGCGATTCTGAGAATGTCCGGTCTGCCCCTCGGCTTGGACGATCGGCTCCGGTCGCTGGCGTCTCTTGCTCGCGAGCGCCTTGCACCGGAGCGCCGCGCCTTGTACAGCACGCCACCCGATGCCGAGGCGTCGCCGCTGCGACGCGGCGGTCGCATCCCGCATAGGGCCCGGAGGGGTGGCCGAGTGGTTGAAGGCGCACGCCTGGAAAGTGTGTATACCGGAAACGGTATCGCGGGTTCGAATCCCGCTCCCTCCGCCAAGTGGCTATAAACCACTGTCAATAGCCGTCCTTTAGCGCCCGACCGCGACCCACGCGCCGACACGGTGTCACCTTGGCCGTGGGGAGCGATGCCAACGGTGCCTTCGCCGATTATCTGCGATGTCGCTGGGCCGTCCGCCTGCGGGTTCCCACTCATCTCGTAGCCCACCGTGGGGCAGCAGCACCTCGTCAGAGCCCTCGACACCGCCAGCGAAGCGGTAGCGCGCCAGCGACGCCGGATTGCGCTCTCATCACTGTGGGATTGGAGCAGCGCTCAGACCGTCTGACACCGTTTCAGGTTGACGAGTTCGGCCTGGCAGGCCGTGGCCACCGGCGGACGAGTGTGGTGGCTCTCACGGTGTCTGGCTGAGCTCCGAGGTCGCGGCAATGTGGCTCGATGCGGTCTTGGATCGCGGTGAGGCGGTCGAAATACCGGTTGACGATGGGTTCGTCGCCGAGTCGCCAGAAGTGCTTTGCCGGCTGGAATTCGGGCGTGCAGGGCGGCAGGGAGGCGAACCGCAGACCTTTCCACGCACGGTCCGGGTTCAGTGTCCCAGCCGGCATCATCGAGCGGCAGGGTGATGGTGCGTCGTGGATCTGCGCCGGCCTCGCGGGCGAACAATGCCGACAGGCGCTCGACGACCGGCTTGGTGACGCCGTTGCCGAAGCCAGCGCGACACGCAACCGGTCACGGCGGCCACCTCCGGCATCGTCTGTTCCCGGACCCCGGAAGCCAGATCGCCTGGTCGTGCAACGCCGCGCACGCGTCCTTATTCGTACGCGCCCGCCGGCCCGATTCCTCGACGCTCGGATGGTCGACGACGTGAGCCTTGTCCGCCTCCGCAAGACAATGTTGAGGCTAAATCCATGATCCCCTGGAGAGGAATCCCATCCGGATCAATCCGCCGAAACCAGTCTCACTCCCACTCGATCGTGCCGGGGGGCTTCGAGGTGATGTCGTAGGTCACCCGGTTGATGCCCTTGACCTCGTTGATGATCCGGGTGGCGACCCGGCCGAGGAAGGCCATGTCGAAGGGATAGAAATCCGCCGTCATGCCGTCGACGGAGGTGACCGCGCGGAGCGCACAGACGTGGTCGTAGGTGCGGCCGTCGCCCATCACGCCCACCGTCTTAACCGGCAGGATCACCGCGAAGGCCTGCCAGATGGTGTCGTAGAGGCCGGCCTTGCGGATCTCGTCGAGATAGATCGCGTCGGCCTTGCGCAGGGCGTCGAGCTTCTCGCCCGTGATGACGCCGGGGCAGCGGATGGCCAGCCCCGGGCCGGGGAAGGGGTGGCGGCCGACGAAGGCCTCGGGCAGCCCGAGCTCCTTGCCGAGCACCCGGACCTCGTCCTTAAACAATTCACGCAGGGGCTCGACGAGCTGCATGTTCATGCGCTCGGGCAGGCCGCCGACGTTGTGGTGGCTCTTGATGGTGACGCTGGGGCCGCCGGTGAACGAGACGCTCTCGATCACGTCGGGGTACAGGGTGCCCTGGGCGAGGAAGCGGGCGCCGCCGATCTTCTTCGCCTCGGCGTCGAACACGTCGATGAACAGGCGCCCGATGGTCTTGCGCTTGATCTCGGGGTCGCTGACGCCCTCCAGCTCGCCCAGGAACAGGTCCTGCGCCTGCACGTGCACGAGCGGGATGTTGTAGTGGTCGCGAAACAGTCGCACGACCTCCTCGGCCTCGCCCATGCGCAGCAGGCCGTGGTCCACGAACACGCAGGTGAGCTGGTCGCCGATGGCCTCGTGGATCAGGACCGCCGCCACCGAGGAATCGACGCCTCCCGAGAGGCCGCAGATGACCTTCTCCGTGCCCACCTGCTCGCGAATCTTGGCGATCGCCTCCTCGCGGTAGACGCCCATGGTCCAGTCGCCCGAGCAGCCGGCGATGTCGCGCACGAAGTTGCGAATCAGGAGCGCCCCGTGGGGCGTGTGCGCCACCTCCGGGTGGAACTGGACCGCGTAGTAGTTCCGCGCCTCGTCCGCGACGGCGGCGAAGGGTGCGTTCTTCGACATGGCGACGGTGGTGAAGCCGTCGGGCAGCTTGGTGACGCGGTCGCCGTGGCTCATCCAGACGGGGTAGTGCTCGCCAACGTGCCAGACGCCCTTGAACAGGGGGCAATCCGACAGGATCTCGATCTCGGCGCGGCCGAACTCGGCATGGTGCCCGGCCTCGACCTCGCCGCCGAGCTGGGCCGCCATGGTCTGCTGGCCGTAGCAGATTCCGAACACCGGCACGCCCGAATCGAAGATGACCTGCGGCGTGCGGGGCGAGGCGTCCGTCGTCACCGATTCCGGCCCGCCCGACAGGATCACGCCCTTGGGGATCGCATCCGCGAAGGCTTCGGCCGCTTTCGTGAAGGGCACGATCTCGCAATAGACGCCCTCCTCGCGCACCCGCCGCGCGATGAGCTGCGTCACCTGGGAGCCGAAGTCGACGATGAGGATCTTGTCGTGGTCGGTATTCATGGACCCGGAGTTAGACGAGGCGCCTCGCGGGTGCAACGCGCCCGCTCACGTCCGCGCGACCGGGCCCGAGGATTAATCGGGCGTTCATGCCCGGTCGGCGAAACGGCGCCCCCCAGCAACGAACAGGAGCCTCAGTCCATGAGAGCAACCATCCTCGGGATCGCCGCCATCGCCCTCGCCGGTCTCGCCATGCCGGCCCAGGCCGCGCCCTTGAGCGTCGGCACCGGGTTCGCGCCGGACAATGCCATCGAACAGGCCCGTGTCGTGCGGCGCACCGTGGTGCGCGGCCCCCGCTGCAAGACGGTGATCACCAAACGTCGCGGGCCGCTCGGCCGCGTCACGGTGGTGCGCAAGCGCCAGTGCTTCTAATCGATGCGGCGCCGTCCCGAATGACGGCGCCCCACCCATGACGAGGATGGTCCCGTCACCACGGGGCCATCCGATCCGGCCCGGGCGGATGTCCCTCAGGCGGAGTCCGACACCCGCCGCGACGGCGTCTCCGGCGCGGCCTTGGACTTGAACAGCCCCATCACCTTAGCGGCCACCGGCACGATCAGGTACTGGGCGACCGGGATCGTCGCCGCCCCGATGGCGAGCCCGAGCACACCCGACAAGGCGGCCGTGACGAGCCATTCCACGACCGCGGCCATGGCCGGGACCAGGCCCGCCGCCCACAGGGCCGCCGCGTGGACGATGTGGCTCGGCCCCTTCACGCCGTAGTCCTCGAGGCCGTGCAGGATGATGCCGCCGCCGACCCAGAGCATCGCCGCCGTGCCCACGATGGCGAGGACGGTGAGGAAATACGGCATGGCGACCACGAGGCCGCGCCCGAACCCTCGGGTGATCGGCGCCAGGCCGCGATCGGCTCCCGAGGGAGCGGCCGTGACCGGAACGGTCCGCAGGCCGAGCAGGCTCGAGGCCGGACGGTCGTTCACGGCCAGCGCCATCCCGGCGTCGTCGGCCTTCACGATGAGGGCCACGAACCCGTAGACGAGGAGGGTCACGCCCAGCGCCACGACGGCGAGGATGGTCGCCTGCATCGTCACGGACGTCGTGCCGAGGGAGGCGAGCGTCAGGGCCATGACCTCGGCCGAGAGGATGAAATCGGTCTGGATGGCGCTGCGGACGCGCTGGTCCTCCTGGGCCTTGGCGTCCTCCTTGGAGGCGCCGATCGCCGTCTCGTGGCGTTCGGCCTGATGCGGCATGACGGCGTGCAGCACCTTCTCCGCGCCCTCGTAGCAGAGGTAGATGCCGCCGAGCATGAGCAGGGGCGTGATCGCCCAGGGTGCGAAGAAGCTCAGCGCCAGGGCGCCGGGAAGCAGGAACAGGAACTTGTTCTTCAGCGATCCCATCGCGATCCGGCCGACGATCGGCACCTCGCGGGCGGCGGCGAAGCCAACGACGTAGCGCGGCGTGACGGCGGCGTCGTCGATGACGATGCCCAGCGCCTTGGTCCCGGCCTTGGCCGATTGCGCGGCGACGTCGTCCAGGGAGGCGGCGGCGACCTTGGCCAGCGCCACCACGTCGTCGATGATTGCGATCAGCCCGATACTCAACGGCGTTGTCCTTCAAATCTGTCTGCGGCCGGCCGGCGGCCGCCCGGTGCGCACGAACAACGAGACAGGCCGCCGAAAGATCGATGGCGCCATGGTCTTCGTTGTCCGCTCGTCTGCATAGCCCCTTATCGCAACGTCGGGAGGGTCGTCGCGATCAGAACGAAGCCCGAGGCGGTCAGGAGCGACAGGATCACGGTGCGAAAGGTCTCCTCGCTGAAGCGGCGGTAGAGCCGGGCACCCACGAGGGCGGGACACAGGACGGCGAGGGCGACGGCCGGGAACAGCGCGAAGGCCTCGGCCGGCACGGCATCGACCGCGACGTAGGTCGTCAGGGTGACGGCGTGCATCACCAGGTTGAACCCCTGGAAGACACCGCGCTGCGTGTCGCGGTCCCAACCGCGCAGGGTCGCCCAGAGCGTCGGAGCCGGCCCGGTGAGGCCGCCGAGGCCACCCATGATGCCGCCGACGACACCCACCGCACTGTCCGCGATGCGACCGCCCCAGGCGATGCGGGGCAGGTCCCGCGCAAACAGCATGATCGGGCACCAGACCGCCAGGAGGATGCCGATGGCGAGCTTGAAATGGCGCGGGTCGACCACCTGCAACAGGGCGACGCCGATGGGGACGCCGAGGATGCCGCCCGCCACGAAGGGCAGGAGGCGCTTCGGATCGAGACTCCGCCGGATCGCCCCGAGCGAGAGGAGCTGGCCGATCAGCGAGCCGAACACCACCAGGGGCCCGGTCAGCACCGGATCGAGGGACCACGCCCAGACCGCCATCGTCACGAGCCCGAACGAGGTTCCCGACAGGCCCTGGACGAAGCCGCCGGCGGCGGCCCCCAGCATCACGATGCCTGTCTGCGGGTCCATCGGGTCTCCTCGACATGGGCGTAACGCGTGCGGCAGGGGGCGTCGGCGGCCTGTGTCGCGCGATTCCACATCCTCACGCGCGTAAGAATCCGCGTCGGCGCATCCAGGTGAGGAACAGCCCCGGCCAGGCCGCCGCCGGCGAGCCCGGCACGCCGAGGCCGTAGCCGTGGCCGCCCCGTTCGAACAGGTGCAGTTCGACGGGGACGAGGGCGCGGCGCAGGGCCGAGAACATCACGAGGGAGTTGTCGACGACCGCGATCGGGTCGTCGGCCGATTGGGACAGGAAGATCGGCGGACCACGCTCGCGCACGTGGCTGTCGACGGAATGCGCCGCAGCCTCTTCCAATGTTGGGGACTCGCCGACGAGGACGCGGCGCGTCGAGGTGCGGTCGAAGGGCGGCCTCAGGGTGATGACCGGGTAGATGAGGCCGGCCAGATCGGGCCGGGGCGAAACGTCGTCCCGCGCATCCACGGCGGCGTAGAGGGCATCCGCCGAGCGGACCGCGGCCTCTCCCATCAGGTGGCCGCCCGCCGAGAAGCCGAGCACGCCGATCCGCTGCGGGTCGACGGCAAAGCGGGAAGCCTCGGACCGCACGAAGCGCAGGGCCCGCTGCACGTCCTGGATCGGCGCGACCGGCCCCGCCGCCCAGCCCTCGCCCGGCAGCCGGTAGATCAGGACGAACGCGGTGACGCCGGAGGCGGCCAGCCAATTGGCCACGGGAACACCTTCGTTGCCGATGTCGATGCGGCGGTAGCCGCCGCCGGCGGCCACCAGCATCGCCGCGCCGTTGGGCCTGGCCGCCCGCATCACCAGGAGGCAGGGGCGGGTCACGTTGGTGATCACGCCCTCGCGGGTCTCGTCGAAGCGTCCGTCGGCGGCGATGGGGCCGCCGCCACCGGGGGCTAGGCCGGGCCAGAGGTCGAGGATCTCGAGGTCGGCGCCGGGGGAGGCCAGGACGCCGGATCGCGGTGGGACGGGGGACGGCGCCTGAGCCTGCGCTTCCCGGGTCGTCGACAAGGCCGCGGCCAGGCCGGTGATGACGTCGCGACGGGCGAGTCTCATGCGGGTTCGCGCGATGTCGGACGGGCGGATGAAAGGCACGGGAGCGGACGCTCGGGGGGCCGGGAGTCTCCGCGCCGCACCTCCCGCATCAGCGCACCCGCTCGAGGGTGGCGACGTAGAAGCCGTCCGTTCCCGTCAGGCCCGGGCTCATCTGCAGCCCGAAAGTCGTCAGCCTGACGGCAGGACGAAGCGCGTCCCCGGCGATGTCGGCGGCGGGGACGACGGCGAAGGCGTCGTCGTGTCGTCCGAGGAAGCCGGCGACCGCGCCGTCGTTCTCGGCCGGGAACAGCGAGCAGGTCACGTAGGTGATGCGCCCGCCCGGCCGTACCAGCCGCGCCGCCCGGTCGAGGACGCCGGCCTGGTCCTGGAGGCGGGCGGCCAGGGCGCCGGGCCTGACGCGCCACTTGGCGTCCGGATTGCGCCGCCAGGTGCCCGAGCCGGTGCACGGCGCATCCACGAGCACGCGGTCGACCTCACCGTCGAGGTCGCCGAGGACGTCGGCGCGGGCGCGCCCGGCGCGCGGCGTCCTCACCTCGGCGACGGCGCCGGAGCGGCGCAGGCGCTCGTGGATCGGGGCGAGCCTGCGGGGATCGTCGTCGCTGGCGATGAGCCGGCCGGCGTTGCCCATGGCGGCGGCCAGCGCCAGGGTCTTGCCGCCGCCGCCGGCACACAGATCGACCACCGTCTCGCCGGCCCTGGCGCCACAGAGGAGCCCGGCGAGCTGCGAGCCCTCGTCCTGGATCTCGTACCAGCCGTCGAGAAACTCAGGCTCCACGTGGAGGGCCGGCCCGCGCCCGTCCTCGCCCAGCGGGATGCGCAGGCCGTGGGGGGCATGCGGTGTCGGCTGGGCGGCCAGATGCGAAAGACCCGCCAGCGCCTCCTCGCGGCTGCGCTGAAGCGTGTTGATCCTGATATCGAGTGGCGCACGTCGGCCGAGCGCCCGCAATTCGTCGCGCAGGGCGTCGCCGAACACGTCCGTGAGGGCCGGCAGCACCCACTCCGGCACGTCGCCGGCGATGGCCGGAGGGGCCTCGGCCAGCGACCCCTCGGTGAGGGCCCGGCGCTCGTCCGTCGTCAGGGGAGGGGGGGCGAACCGCTCGCCCGAGAACAGGCCGGCGATGGTCGGTTCGGCGAGCCCGTACTGGAGTCGCAGCATGCCGGCGACGACGGCGCGGGGAGTGTCCGCCCCCATGATCCAGGCGGCCGAGGCGCGCCGGCGCAGGGCGTCGTAGACGAGGCTGGCTATGGCGGCCCGGTCGCCGGAGCCGGCGAAACGGTGGCCGAGCCCCCAATCCTTGAGGGCGTCGGCGGCGGGGCGGCGGCGGTCGGCGATATCCGCCAGGATGTCGATGGCGGCGGACAGGCGGGCGGGTGGGGTCAGCGGTCGATCCTCGAAACGGCGTCGTCTGCCGCGATACGGCCACGCTTACGCCCAAAGCCCAGCATAGGCCGTCCTGGTGTCCGGTGCGAACCGCGATCGGACGCGGGGCCGTTTTTGCCTGTGACCATCCGGAGCTGCGAAGCCACCATGCCGTCCGTCATCCTGCCGCCCGTCGTCAAACTCACCGTCGCGAGCCTCGCCCTGGCCGCGCTCGCCGCCTGCGCCAGCGCGCCGCCGCCGGACCTGACCCCGCCTCCGGCCAAGCCCTACGACGCCAAGACCCAGCTCGAATACGGCGGACCGCGCGGACCCCGCTCCTGAGCCTCAGGCCTTCGCGCGCGCGCGGCGGCGCTCGTAGGCCTTGAGATGGGTATAGGCCTGCCCCAGGAGGGGGCAGGCGGCGGGATCTGCCGCCCGGGCGATCAGGTCGCCGACGATGTGGTCGGCCTCGATCCTGGCCCCGTTCTCGATATCGCGCAGCATCGAGGCGGTGAAGGCCGAGCCCTCCGCCGTGAGGATGCCACGCCCGCTGCGCACGGGCTTCTCGCGTGGGGTCCGGCCGGCGGCGGACGCGATGGCGATGCACTCGTCGTAGAGCCCGTTGACGAAGGCGAGCCCGCCCGGTGCACCGACGATATCGCCGATGGTGGCGCGCATCAGGCAGGTCGATCCGGCCAGCGTGGCCAGGAAGACCCATTTCTCCCACATCTCCAGCACGATGGTCTCGCTCAGGCGCGGCTGGAAGCGCACCCCCTCCATCAGGGCTTCGACGGCCAGGATGCGCGGCGTGCGAGAGCCGTCGCGCTCGCCGTAGGTCAGGGTATGGAGGTCGTTCATCTGCCGGATCTCGCCGGCCGGTCCGAGGGTCGAGACGATGGCGCATGAACCGCCGAGCACGCGACCCGGCCCGAATGCGGCGTCGAGGGCGTCGAGGTGGCGCATGCCGTTGAGGATCGGCAACACGGCGGTGGCCTCTCCGACCGCCGGCGCGACGTCGGCTATGGCGCCGTCGAGATCGTAGGCCTTGCAGCTCAGGAGGACGAGGTCGAAGCCGTCGCCCCGCCCGGCGGCGAGGTCGGCCGCGATGACGGTCTTGGGCGCCGGGATATGGATGTCGCCCACCGGGCTCTTCACGACGAGGCCGTCGGCCGCCAGGACTTCCGCTCGGCGCGGCCGGACCAGGAAGGTGACGTCGCGGCCCGCCTCGGCCAGGCGCGCTCCGAAATATCCACCGGTGGCACCGGCGCCGACAACGAGCACGCGCATGGGAGGCTTTCCGACAAGACCCTGACTGGGCCCTCCTTATCGGAGAAGGCGCGCGGTGTTCCAGGCCGGGCGCTCAGATTCCGGCAGGCGCCAGGACGATCCGGACGGCGAAGACGATCCACATGGCCGCCAGCGCCACGAAACCCGCCAGATAGGCGCGGAAGCGGTGAGGGATGTGGTTCGTGGTGATGTAGACGCCCGCATGAACGACTCGGGTCGCCACGAACACCCACGACAGCACCACGAACAGGAGGTCCGCCTTTTTCGTGAGAATCGCGAGCGGCACCAGCACCAAGAACAGCACCGGGAGCTCGAACTGGTTCGAGAACGCGTTGGCGGCCTGCTGCGCACGGGCCGGCCAGTTGCGCTGGCCGAGACCGACGTCTCCGGGCTCGACCGTGCCGGCCCTGACCTCCGCGAAGCGGACGCGCCCCATCCACAGCAGCAGGGCGAAGATCAGCGCGACCTGAACGAAGACGGGGGCGAGGACGGCCTGGATGGTCATGACCGCATCACGCCCGTCCGGGATAGTTCGGGCTCTCGCGGGTGATCGTCACATCGTGGACGTGGCTCTCGCGCAAGCCTGCGTTGGTGATGCGCACGAACTGGGCCTTGTCCTGGAACTCGGGGATCGTCGGCGCGCCGACATAGCCCATCGCGGCGCGCAGGCCGCCGGCGAGCTGGTGCAGCACCGCCGCCACGGGGCCTTTGTAGGGCACCTGGCCCTCGATACCCTCCGGCACGAGCTTGTGGGTGTCGCTGACCTCGGCCTGGAAGTAGCGATCGGCGGAACCGCGCGCCATGGCGCCCACCGATCCCATGCCGCGGTAGCTCTTGTAGGAGCGGCCCTGGTGCAGGAACACCTCGCCCGGGGCCTCGTCGGTGCCGGCGAGCAGCGAGCCGAGCATGGCGACGGAGGCGCCCGCCGCGATCGCCTTGGCGAGATCGCCGGAATATTTGATGCCACCGTCGGCGATCACCGGCACGTCGGCGCGGTCGGCGGCCTCCACCGCCTCCATCAGGGCGGTGAGCTGGGGCACGCCGACACCGGCGACGATGCGGGTTGTGCAGATCGAGCCCGGCCCGATGCCGACCTTGATCGCGTCGGCCCCTGCATCGATCAGCGCCTGTGCCCCGTCGCGGGTGGCGACGTTGCCGGCCACGATCTGCACGGTGTTGGAGAGCTGCTTCACCCGGCGCACGGCGTCGAGCACCTTGATCGAGTGGCCGTGTGCGGTGTCGACCACGATCACGTCGCAGCCGGCATCGATCAGGCGTTCCGCCCGCTCGAAACCGTTGTCGCCTGTGGTGGTGGCGGCGGCCACCCGCAGGCGGCCCTGCTCGTCCTTGACCGCGCCCGGGTAGGCGACCTGCTTCTCGATGTCCTTGACGGTGATGAGGCCGATGCAGCGGTAGTGATCGTCGACGACGAGCAGCTTCTCGATCCGGAACTGGTGGAGCAGGCGCTTGGCCTCGTCCTGGTTCACCCCCTCGCGCACCGTGATGAGACGGTCGCGGGTCATCAGCTCGGCCACCGTCTCGGACGGGTTGGTGGCGAAGCGCACGTCGCGGTTGGTGAGGATGCCGACGAGTTTGCCGCGCGAGCCGTTGGGGCCGCGCTCCACCACCGGGATGCCGGAGATGCGGTTGCGCTTCATCAGGGAGAAGGCGTCGGCTAGGGTCTCGTCGGGGTGGATGGTGATGGGGTTGAGCACCATGCCCGACTCGTATTTCTTGACGAGGCGGACCTGCTCGGCCTGCTCGTGCGGCTCTAGGTTGCGGTGGATCACGCCCATGCCGCCGTTCTGGGCCATGGCGATGGCCATCGGCGCCTCGGTGACGGTGTCCATGGCCGAGGCCAGGATCGGCAGGTTGAGGTGGATCGCCCGCGTCAGGCGGGACGCGACGCTGACCTCCGTCGGCATCACCGATGAGGCGGCGGGGCGCAGAAGCACGTCGTCGAAGGTCAGGCCCTCGGTGATCGAGTCTGCTGTGATGCGGGCCATGAACCAACTCCCAAAAGGGTGAGCGACGCCGCCCCGCGCAGGCGGGTCGGCGTGAATGAGTTGGCACGGGGCGATATCATGGCGCCTGCGGCGGCGCAAAGCTCCGAATGTCGCGACGGCACAGGAAAGATGCCCTCGCAGGGCACCCATGCTTCGACCGCTGCATCACCGTCAATCGACGAAGGGCCGTGCGCCCTTGTCGGTCCAGTCGGGCGGTAGGCCGAGATAGTCGCCGATGATGCCGTCGATGCCCGGGGCACGACCGAACCGCTCGCAATCGGGATCGAGCGGGCGTTCGCCGAGCACGGTGACGCGGATGCGGTTGAGGTTCGGGATCGCGTAGGGCGCCTTGAACGGATCGACGCCGGTGGCGAGGAAACCGCCGAAGTCCTGGCCGAACTCGCCGGCCAGATCGTAGGCGTCGCTGGCGGGCGAGAACCGGGCCTGGTTGGTGAAGGCGTTGGCGGCCCCGCCCCAGACCATGGCGGCGCGCTGCTGGTTGCGCCGATCGAGCGCCTCGGCCTCCACGGTGAGGCTGCCCAGGCCGATCGGGATGCGCGGAATCGGCACGCGTCCCACGGACGTTGCGAAACCGACGCCGAGCTGCGAGGCGACGCTGATCCCCGCCGAGGTGGCGATGGTGGTCCCGGCCGCCGGGACGTTGGTGCTGGCAAAGCGCGTGACCACCGCACGCACGGTGAGGTCGGCCTTCCGGGTGGAGACCACGTCGTAGCGCAACGAGAGCTCGTAGCAGAGCGCCCGGTCGGCGGCATTGGCGATCAGGCGGCGTTCGACGTCGTCGATGTCCGGCCCCGCGACGGAAACGGGAAACTCGGCGGGAATGATGCGGACGGTGCGGGCCTCGGCCAGCGCCGCGGTGTCGACGTAGAGCCTGGCGCGGGTGGTCGATTCCGAACTCGCCTCGAGGCGGTCGTAGCGCGTCAACGATCCGGTCTCGTTGAGGAGGATGGTGCCGCATCCGGCAAGGAGCGCCGTCACGCCGATACCGGCCGCGGCCTTCGCCCATCGCCCACGGCCTTCGAACCTTCGCAACATCCACATACTTTCGCCGGACTCAAGGTCGCTTCGTGGTGTCAGCGGGTGCAATGCGCCATGGCGCAGGGCAACGACCGGACGGCCACGTCGCGTCTTTCCACAATCTATCCACGCCAAGCTTGCGCGGGAAGGTGACCCGACCCCACCCCGGCCCTCCTAGCGCGCGGCTGTGTCCATCGGGCAACGCCATGCCCCCGCACGTCCGATCGCCCGCGGTCATCCAGGGCAACCGTGAAAGCTCCGTTTTGCGTTAGGAGATCCCCCCGTCCGGCGTCGATCCCGCGACACCGGCGTCCCTGCCTCCGCGAAAGCCGCTTCCCTCCGTCCGATGCGAAATTCCCAGATCGTCCCCCTCGTCGTCGCCACCGCCCTGTTCATGGAGAACACCGATTCGACGGTGATCGCCACGGCACTGCCGGCTATCGCCGCGAGCCTCGGGGAGGACCCGATCGCACTGAAGCTGGCGCTCACCGCCTACCTCGTCAGTCTCGCGATCTTCATCCCGATCAGCGGCTGGATGGCCGACCGCTACGGCGCGCGCACCATCTTCCGGGCGGCCCTCCTGGTGTTCATGGTCGGTTCGCTGGCCTGCGCCGCATCGAACTCCCTGTCCCAGTTCGTGGCCGCGCGGTTCCTGCAAGGGCTCGGCGGGGCGATGATGGTGCCGGTGGGGCGCCTCGTGATCCTGCGCAGCGTGCCCAAGAACGAACTCGTCAGCGCGCTCGCCTACCTCACCATCCCCGCGCTGATCGGCCCGATCATGGGGCCGCCGCTGGGCGGGCTCATCACCACGAGCCTCGACTGGCGCTGGATCTTCTTCATCAACATCCCGATCGGCATCGCCGGGATCGTGCTCGCGAGCCTCTACTTCGAGAACCTGAAGGAGCCCGAGCGTCCGCCCCTCGACGTCGTCGGTTTCCTGCTCTCGGGATTGGGCCTCGCCACGCTGATGCTCGGCATCGCCTCGAGCGGCCGGCACCTCTTGCCGGAGGGCGTGTCCTGGGGCTGCCTCGGTGCCGGCGTCGTCCTGCTGGCGCTCTACCTGCGCCATTCGCGCCGGGTCGCCCATCCGGTGATCCGCCTCGACCTCCTGCGCCATCCGACCTTCCGCGCGGCGGTGACCGGGGGCAGCCTGTTCCGGATCGGCACCGGGGCGATTCCGTTCCTGCTGCCGCTTCTGTTCCAGATCGGGTTCGGCCTCGATGCCCTGCAATCGGGCCTGCTCACCTTCGCGGCGGCGGCCGGTGCGCTCCTGATCAAGCTCATCGGCCCGCGTATCCTGCGGGCCTACGGCTTTCGCCGGGTCATGCTGGTGAACGCGATGCTGGCCTCGGCCTTCCTCGCGGTGAACGGGCTGTTCACGGCGCAGACGCCGCACGGCGTCATCATCGCCGTTCTTCTCGTGGGCGGCTGCGTGCGGTCGCTGCAGTTCACCTGCGTCAACGCCCTGGCCTACGCCGATCTCGACAACCGCGACATGAGCGCGGCCACCAGTCTCGCCAGCGTCGCCCAGCAGCTGTCCCTGAGCCTCGGCGTCTCCATCGGAGCGCTGGCCCTGGAGGCGGCGGCCGGACGGGACGGACGCACCGCCATCGCCGCGGCCGACTTCTGGCCGGCCTTCGTCACGGTCGCGCTGATCTCGGCGACCTCTTTCCTATCGTTCCGGCGCCTGTCGGCGGATGCGGGATCCGAGGTCTCGGGCCAGCGTCCCGCTCGCGACCGCGCCTGACTCAGGCGGCGGCTCTCGCGGGCTTTCGGCCGCTCGACGGCGCCCGGGTTCCGCGCCCGGCGGCCTTGGCCGGCGCCGCCCGGGCGGCGGCACGCGATTCGCCCGGCTCGCGACGGCGCCAGCCCTGCCAGCTCCAGCCTCCCGGACCGGCGAGGGCATAGAGGAGGAATCCGCCCGCGAGGCCGAGGTCGGCCAGAAACAGGGCGCGTTCGGTGAGGAAGTTGGCGCCCGAGAACTGCCAGAACGGATGCAGGAGCACCGCCATCGCCGCCGCGAAGGCCGCCAGCGCCACGCCGCTGATCGCCGGCAGAACGCCGAGGACGACCGCCAGCGGCCCGAACACCTGGACGACGACGGCGGCCGTGGCGACGCCGTTGGGCATCGGCACCCCGGCCCCGGCCAGCGTCAGGGCGAAACCCGAGACGTTGAGGGCCCGTGCCACCCCGGTCGGCAGCAGGGCGGCGGCGAGCAGCAGCCGCGAGGCGAGCAGCAGGAGGTTGTGGCTGCGACCGGTCACGTGGCGTCTCCGTCGGGATTTTTCGAGCGGCCGCAGGATCGACGGTTTCCTTGAAGACCGCGTTAAGGATCAGCCCGCGACGCCCCCGCGAAACAGCCGGCCGCGTTCGGTCCAGGCCACCACCGCCAGGGCGAGGCCGCCGAGCGCCGCATAACCGATGCCGATCGGCAGGACGCTGCCATCGAAGGCCTGGCCGATCACGAAGCCGCACATGGCACCCAGCAGCGTCGTGTAGAACCCCAGGACCGACGAGGCGGTGCCGGCGATCTCGCCGAGGGGCTGCAGCGCGAGCGCATTGAAGTTCGGCATCGCGAAGCTGATGAGGAACTGGTTGGCGCTCAAGACGGCCAGGAACAGGCCGAGCGGTGGCCTGCCCTGGTAGGCGAGGCCGAGCAGCACCTGGACCACGGCCACGGCCACGAACAGGCCGAGGCCGGCATGCGACAGGGTGCGCATGCCCAGACGCCTGACGATGCGGGCATTGACCAGCGTCGCCGCTCCCATCGCGCCGGCCACCAGCCCGAAGGCGAGGGGGAACAGCCCGCCGAGGTGATAGAGCCCGGTGTCGAACACCTGCTGGGCCGAGCCGACGTAGCCCATGATGCAGCCGGTGAGCAGGCCGAGCGCCGTGGCGTAGCCCACCGCGACGCGGGTACGCAGGGTCAGCCGCACGGCCTCGACCACCGCGGTCAGGGAGAACGGGCGGCGGTGCTGCGGATGCAGCGTCTCGGGCATCCGCATCGAGAACCACAGCGCCAGGATGCCGGCCAGCGCCAGCATCGAGACGAAGACGTAGTGCCACGAGCCGAGCAGGAGCATGGCGCCGCCGATGGCGGGGGCGATCATCGGCACGATCAGGAACACCATCATGATCAGCGACATCACGCTGGCCATCTCGCGGCCCGTGAAGCGGTCGCGCACGATGGCGGTCGAGAGCACCCGCCCCCCGGCCGCACCGATACCCTGGACGACGCGGGCGGCGAGCAGCCATTCGAAGGTCGGCGCCACCATGGCGAGGCCGCAGCCGGCCACGTAGATGACCAGGCTCCCGAGGAGGATCGGCCGGCGCCCGTAGGTGTCCGAGAGCGGCCCGTAGGCCAGTTGCGCCACACCGAACCCGATCATGTAGACGTAGATCAAGAGTTGCAGCCGGTTGGGGTCTGACAGGCCGAAGTGCGACTGCATGGCGGGAAAGGCCGGCAGCAGGTTGTCGATGGAGATCGCGGTCACCGCCATCATCAGCGCGACGATGCCGACGAATTCGCCGAAGCCCGGGCCCCTCCACTCGGGCCGCGTGCGTTCGGGCGCGGATGCCTCGACGATCGCCCGCATCTCGGGCGACGTCGCGACAGGTTCGCTCTGGAGCGAGGCCCCGCGTTCGGGCCGGGCCGCGATGACGGTCACGATGGGGGCGATCCTTTGGGGGCAATCCTTGCGCGGCGGGTCTTCCCCTGGCGCGGCGGGTCTTCGAGGCGAAAAGGTCGATGCGCCGGCGAAGCGATGCCACGCCGGTCCATCCATCAATTCGGTCGATCGCCTGACGGATGCATCTATGTCCCGGCCCTGCACGGCCGGGTGCGCCCGCGCACAGGAGGTTCGGCTCGTGCTGCGGCTTTCCGGTCTTCTCCAGCCGGCCTTGCCACCTCAGAACGACCGCGCATCGGCCCCCAGGCGATCCGCCGGTCCGTGGACCGTCTGGTCTCACGCGCGCTTCACCCCCTCGGGACAGCCTCACCGCTCGCCGAGAGGCAGCGCCGATAGAGCGTGCTGCGGCTGATCCCGAGACGACGGGCGGCCTGCGAGACGTTGCCGCCACAGGCCGCCAGGGCCGCGCGCATGGCCTCCAAGGCGATACCGTCGAGCTGCCCGGGAGCGGCGGGAGCAGGCGCTTCGGCCTGTCGCTTCAGGTCGGCGGGCAGGGCGTCGCGGGTCAGCGTCTCTCCGGGGTCCGCCAGGGCGCGCAGGGCGCGCAGGGTACCCACGAGCTGGCGGAAGTTGCCGGGCCAGTCGCAGGCCGCGAGCGCCGCCTCGCAGCCCTCGTCGAGGACGACGTCGCCGCCCAGGTTGCTCCAGAGCCGGCGCACGAGGGCCGGGCGGTCGGGATAGGCCCGCAGGGGCGGCAGGCCGACGGTATAGGTGGCGATGCGGAAGTACAGGTCGGCGCGGAAGGCACCTGCCGCGACGAGGTCGGGTAGCCGGCGGTGGGTCGCGCAGATCACGGCCACGTCGAGGGGGATCGGCCGGCTCGCCCCGACCGGCGTCACCTCCCGCTCCTGCAGCACCCGCAGCAGGCGCGACTGCAGGGTGAGGGGCATGTCGCCGATCTCGTCGAGGAAGACGAGGCCGCCCTCGGCTTCGCGCAACAGGCCGCGGGAACCGGCCTTGCGCGCGCCGGTGAAGGCGCCCGCCTCGTAGCCGAACAATTCTGCCTCGATCAGGCTCTCGGGCAGGGCGGCGCAATTCACCGCGACGAAGGGCTTTGCCCCCCTGCGGCTACCGGCGTGGGCTGCACGGGCGAACACCTCCTTGCCGGTGCCGGTCTCGCCCTGGATCAAGACCGAGACGCCGGCATCGAGGAGGCGCACCGCCCGCGCGAGATCCCGGCGGGTCTCCGGCGACAGCGCGATGTCGGGCTCGGGCACCACGGTCGCCGCCGCCGGGAGATCCGGCCGCGAGAGTCTTCGCGTGGCCGGAGGCTCGCGGTCGATCCGGGCGTGGAATCCGCGCCCGGCCCGGTCGCGCAGCATCGCCACGCCGGCGCCGGGGCGGATGGTGTCGGGAAACAGCGCGGCGAGGGCGAGGTGGTCGAGGCCGGCCCAGTCGAGGCCGAGCAGACTCAGCCCGTGCCGGTTGGCCGCCACCAGGCGCCGGTCGTCGAACACCAGCACGCCTTCGCGGGGCGTGCCGACGAGCGCCGGGTCGGAATGCAGCCGCAGGATTTCGCAGCCGGGAAACCCGGTCGTGAGGGCGCGATGCTCGACGCCGTCGACGGCGCGTCGCAGCAGCTCCAGGGCGTGCGAGGGATGCGCCGAGGCCGGTCCGGATAGGTCGAGCACGCCCAGAGTGTTGCCGCGCGGACCGAGGATCGGCATGGCGGCGCAGCTCAGGATGCGGTGGCCCTCGAAGTAATGCTCCACGCCGTGCACGGATACGGCCTGGCGCTCGATCAGGGCCGCGCCGATGGCATTGGTGCCCGTGGACGATTCCGACCACGGCACGCCGGGGCGCAGGGCGACCTGCACCGCACGGGCGGCGAAATCCGTGCTGCCGAGACTGTCGAGGATGATTCCGTCGGGATCGGCGAGGACCACGATCCCGCCGCCGGCGAGGGCCTCGGCATGCAGGGCCTCGACCTCGGGCCGGCATAGCCGGCGCAGGTCGAAACTGCGTTCCACCACCTGGCGCAAGGCATGGTCGGGCATCGGCTCGAGGGTAGGGCGCACGGCGCTGTCGAGCCCGGCTTCGGCACAGCGCAGCCACGAACGCAGGACCGGTTCCGACGGGCGACGATCGCCGACGAGCGAGCGCCGTGCGGCCATCAGCGTTTCCGCGGTCACGGACGGGGATTCTTCCATCGCTCGCGCCGTTCAGACTCCAGCTGCGACACCCGTCGCAATTTGCGACGGGTGTCGCAGCTGTCGCAGCACAAGTCCAGCGTAAGGGCGTCGAAAGGCCTTTCGCCGTTCCGGCGAGCAAGGATGCCCGCCTGTGGTAGAACGAACAAGTAACGAATATCTTCAACGTCTTACCGCGACGCACAAGAGACGCTCGACCGTACCGGTTTCATTTGGCATGGACCCTGCCATGGCGTATGAGGTCTCAACACAACAACAAGGAGGATTCGCCATGAACAAGCCGGAGTTTCTCGCGTCCAGCCTGAAGGCCCCGTTCTCGGCCCGTTACGACAACTTCATCGGTGGCCAGTGGGTCGCACCGGTGAACGGCCGCTACTTCGAGAACACCTCTCCCATCAACGGGCGGGTGATCTGCGAGGTCGCCCGGTCGGATGCGCAGGACGTCGACAAGGCCCTCGACGCCGCCCACGCCGCCAAGGACGCCTGGGGCCGCACCTCCGCCGCCGAGCGCGCCCTGATCCTCAACCGGATCGCCGACCGGATGGAGGACAACCTCGACCTGATCGCCCGGGCCGAGACCTGGGACAACGGCAAGCCGATCCGCGAGACGACGCATGCGGACATTCCGCTCGCCATCGACCACTTCCGCTATTTCGCCGGCTGCGTGCGCGCCCAGGAAGGCTCGATCTCCGAGATCGACCACGACACGGTGGCCTACCACTTCCACGAGCCGCTCGGCGTCGTCGGCCAGATCATCCCGTGGAACTTCCCCATCCTGATGGCGGTGTGGAAGCTGGCGCCCGCGCTCGCCGCCGGCAACTGCGTCGTCCTCAAGCCCGCCGAGCAGACCCCCGCCTCGATCCTCGTGGTGGCCGAACTCATCGCCGACCTGCTGCCGCCGGGCGTGCTCAACATCGTCAACGGCTTCGGCCTCGAATGCGGCAAGCCGCTGGCCTCCTCGCCCCGCATCGCCAAGATCGCGTTCACCGGCGAGACGACGACGGGCCGGCTCATCATGCAGTACGCCTCGCAGAACCTGATCCCGGTGACGCTGGAGCTCGGCGGCAAGTCGCCGAACATCTTCTTCGCCGATGTGGCCAACGAGGACGACGACTTCTTCGACAAGGCCCTGGAAGGCTTCACGATGTTCGCCCTCAACCAGGGCGAGGTCTGCACCTGTCCGAGCCGGGCGCTGGTGCACGAGTCGATCTACGACCGCTTCATGGAGCGGGCGATCAAGCGGGTGGAGGCGATCACGCAAGGCTCACCGCTCGATCCCACCACGATGATCGGCGCCCAGGCCTCCTCCGAGCAGCTGGAGAAGATCCTCAGCTACGTCGATATCGGCAAGCAGGAAGGCGCCGAGTGCCTGACCGGCGGCGAGCGCAATGTGAAGGACGGCGACTTCGCCGAGGGCTTCTACATGAAGCCGACGGTGTTCAAGGGCCACAACAAGATGCGCATCTTCCAGGAGGAGATCTTCGGGCCCGTGCTCTCGGTCACGACCTTCAAGGACGATGCCGAAGCGCTCTCCATCGCCAACGACACCCTCTACGGGCTCGGCGCCGGCGTCTGGACCCGCGACGGCAGCCGCGCCTACCGCTTCGGCCGGGCGATCCAGGCCGGCCGCGTCTGGACCAACTGCTACCACGCCTATCCGGCGCATGCGGCCTTCGGCGGCTACAAGCAGTCCGGCATCGGCCGCGAGAACCACAAGATGATGCTCGACCACTACCAGCAGACCAAGAACATGCTGGTCAGCTACTCGGCCAAGAAGCTCGGGTTCTTCTAGGCCGTCCACGCCCGTCGCGAAGCGCCCCGACCGGACCGGCCGGGGCGTTTCCGCGTGGCATATCTGCGATCGTTCACCTCGCCACCTGATCCTGAGGCAGCGGCGCGAAGCGCGGCCCTTCAGGACAGGGTGGCGTGTTGGTCCGAGGCCGATCTCACCTGAGCGAAAGACGACCGACCATGACCGATCCCAGCACCGCCGACCAAGCCGGCGCCGACGGTACGCCCCTGCGCGTCACCGCGACCCCGGCGGCCGTCTCGTTGATCGACGAACTGCGCGCCGAGCACGGGCCGGTGATGTTCCACCAGTCCGGCGGCTGCTGCGACGGCTCCTCGCCGATGTGCTACCCCGTCGGCGACTTCCTCACCGGTGACAGCGACGTGCACCTCGGCCAGGTGGCCGGTGCCGACTTCTGGATCAGCCGGCCGCAGTTCCAGGTCTGGAAGCACACCCACCTCATCCTCGACGTGGTGCCCGGGCGCGGCGGCATGTTTTCTCTCGAGAACGGTCGCGACAAACGGTTCCTCATCCGCTCGCGGCTGTTCACGCAAGCCGAGAACACCGCCCTGGAGGGCGCCTGCCGGCTCTGATCGCCGTCGCTCAGGTCTCGGTGGCCTCATCGGTCTGGGACGTCGTCCCACGATACCCCGTCGCCAACACGTACAATTCGCTCGAATCGGCCCGGCTCGCGTTCGGCTTGACGTGTCGCACCAGGGCGAAGTCGCGCTTCAAGTCGGCGAGCAGCGTGCCCTCGGTGCCGCCCTGGAACACCTTGGCGAGATAGGCCCCGCCCGGCGCCAGGATCTCGCGGGCGAACTCGGCGGCGGTCTCGGCCAGTCCGATGATGCGCAGGTGGTCGGTCTGCTTGTGGCCGGTGGTGTTGGCGGCCATGTCGGACAGGACGAGGTCGGCCCGGCCGCCGAGCAGAGTGGTCAGGCGTTCGGGCGCGCTCGGGTCGAGGAAGTCGAGGGTGATGAACTCGACGCCCGTCATCGGCTCGATCTCGAGAAGGTCGATGCCGACGATGCGCCCTTCCGCGCCCACGATCTTGGCCGCCACCTGCGACCACCCGCCGGGGGCTGCGCCGAGATCGACGATCCGCTGGCCGGGCTTGATGATCTTGAAGCGCTCGTCGATCTCGATGAGCTTGAAGGCCGCCCGCGAGCGATATCCCTCGCGCTTGGCACGGGCGACGTAGGGATCGTTGAGCTGGCGTTCCAGCCAACGCTTCTGAGACGCCGTGCGGCCTCGCCCCGTCTTCACCCGCTGCTTGAGTTCGCCCCGCAACCCGCCGCTGGCACCGCGCCGATCCGTCAACGGTGGCCCCCGCGGCGCCAGACGCCGTCCTCGCGCATCATGTTCATCAACAGTCCTTCGCGCAGGCCGCGGTCGGCGATGCGCAGGCGTTCGGAGGGAAAGGCCCGGCGGATCGCCTCGAGGATGGCGCAGCCCGCCAGCACGAGGTCGGCCCGGTCCCGGCCGATGCAAGGGTTGTCTGCGCGCTGGTCGAGGCGCGTGTCGAGGAGGTCGTCGATGGCGTCGGAGACCTCGCCGTCGCTCATCCAGAGGCCGTCGACCCGGCGGCGCTCGTAGCGCACGAGCCGCAAATGCATGGCCGCCAGCGTCGTCACCGTGCCGGAGGTGCCGAGCAGATGAAAATGCCGGGCGTTGGCGGCGGGTGCCGCCCGGATCGCGAAGCGGGCGAGGAGGTCGGCGACCTCCTCCACCATGCCCTCGAACATCAGCCGCGTGACCTCCGCCCCGCCATGGCGTTCGGCCAGGGTGACGACACCGACGGGCAGGGAATCCCAGGCGCGGATGCGCAGGGTCGGGTCCGTCGACGGGTTGGTGGCCGCCCCGTCGAGCCAGGCGATCTCGGTGGAGCCGCCGCCGATATCGAAGATCACCACCGATTCGGCGTAAGGGTCGGCCAGTGCCGCGCAGCCGGTGACGGCGAGATAGGCCTCGGTCTGCCGGTCGACGATCTCGAGATCGAGTCCGACCTGCGTGCGGACCCGTTCGACGAAGTCGGCGCCGTTCACCGCGAGCCGGCACGCCTCCGTAGCGATGATCTTGGCCCGCACGACGCCGCGGGTCTCCATCTTGGAGCGGCAGATCCGAAGGGCTTCGAGGGTGCGCAGGATCGCCGCCTCGCTGAGGCGGTCGGAGGTGCCGAGCCCCTCGCCGAGGCGTACGATGCGCGAGAAGGCGTCGATGACGCGAAAGCCATGGGAGGCCGCTTCGGCGATCAGCAACCGGCAATTGTTGGTGCCGAGGTCGAGGGCCGCATAGGCGTTGCGGCGTCCGAGCCGGAACGGGGCGGCGGGTGCGGCACTGCGCGAGGTGGACACCCCGTCGATCGCTGGCTGGCCGGCGGGCGGGGCCGGCAGGGTCGCCGCACTCTCTTCCCTCATCGGGGGACACGGTCCTCGGTCGCGGCCGCGGGCATGCCGCCCGGCCATCGTTCATGTCGAAACTACAGGGCTTACGAAGAACTGCAAAGACTTCATCCCGGCCGGTATTCCCCATCCCCCGCCACATGCGCGGTGCTCCCGCCAAAAGCGCCCGGCCGCAGCGCGAAGGCGCGCCGATCATGGAAACATCGCATCGTTCGCAGGGTGCATCGCCCGAGCGTCGGCCGCGGCAACACCGCGTCCCCGTTGCCCCACTGCATCGCCTGCGCATCCTATGACCCCGAGACGCTCCCGCCACCTTGCCAAGGTCGGACCGGCCGGGTAACACCGCGCGGTACCAGCTCGCTCGACGATCCGGTGCCTGTGCCGCAATAGCTCAGCTGGTAGAGCACCTCATTCGTAATGAGGGGGTCGGGGGTTCGAATCCCTCTTGCGGCACCATTTCGGACCTCGGTTGCAAATCGTTTTCGGCTTTTTGCCCGCCTGCGCACGGACAGTGGGCGCTCGCTGTTTGTCCGGGCGTGATGTCGCCGAGTGGATGCGTTGCCGTTCGTAGCGACCTCCGATCTCGGCGAACGTGTCGCATCGGATCTCGTCCCGGGTCGCCCATCGTCGCTGGCTGACGCGTTCGATCTTGAGGATGTGGAGGAAGCATTCCAGCGGGGCGGTGCCGGCGCAACAGCCAGGCCACCTTTAGCCGCGACGCCATTTCGATCCGCGCTTCCGTGAGGGAGCGACTTTCCACGACGCGCGAGGCCGACCCCTGCGACGGGTTTCGATCCACGCTCCCGTGAGGGAGCGACGTGCCGAAGGCGTCGTGGTGGATGTCGTCGATGTTTCGATCCACGCTCCCGTGAGGGAGCGACGTCCCATGCCGGTGCGCCGCGCCTACGAGGTCAAGTTTCGATCCACGCTCCCGTGAGGGAGCGACATGCGGCGGGCCTGACCAACCTACCTGTCGTCCAGTTTCGATCCACGCTCCCGTGAGGGAGCGACGGGCCGTCCCCTAACATGCGACCGGAATTGATGTCTTCAGCCTGTCTGCGCGAACCGTCGGGGGCGAAGGTGGTTGAGGCCGGTGGCGTGAGGGCGTCGGGACGCGAAGGTCTTGTCGGGCAAGGTGTTGTCCGATGTGCGAACCTCGGAACGACGGTCCGTCCGCTCAGGGTCCGCGCGTGCCACTTCGTGCATCGCTGGCGCGACCGTCGAGAACGACAGCGGATCGGGTCTTCGGCCGGGTAGGCCGCGTGCGAGCCCCAGGCGGAGGGCATCGACGTTCGCCGAACCGGTCACCACGACGAAGCGAGGGGCGGGAGCGGCCGAGTCCGGTCCTACTGGTCTACGCTCACAGGTCCTTCATGAAGCCGGCGAGGCGCATCAGGCCCTCGGGCCAGGGGCCGTGCCCGCTGGCGATGTTGATATGGCCGGAATGTCCGGCATCGACCGTCGTCGCGCCCCAGGCGAGGGCGAAATCCTCGGCGCGCTCGTAGCTGCAATAGGGGTCGTCGCGGCTCGCCACGACCAGGGCCGGGAACGGCAGGGGCCGGCGCGGGATCGGGGCGAACCGTCGGACGGCGTCGGGCAGGTTCGGTGTCGTCTCGACGTCGGGCAGGGCGACGAGAACGGCGCCGTGCACCACGCCGGTCGGGAAGGCGGGAACGGCCAGGATCGTGGCCACGACGCCCAGGCTGTGGGCGATCAGGATCACCGGACGCGTCGCCTGCGTCACCGCCTCGACGATGCGCCCGCACCACGCCTCGGGGTCGGGATTGTGCCAATCGGCCTGCTCGACAACACGACCCGTCGACATGCGGGAGGCCCAGCGCACCTGCCAGTGGCCGTCGTCGGAGCCCCCGAGGCCCGGCAGGATCAGGATGTCGCAATCGGCCGTCTTCATGGGCGCGTCGATAGCCAACTCGGGCCGGCCCGTCGAGGGCCGGTGCGCTCACGGGGTCGAGGCGAGGGCGTCGACGGCATCGCCGGCCAGGTTGGCGGCGCCCAGGCATTCGGCGTCTGCGACGGCCACGTCCCGGAGCGACCCCGGCAATGCCGCGATCTCGCGCGACCGGGCGCGAGCGGCCGCCGTCGCCTGGGCGAGATCGACGATGGCGAAGCGGACGGCATCGCCGGGCCGCCGTTGCGCCAGCCGGCGCAGGTCGGCCGAGACGACCGTCGCGATCTTGGGGTATCCGCCGGTGGTCTGCCGGTCCACCATCAGCACGATCGGGTGGCCGTTGCCGGGCAACTGGATCGAGCCGGCCACCGTCCCGTCCGACACGATGTTGTAGCCCTTCCCGCCATGGGCGATCCACGGACCGTCGAGGCGGTATCCCATGCGATCGGCCTGATGCGAGACCGTCAATCCCTCGCCGAGGAACACCGCCCATCCCTCCGGCGAGACATGGTCGTCCTGGGGACCGAGCATGACGCGGATCGCCCTATGCCCATCGTGTGGGAGCGCAGGCATGGCCCTGTCGATACCGCCCGGATCGGCAGGTACGTCGAGCCTGTCGCCGGGCCGGAGGGGACGTCCGTCGATTCCGCCGATGCCGGCGCGTAGGTGCAGGGCGCGGCTGCCCAGGACGGACGCGCCGCCGATTCCGCCGGCCACGGCCAGATAGCCAAAGACGCCACGATGTGGCGGCGCAATGGTGAGGCATCGGCCCTTCGCGAGAACGAAGGAACGCGCCCCGATCACCGGAGAGCCATCGCATGCGACCATGCCCATGGCACCGGCGATAGCTAGGCGGACATCGCCGTCCTCAACGCGAAACTCGCCGCCGCCGAGACCGAACTCGATGACGGTTTCATCCGCCTTGTTGCCGACCAGGGTGTTGGCCATCGCCATGGCGAGCGGATCCATCGCACCGGACGGCGACAGGCCGTAGCGCTGATGGCCCCGGCGTCCACCGTCCTGCAGGCTCGCCAGGCCATGGCAGCGCAGGACGACGAGCGCACATGCTCCGGTCCCGCTCACGCCGAGATCGACTCGGCGACGCAGTCGCCGGCCTCCTCGGCACGGTCGAGGTCGTCCCAACGGTCAGGATCGATCGGGACGAACCGCACCCTGTCTCCGGGTTCGAACAGAAAGATCGGGTCGCCCTCCGGACGAAAGGTCCGCACCGGCGTGCGTCCGAGGAGATGCCAGCCGCTGGGCGCCGCGATGCTGGCGACCAGGGCCTGGGCACCACCGATCGAAATCGTGCCGGCCGGTGTTGCGGAGCGTGGATTCTCACGCCGGGGCAGGGCCAGGCGCGGGTCGAGCCCGCTGAGATAGGCATAACCCGGCAGGAAGCCGAGCATCGCGACCCGGTAATCACCGGAGGCATGGCACGCGATCACCGCCTCCGGCGTCAGCCCATGCCGCTGCGCCACGGCGTCGAGGTCCACCCCGAACGCGCCGCCGTAGACCACGGGGATACGCCAGCTTCGGTTCGGTCGACTGGCTGTGGTGCACCGTCCGGCCAGGGCGAGCACGTCGGCGGCGAGTCGTGCGGGATCGACGGCGATGGGATCGAGGTGCACCGTCAGGGAACGATAGGTCGGTACGACCTCGACGAGGCCGGGCAGCGCCACCTCCTTCAAGAGGCCATCGAGCGCCAGGACCCGGCTTGTCAGCGCATCGTCGATGGTATCTCCGAACGCGATCGTAAATGCGGTGTCGCCGCACCAGAGAAGCCGCGCGTCGGGTCCTTCCATCTCCCTTCGGCCCATCTCCCTCGGCCCCACGGCACCGGCGACCGCGGTGCGCACGACAAAGCACCGCGTGCAGGACGGGGATCATCGACGAAAAAAGGGCGGTGCCAAGCCCGGCACCGCCCACGTCGTCGTCTACGGAGCTACCGCAACGTCAGTGCGGACGCGGACGGTTCGCGCCGGCGTTTGGCTCGGCGGCCTCGGCGACACGCTGAGCAGCGGCGTTGATCGCCTCGGGGTCAAGGGCGCTCTCAACGAACTCGCGGCCCTTGCTGGTGATGTCGCGTGCATACCGGAGACCCTGGTCGCGTACCTCGTCGGCCCACGGACCCACGGTCTCGTCCTCCTTGCGGGTGCGGGGCAGAAGGGCTCCGAGGAGCAGCCCCGCCGCCACGCCGACGACGCCCACGAGGAGGGGGTTCTCGGACACGAAGGTCTCCACGGCGCTCTTGCCCTCGCGAAGGCGCTCGGCTCCCCGATCCGACAGGTCGGACAGCCGCCGACGCTGGGCCTCACTCTGCTCGCTGGCCCAGTCGCGGGTATCGTCGTAGGTCCGGCCGGCCCGGTCGCGCAGGTCCCGCGCGGTCTCCGCGGCGCGTCCCTTGGCATCGGACGCAGCGGAATAGACCCGCTCCTTCGCCTCGTCGAACGTGTCGGACGCCTGCTCGGCGAGGTGCGCGGCGCGGCTCTTCAGCCCCTCGGCGGTGTCGCGAGCATCGTCGACGGCATCCGCCGTCTCGGCTCGGGCCCGGTGGAGGCCGGCGGCGGTATCTTTGTGCAGGCGATCATGCAGAGAATGCTCGGTGGTCGAGCCGTGAGGCAGGCCGGCCGCGGCCAGGATGTCTTCGGGCGTCGTACCCGGGCCGCCGATGGTGCTCTTGCTGGTGTTCATCTGGCAAACTCCTCGTGCGTTGTGCCGGCCCCTCTCCAGAGAGGAGGCATCGATCTCGACCAATGAGTCCGGATATTCGGGCTCGATAACGGAGGGTGACGAAAGTCGTACCGCGATCGGAGCGGGCGTGTGCTGTAGATAGAACTCGTCGTCCGCAGCCAATTGGTCCTGTCGCCGACGATGACGTCTCCGACACGCTCGCGGCTTCAGATCTGGGTCTCGTCGCCGATCCCATTGACGGAGCGTCGGGTCGGTTGGTCCGGATCGTAGGTCCGATCGGCGCCGTTCTTCAGGACCGGCAGATCCTCGGCCGCCCGCTGGACGCGGCGCCGCTCGGCATCGCGCATGACGTCGCCCGACATCCGGTGCAGCAGCCAGCCCACGCCGGCGGTGATCAAGAGAACCGGCACCGGGTTCCGGCGGACGGCTGCGAGAACACCGTCGTAGGCGCCGGACAGTGGCGTCTTGCGAGCGTTCCCGAGCATCTCGTCGACGATGCTCGATACGGTGAGCCGACCCTGGATCTTGTCGATGGTCTCGTCGAGGCGAGCGCGGCTCGCTTCGATGTCCTTCTCGAGGTCGTTGAGCGAACCGGTCATCCCGAAACCCTTTCGGACAATGTACGAGCGTCTTCGCGGACCTGCCGGGTCGTGCGCGTCGGAGCGAGGGTGGAGATCGACATCGCGCTGCGGCCCCACAGCGCGAGGCCGATCGCGACGACGAGCAGGACGCCGCCGACGATGAGGGCGGCCAACGCTTCGGAGTTCACCACCGTCGCCAGCCACTTCACGAGGGCGTCGACGAGGACCAGCATGGCCACGACGCCGAAAACGGCGGCGCCGACGAGCATCGCCATTCCGAGGAACAGCGAGCGGATGTTGCTCGTCATCTCGTTCCGGAAGAGAGCGATCTCCTTGCGCGCCAGCTCGTTGGTCTCACGGAGCGCATCGCCGATGAGCCCCTGGATGCTGGATGGATTGCCGTTCGACATGGGCTCGCGACCTCAGGCGCCGTAGCCGTCGTAACGATCGCCCTTCGGCGAAACGCTCGACGACTTGATGAAACGCGCGACCATGAAGCCGGTCACGAAGGTCGCGACAGCCACGGCGACCGGCGCCCGACGAGCGAAGGCCTCGGCGTCGTCGTAGAAGTCGGCGAAGCTCCGCGACTCGATCGATCCGCCGAGCTGCTCCAAGCCCTCGGCGGCACTGTCGAAGAAAGCCTTGATGTTGGGCTTGTCGTCGAACGTCTTGCTCGAGTCGCGCAGACCCTTGGCGAGGTCGTGGACCGACTGGGCGGCGTCGCCCTTGCGCCGATCGACGTAGTCGGTCGCCTGGACCTTGGCGGCTTCCACGAACCCGCGGCCGCGCTCGACGGCGAGGTTGGCAATACCGTCGACGTCGCTGCGCAGGGCCTTGAGATCGGGGGGAGCCGTATTGTCGCCGGACAGGGACTCGTTGGCGTGTTGGCCTGGGGCGTTGATGCCGCTCACGGGTGTCACTCCTTCACTGGCGCGCGCGACGGCCGCAGGGCACGACGGCGTCGCAGGTGCTATGTTGTGGCGGTGTAACATTCCCCGTGGGCGCCGGTTCCTTCTGTGGAGCCCGGCGGTTTCCCGCTCGCGCTGGCAGCCGACCGTGGAGCCCGAGAGAGGTGACGCGGGGAAGCCGGTCGGTCCCTGTCGCTCGGGTCGCGATCAGGCTCCGTTCATCGCGCCCAGGGCATGAAAGCCGAGCTTGGCCGGTCAGGACATCGACCCGGTGGACGCTTTTCGGCGGGAGTTGTGTGCCATTCTGCCAAACGATCGGTCCGGCGTCGGCGATGCCTTGACCGACGAGGCTCAAAGGCGCTTGGCTGTAGGCACGGATCACGAGCGGTCTTTGCGCGTTCACGTAAGCATTTCATTGATGGCGAAGCGCGGTGGTCGCGCCGAGCCCTGAGGACCGGAGCCCACATTCGTGGCACGCCTTGTCATCGTATCGAACCGCGTCGCGATCCCCGACGAACAGGGCAAGGCGGTGGCAGCCGGCGGATTGGCCGTCGCCGTCAAGGAGGCTTTCACCGCCTACGAAGGGCTCTGGTTCGGCTGGAGCGGAACCGTCACCGAAAACCCGTCGCCCGAACCGACCCTGATCGACCGCGGCCACATCCAATATGCGGTCGTCGATCTGTCTCCCCAGGATCACCGGGAATATTACAGCGGTTTCGCCAATCGCGCCCTCTGGCCGATCATGCATTACCGGCTTGGTCTCGGGTCTTTTTCGCGCTCGGACTACGCGGGTTATCTCCGGGTCAATCGGATTTTCGCGCGTACCCTGGCCAAATTGATCGAGCCGGATGACATCATCTGGGTGCACGACTACCACATGTTGCCGCTGGCCTCCGAGTTGCGTGGCCTCGGCATCGCCAACCCGATCGGTTACTTCCATCACATCCCATGGCCGGCCGCGGACGTGTTCAACACGCTGCCTGCCAGTGGCGAGCTCCTGCGCGCCATCGCCGATTACGACCTCATCGGCCTGCAGACGGACCCGGACGTCCACAACCTCTCGCGCAACCTCATCGACGAACTGCGGGCGATCCCGCTCGGTGGCGGTTCGCTCATGGTGGAGGGGCGGCGTACCCGCATCCGCAGCTTCCCGATCGGTATCGACGTGGCCGGTTTCAAAGAGGCCGCCGAGAACGCCGGTGCCAACAAGGTCGTGCGCGAGACGTTGTCCGGCCTGCGCACCCGCAAGCTCCTGATCGGTGTCGATCGTCTCGATTACTCGAAGGGCGTGCCGGAGCGGATGGAGGCGGTCGACCGCTTCTTTGCTTCGAATCCCGATCAGCGTGGCAACGTCGTCTACATTCAGATCACCCCGAAATCGCGCACCGAGGTCCCGGAGTACGAGGAGCTCAGCCGCGAGGTGAATCAGACGGTCGGCGAGATCAACGGGTCGCTGGGCGAACCGAACTGGACGCCGATCCAGTACGTCACGAAGGCCTATCCGCGCCCGGTCCTCGCCGGGCTCTATCGTGCCGCCCGGGTCGGGCTGGTGACGCCGATGCGCGACGGCATGAACCTGGTGGCCAAGGAGTTCGTCGTCGCCCAAAGTCCCGAAGACCCTGGCGTCCTCGTGCTGTCGAAATTCGCGGGCGCCGCACGGCAGCTGCCGGAAGCTCTGCTCGTGAATCCCTACGACCGATTCGAGGTCGCCGAGGCGATCAGGACGGCGCTGTACATGCCGCGCGGCGAGCGGCTCGAACGCTGGACCCCCATGGTCGAGCGGATGACCCGCGAGGATGTGGATTGGTGGGCGCGCAACTTCATGACCGAGCTCGAGAATTTCCGTACGATCGAGCGTGAACCGCCCCGCGCCGCGGCGGCCGCGGAATAGCCGAAGGGTACCGTCGGACGCCTTTGCTCCGCAGCGGCGGCAGGACTAAGGTCACGCTTCTTTCCTCGGAGCGTGGACAAGTTTCGGCATGATCGGCATCGATGACGGCGTGCCTGCCCCGCTGGGCGCGCATTTCGATGGCCGCGGCGTCAATTTCGCGGTGTTCTCGGAGCACGCCACGGCCGTGGATCTGTGCCTGTTCGAAGCGGGCGAACGCCACGAACACCAGACGATCCGGCTGCCGTGCCGCACCGACGATGTCTGGCACTGCTACCTGCGCGGCGTGTTCCCCGGCCAGCTCTACGGCTACCGCGTCCACGGCCCGTGGGACCCGGCGCAGGGCCACCGGTTCAATCCGGCCAAGCTCCTGCTCGATCCCTATGCCCGCGAGATTCGTGGCCGGCTTCGTTGGCACGATGCGCTCTACGGCCACCGCCGCGCATTGCAGCGCGAGGACCAGATCGACCGGCGCGACAGTGCCATCCACATGCCCAAGGCGGTGGTGACGGCCCCCGATCTCGCCGCGCAATCGCACCTGGTGAGCCGTCGCCCGCTCGCCGAGACGGTGATCTACGAGGCGCACGTCAAGGCGCTGACCCAGCGCCACCCGGCGGTGCCCGAAGCGGAACGCGGCACCTACGCCGCGCTCGCCCATCCGGCCATCATCGAGCATCTGCTCAAGCTGGGCGTCACGGCCATCGAACTCCTGCCGATTCAGTCGTTCGTCGACGATCGTTTCCTCGTGGAGAAAGGCCTGTGCAATTTCTGGGGCTACTCGCCCCTCAACTATTTCGCGCCGGAGCCACGCTACCTCGGTCCGACCGGCATCGGCGGCTTGAAGGCGGCGATCCGCGAGTTGGCGGCGGCCGAGATCGAGGTCTATCTCGACGTCGTCTACAACCATACGGCCGAAGCGGATCGGCTCGGGCCGACGTTGTCGTTCCGCGGCATCGACAACGCCAGTTATTACAAGCTCGACCCCGCCGACCGGCGGCGTGACATGGATTGCACCGGGTGCGGCAACACCCTCGACCTCGATCATCCGCGCGTGATGCAACTCGTGCTCGATTCCCTGCGGCACTGGGTGACGGCCTATGGAGTTGCGGGTTTCCGGTTCGATCTCGCGACCTGTCTCGGCCGGACACCGCACGATTTCTCCCGCAAGGCGGCCTTCTTCCAGGCGGTCGCGCAGGACCCGGTACTGGCGTCCATCAAGATGATCGCCGAGCCCTGGGACATCGGAGCCGGCGGCTACCAGCTCGGCGGCTATCCGAAGGGCTGGAGCGAATGGAACGACCAGTTCCGCGACAGCGTCCGCGGATTCTGGCGCGGCGATCCGGGGATGCTCGCGAAGGTGACGCAGGGGTTGTCGGGCTCTCGCGAGATCTTCGGGCCCTCAGGCCGGGCGCCCCAGGCGAGCATCAACTACGTGGCGAGCCACGACGGCTACACGCTCGCCGATGTCGTCGCCTACGAGGACAAGCACAATCTGGCCAATGGGGAAGACAACCGCGACGGCCACGGCCACAACCTGTCCCGCAACTATGGGGTCGAAGGCGAGACCGAGGATCCGGCCATCCTCGCCCTTCGCCATCGGCAGAAGCGCAATCTTTTCGCGACAATCCTCCTCGCCCAGGGCGTGCCCATGCTGCTGATGGGCGACGAGCGTTCCCGTAGCCAGAAGGGCAACAACAACGCCTACGCCCAGGACAACGAGACCAATTGGGTCGATTGGGAGAATGATCCCGATCCCGGCCTGGCGAGTTTCGTCGCCAATCTCACCCGCCTGCGGCGCGAGCAGCCGGCACTGCGCCGCCGCGCCTTCCTGACAGGCAACCCGATCGACCCCGACGAGGCCCTGCGCGACGTCCACTGGCTGTCGCCGAACGGCGAGGAAATGGATGCTCGCGATTGGGGGGACGACAACCGCCAGACCTTCGGGATGCAGATCGGCAACGACCTGCCGGAAGCCGACCGGCTCCTGGTGCTCGTGAACGCCGCCGAGGCCGCCTGCGACTTCACCCTGGCTCCCGTCGTCGGCGGTCCCTGGGTGGCCATCTTCGACACCACGCGGCCCATCGGTCAGGTTCAGGGCGCCCAGGCCCTGTTCCTGCCGGGCACCCGCATCCGCCTCGACGGACGCTCGCTTCTCGTCCTGCGCGCCCGCCCCGCGGCGGCCTATGGTGCGGGATTCGCCAGGGGATAGCCGAACCGCCGGGTCGGGACGCTCCGTCCCGCCCGGCGGCTTGGAACGGCGTCGCCCTACGCGGGCACGCGTCCGTCCGGCGTGTACTGGTCGATCGCCTTGGGCAGCTCGCGCGACAGCCGCGAGAGCAGCTCCTCCCGCGACAGGCCCGTCCGCTGCGACAGGGTCGCGAGAACGTCGGGACCGATCGCCTGTTCGAGCTGGGGCGGAGCGATCTCGCGGTTCGGGCCCTGCTTGACCCAGGAGTCCGCGGTCTCGCCCTGGCCGGCCTGCCGGAACCGGTCGACGAGTTCGCCGACGCCGCCGCCGAGGAAGCTGCCGGCTCCCGCGCCGGCCCCGGCACCGCCCAGGGCGCCGGCGATGCTGCCGAGAATCCCGCTCAATCCACCCTGCTCGACCGGCTGTCCCGGCTGCCCTTTGCCGAGGCCGCCGAGCATCTCGGCGATCTTGTCCCTGTTCTGGAAGCCGGCTACCGCCAGCAGGCCCAGCAATGCCGTCATCGACGGATATCCACGGCTCATCGTTCTCTCCCAGGCGCGAGTGGCGCAAGGTAAGAATCCCGGCCGGGCGTGGGTTCCGTGACCGGTCCTGCCTTTGTCGGTTCAGAGCGGCCGGTGTTCGCCCGCCGATCGGCCGGAGGCGGGTCTGCGTCCCCGAAATGCGGTGCAACATTCCGCTGCCCGTGCGGGTTGTCGCGGTGTGGCCACGCCATAGCTCGGATGCGGGAACCAGACCGCGCCGGGCCGCCTTCTCAACCAATCGGTGCTGTGCACGCTCCGGCGCCGACGTGCGGATGCCACAACCATGATGATCGAGGATGCCGCCTGATGCAGCGTGCCCATACGATGCCCTTCGGCGCGGAGACGACCAAGGATGGGACCCGGTTCGCCCTCTGGGCCCCCACCGCCGAGCGGGTCGCGCTCGTGCTCGACGGGGTCGACCACGACGTACCCGATGTCGGCGGCGGGTGGCGCGTCCTGACGGTCCCCGGCATCGGCAGCGGCGCACGCTACGGGTATCGCATCGACGGTGACCTTGTCGTTCCCGATCCGGCTTCGCGTTTCCAGCCCGACGACGTGTCTGGCCTCAGCGAAGTCGTGGATGGACACGCTCACGTCTGGACCGATGCCGCCTGGAAGGGCCGGCCGTGGGAAGAGGTCGTGCTCTACGAACTCCACGTCGGAACCGCGACGCCGGAGGGCACCTACGCCGCCCTCGCCGACAAGCTCGAGGATTTGTGCGATCTCGGCGTCACCGCCATCGAATTGCTGCCACTCGCCGACTTCAAGGGCACCCGCAACTGGGGCTACGACGGCGTGCTGCCCTATGCTCCCGACGCCGCATACGGCACTCCCGACGATCTCAAGCGCCTCGTCGAACGCGCCCACGGCCTCGGGCTGATGGTCTTCCTCGACGTCGTCTACAATCACTTCGGCCCGGCCGGGAACTATCTCAACGTCTACGCCAAGACCTTCTTCACCGAGCGTCACCAGACACCCTGGGGGGCCGGCATCAACGTCGATGGCGAGGACAGTGGCCGCGTCGTGCGCGACTTCTTCTTCCAGAACGCACTCTACTGGCTGGAGGAATACCATTTCGACGGCCTGCGTTTCGATGCGGTCCACGCGATCCTCGACGATTCCGAGACGCATTTCATCGGTGAGCTTGGCGAGACGATCCGGGCCCGCCTGCCCGGCCGGCAGGTCCATCTGGTGCTTGAGAACGAAGCCAACCAGGCACGCTGGCTCGAACGGGGTGCGGACGGGAAGGCCAGGCAGCACGACGCGCAATGGGCCGACGACCTCCATCACTGCTGGCACGTGCTGCTGACGGGCGAGGACGCCGGCTATTACGCCAGCTTCTCCGACAAGCCCGTCGCGCATCTGGCGCGCTGCCTGTCGGAGGGCTTCGCCTATCAAGGCGAGCCGTTCCCGACCCTCGACAACCATCCGCGCGGCGAACCCTCGGCCCATCTGCCGCCCTCGGCCTTCGTCACCTTCCTCCAGAACCACGATCAGGTCGGGAACCGGGCCCTCGGCGAGCGGCTGAGCGCGCTCAGCGACCCGAAGAAGCTCGCGCTGGCACGGGCAGGGCTGCTGCTCGCGCCGCAGATCCCGATGCTGTGGATGGGCGAGGAATGGTCGGCCACCGCCCCGTTCCTGTTCTTCGTCGATTTCGCGCCCGACCACGACCTCAACAAGGCGGTTCGCGAGGGGCGACGGCGCGAGTTCAAGAGCTTCGCGGCATTCGCCGACGACACCTCCGTGATCCCCGATCCGACCGAGGAGGCGACGTTCCTCGACTCCAAGATCGACTGGGCCGAGCGTGATCGGCCGGGCCACCGCGAGGTCTGGGCCGATACCCGCAATCTCCTGCAGATCCGCCGCCAGTCGGTGGTGCCGCTGACGAAGTCCCGCTATCTCGGGGCGCAGGTCCACCTGCCGCGGCCCGACGTCGTGGATTGCACTTGGCGATACGAGGCCGGCTCTCTGCGCTTCCTCGCCAATCTCGGCACCGACGACTTCGAGACGCCGTCGGACGGCGGTCACATCATCTGGTCCAGCGACGCCGGCGATTCGACGATACTCCTGCCGTCCTGGACCGGCATCTTCCTGACGAAAGCCGCCCAATGAGCGCCGACCTCGAAAAACTCGCCGATCTCGTCGGTGTCGCGAACGGCTACACCGACGCATTCGGGCAGCCCGTCGAGACCAGCCTCGAGACCCGCCGCGGCATGCTCGCCGCCCTCGGGATCGCGGTCGACGACGACGCGGAGATCGCGGCGAGCCTGTCACGGGTGGAAGACTTGCGGTGCGGCCTGATCCCATCGCTGCTGCCGGTCGAGTCGCGGCGCGCGGCCAGCATCCCGCTGCGGGTGTCGTCGGCATCGGGCCATGTCGCCTGGAAGCTCGTCGACGAGCGCGGTCAGGTCCGCGAGGGCCGCGCCGCCCTCGGCGAAGGCGAGGACGCCACCTTCTCGCTCCCGCCCCTTACGCCGGGCTATCACCGCCTCACCGCGTCCCTCGGTGACCGGCGCGGGCAGGCCTGGGTGATCGCGGCGCCCAAGCGCTGCTGGCGCCCGCGGGCCTATGCCGACGAGGGCGCCCGGGATTGGGGGCTGGCCGCCCAGCTCTACGGGCTGCGCTCGCCGGACAACCTCGGCATCGGCTCCTATGCCGATGCGGGACGCGCCGCCCGCGACGCGGGCCTGCGGGGCGCATCGTTCCTCGGCCTCAGCCCGGTCCATGCCTTGTTCGAGTCGGACCGCAGCAAGATTTCGCCCTATTCACCGTCTTCGCGCCTGTTCCTCGAGACACTGTTCATCGAGCCGGGGACCCTGCCCGGGTTCGCGGGCTCACGCGCCGCGGCACGCCTCGCCGAGATGGCGCCGCGGGTCGAGGCGCTGCGCGAGGCGGCCCTCGTCGACCACGCGGGCATCTGGGCCGTGCTATCGCCCGTGCTGCAGGCCCTGTGGGAGGATTCTCCGGCGCGCAGGGGCCGGGACGCAGACTTCCAGGCCTTTCGCGAGGCCGGCGGCCCCGACCTTGAAGCGCATGGGCGCTTCGAGGCGCTCTCGGCCTTCTATCAGGCCCGCGGCGCCCATTGGGTCGGCGATTGGCCGGAGGAGATGCGGTCCGCCGGCTCCGATGCGGTGGCGGCTTTCGCCCGCGAGAACGCGGAATCGGTCAGCTATCACGTCTGGCTGCAGTACCTCGCCGATGTCCAGCTCGGGGCAGCGTCGCAGGCCGCATTGGGGGCGGGGATGAGGCTCGGCCTCTATCGCGATCTCGCCGTCGGCGCGGATCGCGGCGGCTCCGAGGTCTGGTCGCACCCGGATCGGTTCGCCCTGGGCGTGTCGATCGGCGCTCCGCCCGATCTCCTCGCCCCCAAGGGCCAGGATTGGGGCCTGCCGGCCTTCGATCCCCTGGCCATGGAGCGCGATGGCCTCGCCGCGTTCCGCGCCCTGGTGCAGGCCAACATGCGCCATGCCGGTGCGATCCGCATCGACCACGCCTTCCAGCTCGCCCGCCTCTTCCTGATTCCGTCCAACGGATTGGCCCGCGACGGCGCCTATGTGGCGATGCCCTTCGACGCCATGCTGGCGGTGTTGCGGCTCGAGAGCCACCGCGCCAAGTGCCTCGTCATCGCCGAAGATCTCGGCACCGCGCCCGACGGGTTCTCCGACGCCTTGATGCGTGTCGGCATCCTGAGCTACCGCATCCTCGCGTTCGAGCGCGAGAACGACGGACGCTTCAAGCCGCCGGCCGCCTATCCGCGCGATGCGCTCACCGCCATCACCACCCACGACCTGCCGACCTTCGTCGGCTGGTGGCGCGTGGTCGACACCGATACCCGCCAGGCTCTCGGGCTGTACGATGCCGAGCGGGCCGAGGCCGAGCGCCTCGGCCGCGTCACCGAGCGGGCCAGACTGACGGAGGCCCTGGCGGCGGATCAGCTGTTGCCGAGCTACGATCCGCCCGAGGCGGCTCCCTTCGAGGCCGCCGCTCGCTACCTCGCCCGTGCGCCGTCGATGCTGACGGCGGTGCAATACGAGGACGTGGTCTCCGAACTCAGCCAGGCCAACGTGCCCGGGTCGACGGAGGGCTATCCGAACTGGCGGCGCAAGCTCGACCGCAGCCTCGAGGCCATCGCCGCCCCCGGCGGGCCCCTGGCCAAGCTCGCGGCTTCCCTGTCGGCCGAAGCGCGTGGGCCGCGTTCGGGTGCGGCACGGCTCGCCTCGGCGCCGCCGCGGGCGACCTACCGCCTGCAGTTCCACGAAGGTTTCACCTTCGCGGACGCCGAGCGGATCATTCCGTACCTGGAAAAGCTCGGGATCAGCCACGTCTACGCATCGCCGATCCAGAAGGCGCGGCCGGGCTCGACCCATGGCTACGACATCGCCGACCATGCCACCATCAATCCGGAGCTTGGCGGCGAGGACGCCTTCGTCCGCTTTTCCGAAACGCTGCACGGGCACGGCCTCAAGCTGCTGCTCGATATCGTGCCCAACCACATGGGCGTCGGCGGCGCCGACAATCCATGGTGGCTGTCGGTGCTCGAATGGGGCGGGCTGTCGCCCTTTGCCCATGCCTTCGACATCGACTGGTCGCGGCTCGGCGCCAACAACAAGCTGGTGGTTCCCTTCCTCGGGGACCGCTACGGCGAGGCCCTGGAGAGCGGCAAGCTCGACCTGAAGTTCGACGCCGCCAAAGGCGCCTTCAGCGTCTGGCACTATGAGCACGCCTTTCCGGTCTGCCCGCTGCAGTATCCGTCGATCCTCAACCGCGCACTGGCTGCCCTGAACGAAGTCGGCGACGCCGCCGCCTTCGAGGTCCTCAGCATCTCCGAGCAGTTGCGGCTGATGGGCGAGGAGACGAGCTTCGAGCGTCGGCGCGGTTTCCCGGCCGAGGCGGAAGAGCTCAAGGAGCGCCTGGCGGAGGCGGTGGCGGCGTCCTCCGCCCTCGGTGACGCGATCGAGCGGACCCTGCGGTTGTTCAACGGCGCCGAGGGTTATCCCGACAGCTTCGGCCCCCTCCACAGGTTGCTCGAATTGCAGTCGTACCGTCTCGCCCATTGGCGGGTCGCGGCGAGCGACATCAACTATCGTCGCTTCTTCGACGTGAATTCCCTGGCGGGCCTGCGCGTCGAGAAATCCGACATCTTCCAGCGCTCGCACGAGACCATCTTCCGGCACGTCCGCGAGGGCCGCATCGACGGGCTGCGCATCGACCACATCGACGGCCTGGCCGATCCCCTCGGCTACGCCCGCGCGCTGCAGGCGGCGGTCGGCCCCGGCTTCTACGTGGTGGTGGAGAAGATCCTGGAGCCCGGCGAGAAGCTGCGTCCATGGCCTGTCGCCGGCACCACCGGGTACGACGTGCTCAACCAGCTCGACGGCATCCTCGTCGACCAGGGCCGACGCACGGACGTGCGCAAGCTCTACGAGGCGAGCACCGGGTTCGACGAGCCCTACAAGTTCATGCTGCGCGCGGCCAAGGCCGAGATCCTCGAGATCAGCTTCGCCAGCGAGCTCGAGGTGATGACCTCCGACCTGAAGCAGATCGCCGACGCCGACCGTCGCACCCGCGACTTTTCGGTGAACGCCATCCGCCGCGCCTTGATCGAGATCATCGCGCGCTTCCCGACCTACCGCAGCTACCTGCCCGGCGACCTCGACGAAAGCGACGTGGAGGACGAGGACATCCGCCTGATCGAGGGTGCTGTGAAGAAGGCCAAGCGCTGGAGCGCGCTGCCGGATCGGTCGGTCCACGACTTCGCGGCGGACGCCCTGCTCGGACGCATCGACACGGCGGCTCCCGGGCGTCCGGACCCGGCGGTGATCCTGCGCTTCCGCCGTCGCTTCCAGCAGCTCACCGGCCCGGTGATGGCCAAGAGCCTGGAAGATACGCTGTTCTATCGTTACGCGGCCCTCCTCGCCCTCAACGAGGTCGGTGGCGATCCGGGCGAGTACGGCCTGTCGGTGGAGCATTTCCACGCGTTGCAGGTGGCGCGCGCCCGCGACTGGCCCAACGCGATGATCACCACGGCGACCCACGATACCAAGCGCGGCGAGGATGCCCGCACCCGACTGCTCGCCCTGTCCGAGATTCCCGAGGAATGGGCGCAGGCCTGGGCGAGCTGGCAGGAGATCGCCGCTTCGCACCTGACCGTCATCGACGACGAGGCCGTGCCTGACGCCAACGACCAGTGGATGTTCTTCCAGGCGATCCTCGGGGCCTGGCCGCTTGAACTGCTTGAGCGCGACGACGAAGCGGCCATCACCGATTTTCGCGAGCGGCTCGGCGCCTATTCGGAGAAGGCGCTGCGCGAGGGCAAGCGCCGGTCGAGCTGGGTCAACGTCGACGAGGCTTACGAGGGCGCGGTCAAGGCGCTGTTCGCCAAGCTGATCGCACCGGGGTCGGACTTCCTCGACCGTCTGCGTCCGTTTGCGCGCCGACTCGCCCACCTCGGCATGATCGCCAGCCTCGGCCGCACCGTCCTAAAGGCGACCCTGCCTGGCCTTCCCGACACCTACCAGGGCACGGAGAACTGGGATTTTTCCTTCGTAGACCCCGACAATCGCCGCCCGGTGGACTATTCGGCGCTGTCACAGGCCCTCTTCGGCGAGGCGGACGTGGCCTCTCTGCTCGGCACCTGGCCGGACGGGCGGGTCAAGCAGGCGACGCTGGCGCGACTTCTCCAGGATCGCGCGGCCCGGCCGTCCTTCTACGCGGACGCCGACTACATCGCCGCTCCCGCGGCCGGTGACATGGCCGGGCACGTCCTCGCCTTCACGCGCTCGGCCAGCACCAGCGGCGAGGGTGATCTGATCGTGGCGGTTCCACGTCTCGTATCGGGCTTGCCGGGAGATGGCGTGTGGTCGGCGTCGCGCTTTGCCGGGACCGTTCTCCCGGTGCCGGGTGAGAGCCGGTGGACCGACCTCGTCACCGGACGCGACGTGGCGGTCGGTGACGGCCGGCTCGATGTCGCCGATCTCTTCGCGCAACTGCCATACGCCGTCCTTAAACGGACGGGTTGAGACAATCCGAACCCTTCCCCGACGCAAAGGGGGAGGGTGCCTCGCCGCGGGCGGGGCATGAGGGGGACGCCGACCGGGTCAGAGTGATCGGGTTGGTCACCCTCGAACTCTCAGTGCGCGGCCCCCTCTCTCGCAGAGGCCCGAGGGCGCGCGACGACCGATAGGACGAAGACATGAACGCTCCCAACCCCGCAAGGACCTCCGCGCAGCGGGCCGACGCCGGCCTCGTGGCGCTGCCCGCCACACTGGCGCCCCGGGCCGAGGGGCCGCGGATCTACAACCTTTTCCCGCTCCTGGTTGGGCCCGTCTCCGCCTGGACCGCCGAACTGCCGCGCATCGCCGCGATGGGGTTCGACTGGATCTACCTCAATCCGTTTCACCAGACCGGCGGTTCGCGCAGCCTCTATGCCGTCTCGGACATCGAGCGCCTGGACGAGCGGTTCCGCGACCAGGACGGAACGTCCGACGACGACCAGGTCCGCCGCTTCTGCGCGGCGGCGCGAGAGCTCGGTCTTTCGGTGATGATCGATCTCGTCATCAACCACACCGCCAAGGACGGCCCCCTCGCACGCTCGCGGCCGGATCTGTTCGTCCTCGACGAACACGGGCATCCCGAAAGCCCGTATGCGGTCGATCCCGACGACCCGACGATCCGCACCGTCTGGGGCGATCTCGCGGAACTGAACTACCATTCGGAGGCCGCCGCCCATGAGCTGACCAAGCTCTGGGCCGCCTATATCAACCGCCTGCAGGACCTAGGCGTGAGTGGATTCCGCTGCGACGCCGCCTACAAGGTGCCGCCGGAGGTCTGGCGTGTCCTGATCCAGTCGGCCAAGGCGATCGAGCCGGATTGCCTGTTCGCCGCCGAGACGCTGGGATGCACCTTCGAGGAGGCGCAGGCCACCGCCGGCTCCGGCTTCGACTACCTCTTCAACTCCTTTGCCTGGTGGGATCTCAAGGCGCCGTGGGCGCTGGAGCAATACGAGCGCCTGCGCGTCATCGCGCCCTCGATCGCGTTCCCCGAGAACCACGACATGCCGCGCCTCGCGGCGCAGGCGCCGGGCGACGCCGCGGCGATCGCCCGCCATCTCAAGGCCCGCTACACCCTGGCCGCGTTCTTTTCGGCCGGTGTCTTGATGCCGATCGGCTACGAGTGGGGCTACGCGCGTCCGCTGCACGTGGTCGAGACGACGCCTGAGGCACGCGAGACCGCCACGGGGGTGGATATCTCGGCCTCCATCGCCGCCATCAATGCGCTGCGGGCCGAGTTGTCCGCCGCCAACGTCGAGGGCGCCCAGGCGCGGATCTCGGCGCCGGATGCAGCGGTGGTCGCCTTGATCCGCTTCGACACCGGCCACGCCGCCTCGGCCCGCCACGCGGTGCTGGTGCTCCACAACCCCACCGACGCGCCGGCCGTTCTGGAGCCCGGACCTCTTCTGGCCCGTACCGGCGGCATGCTCGGTACCTTCGTCGATCGAACGCCCGAGGTGGAGCCGATCGCCTTCCGGGCCGGGGGGGTCGTCACGCTTTCACCGGGCGAAGTCCGTATCCTGGCGGCCGAGCGACCCAAGGTCTCGCGCTGGCCGACACCGACGAACCCGGACGGTCGCGGCCGCGTCGTGATCGAGGCCGTCAGCCCGGAGATCGACGGCGGCCGTTCCGCGGTCAAGCGCGTGGTCGGCGAGCGCGTGGCGGTGGGCGCCGACGTCTTCAGCGACGGTCACGACATCATCGCCGCCGCGATCCTGTCGCGCCCGGCCGGCGAGACCGAATGGCGCCGCGATCCGATGACCTTCGTCGACAACGACCGCTGGGAAGGTTTCTTTCCGCTGGAGCGCAATGCCCGCTACGTCTTCACCATCGAGGCGTGGCGAGACGGCTTCGCCTCGTGGATGCGCGACACCCTCAAGAAGCGCAACGCCGGCGTCGACGTGCGCCTGGAGACCATCGAGGGCGTCGCCATCGTCCAGGATGCGGCGAGCCGCGCCGAGGAGCCCGATGCCGCAGCACTCGAATCCCTGCTCGTGGCTCTCGACCTGGAGCAGGCGGGGTCGGCGGCGCAACTCGACCTGATCCTGGCGCCCGAGACCGCCGCTCTCGTTCAGCGCAATGCCGAACGCTTGAACCTCTCGCGGTATCCCGTCGAGGTTCCGGTGATCGCCGATCGCCTGGCGGCGCGATTCTCGGCTTGGTACGAAATCTTCCCGCGCTCCCAATCGGGCGACGTCAACCGCCACGGCACCTTCGACGACGTCATCGCGCGTCTGCCGCAGATCCGCGAACTCGGCTTCGACGTGCTGTACTTCACGCCGATCCATCCGATCGGGCGCACCAACCGCAAGGGCAAGAACAACACCCTCAAGGCGCTGCCCGGTGACGTGGGCTCGGTCTATGCCGTGGGTGCGGAGGAGGGCGGCCACGAGGCGGTCCATCCCGACCTCGGGACGCTCGAGGATTTCTCGCGGCTGGTCGCGGCCAGCCATGCCTACGGCATGGAGATCGCGCTCGACTTCGCGATCCAGTGCTCGCCCGACCACCCCTGGATCAAGACTCATCCGGAATGGTTCGAGTGGCGGCCCGACGGCACCCTGAAGTTCGCCGAGAATCCTCCGAAGAAGTACGAGGACATCTCGAACGTGCATTTCTACGGCGGCGCGCTGCCGTCGCTGTGGATCGAATTGCGCGATATCGTCATGGGCTGGGCCGAGCGCGGCGTTCGCATCTTCCGCGTCGACAACCCCCACACCAAGCCGATCCCGTTCTGGGAATGGATGATCGCCGAGGTCAACGACCGCTATCCCGACGTCATCTTTCTGGCCGAGGCCTTCACGCGGCCCAAGATGATGAAGAAGCTCGCCAAGGCCGGCTACCAGCAGAGCTACACCTACTTCACCTGGCGCGACACCAAGGCCGACCTCATCGCCTATTCCACGGAATTGGCCGGAGAGATGGGCGAGTACTATCGGCCTAATTTCTTCGCCAATACGCCGGACATCAACCCGATCTATCTCCAGACCAGCGGTCGGGCCGGGTTCGTCGTGCGCGCCACGCTGGCGGCGACCCTGTCGTCCGTCTACGGCATCTACAACGGCTTCGAGATGTGCGAAGCCGAGCCCTATCCGGGCAAGGAAGAATATCTGAACTCGGAGAAGTACGAGCTCAAGGCGTGGGATTATCACCGCCCCGGCAATATCCGTGAGCACATCATCAAGCTCAACCGCATCCGTCGCGACAATCCCGCATTGTGGGATTTCCGGAACGTCGTCTTCACGGCTGCGGGCGACGACGAGATCGTGGCCTATGCCAAGACCACGCCGGAAGGCGACAATTGCATCTTCGTGATGGTCAACCTCGATCCGCGCAACCGTCGTGAATGCACCTACGAGGTCCCGCTCTGGCTGCTGGGCCAGCCCGACGACGGCGCGGTCGAGGTGGAGGACCTGTTGCAAGGATACACGTTCGAACTGCGCGGCAAGTCGCACCGCATCGCCCTCGACCCGGCCGAGCGGTCGTGTGTGATCTGGCGCTTGAGGGCACCGCGACGGGTTGCGTGACGGGAATACCCGTGTCAGCGAGGCGAGGCCGTCACGCCGTCGCCAAGATGATGGCGCAAGCCCCCGACGAACCCGGGATCGACGGCTGGCCAACAGGCCGGCCGTCGCGTTCCGCACCGAATTTTCCGCCCGGCGCAACCCACCGGCTCATCGAATCCGTACCGTCACGTCAGGGCTTCGCACGCGAACCCGAATTCCAGGAGCCGCCGATGGCGCGGGCAGGGGACGTCACCCCGCCTCTGGATTTCGGGGTCCGTTGCCGGCCATTCGGGGCGGGGCAAGGACGCGATGACCGGTACGATGATCCGGAACCCTTGAATCAGATCCGCAAGGCAGTGACACGATGATCGATCGTAGCGATCCGCAATGGTACCGCGACGCCATCATCTACCAGATCCACGTCAAGTCGTTCTTCGACGCGAACAACGACGGGATCGGTGATTTCGAGGGGCTGACGCAGAAGCTGGACTACGTCCGCGACCTCGGCGTCACGGCGATCTGGCTGATGCCTTTCTATCCCTCGCCGCTGCGCGACGACGGCTACGACATCGGCGACTACCGCGAGGTGAACCCTTCCTACGGCACGATGGAGGAGTTTCGTCGCTTCGTGGACGCGGCGCACGAGCGCGGCCTGCGCGTCATCACCGAACTCGTGATCAACCACACCAGCGACCAGCACCCCTGGTTCCAGCGCGCCCGCGAGGCGCCGGCCGGCAGCCCCGAGCGCGATTTCTACGTCTGGTCGGACACCGACACCCCGTATTCCGACACGCGCATCATCTTCCTCGACACCGAGACGTCGAACTGGACCTGGGATCCGGTCGCCAAGCAATACTTCTGGCACCGGTTCTACAGCCACCAGCCGGACCTGAACTTCGACAACCCGGCCGTGCTCGCGGCCGTGATCGAGGTGATGCGCTATTGGCTGGACATGGGCGTCGACGGCCTGCGGCTCGACGCGATCCCCTACCTGATCGAGCGCGACGGCACGAACTGCGAGAACCTTCCCGAGACCCACACGGTCATCAAGGCGATCCGTGCGGCGCTCGACGTCAGCTATCCCGACCGGATGCTGCTCGCGGAAGCCAACCAGTGGCCCGAGGAAACCGCGCAGTACTTCGGCGACGGCGACGAATGCCACATGGCGTTCCACTTCCCGCTGATGCCGCGCATGTACATGGCGATCGCTCGGGAAGACCGGCACCCGATCACCGACATCATGCGCCAGACCCCGGAGATCCCGGAGGGCTGCCAATGGGCGATCTTCTTGCGCAACCACGACGAGTTGACGCTCGAAATGGTCACGGCGGAAGAGCGTGACTATCTCTGGTCGTTCTATGCCGCCGAACGCCGCGCCCGGATCAACCTCGGCATCCGTCGCCGCCTCGCGCCGCTGCTGGAGAACGACCGCCGCAAGATCGAGCTGATGAAGTCCCTCGTCCTGTCGATGCCCGGCACGCCGGTCCTCTACTACGGCGACGAGATCGGCATGGGCGACAACATCTACCTCGGCGACCGCGATGGCGTGCGCACCCCCATGCAATGGTCGCCCGACCGCAACGGCGGTTTTTCGCGCGCCAATCCGGCGAAGTTGTTCCTGCCGTCGGTGCAGGACCCGATCTACGGCTTCGACGCCATCAACGTCGAGGCGCAGACCCAGTCGCAGACGAGCCTGCTGAACTGGACCCGGCGCATGATCGCCATCCGCAACAACTCCGTCGCGCTCGGCCGCGGCGCGATCCAGTTCCTGTATCCGTCGAACCGCAAGGTCCTCGCCTGGATCCGCGAATTCGAGGGCGAGCGGGTCCTGTGCGTCGCCAACCTGTCGCGCGCCCCCCAGGCGGTCCAGCTCGACCTGTCCGAGCTGCGCAGCGCCGTGCCGATCGAACTCACCGGCGGCTCCGAATTCCCGCCGATCGGCGACCTGCCCTACCTGCTGACGCTGCCGTCCTACGGCTTCTACTGGTTCGGGCTGAGCGCGGCTAACGCCGGTTCGATCGGGCCGCAGCCCGAGACGCCCGAACTGTTCACCCTTGTCCTGACCGGCGGCATCGAGACGCTGATGGCCGGGCGCGAGCGCATCGCCTTCGAGCGCACGGTGGCGCCCCGCTTCATCGCAACCCGCCGCTGGTTCGGCGCCAAGGGCTCGCGCATCAAGTCCGTCCAGGTCATCGACAGCGCCATGCTGACCGATGCCGGCGGCGAGGCGAAGTTCCTGCTGCCGCGGGTCGCGGTCCACCTGGCCACCGGCGAGCGCCAGGACTACTTCGTGCCGGTCGCCGTCGACGAGGGCCGCGAGGACGAGACCCTGATGCCGTTCGCGGTGGCGCGGGTGCGCCGCGGTCCCCGCACCGGCCTCCTGTTCGGGGCGGCGGCGGCACCGGCCTTTGCCGTGGCCATCATCGAGGGGATGCGCAACGGCGTCTCGATGCCCAGCGAATCCGGCCGCCTCGAGTTCTCGACCACCTCCGCCTTCGATTCCGAGGTGTCGGTCGACATCGGCGAGGTCCGGCGCCTTTCGGCTGAGCAGAGCAACACCTCCATCGCCATCGGCTCCAAGATGATGCTCAAGCTGCTGCGGCGGCTTCAGACCGGCATCCATCCCGAGATCGAGGTCGGGCGCTTCCTCACGGAAACGGCGCGGTTCGCCAACACGCCCGCCCTGCTCGGCGTGATGGAGCATGTGGCCGCCGACGGCACCCGGACGGCGCTCGCCGTTCTCCAGACCTTCGTGCCGAACCAGGGCGACGCCTGGACCCTGATGCTGGAAGGACTGCGGCGCGACTTCGACACGGTGGTGCTGGCGCCCGAGAGCGAGGCGCCGGAGGCCCTCGACACCTTCGCGGATCACCTGCGCTGGGCCATCCTGCTCGGACGGCGCACCGCCGAGATGCACCAAGCCTTCGCCATCGAGACGGACGACGCGGCCTTCGATGCCGAGCCGTTCACCCACGACGACCTGCGTGCGCTCGGCGAGGACACGCGCCTCCAGGGCGAACGTGCCTTCCGCGGCCTGGAATCGCTGGCCGGCCGTCAGGCGAACACGGCGAGCACCGAACTGATCGGCCGGCGTCGCGAGGTCGAGGCGGTCATCGAGGATCTCATCGCCAAGGCGCCCAAGGGGGCCATGAAGACCCGTATCCACGGGGACTACCACCTCGGGCAGGTCCTCGCCTCCGAGGGCGACCTCGTCATCGTGGATTTCGAGGGCGAGCCGTCACGGCCGGCGGACGACCGCCGCCGCAAGGCGACGCCGTTGCGCGACGTCGCGGGCATGCTGCGCTCGTTCGCCTACGGCGCCGAGACCGTGACCCGCGAGATCACCGCCCGCTTTGCCGATTCGCAGGTCCGGGCGCGGCGCGCGGCGGCGGAATGGCGCGGCATGATCGATGCAGCCTTCCTCGACGGATACCGGGAGGCGGTCGCCGACAGCAGGGCCGCCGTGACCGATTCGGAGACGGAAGCGCGCCTCCTCAAGCTCTGCTTGCTGACCAAGGCCCTCTACGAAGTCGATTACGAAGCCAATAACCGTCCGGACTGGATCGAAATCCCCGCGCGAGGGGTTCTGACCATTCTGGACGACATCAAGAGAGGCATTTGAATGACGGATATCGACGAGACGTTCGCGACGCGGACCCCCACATCTTCGGGCATCTCCGGGTCCGCGGACGTCACGCCGGTGGGCGGGACGTCGCCCCGGACCGTCTCGCAGGAGGCCATCGCCGCGATCATGTCGGCGACCCACGGCGACCCCTTCGCCGTCCTGGGCCCGCATGAGGTGTCGCCCGGTGTCTGGGAGGTGCGCGCGGTCCTTCCCGAGGCGAAATCCGCCACGCTGCTCGTGGGCGGAAACCGGGTGGCCTTCGAGCGCCGGCATTCCGAGGGGTTCTACGTCGCGCGCCTCGAGAGCCAGGGGCGTCCGCTCTACGAAATCGCGTCCCAGACCTGGGACGGCGTCGAGCACAAGCGCCACGACCCCTACGGCTTTGGCTCGTCGTTGCAACAGGCCGACATCGATGCCCTGCGCGAGGTCGGCAGCGACGTCACCTATCGCGTGCTCGGTGCACAGGCCCGTACCGTCGACGGCATCGAGGGGTTCCGCTTCGCGGTCTGGGCGCCCAATGCGCGCCGGGTCAGCGTCGTCGGCGACTTCAACGATTGGGACGGCCGGCGCCATCCCCTGCGCCTCTGGCAGAACGGCGGCGTCTGGGAGCTGTTCGTTCCGGGCCTGAAGGCCGGCGCCCATTACAAATACGAAATGAGTGGCCCCGACGGCGGGTTGCTGCCGCTCAAGGCCGATCCGGTCGCCTTCGCGGCGCAGCAACCGCCCGAGACCGCCTCTGTCCTCCAGGGCACCAGCGAGCCGGCCTGGAGCGACGAGGCCTGGATGACCACCCGCGGCGCCGTCGATCCGCGGCATGCGCCGATCTCGATCTACGAGGTCCACCTGGGCTCGTGGGCGCGGGTGGCCGAGGAGGGCAACCGCTTCCTCACCTACAAGGAACTCGGCGAGCGCCTGATCCCCTACGTCAAGGAGATGGGCTTCACGCATATCGAGATGCTGCCCATCACGGAGTTCCCGTTCGACGGGTCCTGGGGCTACCAGCCGGTGTCGCTGTTCGCACCCACCAGCCGCTTCGGCAGCCCGGACGACTTCGCAGCCTTCGTCGACACCGCCCACAAGGCCGGCATCGGCGTGATGCTCGATTGGGTGCCCGGCCATTTCCCCCTGGACGCCCACGGCCTGGGCCAGTTCGACGGGACGCATCTCTACGAGCATGCCGACCCGCGCCAGGGCTTCCACCAGGACTGGGGCACCTACATCTACAATTTCGGCCGGGTCGAGGTGGCGACCTTCCTCGCCGCCAATGCGCGCTTCTGGCTCGAGCACTATCACCTCGACGGCCTGCGCGTGGATGCCGTCGCCTCGATGCTCTACCTCGACTATTCGCGCCGGCAGGGCGAGTGGATCCCCAACCAGTACGGCGGCAACGAGAACCTCGACGCGATCCATTTCCTGCGCAAGACCAACGAGGCGACCTACGCCAACGCCCCGGGCACCATCACGATCGCCGAAGAATCGACCTCGTGGCCGGGCGTCTCGCACCCGACCTATACCGGTGGGCTCGGTTTCGGCTTCAAGTGGAACATGGGGTGGATGCACGATACCCTGAACTTCGTCTCGAAGGAGACCATCCACCGCCGCTACCACCACCACGACCTCACCTTCGGTCTCCTCTACGCCTTCAGCGAGAACTTCATCCTGCCGCTGTCCCACGACGAGGTTGTGCACGGCAAAGGTTCGTTGCTGGGCAAGATGCCGGGTGACCGCTGGCAGAAGTTCGCGAATTTGCGCGCCTACTTCGGCTTCATGTGGGGGCACCCGGGCAAGAAGCTGCTGTTCATGGGCGGCGAATTCGGCCAGGAGCGGGAGTGGAACCACAACCAGAGCCTGGACTGGCATCTGCTCGACGATTCCCTTCACGCCGGAGTCAAGGACCTCGTCCGCGACCTCAACCAGCTCTACCTGACCACCCCGGCTCTGCACGCCCGGGACACGGAAGCCGCCGGGTTCCAGTGGCTGGTGGCCGACGACCAGGACAACAGCGTCATCGCCTGGGCCCGGAAGGGCCGCGAGCCCGGCGAGGTCGCGGTGGTGGTGTCGAACTTCACGCCGATTCCACGGGACGGCTATCGCATTGGCGTGCCCGAAGCAGGCTTCTACCGCGAGGCGATCAACTCGGACGCGGGCCGCTACGGCGGCTCCAACATCGGCAACATGGGCGGCCTCCAAACGGAAGCCGTCGAAAGCCACGGCCAGCCGTACTCGCTCGTGCTGACGGCGCCGCCGCTGGCGACGACCATCTTCGTGCGCGAGGGGTAAAGACTGACGGCATTAGCCCGTCGTCGGATCGTCGAGGATCCGACGACGGGCTCGTGGCTGTCGCAACGGCGCCAAGTGGCTCGACGCGTCACACCATCCGTGTACGCAGGCTGGAACCGTTGCCCAGCGCGCGCGCGTACAGCGCCGAGTAGTCGACGGCGGCATGGTCCCAGCCGAAGGAACGGGACATGGCGCGCCGCCGCATGGCGTTGAGGCGCTTCTTGGCCCCGAAAGTGTCGAGAGCCCGACGCACCGCCGCGATGAAGGTCTTGGGCGAAGCGTCCCCGAAGGTGAAACCGGTCACTCCATCCTCGACCGTATCGGCAAGCCCGCCGGTGCGGTGCACGATCGGCAGCGAGCCGAACCGCTGGGCGTACATCTGGGCGAGGCCGCATGGCTCGAACCGCGACGGCATCAGCAGGAAGTCGCTGCCCGCGAACATCCTGCGCGCATCCTTCTCGTCGAACCCGACATGGACCCCGACCGCGGAGGGATGCCGCCGCGCGAGCTCGCGCAGCGCGTCCTCGAAGCGGCTCTCGCCCTGACCGATGACCACGAGTTGTCCGCCCTCGGCGACGATCGTCTCGGCCGCCGCCAGGCTGAGATCGATGCCCTTCTGGTGGACCAGCCGCGATACGATGGCGAAGAGTGGTCCGCGCGAGACGGCGAGGCCGAACTGACGGCGGACCATCTCGGCGTTGGCGCGTTTGCCGCGCCAGTCGTCGGCCTCGAACCGCGTCGCGAGATGCGGATCGGTGCGCGGATCCCAGCTCTCGTCGATACCGTTCAGGATGCCGGCGAGCCTGCCTTGCGCGGCGCGGGTGCGCAGCAGCCCGTCGAGGCCGCAGCCGGCCTCCGGCGTCATGATCTCGCGGGCGTAGGTTTGGCTGACCGTGGTGACCTGCGAGGCGTAGAACAGGCCGGCCTTGAGGAAGGACAGGTGGCCGTAGAACTCGACCCCGTCCATCTGGAAGGCGGCATCGGGGACGCCGAGGCGCCCGAGGGCTTCCCTGGCAAACAAGCCCTGGTAGGCCAGGTTGTGAATGGTCAGGACGCTCGGAACCCGGCGCCCGGCCCAGGACAGGTAGGCCGGGGCGAGGGCGGTCTGCCAGTCGTTGAGGTGCAGGAGATCGGCGCTCCAGGCCGGATCGGCGCCCCCGGCGATCTCGGCGGCGGCCAGGCTGAGCCGGCCGAACCGGAGGTCGTTGTCGCGAAAGTCGCCTTGGTCGTCGCCGTAGGGCGACCCGTCGCGCTGGTAGAGATCGGCGCTCAAGAGGACATAGACCTGCAGGCCGTCGCCGGTCTCGACGAGGCCGAGGTCGCAGGGGGGAATGCCGGCCCTGCCTTGCAGCCGCGCCACCACGGGAATGTGGTCGAACCGCTCCACCACCTGCCGGTAGCCGGGAATGAGCACACGGACGTCGTAGTGGCGGCGCAACGCGCGGGGCAGGGCCCCGGCCACTTCACCGAGCCCGCCCGTCTTGACGAAATCCGCCATCTCGGGCGTCGCGTAGAGGATGCGCGGCCGTAGCGAACGCCCGGTATCCCTCATGAGATCGGCCGCCCCGCCAGAATGGACGGCCTGCTTCAGCCCGGTGCGGTCGATGTCGTCCATCGCTGCCATACCGCTGCTTCGAGGCTGTGCGATCGTGATGGTGCCGGAAAGGATCGGGTTCGACATCGTCTGCCTTCGCGGCTCATCCATCATATCGCAATGCACAATCCAAGCCATCAAGGCGGTTAATGGATCATTGACGCGTTGCGCCGCAGCGACGATTGCATCGCCGCCGTAGAAGGTTGGGCGCAGCCGGGCCGCAGCGCGGCCATAGTTCCGTCTCGCTCCGAGGTCAGCGTGACGCCCGCACGATTCGGCCGACAGCGAGGCACGGGGTTTGCGAACGGCGCCAGCGAGCGGCGTCGCACCGCGACCGACGCCGGACCGACGAGGCGTCCACGCGGACCCACCATGCCGGTGCAAGCGTCCGGAACGATGAACAGCCAGGGGAGCGGGCCGGCTTTTTGGGCTTCCTGCACAGTCCGGCAGCGAAGAGAGGGAATGATACGTGCTGAACGATGTCCTGACCGTACCGGACCGTAGCCGCACCGCGGCCGATGCCGAGCCCGTGGCCGGCATGCCCAAAGCTCCGGCCTGGGCAACGCCCGCGCGGGCCGTCTCCGGCGATCCGGTCATCGATCTGCGCGAGGCGATCCTGGCCAAGCTCGCCTACGTCGTCGGCAAGATGCCGGACATCGCCCGCGAGCGCGATTGGTTCGCCGCCACGGCCCTGGCCCTGCGCGACCGCATCGTCGACGCCTGTATGGCGTCGAACAGCGAAGCGATCCCCAACAAGCGGGTCTACTACCTCTCCCTCGAATTCCTGATCGGGCGTCTTCTCTCGGACGCCATGAACAACCTCGGGCTCGTCGAGACCACGCGGGCGGCGCTCGCCGACCTCGGCATCTCCCTCGACACCGTCGAGGGGGCCGAGCCCGACGCGGCCCTGGGCAACGGCGGCCTCGGACGCCTGGCCGCCTGCTTCATGGAGAGCATGGCGAGCCTGTCGATCCCCGCCATCGGCTACGGCATCCGCTACGACCACGGCCTGTTCCGGCAATCCCTCGAGGACGGCTGGCAGAAGGAGGCACCGGAGACCTGGCTCGCCGAGGGCAACCCCTGGGAGTTCGCCCGGCCTGACGCCACCTACACCATCGGGTTCGGCGGCCACGTCACCATGTCGTCGATCGGCGAGGGCGTGATCCGCCGCCATTGGCAGCCGGCCGAGACCGTGCGGGCCGTGGCGCACGACGTGCCGGTGGTCGGCTGGCGCGGCTGCCACGTGAACACCCTGCGCCTGTGGAAGGCGGAGGCCGAGTCGCCGATCGACCTCGGCCGCTTCAACGGCGGCGATCACGTCGGCGCGGTGTCCGACCGGTCGCGGGTCGAGGCGATCTCGCGGGTGCTCTATCCCAGCGACTCGTCGGATTCCGGCCAGGAACTGCGGCTGCGCCAGGAATACTTCTTCACCTCCGCCTCGCTCCAGGACCTGGTGCGCCGCCATGTGGCCGAGCGTGGCGACCTGCGCTCGCTGCCCGACCACGCCGCGATCCAGCTCAACGACACCCACCCGGCGATCGCGGTGCCGGAGCTGATGCGCCTCCTCCTCGAGGACCACGGCTTCACGTGGGAGGACGCCTGGCACGTCACCACCAACACGCTGGGCTACACCAACCACACCCTCCTGCCGGAAGCCCTCGAGACCTGGCCGGTGGGCCTGATGGAGCGGCTGCTGCCGCGCCACATGCAGATCATCTACCTCATCAACTGGATGCATCTCGAGGAGCAGGGCAAGCACGGTCATTCCGACGCCGCCCATCTCGCCTCGGTGTCCCTGATCGAGGAGACCCACGGCAAGCGCGTGCGCATGGGCCATCTCGCCTTCCTGGGCGCCCGCCGGGTCAACGGCGTCTCGGCCCTGCACACCGACCTGATGCGCTCGACGGTGTTCAAGGACCTCCACGCCCTCGACACCGACAAGATCGTCAACAAGACGAACGGCATCACCTTCCGGCGCTGGCTGCACAACGCCAATCCGGAGTTGACCAAACTCGCCGTCGAGATCGTCGGCGACCGTGTGCTCGACGACCCGTCCGCCCTGATGGACCTCGCGGGCCATGCCGAGGATTCCACCTTCCAGTCCCGCTACGCCGCGATGCGGCTGGCCCGGAAGGAGGCGCTCGCCCGCGTCGTCGCCGACCGCACCGGCATCGTGATCGACCCGACCGCACTGTTCGACGTGCAGATCAAGCGCATCCACGAGTACAAGCGCCAGCTCCTCAACGTCATCGAGACGGTGGCGCTGTATCAGGCCATCAAGGCCGAACCGAACCGCGACTGGACGCCGAGGGTCAAGATGTTCGGCGGCAAGGCGGCGCCGAGCTACGTGCAGGCCAAGCTCATCATCAAGCTCGCCTGCGACGTCGCCAAGGTCGTCAACGACGATCCCGACGTCGCCGGCCGGCTCAAGGTGGCGTTCCTGCCGAACTATTCCGTGAGCCTCGCCGAAGCGATCATCCCCGCCGCCGACCTGTCCGAGCAGATCTCCACCGCCGGCATGGAGGCTTCGGGCACCGGCAACATGAAGCTCGCCCTCAACGGCGCCCTGACGATCGGGACCCTCGACGGCGCCAACATCGAGATTCGCGACCACGTCGGGGCGGACAACATCTTCATCTTCGGCCTCGACGCCGCCGGTGTCGCGGAGCGGATGACCGAGGTGAACTATCCGGCCAAGGCGATCGCCGCCTCGCCGCGTCTGGCCGCGGCCCTCGATCTCATCGGGTCGGGCGGCTTCTCGCCGGACGACCGCAGCCGCTTCCGGCCGCTGGTGGACGACCTGCGCCACAACGACCGCTACCTGCTCACCGTCGATTTCGACGACTATTGGCGGGTTCAACGCGAGATCGACGCCGCCTGGGGCGACCCGAAAGCGTGGTGGAAATCGGCGATCCTGAATACCTCGCGGATGGCGTGGTTCTCCTCCGACCGCTCGATGCGCGAATACGCCGAGGAGATCTGGCGCGTGAAGGTCGCCTGAAGCGAGGGATCCCGCCCTAACGAAAGAAGAAGGCCCGGCGCTCGAAAAGCGCCGGGCCTTCTCTTTCTTGGTCGGCAGGCCTCTGACTGCAGACCTTGGACTTACGGAGCGAGCAGGACGGGATAGCAGCGGGCGCCGGCCGCCGCGGCCAGGACTTCGACCGCACCCACCGTCGAGGCATCGCCGACCACGTGGACCACGTCGGTGGTGCGCAGGGGAGGCAGGTGCGCACTCAACGGGCCCGGGCGCACGTCCGGCGGGCGCTGGCGCGAACGGTCGGCCACCAGGACGATACGGCCGATGCCGGTGGCCCTCAGCCAGTCGAGGGAAGGGCGCATGTAGAGGTCGAGGGGGTCGCGAGCGCCGGCGACCAGCACCACGTCGCGCGCCGGCTCGATGTAGCGTGCCGCCCTGGCGATGGACCAGATCGGCGCGAAGCCGGTTTCTGCGGCGACCAGGACAAGACGGCCGCCGCCGGGGCGGTAGAAGCCGCGTCCGACCGGCCCCTTGATCTTCACGTCCGTGCCCCGGGGCACCGTCTCGCCGAGGGCCGAGGCGAGGCAGGCTTCGCCCGGGTGCAGGGACAGGTGGAAAACGAGTTCGTTGAGCTCCGCCGCGCCGTCGATCCGCAGGGTCGGACTGAGGGTCAGGGGCTCGTGGCCGTGGATCGTCACCACGACCTGATGGCCGGGCTGGATGTCGAGACGTCGCGTGACGGTCACCACCATCTCGACCACGTGCGGTCCGAGCGGACGGATGTCGGTGATCGTTCCGCTGCGCCGCACCGGCGCGCCGGCCTGCAGGGCAGGGGTGGCGCAGAGGGTCGGCGCCGTCCGCGGCAGGGAGGGGACGAGGCTCTCGGCCCGATGGCCACGGGGTTTCGCCCGGCGCGCCGCCGGCCCGCCGCCCTGGCCGAACGCCGCCGCTCCGTTCAGTCCGGAACCGATCATGCCCTCGGCCAAAGCCGCCTCCACCGGGGTCTCGCCGGTGGAGATGCGTACGGCCTTGCCGTTGACGACGAGCGAGCAGCGGGCGCTCATGGCCGTCTCCCGATGACGTGTAAGGGCGATGAAGCGTCAGCACGCACGGGAGGCCCGACCTCCTGTCGCCGCTCGCTGCGGTCGCAGGACGATGGGCGAAGCCCGGATATCCGGGCTCGCGCTACGTGTCCCCTCGTGGAGACGATCAACGCGGCTGGCGCAGAAGCTGATCGACCAGGATGGCCCAGCGATCGCGCACCAGGCGGACTTCCTCGCCGGTATTCCCGCGCGCGCTCATCTGCGAGCGCAATGTCTCGTTCTCGGTGCGCTCGGCCTTTAGGACCGCCTTCATCAGCGTGACCTCCGTCTGCAGCCGCATGACGTCGGAGGTGTCGACCTCGTCCGTCTCGTCATCGTCGCGATCGACTGCCGCTACGGCCACCATCGGGATGATGGTGGCGCCGACGGAACCGCTCGGCTCACGCAAGCGAAGCTGACGCGCCACGACCCGCCGGACGATGTCGGTCTCGGTCTCCGCCTGCACCTGCCACGCCGCTTGCGCCATCGCACCCGTCCCCCGTCCGGTATCCGGCCGCTCCGTGCAGCCGATCGAACCCGGAGATGACGATGCAAGATCATGGTTAAGGGAGGTTTAAGTACGGCCGCGATCCCGACCCCGATGTCCGCGCTCAGGCGGCTTCCGGTGCCGCCCCGACCAATTGGCGCGCCTGGAGCATCGACATCGGCTCGCCGAAGGCGAAGCCCTGCGCGTAGTCGCAGCCGAGTTCGGCCAGGGCCTGGGCGTCGGCTTCGCTCTCGGCACCCTCCGCGACGATGGCGAGGCCCAGTTCCTGGGCCATCTTCACGATGGATCGCAGGATCACGGTACGGCCCGTCGCGATCTGGCGCACGAAGGACCGGTCGATCTTGATGGTGTCGAAGGGGAACCGCTGCAGGTAGGACAGGGCCGAATAGCCGGTCCCGAAATCGTCGAGGGACAGGCCCGCGCCGAGGTCGTGGATGCGGGTGAGCATCTGGGCGGCGTATTCCGGGTTCTCCATCACCAGGCCCTCGGTGAGTTCGAGCTTGAGCGAACCCGGCAGTACGCCGGACCGGGCCAGCACCGTCTTAACGTCGTGCAGGAGGTCATGGCGCAGGAGCTGGCGCGAGGAGACGTTGACCGAGGCGAAGATCGGCGGGTCGACATCGAGGGAACGCTGCCAGGCGGCGAGTTCGAGGGCGGTCCGCTCCATCACGAAGTTGCCGAGGTTGACGATGAAGCCGGTCTCTTCCGCGATGGGGAGGAAGGTGGCGGGCGATAGCCGTCCGAGCTTGGGATGGTCCCAGCGCAGCAGGGCCTCGAATCCGGCCACCGTCCGATCTTCGAGGCGCACGATCGGCTGGAACAGGACCTTCATCTCGTTGCGGTCGAGGGAGCGGCGCAGATCGCCCTCCAGCAGCAGCCGGTCGCCGCGCTCATTGCGCATGGTCGCGCGGAACACCTCCGACCGGTCGCCGCCCTGGCGCTTGGCCTGGATCATGGCGATCTCGGCGTTCTTGAACACCTCCTCGCGCTTCTGGTTGCCGCCCGCCTCGTGGAGGGCGATGCCGACGGAGACGGTGAGGAAGATCTCGCGCTCGGCATAGGTGATCGGTGTGGCGATCGCCTTCCGGATCATCTCGGCGAACGCCAGGATCCGGTCCGGCTCCCGCTCCGAAAGCAGGATCAGGCCGAATTCGTCGCCGGCGATGCGCGCCAGGGTGTCCTGCGGCCGCAGGCGCCGCCCGAGCCGGCGCGACAACGTCAGCAGGATGGAATCGCCGGCCGAAAGGCCGATGGCGTCGTTGATCGCCTTGAAACCGTCGATGTCGAGCAGGATGATCGTCGGCTTCAGGCGCAGGTCCTGGCTGGCGAAGGCGAGGGCCGCGTCGAGCCGGTCGTGGAACAGTTCCCGGTTGGGCAGGCCCGTCAGGCTGTCGTGCACGGCGTCGTGCAGCAGGCGTTCCTCGGCGGCCTTCAGCTCCGTGACGTCGGCGATGGTGCCGACGATTCGCACGACCTCGCCGTCGCTGCCGATCACCGGACGGGCCTTGAGTCGGTACCAGTAGTAGGGGCCGACGTGCGAACGCAGACGGAAATCGTGCAGGATGCGGCCGCGGCGTTCTTCGATCACACCGTCGAGGGCGGCCGAATAGCGGTCGACGTCGAAGGGATGCAGCAGTCCCAGCCAGTTCGAGGCGGGGCCTTCGAGGGTGCCGCGCTTGAGGCCGAGCTGCGACTCGATCTCCGGACCGGCGAAGACCCGGTCGCCCGGCACGTCCCAGTCGAACACCACGTCGCCGGCCCCGGTCAGGGCCAGCGCCCGGCGCTCGGTGTCCGAGACCAGGGCGTGGGTGAGGCCGCCGCCCGCAAAGGCGTGCTGCATCACCGTGAAGCCGATCAACATGACGATGAGGACGAGGCCGCCGATCAGGGCCGGCTGGACGAGGTCGCTGCCGATCTGCCCCGTGATGGCGAAGCCCGCCGCCACCACCCAGATCAGCAGCAGGACCCAGGTCGGCACCAGCAGGATGGCGCGGTCGTAGCCGTTGTGGGCGGCCAGGTACACGATCAGGAGGAGGCCGACGCCGGCCACCGCGGCGATGGAGATGCGGGCGACGCCCGCCGCCACCGGCGGGTCGAACACGGCGAGACCCACGAGGCCCGCCAGGAAGGCGAGCCAGAAGAAGGCGACGTGGCTGTAGCGCACGTGCCACCGGCTGAGATTGAGATAGGCGAACAGGAACACGAGGAGGGTGGCGGCCAGCACCGCCTCTGCCGAGGCCCGGTAGACCCGTTCCGCGACCTCCGTGAGGGGAAACACCCTCTGCAGGAAGCCGAAGTCGATGCAGGCATAGGCGAGCACCGACCATGCCAGCGCCGCGGCGGCGGGGAAGATGATCGCCCCCTTCACCACGAAGATGATCGTGAGGAACAGCGCCAGTAGGCCCGCGATGCCGATGATGATGCCCTTGTAGAGCGTCAGACCGGTGGATTTCTTGCGGTAGGCTTCCTGGTCCCACAGGTAGACCTGCGGGATGTTCGGCCCCCTCAGCTCGGCGACGAAGGTCACGGTGGAGCCCGGGTCGACCGTGATCATGAACTGATCGGCCTCGGGGTTGTCCTCCCGGTCGGGCCTGATGCCCTGGCTCGCCGTGATCGCGGCGATGCGCGACCCGCCCAGGTCCGGCCAGATCACGCCCGACCCCACGAGCCGGAAGTGCGGCGCGACGAGGAGGCGGTCGATCTGTTCGTCGGTGTCGTTGGTGAGCGCGAACACCATCCAGTCCGGCCGCGCGCCGGTGTCGCGTGCCTTGACGACGATGCGCCGGACGATGCCGTCCTTGCCCGGGGCCGTCGAGATCTGGATCAGGTCGCCGTCCGAACGGTAGCGCTCGATCATCGGCGTCAGGTCGATGGCCGGCGCGTCGAGGGTCAGGCGCACGGCTTCCACGGCCGCGGCCGGGCGCGGCATGGCCATGGCGGTGAGGAAAGCCGTCAGGACAGCGGCCAGGACGAGGGTGGTTATACGCAACGGGCGAGTGTTCCGGCCGGAGGGCGCATCCCGGCATCTACGGCTCAGGTTGATCCAAGTCGTACCGATGGGGCAGGGCGCGGGCAAGGTGCGCGGCGACGGTGCGGGCCGAGACCCACCGCAACGTGACAAGGCCCGGCCACACGTTCGATTGCGCCGCTTTGCGGCCAAAACAAGCCGCCGGGCGCGAAAGCCACGGCATCGGCGGTGGGCGCCTCGCTTCGGCGTAACGTTCCGCCCGTCAGGCCGCCTGCAGCACCTGTCGCACGTGATCGAGCGACGGCAACGTCTTGATCGGTCCGATCGCCGCCAGGGTGGGGGCGCCCGAAAGGAGCTTGCGGCCGGCCGCACGAACGTCGTCGACGGTGACCGCGTCGACCTTGGCGATGACGTCCGCCGCCGGGATCACCCGGCCCCAGGCGAGGAGTTGGCGGGCGTTGCGCTCGATGCGCCCGCCGGGGGTCTCCAGGGCGGAGAGCAGCGCGACCTTCAGCTGCGCCTTGGCGCGGACGATCTCGACGGTGTCGAGGTCGCGCACCGCCTTGACCGTCTCGGCCAGGGTCACGTCCACGAGTTGCGCGAGATCGGAGCCGGACGTTCCGGCGCCGATGCCGAACAGGCCGCAATCGGAGAACGGCCAGTGGAAGGACTGGATCTCGTAGGCGAGGCCGCGGGTCTCGCGGACCTCGTGCCAGAGCCGCGAGGTCAGGCCGCCACCGAGGATCTGCGCGAACATGTGCAGGGCATAATAGCCGTCGTCCCGGAAGGAGAGGCCGGGCAGGCCGATCACCACGTTGGCCTGCTCGAGCTTCTTCTTCATGCGGCGCTCGCCGCCGCCGTAGACGCCCGGTACGGTCGGGGGTGCCTCTGTGGCCTTCAGACCTCCGAAGTGCCGCTGGGCCGCCGCGACGATGGCGTCGTGGCCGACCGCACCGGCGGCCGCCAGGACGATGCGGTCGGGCGTGTACTCGCGGGCGATGTAGCCCTCGATCGCGGTACGGTCGAAACTCTTGATGGTGCTGGGCGTGCCGATGATCGGGCGGCCGATCGGCTGGTCGGGGAAGGCGGCCTCGGTGAAGGCCTCGTAGACCACGTCGTCGGGCGTGTCCTCGATGGCGGCGTATTCCTGGAGGATCACGCCCTTCTCGCGGGCGAGTTCACCGGCGTCGAACAGCGAGTTCGTGAGGATGTCGCCGATGACGTCGAGGGCGACGCCGACATCCTCGCCCAGCACGCGGGCGCTGTAGCTCGTACCCTCGGCGCTGGTGGCCGCGTTGATGTCGCCACCGACGTCCTCGATCTCCTCGGCGATCCGCCGCGCGGTGCGGGTCGCGGTGCCCTTGAAGGCCATGTGCTCGATGAGGTGGGAGAGCCCGTGCTCGTCGGGCCGCTCGTGGCGCGAGCCAGCCCCGATCCAGACGCCCAGGGTGGCGGTCGCCACCCCCGGCATCGCCTCGGTCACCACCGTCAGCCCGTTGTCGAGCCGCGTGACCTTGAGGTCGGGAGAGGCGCCGTGCGTGGCGAAATGCTGGTTCATCGGGGTGATCTTTCCGGGCCGCGTCTCGACCCCGTTCCCATCCAAATGAGGGGGCGCCGCCGCATCATGGGGCCGCTTCCCTTCACGCGTCAGGCGCCCCGCGTGATGCGGGCATGCTCGCGCACGAAGCGCTCGACCGCGCCCTGGTCGTTGGCGACCCGCGAGAACAGCTCCTTGCGGTCCATGAGATCGGCCAGATGCGGCGGCAGGGCCGGGCGAAGTCCGCCGGTGGCCTGCGCCACCGCATCCGGGAACTTCGCCGGGTGGGCGGTGGCCAGGGCCACCACCGGAGTGCGCGGGTCCGTCTCCAGCAGGCGGCGCCCGGCATGGACGCCGATGGCGGTGTGCGGGTCGAGGATCTGCCCGGTCTCGGAGTGGGTGCGGGCGATCTCGGCCATCACCGCGTCCTCCGGCACGCAGGTCGCATCGAACTCGTCGCGCACGCTCGCCAGCACCGCCGGGTCGAGGCTGAACCCGCCCGACTGCTTGAGGCCTGCCATCAGGCGGCCCAGGCCGGAGGAATCGCGGCCCAGGGCCTCGAACAGCAGACGCTCGAAGTTCGACGAGATCTGGATGTCCATGGACGGCGAGGTGGTCGGCTGGACGCCGCGAACCTCGTAGGTGCCGTGTTCGAGGGTGCGCGCCAGGATGTCGTTGGCGTTGGTGCCGATCATCAGGCGGCCGATCGGCAGGCCCATGCGCTTGGCGACCCAGCCGGCCAGGATGTCGCCGAAGTTGCCGGTGGGCACCGCGAAGGACACCGGGCGGTGGGGGGCACCCAGGGCCACCGAGCTGGTGAAGTAATACACCGCCTGCGCCGCCACCCGCGCCCAATTGATGGAATTGACCCCCGACAGGCGGACCTCGTCGGCGAAGTCGCCATGCTGGAACATCGCTTTGACGATGTTCTGGCAATCGTCGAAATTGCCATCGATGGCGATGGCATGGACGTTGTCGGCGCCCACCGACGTCATCTGCCGGCGCTGGACCTCCGAGACGCGCCCCTCCGGAAACAGGATGAAGACGTCGACCCGGTCGAGCCCGCGGAACGCCTCGACCGCGGCGCTGCCGGTATCGCCCGAGGTGGCGCCGACGATGGTTGCGCGTGCGCCGCGCGCGCGCAGCACATGGTCCATCAACCGCCCGAGGAGCTGCATCGCCACGTCCTTGAACGCCAGCGTCGGCCCGTGGAAGAGTTCGAGCAGGAACAGGTTGTCGTCCAGCTGCACCAGCGGGCAGACCGCCTTGTGCCGGAAGGTGGCGTAGGATTCCTCGATCATCGCATCGAGGGCCGCATCCGCGATTTCCCCATCGATCAGCGGGCGCAACACCTGCTTGGCCGCATCGGCATAGGGCACGCCCGCCAGGGCCGCGATGGTCTCGCGCGAGAGCTGCGGCCAGGTTTGGGGCACGTAGAGGCCCCCGTCGCGGGCGAGGCCGGCGAGGAGCGCGTCAGAAAAGCTGAGGGGCGCCGCGGCGCCGCGGGTCGAAACGTGTAGCAAAGGGGCCTCCGGGAAGGCGCTCCGTCTACACGATGTGGGTGGGCGTGTCGAAAAGAGGTTTCGTGCGGCGGTCTCCGGCCGCTCGGCCGTTCCGCCATGCCATCTCAGGCATTACTACCCGGCGCCTTGACCAGGCGACAGCCGTTGATCCGCCATTCCCCGTCGGACTGCTTCTCGAGGGTGTAGAGCGCCATCCAGTCGACGCCGTCCTCGTCCTGCAGCTTCACGCCCAGCGCCATCCCGCCGTCGCCGGCGTCCTCGATCCGGTCCACGCTGAAGCTGCGGGCACGGGAGACCGCCGCGTAACCCTTCCTGACCATCGCCAGGAAGGTCTCGGGGGATGGGAACATCGTCTGGATCGCAGGCGCCGCCTGGGCGTAGGCGGTGGAGGCATCACCCTTCCGGAAGGCCTCGATCTGCCGCTCCACCGTGGCGCGGGCCTGGGATCGGGCGGCCTCGTCGGCGGAAGAAGCCGGGCCGGTGAGCAGGGCGAGGGCGGAATGTCCGAGGACAAAGGCAGCAGTAACGGCGCGCATCAGGACACTCCGCAGCAAGGTCGGCCATGACCCTCATTCCAGAGTAGCGCGGCCGACGCTTGAGACAAGCGCAAGACTCTGGACAAGCGCAAGACTCTGGACAAACCAAGTCTCTTGCCGAGCGGCCGAGAGCGGGACTTTTGCCGAGCGCCGTCCTGTCGCTCATACTGGGCGCGAAGCGCGCGCTTACGCCCCGGTCACCTCACGAAACCGCTTCCAGGCGAACACGCCGAACACGCCGATCAGGCAGCCCGCGATGCCGAACCACGTGAAGGCGTATTGGAGGTGGTTGTTCGGCAGGTCGACCCGCAACTGCCCGCCCTTGGGCCAGCCGCCCGGATTGGCGGTGGCGTCGGCCTCCACCAGGAAGGGCGGGACGTCCACCAGATCCTTGGCGGCGGCGATGCCGGCGATGTCGCGGTTGTACCACTCGCCCCGCGCCGGATCGGGCGCCGGGACGAACATCGTGCGCGGTTCCGACCCCCGCAGCATCCCCGTCACCGTCGTCTCGCCGGCGATCTGGCCCGCGGCCCGTCGTGCAGGATCCCTGAGATCGGTGGGGACGAAGCCGCGGTTGACCAGCACCGTTCCACCGTCGTTCCGCGCCAGGGGCGTCACCACATAGAAGCCCTGCAGCGCCCGGCCGGGCACCGCACCGGCTGCGAGCCCGTGGACCAGGGTCTCCTTGTCGTGGAGGAAGCGTCCGGCGACCCGCACCCGTCGAAATTCGTCAGCGGCGGGATCCCAGTCCTGAGGACGCGGCAGGCCGGCCGGCGGCTCGACCTGGGAGCGTGCGATGATCTGAGCGATCAACGCTTCCTTCTCCGCCTTGCGGCGCAGCTGCCAGACGCCGAGCCCGAGGAGGATCGCGAGAACCACGGCCGCCGAGATTCCCGGGATCAGGAGCGACCGCCACCCGCCCCGCGATGCCGCAGCCGTGGTCACCGAAAGCGCCCCTGCTCGGCCTTGTTCACGAACTGCAAGGCCGCCAGCACGCCTTTCAGCGGCCGTACCAGCAGGAGGCTGAGACCGATCGTGAGCCCGCCTCCAACGATCCCATGCACCCACATCGGTGGTTCGTAGGTCACCTCGAGCCACAGGGCGATGCCGACGACCACGAACCCGACGATCGACATGACGAAGAAGGCGGGGCCGTCACCCGCGTTGAAGGCGTCGTAGCTGAGGCCGCAGGCCTCGCAGGACGGCCGGAAGGTCAGGAAGCCGTCGAACATGTGGCCCTGTCCGCACCGCGGACAGCGGCCGCGCAGGCCGGTGGCGATCGGCTCGGGCGTCGTGCGGGGCTCGCTCAAAGCGGTAGTCTCCTCGGCCGCGGGATCGGGCCACTGGGATCCATATGGGGAGGCAAACGGGTGTCCGACGCGAAAAGGGCGGCTTTCGCCGCCCTTTTCCTGAATTCCAACCGTGGCGGCGATTGGCCGCCGGTTATCAGTGTGCCGAAGCGCCGGCACCCCAGACGTAAATCGATGCGAACAGGAACAGCCACACCACGTCGACGAAGTGCCAGTACCAGGCGGCGAACTCGAACCCGAGGTGCTGCTTGGTCGTCATCTGGCCGAGGTAGATCCGGTAGAGACAGATCGCCAGGAAGACCGTGCCGATGATGACGTGGGCGCCGTGGAAGCCCGTCGCCATGAAGAAGGTCGAGGAATAGATGCTGCCGGCGAAGCCGAAGTGGGCGTGGCTGTACTCGTAGGCCTGGCAGGCGGTGAACAGCACGCCGAGGATCACGGTCAGCCAAAGGCCGTACTTCACGCCCTTGCGGTCACCGTGAAGCAGGGCGTGGTGCGCCCAGGTGATGGTGGTGCCGGAGGTGAGAAGGATCAGCGTGTTGAGCAGCGGCAGGTGCCAGGGATCGAACGCCTCGATGCCCTTGGGCGGCCATGTGCCGCCGGTGAAGGCGAGGCGCGAGGCCTGGATCGGATCGGCGGTGTAGAGAGCCGCCTCGAAATAGGCCCAGAACCAGGCGGCGAAGAACATCACCTCGGAGGCGATGAACATGATCATGCCGTAGCGGTGGTGGAGCTGCACCACGCGGGTATGGTCGCCGGTGTTCGCCTCGTGGACCACGTCGCGCCACCAGGCAAGCATCGTGTAGAGGACGCCGAGCGTACCGGCACCGAAGATGTAGGGACCGACGGCCAGGGTGCCGATGGTGAGGCTCTTCATCCAGAAGACGGCGCCGAAAGCCATCAGGAAGCCCGAGAAGGCACCGATCAGCGGCCAAGGACTCGGGCTCAGGATATGGTAATCGTGATTCTTGGCGTGCGCCTCGGCCATCGAAACTACTCTCCTCGCCCCCGACCCTGTGCCGTCCCGGCATCGGGCTCTTGATCGTCTGAGGAACCGGACGACGCCCGGCTCCGCTGTTCGAACCCATAATGCGAGCGGCGCGACCTTGTCACGCCGAACCCGTCAGAAATTCGTCTTCGTCCCCGCCCCCGCGGGTGTCGCGATCGCAGCCGTGGGCTGACCGTTCTTCGACGCGAAGTAGGTGTAGGACAGCGTCATCTCGGTGAGATGGTCGGTGTTCGAATCCTTGCGCACGGCGGGATCGATATAAAACACCACCGGAAAATCCATCGTCTCGCCCGGCTGCAACGTCTGCTCGTTGAAGCAGAAGCACTGGATCTTGAAGAAATATCCCCCCATCAGCGCGGGCTGGACGTTGAAGGTCGCGATCCCGGTGGAAGGGGTGGAAGCGGTGTTCTTGACGCGGAAGAACACCGTCTTGGTCTCGCCGAGTTTCGCCGTGATCTCCCGGGTCTCGACTTGGAACTTCCACGGCAGCGAGGCGGCGACGTTGGTGTCGAACCGGACGAGCATGCTGTCGTCTTCGACGGCCGTCATCCCGACGCCGCGGCGGGGCGTTCCATCGAACCCGGTCGCTTTGCAGAACATGTCGTAGAGCGGCGCCGACGCGAAGGCGAGGCCGGTCATCGTCAGGACGAGGGCCAGACAGGCGAAGGCAGTGCGTGCGGCGCCCGTGTTCCTGGCCGCACCGTGGCGGTTGTCGCGGCCTGCATCCGACATACGGTCCATTCCTCAGATCGGTCGATTGAGAATCTGCGGTCCGAGCTTGGCGATCGTCAGGACATAGAAGATCAGGACGAGGGCGCCGAGAACGAAGGCGATGGCCATCGACCGCTTGCGGCGACGCTCGGCCTGCACGGCGTCGAGGGATTTGGGCACGACGTCGCCGCCGTCCGTCTCGCGGCTCACGTTAGGACCCCGCCGAGGGAAACACCACGGTAGAGGCCCAGGCCCTGTTCGGCCAGCAAGGCCGAGAACAGCAGGAACAGGTACAGGATCGAAAAGCCGAACATCCCGAGGGCTGCGCGCTTCTCGGCCTCGCCCTCGCGGTTGCGCATCACATGGACGCTGAAGGCGATCATGCCGAGGCCTCCGACAAGGCCGGTGATGCCATAGAGCAAGCCGCCGAAGCCCAGCGCCACCGGCGCCAGCCCCACCGGGAACAGGAGCAGGGAATATCCCACGATCTGGCGACGGGTGGAGGCCGGGCCGGCCACGTTGGGCATCATCGGGATACCGGCCTTGGCGTATTCGCCAGCCTTGATGAGCGCGAGCGCCCAAAAGTGCGGTGGCGTCCAGATGAAGATGATCAGGAACAGGACGATCGACTCGATCCCGACCGTACCGGAGACCGCCGCCTGGCCGATGATCGGGGGGAGGGCGCCCGCCGCGCCGCCGATCACGATGTTCTGTGGCGTCGCGCGCTTCAGCCACATCGAGTAGATCACGGCATAGAACACGATGGTGAAGGCGAGCAGCGCCGCGGCCAGCCAGTTGGCGGCGAGCCCGAGAATCATCACGGACCCCGCCGACAGCACGAGGCCGAAGGCCAGGGCCTCGCCGGGCTGGATGCGCCCGTCCGGGATCGGGCGCTTGGCGGTACGGGACATCACCGCGTCGATGTCGGCGTCCCACCACATGTTCAGGCACCCCGAGGCACCGGCACCGACCGCGATCATCAGAAGGGAGATGGTCGCCACCACCGGCTGGACGTGGACCTGCGAGACGACCATGCCGACGAGCGCCGTGAAGATGACCAGCACCATCACCCGCGGCTTGAGCAGCGCGAAAAAGTCGGAGACCTCGCCCTGGCCGGCGACCGACGGGAAGGTCTGCGGCTCGGCGCCAGCGGGAAAGCTGTTCGACAGGCTCGTCATGGCCACCATGCTTGGATTCGACGGTCGGAAGATCGGTCGCGCCGGTTGGCGTCGCCCCTTGCCGGATTTCCCCAAGGCGAAGGGGAGATCCGGGAAAGAGCGAGGACCGCCGGAGCGGTCCTCGCAACCCTTGTTCGAAGTCGGAAGAGCCTCAGTGGGCCGGCTCTTCGACGATGGTGGGCAGGGTCTCGAACTGGTGGAAGGGCGGGGGGGACGAGAGCGTCCACTCCAGTGTGGTCGCGCCGGGACCCCACGGATTGTCGGCAGCGCGGGTCTTCGAGCGGAAGGCGAGGACGACGCCGATGACGAACACCACCATGCCGAGGGCGAAGACGTGCCCGCCCCAGGTCGAGACCTTGTGCCAGCCGGCGAAGGCTTCCGGGTAGTCGGCGTAGCGCCGCGGCATGCCGGCGAGACCCAGGAAGTGCATCGGGAAGAACAGGATGTTCGCGCCGATGAAGGCCAGCCAGAAATGCAGCTTGCCGGCCCATTCCGGGATGACGTGACCGGTCATCTTCGGGAACCAGTAGTAGACACCGGCGAAGATGATGAACACCGCGCCAAGCGACAGCACGTAGTGGAAGTGCGCCACCACGTAGTAGGTGTCGTGCAGGTACTTATCGACGGCGGCATTCGCCAGGACCACGCCGGTGACCCCACCGACGGTGAACAGGAAGATGAAGCCCACGGCCCAGTGCATGGCGGCGGTGAAGCGGATCGAACCGCCCCACATGGTCGCGATCCAGGAGAAGATCTTCACGCCGGTCGGCACCGCGATGACCATGGTCGCGAAGACGAAGTACGACTGCGTCTGCAGGGACAGGCCGACGGTGTACATGTGGTGCGCCCACACGACGAACCCGACGACGCCGATGGCGACCATGGCGTAGGCCATGGCGAGGTAACCGAACACCGGCTTCTTCGAGAAGGTCGAGATGATGTGGGAGACGATGCCGAAGGCCGGCAGGATCATGATGTAGACTTCGGGGTGGCCGAAGAACCAGAACAGGTGCTGGTAGAGCACCGGATCACCACCACCGGCCGGATCGAAGAAGGTCGTGCCGAAGTTGCGGTCGGTGAGCAGCATCGTGATCGCGCCGGCGAGGACCGGGAGCGACAGGAGCAGCAGGAACGCGGTCACCAGCATCGACCAGGCGAACAACGGCATCTTGTGCAGGGTCATGCCCGGCGCGCGCATGTTCAGGATGGTGGTGATGAAGTTGATGGCGCCGAGGATCGAGCCGGCACCGGAGAGATGCAGCGCGAAGATCGCAAAATCGACGGACGGACCAGGGTGCCCGCTCGTGGAGAGCGGCGGGTACACCGTCCAGCCGGTGCCGGCACCGGCGGCGCCGGGGGCGCCTTCGACGAACAGCGAGCAGACCAGGCTGAGAAAGCCGGCCACCGTCAGCCAGAACGAGATGTTGTTCATGCGCGGAAACGCCATGTCCGGCGCGCCGATCATCAGGGGCACGAACCAGTTGCCGAACCCGCCGATCAGCGCGGGCATCACCATGAAGAACACCATGATGAGGCCGTGGCCGGTGACGAAGACGTTGTAGGTCTGCGGGTTGGCGAAATACTGAAGGCCGGGCTCTTCCATCTCCATGCGGATGCCGAAGGAGAGGAACGCGCCGATCATCCCCGCGCAGAACGCGAACAGGAGGTAGAGGGAGCCGATGTCCTTGTGGTTCGTCGACAGGAACCAGCGAGAGAAGAACGACGGCGTGTGAGATGCGTGGGCGTCGTGCCCGGTGTGTGCTGCGGCGGTAGCCATGCGATGCAGACCTTGGTTCAGGTGCCTGATGATCTCGTGTGGTTCTGGCGGTCCAGGACCCGGTTCAGCGCCGGGCGTCGGCGAACTTGGCGCCGTCGTCGATGGCAGCGAACTTCGTCTTTCCTTCGACGAGCCACTGCGCATAGGCCTCGTCGCTCACCACGCGGACGGTGATCGGCATGTAGGCGTGGCGTGTGCCGCAGAGCTCGGAGCACTGCCCGTGGAAGACGCCCTCGCGGTCGGCCTTGAACCAGAACTGGTTCAGGCGGCCCGGAACGGCGTCGATCTTGAAGCCGAACGACGGCATCGCCCAAGAGTGCATGACGTCGGCAGCGGTGACCTGGATCTTCACGATCTTGTTCACCGGCACGACCATCTCGTTGTCGACGTTCAGGAGCTTGGGAGCCTTCTCCTCGTCGAGGTTCGCGTCGAACTTGAAGCCGCCGCCGTTCTCCACCGCCGGATATTCGTAGGCCCAGTACCAGGCATGGCCGGTCACCTTGACGATCACGTCGGCCTTGGGATCGGAGAGCTGGGTCCGCAGCAGGCGGAACGACGGGATCGCCACCGCCACCAGGATCAGCACCGGGACGATCGTCCAGGCAACTTCGATCATGGTGTTGTGGGTGGTCTTCGACGGCGTCGGGTTGGCCTTCTCGTTGAAGCGGAAGACGCAATACAGGATCAGGCCCAGCACGAACAACGAGATGACGAAGGAGAGCCAATGAAGGCCGACCTCGAACGACAGGATCTCCCGCGCGTTCTCCGTCACGGGGATCTGCCGAGCCATCTGCCAGGGCTCGGGCTGACCGAGGCCGGCGGCGAGTCCCGACGACGACATTGCGAGGAGCGTGCCGAAGGCGCCGATCATCCCCATTGGAAGGTATTGCGTCCGCGTCCTGCGCATCTGCCTCTCGTGGCTCCGCTCGAATTTCATGGCCGGTGTCTCGGCCGGTCGCGCCCGCTTTAACGCCTGCTGCGCGATGCGCAATCCAGATGCCGCGAACGCCGCAACGGCTGCGTTGACCCGCAGCCTTGTTCTGTGTCGGCGTGTCAGACCACAATGGAGTTGACGGCGCAACCGCAACAGCGTCGCACAGGCGGGCCGAACGACCCTGTGGACAGTCCTCGGCGGTACTGGCCTCGTTCTGCGTTCGGGCTGCGAAAATCTCTCCGTTCGCACCCCACGACGTGCGAGGGACTGGCGCCACCGCCAACGCCGGTGGAGGAGACGCTTGGCTGAGGTGCTGCGCATCGTGACCGGTGCGGGCGCGGGCCAGGATGGCGTTGTCCGGGCGGGGCGGCGGAACGAGGAGCGGGTACCTGCGGTGATCGAGCGACTGGAATTCATCCTCGCGCTGGCGCGGGAGCGCCACTTCGGGCGGGCGGCCCAGTTCTGCAACGTCTCGCAGCAGACGCTCTCGGCCGGCGTCAAGCAACTGGAGGAGCGGCTCGGGGTGATGCTGGTCCAGCGCGGCTCGCGTTTCCAGGGGTTCACGCCCGAAGGCGACCGCGTGCTCGAATGGGCGCGGCGGATCGTGGCCGATGCCCGCGCCATGCGCCAGGAAGTCGCGAGCCTACGCCGCGGCCTCACCGGCATGCTCAGGCTCGCGGCGATCCCCACGGCGACGCCGGTGGTCGCCCTGTTGACCACGCCGTTCCGCGGCCGCCACCCCGACGTCTGCTTCTCCGTGCAATCGACGACCTCCACCGAGATCGGCCGCCTGATCGCCGACCGCGAGATCGATGCCGGCATCACCTACCTCGAGAACGAACCCCTGGGCCGCGTGACGACGGTCCCGCTCTACCGAGAACGCTACAAGCTTCTCACCGCGCTCGACGGCACCCATGGCGCCCGGGACGCCGTCACCTGGGACGAAGTCGGCCGCCTGCCCCTGTGCCTGCTGACGCCGGACATGCAGAATCGCCGGATCGTCGACGCGCACCTGAACCCGGACGGGCGGCCGACGGCGCCGCTGCTCGAATCGAACTCGATGATCGTGCTCCTCAGCCACGTGCGGACGGCGAAATGGGCCAGCGTGATGCCGGCGGTGCTCGCCGACAGCTTCAGGCTGGGCGACCGGGTGCGGGCCGTGCCCATCGTCGAGCCAGACGTCAGCCACGTCGTCGGTCTGGTCATGCCCGAGCAGGAGCCGATGACGCCGCTGTGCGCTTCCCTCCTGGTGGAGGCCCGCGCTGCCGCACCGACCATCGCGGATTCCATTGCTTCGCTCTGACTTTTTGCAGCGCAACATGAAGTTTTGACAAAAATGCCTTGTCGACCAACGGAACCGCGCGATTGATTCAGGAGTGGTGATATACGACTTAGAGCGAGACCAAACTGCAACGGGTTGGAACAATGGTGCCGCAAGAGCCCTGGAGCGCGACCCGCGCCGCGGGAATTATCGCCGAACACACCCACCTCGAAGGGGCGACGCTGCCGATCCTGCACGCGCTCCAAGAGACGTTCGGCTATGTCGACGAGGGCGCGGTGCCGCTGATCGCTGACGCGCTGAATCTGTCGCGGGCCGAGGTTCACGGCTGCATCACCTTCTACCACGACTTTCGCCGTCATCCCGCCGGGCGCCATCAGGTCAAGCTGTGTCGCGCCGAGGCGTGCCAGGCGATGGGGTCCGACGCCCTTCACGCCGAGATCCTCGGGCGCCTCGGCGTCGATTGGCACGGGACCACGTCCGACGGCCGCGTCACCGTCGAGCCGGTCTATTGCCTCGGCCTCTGTGCCAACGGCCCGGGCGCCCTCGTCGACGACCTGCCGGTGGCGCGCCTCACCGCCGATGGTCTCGAATCCGCCCTGACGGAGGTCGCCTCGTGAGCGTCACCCTTTACGTTCCCCGCGACGCCGTCGCCCTCGGGCTCGGGGCCAACCGCGTCGCCAAGGCCATCGCCGCCGGCGCCGAGCGGCGCGGCCTCGCGGTCGAGATCGTCCGCACCGGCTCGCGCGGCATGCTCTGGCTGGAGCCGATGGTCGAAGTGGCCACCCCGGACGGGCGCATCGCCTACGGGCCGGTGACGCCCGGCGACGTCGAGGCGCTGCTCGATGCCGGCCTCGCCGAAGGCGGCGCCCATCCGCTCCGCCTCGGCAGGCCCGAGGACATGCCCTATTTCGCCCGCCAGCACCGCCTGACCTTCCAGCGCTGCGGCGTGGTCGATCCGGTGTCCGTGCTCGATTACCGCGAGCACGGAGGCTACCGCGGCCTCGAAGCCGCGCTCAAGCTCGATGCCGAGGGTATCGTGGCCCAGGTGCGCGAGTCCGGCCTGCGCGGTCGCGGCGGCGCCGGCTTCCCGGCCGGCATCAAGTGGAACACCGTGATGCTCGCCAAGAGCGAGCAGAAATACGTCGTGTGCAATGCCGATGAGGGCGACTCCGGCACCTTCGCCGACCGGATGATGATGGAGGGTGACCCCTTCAACCTCATCGAGGGCATGACCATCGCGGCGATCGCCACTGGGGCGACGCGGGGCTACATCTACCTGCGCTCCGAATATCCGCAGGCCTTCGCGACGCTCAAGGAAGCGATCGCCAATGCCGAGAAGGCGGGCTTCCTGGGCGCCGATGTGATGGGCTCAGGTAAGGCGTTCCATCTCGAAGTCCGGCTGGGAGCGGGCGCCTACATCTGCGGCGAGGAGACTTCGCTGCTCGAGAGCCTCGAGGGCAAGCGCGGCATCGTCCGGGCCAAGCCCCCGATCCCCGCGCTAAAGGGCTTCCTCGGCCAGCCCACCCTCGTGAACAACGTGATGACGTTCACGGCCGTGCCCTACATCCTGGAGCACGGCGCCAAGTCCTATGCCGACTACGGCATGGGCCGGTCGCTGGGCACCCTGGCGATCCAGCTCGCCGGCAACATCAAGCACGGCGGCCTCATCGAATACGCCTTCGGCATCACGCTTCGCGAGATCATCGAGGATTTCGGCGGCGGTACGCAGAGCGGTCGTCCGGTTCGTGCGGTCCAGGTCGGCGGCCCGCTCGGCGCCTACTTCCCCGACCACCTCCTCGACACGCCCCTGGATTACGAGGCGATGGCCGCCAACAAGGGCCTCGTCGGCCACGGCGGCATCGTGGTGTTCGACGATACGGTCGACATGGCGAAGCAGGCCCGCTTCGCCTTCGAGTTCTGCGCCGTCGAATCCTGCGGCAAGTGCACCCCTTGCCGCATCGGCGCGACCCGCGGCGTCGAGACCATGGACAAGGTCATCGCCGGTACCGATACGAAGCGCAATCTGAGCATCATCGCCGACCTTTGCGACGTCATGACCGATGGGTCGCTCTGCGCCATGGGCGGGCTGACGCCCATGCCCGTCATGAGCGCGATCACCCATTTCCCCGAGGATTTCGAGCGTGGCGGACAGATGTCCGTCGCCGCCGAGTAAGGAGGCGCGACCCATGGCCCTCATCAAAGAGATCGACTACGGCACCCCGATCCGGGTTTCGGAGCAGACCGTCACCCTCACCATCGACGGCATGAGCGTCACCGTGCCCGCCGGCACGTCGGTGATGGCGGCATCGATGCACGCGGGAACGCAGATCCCGAAGCTCTGCGCCACCGATTCGCTGGAAGCCTTCGGCTCCTGTCGCCTGTGCATCGTGGAGATCGAGGGCCGCCGCGGCACGCCCGCCTCCTGCACCACCCCGGCCGAGAACGGCATGGTCGTCTCGACCCAGACGGACAAGCTCGCCAAGCTCCGCAAGGGCGTGATGGAGCTCTACATCTCCGATCACCCCCTCGACTGCCTGACCTGTGCGGCCAATGGCGACTGCGAGCTTCAGGACATGGCCGGCGCGGTGGGCCTGCGCGACGTGCGCTACGGCTACGACGGCGCCAACCACGTCAAGCCGACGTCGGACCAGTACCTGCCGAAGGACACGTCCAACCCGTATTTCACCTACGACCCGTCGAAGTGCATCGTCTGCAATCGTTGCGTGCGCGCGTGTGAGGAGGTGCAGGGCACCTTCGCGCTGACCATCGAGGGTCGCGGCTTCGACAGTCGCGTCGCCGCCGGTCCGACCAACTTCATGGAGTCCGAGTGCGTGTCCTGCGGCGCCTGCGTGCAGGCCTGCCCGACGGCGACGCTCCAGGAAAAGTCGATCATCGAGCACGGCCAGCCCGATCACTCCGAGATCACCACCTGTGCCTATTGCGGCGTCGGCTGCTCGTTCAAGGCCGAGATGCAGGGCACCCGCATCGTGCGCATGGTCCCCTACAAGGGCGGCAAGGCGAACGAGGGCCACAGCTGCGTCAAGGGCCGCTTCGCCTACGGCTACGCCACTCACGCGGACCGCATCACCAAACCGATGATCCGCGACAAGATCACCGACCCCTGGCAGGAGGTGACCTGGGAGGTCGCCATCGATCGGGCGGCGTCCGAGTTCAAGCGCATCCAGGCCAAGTACGGCAAGGATTCGGTCGGCGGCATCACCTCGTCGCGCTGCACCAACGAGGAGGCCTACCTCGTCCAGAAGCTCGTGCGCGCCGCCTTCGGCAACAACAACGTCGATACCTGCGCCCGCGTCTGCCATTCGCCCACGGGCTACGGCCTGATGTCGACGCTGGGCACTTCGGCCGGCACTCAGGACTTTGCCTCGGTGGCGCATTCCGATGTGATCCTGGTCATCGGTGCCAACCCCACCGACGGCCACCCGGTCTTCGCGTCGCGCATGAAGAAGCGCCTGCGCGAGGGTGCCAAGCTCATCGTCGCCGACCCGCGCAAGATCGACCTCGTGAAGTCGCCTCACATCGAGGCCGATTTCCACCTGCCCCTGAAGCCCGGCTCCAACGTCGCTTTCATCAACGCGATGGCGCACGTCATCGTCACGGAAGGACTCGTCGACGAGGCCTACGTTCGCGAGCGCTGCGATCTCGCCGATTTCGAATCCTGGGCCCGGTTCGTCGCCGACGAGCGGCATTCGCCCGAGGCGCAGGAGCGCTTCACCGGCATCGATCCGGCCGAGCTTCGCGGTGCCGCCCGCCTCTACGCCAAGGGTGGAGCCGCCGGCATCTACTACGGTCTCGGCGTCACCGAGCACAGCCAGGGCTCGACCATGGTGATGGGCATGGCCAACCTCGCCATGGCCACCGGCAACATCGGCATGCTGGGTGCCGGCGTGAACCCGCTGCGCGGCCAGAACAACGTCCAGGGCTCGTGCGACATGGGCTCGTTCCCGCACGAGCTTCCGGGCTACCGGCACGTGTCGGACGACGCCACCCGCGAAACCTTCGAGTCGCTCTGGGGCGTGTCCCTCGACAAGGACCCGGGCCTGCGCATCACCAACATGCTCGACGAGGCCGTCGATGGTTCCTTTAAGGGCATGTACATCCAGGGCGAGGACATTGCCCAGTCCGATCCCGATACGCACCATGTCACCGCTGGCCTGATGGCGATGGAGTGTATCGTCATTCAGGACATCTTCCTGAACGAGACCGCGAAATACGCCCACGTCTTCCTGCCGGGCGCCTCGTTCCTCGAGAAGGACGGCACCTTCACCAATGCCGAGCGCCGCATCTCCCGCGTCCGCAAGGTGATGCCGCCGCTGGCCGGCATCGGCGACTGGGAGGGCACGGTGCTGCTCTCCAATGCGCTGGGCTACCCGATGAACTACAGCCATCCGTCCGAGATCATGGACGAGATCGCCTCGCTGACCCCGAGCTTCTCCGGCGTCAGCTTCGACAAGCTCGACGAACTCGGCTCGATCCAGTGGCCGTGCAACGAGGCCGCCCCGCGCGGTACCCCGATGATGCACGTCGACCGCTTCGTTCGCGGCCTCGGCAAGTTCATGATCACCGAATACGTGCCGACCGAGGAGCGTACCGGGCCGCGCTTCCCGCTCATCCTCACCACCGGCCGTATCCTGTCGCAGTACAACGTCGGCGCCCAGACGCGCCGCACCGAGAACTCGCGCTGGCACGAGGAGGACGTGCTCGAGATCCATCCGTTCGACGCGGAGGTCCGCGGGATCGTCGATGGCGACCTCGTCGCCCTCGAGAGCCGGTCCGGCGACATCGCCCTCAAGGCGATCGTCTCCGAGCGGATGCAGCCGGGCGTGGTCTACACGACCTTCCACCATGCCAAGACCGGCGCCAACGTCATCACCACCGACTACTCGGACTGGGCCACCAACTGCCCCGAGTACAAGGTGACGGCGGTGCAGGTCCGGCGCACCAACCGGCCGTCGGATTGGCAGGCGAGGTTCTTCGAGGAGGACTTCTCGCTGACCCGGATCGCGACGCAGCTGAATGCCGCCGAATAGCGAGCCTTCGAACGCGGCGGCGGAGACGGTCCGCCGCGTTCCCACCCTGGTGGTGGCCTACGACGATCCGCAGGCGCGGGTCGGCGAGCGGCCCCTCGCGGTGGAGATGCCGGTCAACCTCGTCTACGGCAGCGTTCCCTACGCGGTCATGATGACGACGCCGGCCGATCTCGAGGACTTCGCCTATGGCTTCAGCCTGACCGAGGGCATCGTCGCGTCGTCGGACGAGATCCGAGGCGTCTCGGTGGAGGATGGCGAGGGTGGCCTGCGCCTTCTCGTCGACCTGGTTCCGGGGCGGTTGCGCGAACATCTCGCCCGCAAGCGCGCCATCAGCGGCAGGACCGGCTGCGGCGTCTGCGGCATCGACGATCTCGCCGCCCTTCCCAAGGCCGAGCCCCGGACAGGACGGGAGCAGACCGTGACGGTCGGAGCGGTGCAGCGGGCGTTGACGGCACTCGGCGAGGCGCAGGTGCTCAATCACGAAACCCGTGCCGTCCACGCCGCTGCCTGGGCCAACCGCGACGGTACGCTCGTCGCCGTTCGTGAGGACGTCGGGCGCCACAACGGGCTCGACAAGCTGATCGGCGCCCTGATCCGGACGAACACCGACCCCGCCGAGGGGTTCGTCGTGATCACGAGCCGTTGTTCGTTCGAGATGGTGGAGAAGACGGCCTCGTTCGGTGCGTCCGTGCTGGTGGCGATCTCGGCTCCGACGTCGCTCGCCATCGAGCGGGCCCGCCTTCACGATATGACCCTCTGCGCCATCGCGCGGTCGGATACCCTGACGCTGTTCACCGGCCGCGAACGGCTCGTCCTCGCGGAGCCGTCGGTGTCCGGCCAAGGCGTCGACCCCGTATCGGCGCTTTAACCGTCCCTCGATACCAGACCCGTCTCACGTCATCGAAAGCCCGAGCCATGAGCGCCCTCACCACCGACCAGAAGCTCGTCCGCATGGCGAACCAGATCGCCGGCTTCTTTCGTTCGTATCCCGATGAGGAGGCGGTGGCGGGCATCCACAAGCACATCGTGGCGTTCTGGACGCCGAAGATGCGCCACGCGCTGCACGCCTATGGCCCGAAGCCCGAGAGCGGCCTCGATCCGCTGGCATTGCAGGCGATCACGAGCGAGCCGGAAGGCGAAAGCCCCATCCGCGCCGCCACCCACGACCCGCAGCTCCAGGGAGCCGGCGCCAGCGACGCCGGCTGACGCGACTTTCGCGCACCGTCCTCATCGCGGAGCGATCCCGTCGATCGATGACGTCGGGGCGTCAGTCCTGGGTCGCAGGAGACTTGTCCCCGGCGCCGGGAACCACCGTCGCGCCGTCGATCACGCGGACCGGCCGCTTGGCGTCGGCGGGAGGGTCCTGCCAAGACGGGGCGCCAGACTTGGTGTCGCTCGTCGCGGGCGTGACACTTTGGGCCGGCGGCTGGACGGCGGCCGGCGTCGTGGGCGTAACGGCGGCAACCGGGGCCTCCGGCTTGGTGGCCGGAACCTCGGCGGGCCGTAGCGTCGGGGCCGGTGCCGCCGGCGTCGCGCGGACGGCCGGTGTCGTTCCGGCGGCATTGGGGCTGCGATCCCGCCCCCTGGCCTCGGTGGGCCGTGCCGGCGGGTTCAGGCGGCTGGTCCTGCGGGCAGGGTCAGCGTTGCGCCTGGCCGCATCGGGGTTGAGACCGAGCGCATTGGGATCGCCGGGTTCCACCCGCCTCGGTACGTCCGAGCGCAAGGGGACGCCGGGCAGGGGAGGGCCGAGATCGGCCCGCCTTTGCCGATCCGGGGTCCGCCCATAGGGGATATCGCCGGGGGGAATCGTCCGTTCGGCCTCGCGGCGGCGCGGCGCCACGTCCTCTTCCGTCCAACCGTAGGGACCCCGCGGCCGGTCGACGCGGAGCGGCGGCGGGACAAGCGGCTCCGACAGCCGGACGCGCCCGAGGACGGCCCCGTCGCGCGGGTCGAGGATCAGCCGTACTCGCCCGCCGTTCGGGCTTTCGGCCTCGACCACATAGGCGCGTCCGTCGAAGCGCGGCCGGGTGACGTCCGTGAAACCGCGGTCGTTGAGGCGCCAGACCACCGCGCGCGGCGGCATCACGTCGTCGAAAGGGTCGAAATACTGCGCGTGGGCCGAGCTTGCGCCGATCGTCACGGCGGCAACGAGCCCGAGCGCGAGGCAACGAAGAGGGGAAGATGAGCGCACAAGCGCCCTGCGACTCGTCGGCATGGGCTCGTTCATCCAATCATGGAAACCGGTGATCCGGAGGCCCGCTGTTGGCTCGGGTCCTCCGGCTCGGTCGGCGCGAGGTCCCGCGCCGCATTCCCGCCGTCTGTGCTCGGCGTGTCATGGTAGAGCGTCGGATTGGGGCAGCAATGCGGGACGATCCTGGCAACATCGCGCCACCGCTCCCGGGAGGAGGGAGGCAATCTTCCATACGCGCCCTTTCCGGCCTGCGGCGATGTCACGCCCATCCAGTGGAGACTTCGGGCCGGAAAAGCAGACGTCGCCCGCCTCGGAACCCTTGCTGGAATCGTGAAAATCTGTCATCCCGACGTTAGGACAGCATGGCTGTCCCATTTCGTCGTGAGCATCGTGGTCGAACCGCCCCATCCGACGATCGTTCGGAGTCCGGGCGAGACGTGGAGCCGGGCGCGTCAGCGGGACGGGTCGCGGCTCGCAGCGATGACCGGTACGGTGTCCGTCGGTATCGGATCGCATCCCGACCGGTGCCCGTCCGCGATCACGCGAAGATCGGTGCCGGACCACCCTGCCATCCGATGGTGGCAGGGCACGAAACATGCTCGTCGAGCGGGCAGACCTTTGACAGACGGGGGATGGTGAGCGTGACCGCATCTGCTGATTTCGGAACCCGCCAGGCGTCCATTCCCGCCACCCGCGACGGCGGCAAGCCGTTGACCGTCCGCGACGGCGCGCTTCCGCTCGCTCAGGGTCTCTACGATCCCGCCCGCGAGAAGGACGCCTGCGGTGTCGGCTTCGTCGCCGACATGCACGACCGGCGCAGCCATGGCATCGTCGCGCAGGGCCTGTTGATCCTGGAAAACCTCGACCATCGCGGTGCCGTCGGCGCCGACCCGAAGATGGGCGACGGTTGCGGCATCCTCACCCAGATCCCGCACGACTTCTTCAAGGCTGAATGCGAGGCCCTCGGCTTCGCGCTGCCGGAGCCCGGCCACTACGGCGTCGGCATGTTCTTCCTGCCCAAGGACGAGGACGGCCGCCGCATCGTCGAGGACATCGTGGCGCAGGTGCTCGCCGACGAGGGTCTGCCGCTGCTCGGCTGGCGCGACGTGCCGGTGGATTCCCAGGATCTCGGCGTGCGCGTCAAGGAGACCGAGCCGCATCACCGCCAGGTCTTCATCGGCCGCCCGGCTTCGGTGACGGAGGAGGATGCCTTCGAGCGCCGTCTGTTCACCGCCCGAAAGGTCATCTCGAGCAAGGTCTACGGGCTCAACGAGCCGCGGGTGAAAGCCTATTACCCGGTGTCGTTGTCGACCCGCACCATCGTCTACAAGGGCATGGTGTTGGTGACGCAGCTCGGCCGGTACTACCGCGACCTGCAGGACGAGCGCTTCGTCTCGGGCCTCGCTCTGGTCCACCAGCGCTTCGCCACCAACACCTTCCCCACCTGGCAGCTGTCGCACCCCTACCGGATGGTCGCCCACAACGGCGAGATCAACACGCTGCGCGGCAACGTCAACTGGATGGCCGCGCGCCAGGCGAGCGTCGATTCCGAGCTGTTCGGGAACGACATCTCGAAGCTGTGGCCGATCTCCTACGAGGGCCAGTCGGATACCGCCTGCTTCGACAACGCCCTCGAGTTCCTGGTGCAGGGCGGCTACTCGCTCGCCCACGCCATGATGATGCTGATCCCGGAGGCCTGGGCCGGCAATCCGCTCATGAACGACGAGCGCAAGGCGTTCTACGAGTACCACGCCGCCCTGATGGAGCCGTGGGACGGCCCGGCGGCCGTGTGCTTCACAGATGGACGCCAGATCGGCGCGACCCTCGACCGCAACGGCCTGCGTCCCGCGCGCTACCTCGTCACCGACGACGGCCTCGTCGTGCTCGCCTCCGAGATGGGCGTGCTGCCGATCCCCGACGAGAAGATTGTCGAGTCCTGGCGCCTGCAGCCGGGCAAGATGCTGCTGATCGACCTGCAGAAGGGCCGCATCGTCTCCGACGAGGAGATCAAGAGCGAGCTCGCCGCGGCGCATCCCTATGCGCAGTGGGTCAAGAACACCCAGATCGTTCTCGAAGACCTCAAGCCGGTCATTCCGCGCGCCTCGCGCTCCGACGTCTCGCTGCTCGATCGCCAGCAGGCGTTCGGCTACAGCCAGGAAGACCTCAAGCTCCTGATGGCGCCCATGGCCGTGACCGGCCAGGAGGCGGTGGGCTCGATGGGCACCGACACGCCGCTCTCGGCGCTCTCGGACAAGCCGAAGTCGCTCTACACCTACTTCAAGCAGAACTTCGCGCAGGTGACCAACCCGCCGATCGACCCGATCCGTGAGGAGGCCGTGATGAGCCTCGTCTCGTTCATCGGGCCGCGGCCGAACCTGCTCGACATGGAGGGCGCCTCCCGCAAGAAGCGCCTCGAAGTGCGCCAGCCGATCCTCACCAACGGCGATCTCGAGAAGATCCGTTCGATCAGCCATTTCGAGGACCGCTTCGACACCAAGACCCTCGACATCACCTTCCCGGCCGAAGCCGGGGCGGCCGCCATGGAGGGCGCCCTCGATCGCCTCTGCGACCGGGCCGAGGTGGCCGTGCGCGGCGGCTACAACATCATCATCCTGTCCGATCGCGGCCTCGGGCCCGATCGGATCGCGATCCCCGCGCTGCTGGCCACCGCGGCCGTCCACAACTACTTGATCCGCAAGGGGCTTCGGACCTCGGTCGGGCTCGTGGTGGAATCGGGCGAGCCGCGCGAGGTGCACCACTTCGCGTGCCTGGCCGGGTATGGCGCGGAAGCCATCAACCCCTACCTCGCCTTCGAGACGCTGATCGCGATGAAGGACGAGTTCCCGCCGGACCTCACCGACGACGAGATCGTCTACCGCTACATCAAGTCGATCGATAAGGGCCTGCTCAAGGTGATGTCCAAGATGGGCATCTCGACCTACCAGTCCTATTGCGGCGCGCAGATCTTCGATGCGATCGGCCTCAACTCGGCCTTCGTCGCCCGCGACTTCTTCGGCACCGCGACGACCATCGAGGGCATCGGCATGGCCGAGGTCGCCGAGGAAACCGCACGGCGCCACGCCGACGCCTTCGGCGACGCGCCCGTCTATCGCCACGCGCTCGATATCGGCGGCGAATACGCCTACCGCCTGCGCGGCGAGAGCCATACCTGGACGCCCGACAGCGTCGCCACGCTCCAGCACGCGGTGCGCCTCGGCCTTCCCGAGCGCTATCGCGAGTACGCCCGGCTCGTGAACGAGCAGGAGAACCACCTCAAGACGATCCGCGGCCTGTTCCGCATCCGCCAGGCGGCCGAGCTCGGCCGCGCGCCGGTCGACATCTCCGCCGTCGAGCCGGCGGCCGACATCGTCAAGCGGTTCGCCACCGGCGCCATGTCCTACGGGTCGATCTCGAAGGAGGCGCACGAGACGCTGGCGATCGCCGTCAACTCGTTCGGCGGTCGCTCGAACTCGGGCGAGGGCGGCGAGGAGGTCGAGCGCTTCAAGCCGATGGCGGACGGGCGCTCGCGCCGCTCGGCGATCAAGCAGGTGGCGTCGGGCCGCTTCGGTGTCACCACCGAGTACCTCGTCAACGCCGACATGATGCAGATCAAGGTGGCCCAGGGCGCCAAGCCCGGCGAGGGCGGCCAGCTGCCCGGCCACAAGGTCGACGCCAAGATCGCCAAGGTCCGCTACGCCACCCCCGGCGTCGGCCTGATCTCGCCGCCGCCGCACCACGACATCTACTCGATCGAGGATCTCGCCCAGCTGATCTTCGACTTGAAGAACGTCAATCCGGCCGCCGACGTCTCGGTCAAGCTCGTGTCGGAGGTGGGCGTCGGCACCGTGGCGACGGGTGTCGCCAAGGCGCGCGCCGACCACATCACCATCTCGGGCTTCGACGGCGGCACCGGTGCCGCACCGCTCACCTCGATCAAGCACGCCGGCGGGCCCTGGGAGACCGGACTCGCCGAGACGCAGCAGACGCTGGTGCTCAGCCACCTGCGCGGACGCGTCGTGCTCCAGGCGGACGGCGGCATCCGCACCGGGCGCGACGTGCTCGTGGCGGCACTGCTCGGCGCCGATCAGTTCGGCTTCTCCACCGCGCCGCTGATCGCGGCGGGCTGCATCATGATGCGCAAGTGCCACCTCAACACCTGCCCGGTGGGCGTCGCCACCCAGGACCCGGTGCTGCGCAAGCGGTTCAAGGGCACGCCCGAGCACGTGGTGAACTACTTCTTCTACGTGGCCGAGGAGTTGCGCGAGCTGATGGCCGGCATGGGCTTCACCAAGCTCGAAGACCTCATCGGCCGGGCGGACTTCCTCGATACCCTCGAGGTCATCGCGCATTGGAAAGCCAAGGGGCTCGACTTCTCGAAGCTGTTCCACCGCCCCGACGTCGGTCCCGAGGTGGCGATCCGGCACATGGAGAAGCAGAAGCACCCCATCGACGAGGTGCTCGACCGCCGCCTGATCGCCAAGGCCGGGCCGTCCCTCGAGTCCGGTGAGGCCGTGGTCATCGAGGACGTCATCCGGAACTCGGACCGCACGGCGGGCGCGATGCTCTCGGGTGCGGTGGCCAAGCTCTACGGCCACGAGGGCCTGCCCGACGACACCATCGTCGTGAACCTGTCCGGCACCGCCGGCCAGAGCTTCGGCGCCTGGCTCGCGGCCGGCGTCACCGTGAAGCTCACCGGGCACGCCAACGATTACGTCGGCAAGGGCCTGTCCGGCGGTAAGCTGATCATCCGGCCCTCCGACGCGTTGAAGGCGCCTGCCCATCACACCATCATGGCCGGCAACACCGTGCTGTACGGGGCGATCGCGGGCGAATGCTACATCCGGGGTTCCGCCGGCGAGCGGTTCGCCGTGCGCAACTCGGGCGCCATCGCGGTGGTCGAGGGCATGGGCGACCATGGCTGCGAGTACATGACCGGCGGCGTCGTGGTCTCGATCGGCGAGACCGGACGCAACTTCGCGGCGGGCATGTCGGGCGGCATCGCCTATGTGCTCGATGCCGACGGCTCGTTCGCGGCCCGCTGCAACCTGTCGATGGTCGATCTCGAACCGGTGGAGGAGGAGGACGACGTGATGCGGCGCTTCCATCAGGACGGCGACCTGGAGACCAAGGGCCGCGTCGACATCCTCGCAGACATGTCGGGCCACGACGAAGAGCGCCTGAGCCAGCTCATCACCAACCACCTGAAGTACACGGGAAGCCCGCGTGCCAAGGCGATCCTCGACGATTGGGCCGGCTACCGCACCAAGTTCGTCAAGGTGATGCCGGTGGAGTATCGTCGGGCCTTGCGCGAGATGGAGATGGCGCGGATGCCGGTGGCGGCGGAGTGATGTCGACCGGATCGTAGCTGGGCTCCCGGCGGGGAGGGCACCTACGATCCGGGCAGGTGCGATGGGACGGCGGTGGCATGCAGAGGCGGTCCCTCGCTTCCCACCGGGGTCCTTGCGGAAAGGGGGGGGGGCTCCTTGTGCCACCGGTGAAAGGGCGGCGAGGTACCCTTCATCGTCGACAGCGCGTTTGTCGCGCACGACCCAGGGATGCGGACGCCGGATTCGGTCTTACTTCGCGCCCGGAGATCCGGGGTTGGCTCACCGGTTGCACCGTTGACCTCCGGGCGGGGCGGACCGGCGCTGCCACTGACTTCACATCGGTGATGCGCCGATCATAGACGACACGGGCTACTTGAGCGGCGGCGGCCCTGCGCCCTGCCTCTCGACGGATCAGACAGACGCGCGAAAGACGGGCACGATGGGCAAGGTCACTGGGTTTCTCGAATTCGACCGGCAGGAGCAGAAGTACCAGCTCGCCGCCGACCGCGTTCGCCACTTCCGCGAGTTCACGCTGCCGCTCGACGAGCACGACCTGAAGAAGCAGGCGGCGCGCTGCATGGATTGCGGCATCCCCTTCTGCCACGGCGACACCGGCTGCCCGGTCCACAACCAGATTCCGGACTGGAACGAGCTCGTCTTCCAGACCGATTGGGAGGAGGCGGCGCGCAACCTGCACTCCACCAACAACTTCCCCGAATTCACGGGCCGCATCTGCCCGGCGCCCTGCGAGGAGGCATGCACGCTCAACCTCGAGAACCAGCCGGTCGCCATCAAGACGATCGAGCAGGCTATCGCCGATCGCGCCTGGAACATGGGCTGGGTCAAGCCCGAGCCCGCCGAGATCCGGACCGGCAGGAAGGTGGCGGTGATCGGCTCGGGCCCCGCCGGGATGGCGGCGGCCCAGCAGCTCGCCAGGGTCGGCCACGAAGTCCATGTGTTCGAGCGTGAGCCCAAGGCCGGCGGTCTGCTCCGCTACGGCATTCCCGACTTCAAGATGGAGAAGCGGCACATCGACCGGCGCGTGACGCAGATGGAAGCCGAGGGGGTCAGATTCCACTACGGCGTCAATGTCGGCGTGACCAAGCCCCTCGACGAACTCACCGCCGAGTTCGACGCGGTGCTCTTCGCCGGCGGTGCGGAGGATCCGCGCAATCCGCAGCTTCCCGGTCAAGAGCTCGCCGGGGTGCATTACGCGATGCCGTTCCTCGTCCAGTCGAACCGCCGCGTCGGTGCCGAGCCGATGCCGGGCAATGGCGAGCCGCCGATCCTGGCGGCGGGCAAGAACGTCGTCGTCATCGGCGGCGGCGACACCGCATCCGATTGCGTCGGCACCTCCTTCCGCCAGGGTGCCCTGTCGGTGACGCAGCTCGACATCCGGCCGCGTCCGCCGGAGCGCGAGGACAAGCTCAGCGTCTGGCCGTACTGGCCGACCAAGATGCGGACCTCGTCGAGTCAGGCCGAAGGCGCCGAGCGGGAATTCCAGGCGGCGACGCTGCGGCTCGAGGGCAAGAAGGGCAGGCTCACGGGTGTCGTCTGCACCCGCGTCGACGAGAAGCGCCAGCCGGTGCCGGGCGGCGAGTTCGTGCTTCCCGCCGATCTCGTATTCCTGGCGATCGGTTTTGCCGGGTCCGTCCGCAAGGGCCTGCTGGAGGAATCCGGCGTCGTGATGGACAAGCGCGGCAACGTCACCGCCAACGAGCGCGACTATCGGACCTCGCACGAAAAGATCTACGCCGCCGGCGACATGCGGCGCGGCCAGTCCCTCGTGGTCTGGGCGATCCGCGAGGGCCGTCAGGCAGCGCGCTCGATCGACGAGGCCCTGATGGGAGCCAGCGTCCTTCCCCGCTGAGGCCGCTTCAGCTCGGCGGCCAGCGGAAGTCGTCGGCCCGGCCGGGCTGGGGCGGCGGTGCCGCCCCGCGCTGGAGGGTGCGCTCCACCGTTCCGCTGGCATCGGGTTCGCGCGGCCTGCCGTTCATCAGGGCGCCGCCCGGGGAGATCTCGGCGCGGCTCAGCGGCACCACCGGCCCCGCCGCCGGCTTGACCGGCAGGGCGGGGATGCCGGGCGGTTCGGGCAGGCTCGGCAGCATCGCCGTGATCAGCTTGTCGATCGCGGCGGTGTCGTCGAGCTTGGGCGGGTCGGCGTTCAGGGCCGGGCCAGACGGTGTTGTCGCGATCGCGGCGGCGGGCTGCTCCGACAGCGGCGTGCCGGCTCCCATCATCCGCTTCAGTTCCACATCCGCGAAATGCGCCACCTTGCGGGAGCCCGCACCGGTGAAGTGGACTCCGTCGGCGGTGCGCAACTTGGCCGGCTGTCCCTCGAGGTCCGGGCCGGTCGCCGCGTAGCGGTTGCGCTCGTCGACGAAGCCCGGCCAGATATCGACGTAGGTTCCGCCCGCCCTTGCCACCCGCTCGCGATAGATGTCGTTGAGAGTGGTGAGGTCCTTGGTCAGGCTGTCGCTGCGCATCGGCGGCGTGCCGACCCAGATCAAGGGGATCTTGCGATCCGCGAACACCTTCACGAGGGCGTCGACCCGGTCACGGTAGATGTCCCGCCAACGCTCGCTCAGGACCTCGACGGTCTGGTCGCCCTCGCGAATCGGCTGGCGATCGTTGGCGCCCAGCATGACGAGGGCGTAGGCCGGCTTGGGCCCGGTCTTCAGATACTCCTCGGCGACCTTGGGCCAATCGACCACGTCCTTGCGCACGAGGCCGCTGTCGGCCTTCGAGCGATCGACGACCTCGACATCGGCATTGTCCTCGAAGACGTCGTCGAGGCCGCGACCGAGGTAGCTCGCCAGGGAATCGCCGAAGACGGCGAGCCGCGTGGTGGGCTCGACCTTGGGTGCGGTCGGCTTGGGTTGCGCCGCCACCGCTGGCGCCGGTCGGGGGCGTCGGGCCGCGGGTGAGGCCGGCGCACGCCGGTCGTCGCTGTAGGTGCTCGGGGGCGGGGCGCTACGCGGCCGGGTCGGCCGTGCCGACGGGACCGGCGCCGGCTGCGCCTGCTGCGGCCTGTCCTCCCAGGGCCAGAAGAACTGCCGGGGCGCCTCCTGCGGCTGAGGGGCATAGCGGCGTCCGGTCTGGCGGCCACCGCCGCCATAGCCCCCGTCGTCCCGGTAGTAATCAGGGGCGCGGCGTCGCGGCACGTCGTCGTAATCGCCCCATTGCGCGAGGGCCGGAGACACGATCCCCATGAAGCCCGTGGCCACGATCGCGCACAGGACGATGCGTCCGTGCCGATGGGCCGTGGTCGCGCGAAACGTCGTGGCTGTCATCGGCACGCGGTCCCATCGTCGCGGGTCCGTGGACGCGGCCCGACTTCGTCAGGGCGGCAGTATAGGCGGCATCCGGCGGGGCGGCGAATCCCTCGTGTGTCAGTGGGCTGCCTTCAGGTGCGCCAGCAGGCTCGCGCTCGCGTAGCCGTCGGCGACGAGGCCGGCGCTGATCTGATAGCGCCGCACCGCCTCGCGCAGCTTCGGCCCGGCCCGGCCGTCGGCATTGCCATCGTAGAAACCCTTCGCGGCGAGCGCCTCCTGCAGCGCCTGAAGGCCCGTCTTGTCGAGACGGGTCGCCGCATTCGGCCAGGGCGCCGACAGGGCAGGTCCGCCAGCCAGCCGGTCGGCGAGATGACCGATGGCGAGGGCGTAGGAATCGGAGGTGTTGTAGCCGCGGATGACCTCGAAATTGCCGGTGACGAGGAAGACCGGCCCCCCCGCACCGCCGGGCAGGAACAGGCTGGCCTCGCCGCTGCGCGGCAGGTCGCGGCCGTCGACGCGCCGGACGCCGCGGGCGCCGAAATCCGCCAGGTCGCCGCGATATCGCGCGAGATCGTACCCGGGCGGCAGCGTGACGGCGTAGCCCCAGGAGAGGGCGGGGTTCCAGCCGAGGCTGCGCAGGAAGGCGGCGATCGAGGCCAGCGCATCGGCGGGCGACGTCCAGATGTCGCGCCTGCCGTCGCCGTCGAAGTCGACGGCGTGCTTGAGGTAGTTCGAGGGCAGGAACTGCACCTGTCCCATGGCGCCCGCCCAGGAGCCTTTCATGGCTTGGGGGGTGATGTCGCCCTGTTCGAGGATGGCCAGCGCCGCCAGCAGTTCGTCTCGAAACAGGGTGCCACGGTGCTTCGCCTGCGCCAGGGTCGCGAGGGAGCGGACCACCGGCAGCGTCCCGCCGCTGGCGCCGAAATCCGATTCGACGCCCCAGATCGCCAGGATCACCCAGCGCGGCACGCCCGAGTCGGCTTCGATGCGCGCCAGCGCGGCGTCGAGCCGCGCCGCCTCGGCGCGCCCACGCGCGATCCGACCGGGCGAGACGGCGCCCACGAGATAGTCCCACACCGGGCGTCCGAACTCGCCCTGCGCCTTCGTCCGCGCGAGGACGGACGGGTCGGGTTCGCGCACGTCGGCGAAGGCCCTGTCGAAGGTCGCATCGGAGATGCCGCGGCTGCGGGCGTCCGGCCTCAGGGTATCGAGGAAAGCGCGGAACGCCAGGGCCCCGGCCTGCACCGACTCCGCGGGGGACGCGGGGGCCGCCTCGACGCGACCCGCCGCCATGACGGCGAGCGCGATCGCCAGGATCGGGGCGGACGGGCCGATCACGTCCGGTTACGCCTGGTCAGGGCGTCCTCCCAGGCCAGTGCCTGGGTGACGATGCCCGTGAGATCGTCGTGGCGCGGCCTCCAGCCGAGCCGGTCGCGGATCCGGTCCGCCCCGGCGACGATGCAGGCGGGATCGCCGGCCCGTCGCGGCGACAGGCGCACGGGGAAGTCGACGCCCGAGACGCGCCTGACCACGTCGATCACCTCCAGCACCGAATAGCCGCGCCCGTAGCCGCAATTGAGCGTCAGGCTCTCGCCGCCGGCCCTCAGGTGGTCGAGGGCGAGGCGATGGGCCTCCGCCAGGTCCGACACCTGGATGTAGTCGCGCAGGCACGATCCGTCCGGGGTCGGATAATCGGTGCCGAACACCTCGAGGTGCGAACGCTGCCCGAGGGCGGCCTGCGTCGCGACCTTGATGAGGTGGGTGGCGTTGGGCGTCGACTGTCCGGTGCGTCCGCGCGGGTCGGCGCCCGCGACGTTGAAGTAGCGCAGGATGACGTAGCTGAAGCCATGCGCCTTGGCCGCGTCTGCGATCATCCATTCGCTCATCAGCTTGGAGCGACCGTAGGGATTGATCGGCGAGGGACCGAGGTCTTCGGGCACCGGCACCGTCTCCGGCTCGCCGTAGACCGCGGCGGTGGAGGAGAAAATGACGTGTTTCACGCCCTGCGCGACCGCGGTCTCGATGAGGGCGCGGGTCTTGACGGTGTTGGCGAGGTAGTAGCCGAGCGGGTCGGCGACCGAATCCGGCACCACGATCCGTGCCGCGAAATGCGCCACCGCGTCGACGCCGTGGCGGCGGATCACGTCGGCGACCAGGGCCTGGTCGGCCACATCGCCCACCACCAGCCGCACTTCCGGCGGTAGCGCCCAGTCGAACCCGGTGGAAAGGTCGTCGAGGACGACGATGTCGTCATGGCCCGCGTCGATCAGCGCGAGGACCATGTGGCTGCCGATGTAGCCGGCGCCCCCCGTCACCAGAACCGCCATGTGGAACTGCCTTTCGATATCGCCGCGTGACCGCCCGGAGCGAGCCCTCCGCGACGAACCCGGGAAAGGGCAGGCGACTTATCCTGCCGGACAAGCGGACGTTATATCGAAAATGCACCACATCGTTTATGCCGCATGAGGGATCGTGATGGCAGGCAGGGCTGGTCCATCCGAGACGACACGTCCACCGTCCGCCTTTCCACCTCTCCGCACCGGGTTCCGCTCGATGAAACCGATTCGCAAGGCCGTCCTTCCTGTCGCGGGCCTCGGCACCCGCTTTCTTCCTGCGACGAAGGCCGTCCCCAAGGAGATGCTGACGGTGGTCGACCGGCCGGTCGTCCAGCACGTGGTCGACGAGGCGCGCGAAGCGGGCATCGAGCACTTCATATTCGTGACGGGCCGCAACAAGGCGGTGATCGAGGATCATTTCGACATCGCCTTCGAACTCGACCAGATGCTGCGCGAGCGCGGCAAACAGGCGGCCTACGAGGATTTGAAGCGCGACCTGCCCAAGGCCGGCCAGGTCAGCTTCACCCGCCAGCAGGCGCCGCTCGGCCTCGGCCACGCCGTCTGGTGCGCCCGCGAGATCGTCGGCGACGAGCCCTTCGCCGTTCTCCTCCCCGACATGCTCAGCCGCGGCTGCATGGGCCAGATGCTCGCCGCCTACGAGCGCCACGGCGGCAACGTGATCGCCGTCGAGGAGGTCGCCCCCGAGGAAACGCATCAATACGGCATCGTCGGCGTCGGGGAGACCTTCGGCCAGACCTTCGAGATCAACGGCATGGTCGAGAAGCCCAAGGCCGGCACCGCGCCCTCGAACTTCATCATTTCCGGCCGCTACATCCTCCAGCCCGAGATCTTCTCGATCCTGGAGCGTGGCGAGAAGGGGGCCGGTGGCGAGATCCAGCTCACCGACGCCATGATCGCCCTGTCCCAGCAGCAGAGTTTCTACGGCATGCATTACGAGGGGCGGACCTACGACACCGGCTCCAAGATCGGCTTTCTCGCCGCCAACATCGCCTACGCCCTCGAGCGACAGGATCTCGCCGGCCCGCTCAAGGCCGAGATCGCGCGGCTTCTGCGCGAAGACTGAGTGCGTCCCTGTGCGAGAGGAGTGCCGGACTCGCTGCCATGACCGGCACCCCGATGGGGGCCGGGCAGGCACGAGCCGAACGACCGACATCGTCCCGCTCGACCTCGATGGGGATCGCTGCGCTTAACGCGGCGGGGGCATGCGCACAGCGCAGCCGGAATGTGCGAAACGGCTCTTGTGTTTTGTGCGACGCAAATTAATTATTGCATTGCGAGATCGCGATGGCGTCGCGGTCTGGCAGCCCTTCTTGGGCGTTTCCTCCCTAGACTTCGGGCCGCTCTTCGGAGCGGCCTTTTTTGTTGGGCGCACGCCTTGTCGAGGCGATGTCCTGCTCCGGGCGCGCGCGAGGCGCTCGGCTCTCGTCCCGCCGGGACGCGGCCCTATTCGGCGGCGATGCGGCGAGGCGCGAGGTCCGTGATCTCGGCGGCCACCGCGACGACCATGCCCCGCAGTTGCCAGACGAGGTCGGAGAACCGGCCGGTCACCGCCAGCGACGCCTCGTTCATGTAGAGGCCCCGGTTGATCTCGATCTGGAGGGCATGACGGCCGATGCCGGGCTCGCCGTAGTGCTCGGTGATGAAACCGCCGGCATAGGGCTTGTTGCGAAGGACCTTGAAGCCGCAGGCGCGCAGGTGGTGCTCCACCAGCCCCGTGAGCAGGGGCGAGCAACTCGTGCCGAAGCGGTCGCCCAGCACGATGTCGGCCCGGCCGGCCTCCTCCCGCCCGAGGCTCGACGAGGGCATCGAGTGGCAATCGATCAGGATGGCATGGCCGAACTGCCGCGCGGTGCGCTGGATCAGGCCGCGCAGGGTGCGGTGATAGGGCTTGTAGAGGCCTTCGATGCGGGCGATCGCCTCCTCCACGGGCAGGCGCCCGCGGTAGATCTCCTGCCCGTCCGCGACGACCCGCGGCACGGTCCCGAGCCCGCCGGCTACCCGCATCGACCGGGTGTTGGCGAACGGCGGCAGCCGGCCCTCGAACATGCGCGGGTCGAGCTCGTAGGGCTCGCGGTTCACGTCGAGATAGGCCCGCGGGAAGTGCGCGCGCATCAGCGGCGCGCCGAGATCGACCACCGGTGCGAACAGGCGGTCCACATGCGCGTCCTCGGAGCGGCGAAGCGCCAGCGCGTCGAGGCGCGAGGCGGTCAGGAACGGACGGGGATAGACCGAGCCGGAGTGGGGCGTGTTGAAGACGAACGGGAGGGTATGCGTCCCCGGCTCGTCCACGACGAAGGGCGGGTCGAAGGCGATCGCGGACGGGGTCTGGTTCGAAAAGGGCTCGGTCATCGCGCTGTCGACGGGAGAACGCACGCCCTCACTTTGCTGGCTCCCACCGTCACTGTCCACTCAAGATCGTCGCGTGCGAGATGCAGGGCCCGCGCCGTCTCAGGATGTGCCCCGTCGCACCGGCCGTGGCGCGGATCTCAACACCTTGTTTACCAAGTCGACGCTTTATGGGAGGAACACACCGATTCGAAGGGTATGGGACGCCGCGCAATGAAGATTCTTCTGGCGGAAGACGACAACGACATGCGCCGCTTTCTCGCCAAGGCGTTGCAGAACGCCGGCTACGAGGTGCTGTCCTTCGACAACGGCCTGTCGGCCTACAACCGTCTGCGCGAAGAACCGTTCGAGCTGCTTCTGACCGACATCGTGATGCCGGAGATGGACGGGATCGAACTGGCGCGTCGCGCCACCGAGCTCGACCCCGACATCAAGGTGATGTTCATCACCGGTTTTGCCGCGGTGGCTCTCAATCCGGATTCGAAGGCTCCCAAGGACGCCAAAGTCCTCTCGAAGCCGTTCCACCTGCGCGACTTGGTCAACGAGGTCGAGAAGCTGCTCGCCGCCTGACGCGGCACGCCCCGTTCGCGAGAAGCGCCCGATGACGGCTTTCGCCGACATCGGGCCTGACGCGGGCGACTTCGTTCGACCCTCCGGATCATGGCCAGGCGCTCCCGTCCACGTCGCTTCCGGCTTCGCCGCCAGTACCGGCGCCGTTAGAAGGCAGTGCGGCTGCGGATGGCGGCCGAGAGCGTCCCCTCGTCGAGATAATCGAGTTCTCCCCCCACGGGGACGCCATGGGCGAGCCGCGTCGTCGTCAAGCCGAGATGGGACAGCGACTGGGTGACGTAATGAGCGGTGGTCTGGCCGTCGACGGTGGCGTTCAGGGCCAGGATGATCTCCTTCACCGCCGGATCGCTCGCCCGCTCCACCAGACTCTGAAGGTTGAGGTGCTCGGGCCGCACCCCGTCGAGCGCGGACAGCACGCCGCCGAGTACGTGGTAGCGTGCGCTCACCGCCCCCGACCGCTCCAGCGCCCATAGATCCGAGACGTCCTCCACCACCACCAGGGTCGCGGGGTCGCGGTTCGCGTCCGCGCAGACGGTGCAGGGATCGCAGGTATCGACGTTGCCGCAGTTGCCGCACACGACGATGCGCTCGACGGCCACGCGCATGGCCTCGGACAGCGGCCCGAGCAACGTGTCCCGCTTCTTGATCAACGTCAGCGCGGCGCGCCTCGCCGAACGGGGGCCGAGTCCCGGTAGCCGTGCGAGGAGTTGGATGAGGCGCTCGATCTCGGGACCGGCGACGGCTTGGCGCATGGGACTTCCGTGTTGGGATGATGAAGGGCCGCAGCCCTCGACATAGGGCATCCGGCGGCGGTCTGCCGCTTCGTTCGGCATCCCGAGGGCGATCGATCGGCGTTGAACCGGGCGGCTGACAATCCTCGGCAGACGTCTCCCGTCCTCCTCCCGGATCGGTTGACGACCCTTCTTTGCGGTTTATGCCAGACAGGACCAAGCGACGACGCGGTGAACCTGCGCGCGGCGGACCTGACCGACCGCGCGGACGCATCGTCGATACGGATCGCGGCGCCACGGCGGTGCCACGACCCTCCGGACAGCGGCGCGATCAGGGGCTCGAGGAGAGACACGTGAACGACATCGGTGACATCGACGCGGGCCCCTTCAACAGGGACCACGGGGCCGAGGCGATCGGCCTGCGCAACCTGAAGGCCGTGCACTGGAACCTGGAGGCACCGCGGCTCTACGAGGAATCCCTTGCCCGCGGCGAGTCCAAGCTCGCTCGTGGAGGCGCCCTCGTGGCCACCACCGGCAGCCATACAGGCCGCTCGCCCAAGGACAAGTTCGTGGTGCGTGACGCCGGCACCGAAAACGAGGTCTGGTGGGAGAACAACGGCGCCATCACGCCCGAGCAGTTCGACACGCTGCTGTCCGACTTCCTGGCCCACGCCGAGGGTCGCGAACTCTTCGCGCAGGATCTCTACGGCGGCGCCGACCCGGCCCACCGGGTCCAGGCCCGGGTGTTCACCGAACTCGCCTGGCACTCCCTGTTCATTCGCAACCTGCTGATCCGGCCCGAGCGGGACGCGCTGGCCTCCTTCGTGCCCGACCTCACCATCATCGACCTGCCGAGCTTCGAGGCCCAGCCGCACCGCCACGGCTGCCGGTCGAAGACGGTGATCGCCATGGATCTCACGCGCCGGATCGTCCTCATCGGCGGCAGCGCCTATGCCGGCGAGATGAAGAAATCGGTCTTCACCTACCTCAACTACGTGCTGCCCGAGGCCGGGGTGATGCCGATGCATTGCTCGGCCAACGCCGGCCTCGACGCGACCGGCGATTCAGCCCTGTTCTTCGGCCTGTCGGGCACCGGCAAGACCACCCTCTCCAACGATTCCTCGCGCCAGCTCCTGGGCGACGACGAGCACGGCTGGGCCGGGGACGGGATCTTCAATTTCGAGGGCGGCTGCTACGCCAAGACCATCCGCCTCTCGCGCAACGCCGAGCCCGAGATCTACGCCACCACCGAGCGGTTCGGGACGGTGATGGAGAACGTGGTGATCGATCCCGAGACCCGGGTACCGGACTTCGACGACGCCTCGCTCACCGAGAACACGCGCTGCGCCTACCCGCTCGACTTCATCGCCAATGCCAGCGCCACCGGGCGGGCGGGGCACCCCAAGAACATCGTCATGCTGACCTGCGACGCCTTCGGGGTGATGCCGCCCATCGCCAGGCTCACCGGGGCCGAGGCGATGTACCACTTTCTGTCTGGCTACACCGCCAAGGTAGCGGGCACCGAGCGCGGCCTGACCGCGCCGGAGGCGACCTTCTCCACCTGCTTCGGCGCACCCTTCATGCCGCGCCACCCGAGCACCTACGGCAACCTGCTGCGCGACCTCATCGCCCGGCACGAGGTCGACTGCTGGCTCGTCAACACAGGCTGGACGGGCGGCGGCGTCGGCACCGGCCGGCGCATGCCGATCCGCGTGACGCGGCGCCTGCTGAGCGCGGCCCTCGACGGGTCGTTGGCCAAGGTCCCGTTCCGCAAGGACCCCTATTTCGGGTTCGCGGTGCCGACCGCCGTGTCGGGCGTCGAGACGCATGTGCTCTCGCCTGTGGACACCTGGAACAACAAGGCCGCCTTCGCCGAGACCGCGACCCGCCTCGTCGGCATGTTCCGGGAGAACTTCAAGCGGTTCGAGGCGCATGTGGACGCCGACGTCCGCGCGGCCGAGCCGGTGCCGCGGGTGATCGCGGCCTGAACGGCCGGTGGGCGGCTGGATTTCGATCAGGCCGCCCGGTCCATGATGGCCTGCCGCACCTTGGTCGCCAGTTGCTCGAGGGTGTAGGGCTTGCCCAGCAGCCGCACGTCCGCATCGACGATGCCGTTGTGGACGATGGCGTTTCGCGAATAGCCCGACGTGTAGAGGACCCGCAGATCGGGACGCTTGCGCCGGGCCGCTTCCGCCAACCGGCGACCGTCGAGATCGGGCATGACCACGTCGGTGAACAGCAGCGACACGGTCGGATGGCTGTCGAGCAACGTCAGGGCGCCGGCCGCGCAATCGGCGTGGATCACCGTGTAGTTGAGGTCGCGCAGGGCCTCGACGGCGACGCGCCGCACATCGTCCTCGTCCTCCACCACCAGGATGATCTCCTGCGGCGAGCCCGCGGGCAGGGGCGCCGCGGCGTTGGCCATCGGATCCGGACCGTCGCGGTCGAGCCCGACGAGCCGCGGCAGATAGATCTTCACCGTCGTGCCGTAGCCGGCCTCCGAGTAGATCTTCAGGTGCCCGCCCGATTGCTTGACGAAGCCGTAGACCTGGCTGAGCCCGAGCCCGGTCCCGCGCCCCACCGCCTTGGTCGTGAAGAACGGATCGACGGCGCGGTCCGCCACCTCGGGGTCCATGCCCGAGCCGTCGTCCGTCACCGCGATGAGGACGTACTGTCCGGGCGCCACATCGGTGTGGCTTTGGGCATAGGCCTCGTCGAGGTGGGCGTTGGCGGTCTCGATGGTCAGCCGCCCGCCCTCGGGCATGGCATCGCGGGCGTTGACCGTGAGGTTGACGATCGCGCTCTCCAATTGGCTGGCATCTGCCATCGTCTGCCAGAGGCCGCCGGCGAGCACCGTCTCGATGTGGATGGTCTCGCCGAGGCTGCCCCGCACCAGTTCGGCCAGGGTCGCGATCAGGCGGTTGCAGGCTAGCGGCTCGGGTTGGAGCGGCTGGCGGCGGGCAAAGGCCAGGAGACGGCGCGTCAGGGTCGCGGCCCGTTCCGCCCCCTCCAGGGCGTGATCGATGTAGCGCTCGATCCGGATCTCACCGCCTTCGACCCGGCGCCGCATCAGGCACAGGTTGCCGATCACGATGGCGAGCATGTTGTTGAAGTCGTGGGCCATGCCACCGGTGAGCTGCCCCAGCGCCTCCATCTTCTGCGCTTGCCGCAACTGCTCTTCGAGCACGTCGCGCCTGGCGGCGGTGGAAACGAGGGCGCGGTTGGCCTGCGCGAGGGCAGCCTGAGCCTGGGCCATGCTCCGTTGCCGGCGCCGGGCCTCCGACAGGACGAAAGCGCCCAGCAGGACGACGAGGACGATGGCGGCGGCCACCGTCGCTTGTAGCCAGGCGGCGGCGGAACCCGCAGTCCTCTGCCGGTCGACGGCGATCTGGTCGTTGGCGGCATACAGGCGATCGCTCGAGGAACGGATCTCGTCCATCACCGCCTTGCCGCGGTCGGTCCGCACCAGGTCGAGGGCGTCGCCGATCCGACCGTCGGCGTACAGCCCCACCGACTCCCTCAGTTCTGCGAGCTTGGCGTCCGCCAGCGCGGAGAGGCGCGCGACGTCCGGACGCATCGGTGCATCGACGGCGCCCGAGATCGACGCGAGGCGCCGGCCGATGCCGCCGATCGCCTGCTCGTAGGGGGTCAGGTAGGCGGGGTTGCCCGTCAGGAGATACCCGCGCTGCCCGGTCTCGGCATCCTGGAGACCGGAGAACACATCGGTCAGATCACGCCTCAGATCGATGACCCGTCGCAGCTCGGCGGAGTTGCGGGCCTGCCCCGACACCAGGGCCGCGGTGGTGACGACGACGGCGACGAGCAACCCGAGGATGGCCACGACCGGAGCGACCCCACGCAGCCTCGATTCGTGGGGGACCGCCCCGATCGCTTCGACCGGGGGCAGCGTATCGTCGTGTGTCATGACAGGGGTCAGGTGGCGCTGTGGTGAGCCACCGTTTCACCCGGACGTCGCGACGGCAACATGCCGACGCCAACGGACGTCGATCTTCCGAAACTTTACAAATGATCGTGTGATCGGATCCACAGGTGCCGGCCCCGGCCTCGTCGGAGCAAGGGCCGGGGAGCCGACGCCGTTCAGAACAGCTTCATCCCCGGCGGGATCGGCAGGCCCTGGGTGAGTTCGGCCATGCGCTCCTGCATGGTCGCGTCCGCCTTGGCGCGGCCGTCGTTGAGCGCAGCCACGAGGAGATCCTCCAGGATCTCGCGCTCGTCGGGCTTCATCAAATCCGGGTCGAGAGCCACGGCCTTGACCGCGCCCTTGGCCGTCATGGTGACACGCACCGCCCCGCCGCCGGAGGCGCCGGAGACCTCGATACGGTCGAGCTCTTCCTGCAGCGATGCCATCTTCTCCTGCATGGCCTGAGCCTGCTTCATGATCCCCATGAGGTCGCGCATGTCTCGAATCCCGGCGTTGGTGACGGTGACGGTGGAGCGGATGTAGGTCGGGCCGATGTCGCGCGCTACGGCTCGTCGCCCTCGGTCTCGGCATCGCCAGAGGGAGCGGGCGCCACGGGCGCTTCGACGGCCTTGTCGCGGACGTCGACGATCTGGGCACCGGGAAAGCGCGACAGTACCTCGCGCACCAGCGGGTGTGCGGCGGCGTCCTGATGACGGGCTTCGAGAGCCACGCGGGTCCGGGCCTCAACCGTGGCCTCGCCCGCCTCCTTGGAAAGGGCGACGATCCAGCGCCGCCCGGTCCAGGTGTCGAGGGCGCGGGCCAGGTCGTTGGCGATGCTCTGGCGCCCGCCATCGGCGAGGCGGAATTCGATATGGCCCTCCTCGAACCGCACGAGGTGCACCGAGCGTTCGAGCGCCATCTTGAGGCCGATGTCACGCCGGGCCTCGGCCATGGCGATCACGTCCTCGAACCGGGTCAGGCGCGGCCCCTCGGGGGCGGTCGCACGCGCCACCGCCGGCACCGCAGCGGCTTCCGGTCGGGGCGTGGAGACCATGGCGACGTGGGCGGTGCGTGGTCCGCCGCCGCTCGCCAAAGCCAGCGGCGGCCTGCCGGGAGCCATCTCAGGTGCTGTCGGATGTGGTGCCGGAGCAGCGTCGAGGGCGTCGGCCTTGAGCCTGCGCAGGGCCTCGTCGGGCGTCGGAAGATCGGCGGCGTAGGCGAGGCGCACCAGCGCCATCTCGGCGGCTGCGAGGGGGCGGGCTGCGGCCTGGACCTCTGGGATCGCCTTGAGCAGGATCTGCCAGGTGCGCGACAGGACGCGGATCGAGAGGCGCCGGGCGAAATCGCCTCCGCGGACGCGTTCCGCCTCGCTCAGCGTCGGATCGGCGGCGGCGGCCTCGGGGACAAGCTTGAGGCGGGTGACCAGATGCGTGAAGCCCGCCAGGTCCGACATCACCACCGCCGGATCGGCACCGGACTCGTATTGCGAGCGCAGTTCGGAAAAACAGGCCGGGATGTCGCCGCGCATCGCCGCCTCGAACAGGTCGACGATGCGGCCGCGGTCGGCCAGCCCCAGCATGTCGCGCACGCTGGCGCTGCCCACGAGGCCGGCGCCATGGGCGATGGCCTGATCCAATAGCGAGAGCGCATCGCGCACCGAGCCTTCCGCGGCCCTGGTGATGGCAGCGAGCGCCTCGGCCTCGGCCTCGACGCCCTCGGCGGCGCAGATCTTCGAGAGGTGGGCGGAGAGCACATCCGCCTCCACCCGGCGCAGGTCGAACCGCTGGCAGCGCGAGAGGATCGTCACCGGGACCTTCCGGATCTCGGTGGTCGCGAAGACGAACTTGGCGTGGGGCGGCGGCTCTTCCAGCGTCTTCAGGAACGCATTGAAGGCGTTCGTCGAGAGCATGTGCACTTCGTCGACGATGTAGACCTTGTAGCGGGCCGACACCGGCGAATAGCGGATGCCGTCGACGATGGCGCGGATGTCGTCGACGCCGGTGTGGGAGGCGGCGTCCATCTCCAGCACGTCCATGTGCCGGGATTCCATGATCGCCTGACAATGGCGACCGAGTTCCGGCATGTGGATCGTCGGGCCGGTGTCGGGATGGCCGTCGCGGACGTAGTTGAGGCCGCGGGCCAGGATGCGGGCGGTGGTGGTCTTGCCGACCCCGCGCACGCCGGTCAGCATCCAGGCCTGCGGGATACGGTTGGCGGAAAAGGCGTTGGCCAGGGTCCGCACCATGGCGCCCTGGCCGATCAGGTCGTCGAAATCCTTGGGCCGGTACTTGCGCGCCAGCACCCTGTAGGGCGCCGCAGCGGCAGATGGCGGTTCCAGGCCCGCAAGGCCCGGCGCGTCGCTCTGAGGACCGGAAGTCGCGTCCATGCCGTCCTGATCACGCCGCCTTGATGATGGTTGCGCGTCCCCGATGGGGAGGCCCGACGCAGGACGGTGCCGAGGTGGGAGGCTGGACGAAGACCCGCTCGGTCTCGTTAGGGCTGCTTCCTTCCGGACCTGACCCGGTTGGCGAGTGAAACGTCCCTCGCCAACCTCCCGAGCGCTATATGGCGGGCGCGCTTCGCGAACGCAAGCGCGCCGTCCGGCGTGGCGCTATTCGGCCTTGCGCTTGGTGATGGCGTAGGTCTTGGGGTCGAGCTCGATGTCGAACTGCTTGCCGTTGGCGTCGATGGCGTCGTCGATCTCGATCTCGTCGTCCTCGACCTCGATCTTCTTCCACTTGGTGAAGCCTTCCTTCTTCAGGACGGCTTCGATCTTGGTCAGTTCCTCGGGGGTCGGCTCGCGGTCAGCGAAGGCGGCGCCGGTGAAGGCGAAGCCGAGGGCGGCGGCGAGAAGGCCGGTGGTCTTGATCGACATGGAAAAAGCTCCTTGAGGTCGAAACGTCGTCTCGTGACGCCCTGCGAACGATTGCCGCCCCAACCGGGTTCCACGCCAGCTTCCGGCGCGATGCACGCCGGAGTTGTCTCCGCCGGAGCTGCGCCTTAGGCTGGAACCCAGGGCACCGGCTCGGAGGAACCATGGTCACGCGCGTCGCTACCGTCGCCTTCGAGGGAATCGAGGCGCGCGCCGTCGACGTGCAGGTCCAGATCGCCAACGGGGCCGTCGCCTTCATGGTGGTGGGTCTCGCCGACAAGGCGGTGGCGGAATCGCGCGAGCGGGTGCGCTCGGCCCTCATCGCCTCGGGCCTGGCCCTGCCGGCCAAGCGCATCACCGTCAATCTCGCGCCGGCCGACCTGCCCAAGGAGGGCTCGCACTACGACCTGCCGATCGCATTGGCGGTGATGGGCGCCATCGGCGCCCTGCCGGCCGATGCGCTCGCGGGCTATTGCGTCCTGGGCGAACTGGCCCTCGACGGCACCATCACCGCCGTCTCCGGGGTGCTGCCCGCCGCCATGGCCGCTGGCGCCCGCGGTCTCGGCCTGATCTGCCCGGCGGCGACCGGACCGGAGGCCGCCTGGGCGGGCGGGGACATCGACGTGCTGGCGCCACGCTCGCTCGTACAACTCGCCAACCACTTCAAGGGCAGCCAGGTGATGGCGCGGCCGGAGCCGGCCATGGCCGCGCCGCCCTCCAACCTGCCGGACCTGCGCGACATCAAGGGCCAGGAGGGCGCCAAGCGCGCCCTGGAGATCGCCGCGGCCGGCGGCCACAATTTCCTGATGAACGGCCCGCCCGGGGCCGGCAAGTCGATGCTCGCGGCCCGGCTGCCGTCGATCCTGCCGCCGCTCAGTCCCCGCGAACTCCTCGAAGTCTCGATGATCCAGTCGGTGGCGGGCGAGTTGAAGGGCGGTGCCCTCTCGAACCGGCGCCCGTTCCGGCAGCCGCATCATTCGGCCTCGATGGCCGCCCTGGTCGGCGGCGGCCTCAACGCGCGCCCCGGCGAGGCCTCGCTGGCCCACGGCGGCGTGCTCTTCCTCGACGAGTTGCCGGAGTTCACGCCCCAGGTGCTCGATTCGCTGCGCCAGCCGATGGAGACCGGTGAGGTCATGATCGCGCGGGCCAACCACCGCGTGACCTATCCCGCCCGCTTCCAGCTCGTGGCCGCGATGAATCCTTGCCGTTGCGGACAGGCGCTCGAGCCCGGCTACGCCTGCCGGCGCGGGCCCAACGACCGTTGCGTCGCCCAGTACGGAGCCCGCATCTCCGGGCCGCTCCTCGACCGGATCGACCTGCGCATCGAGGTCGGCGCGGTCACCGCCGCCGACCTGATCCTGCCGCCGCCCGCTGAGGGATCGGCCGAATGCGCCGCCCGTGTCGCCGCCGCCCGGCTCATCCAGACGGAGCGCTTCGCCGCCCGCGGGCTCACCGGCGTGATGACCAACGCCACCTGCCCGGCGACGGTGATCGAGGAGGTCGCCGCCCCCGATGCCGAGGGGGCGACGCTGATCCGCGAAGCGGCCGAGGCCATGCGCCTGTCGGCGCGAGGCTTTCACCGGGTGTTGCGGGTGGCGCGCACCCTGGCCGACCTCGACGGCGAGGCGAGGGTGCGGCGCCTCCACCTGGCGGAGGCGCTGTCCTACCGCGGCCGGTCGGAACGGGCCGTCGCCGCCGCCTGAACGTTCCTGCGGCGGTGGCCTATTCCGCCGCCTGCCGCGAAGCGTAGCCGAGGCGCTCGTTGAGTTCGCCGAGCAGCTTGATTGCCGCATCCGCGATCACCGTTCCGGGCGGGAAGATCGCCGAGGCGCCGGCGGCATGCAGGGCCGGGTAGTCGCCGGGTGGAATGACGCCGCCGATGACGATCATCACGTCGCCGCGTCCGGCCTCGTCGAGGGCGGCCTTGAGCTCCGGCACCAGGGTGAGGTGGCCGGCGGCCAGCGACGACACGCCGACGATGTGCACGTCGTTCTCCACCGCCTGGCGCGCCGCCTCGGCCGGGGTGGCGAACAGCGGCCCGATATCGACGTCGAAGCCGAGGTCGGCGAAAGCCGAGGCGATCACCTTCTGGCCGCGGTCGTGCCCGTCCTGGCCCATCTTGGCCACCAGGATGCGGGGGCGGCGCCCATCCGATTCCTCGAAGGCTTCCACGAGCTTCCTCACCGTCTCGACCACCGGCGACATGCCACCCACCTCCCGCTTGTAGACGCCCGAGATCGAGCGGATCTCGGCCCGGTGCCGGCCCCAGGCCTTTTCCAGCGCCTCGGAAATCTCGCCCACCGTCGCCTTGGCGCGGCCGGCCTGCACCGCGAGCTCCAAGAGGTTGCCTTCGCCGGTGGCGGCTTTCGTGAGGGCCGCCAGTGCCGCGTCGACGTCGGCCTGGTTGCGCTCGGCGCGCAGGCGCTTGAGCTTGTCGATCTGGAGGGTGCGGACGTTGCCGTTGTCGACCCGCAGCAAGTCGATGGCACGCTCGTCGTCCGGCTTGAACTTGTTGACGCCGACGATGGTCTGGCGGCCGGAATCGATCCGCGCCTGGGCGCGGGCGGCGGCTTCCTCGATGCGCAGCTTGGGGATGCCGGCCTCGATCGCCTTGGCCATGCCGCCGAGTTCGTTGACCTCGCGGATGTGCTCCCAGGCGCGGGCCACGATGTCCTGCGTCAGCTTCTCGACGTAGTAGGAGCCGCCCCAGGGGTCGACGACGCGGGTGGTGCCGCTCTCCTGCTGCAGGAAGAGCTGGGTGTTGCGCGCGATACGCGCCGAGAAGTCGGTGGGAAGAGCCAGTGCCTCGTCCAGCGCGTTGGTGTGGAGGGACTGGGTGCCGCCTTGCGTCGCCGCCATCGCCTCGATGCAGGTGCGGGTGACGTTGTTGAACACGTCCTGCGCGGTCAGGGACCAGCCCGAGGTCTGGCTGTGAGTGCGCAAGGGCAGCGACTTGTCGGATTTCGGATCGAACTCCTTGACGAGGCCGGCCCAGATCAGGCGCGCGGCCCGCATCTTGGCGATCTCCATGAAGAAGTTCATCCCGATCGCCCAGAAGAACGATAGGCGCGGCGCGAACTGGTCGATGGTCAGGCCGGCGCCCAGGCCCGCCTTGATGTATTCGACGCCATCGGCGAGCGTGTAGGCGAGCTCGAGGTCCTGCGTCGCCCCGGCCTCCTGCATGTGATAGCCGGAGATGGAAATGGAATTGAACTTCGGCATGTTCTTCGAGGTATAGGCGAAGATGTCGCCGATGATCCGCATCGACCCCTTCGGGGGATAGATGTAGGTGTTGCGGACCATGAACTCCTTGAGGATGTCGTTCTGGATCGTGCCGGCGAGCTTTTCGGGCGGCACGCCCTGCTCCTCGGCCGCGACGATGTAGAGGGCGAGGATCGGCAGCACCGCGCCGTTCATCGTCATCGACACGGTCATCTCGTCCAGCGGAATGCCCGAGAACAGCGTGCGCATGTCGTAGATCGAATCGATCGCCACGCCGGCCATGCCGACGTCGCCCGAGACGCGCGGATGATCGGAATCGTAGCCGCGGTGGGTGGCGAGATCGAAGGCCACCGACAGGCCCTTTTGCCCGGCCGCCAGGTTGCGGCGGTAGAAAGCGTTCGAATCCTCGGCCGTGGAGAAGCCGGCGTACTGGCGGATGGTCCAGGGCTGGGTGACGTACATCGTCGGGTAGGGCCCGCGCAGGTAGGGCGCCACGCCGGGATAGGTCTTGAGGAAGGTGACGCCCTCGCGGTCGGCCGGGCCGTAGTGGCCCTTCACGGGAATGCCCTCGGGCGTCATCCACGGCTCGCCCGTCGGCGGCGCCGGCGCCGGGATGGCGTCGGCCGCGTAGGGGACGGTCGCGAAGTCGGGGATGCGGGACGTCATGGGCGGGTGCTCGTGCGGCGACAGGTTGTGCGGCATTATAAGCAAGGCCGCCCTGCGGGCTACTCCCATCGGCGTCGGCGCGCTCGCGCCCGGTCCCGATCCGGCGCGCGGCACGGTGCCGGGCCGTCGCGGGACGCGAGCCAACGTACGCGTTCGTCGATCAGCCCCGTCAGACGCTCGCGCCGGGCATTGCGCCGGCCGCAATCGCCGGGGCAGTCGCTGCCGCCGCCGGGATCGCACTGGACGATCGCCAGCACCAGGACGGCCAGCGCCAGAACGCCGAGGACCACCATCGGCAAGGCCACCCCGAGACCGACGAGGGCAGCCAAGACGAGTTTTCCGCCGAGCGAACCGGCGACCTTCAGCTTCACCATGAGGGCGAAGCTCCCGCCGGCACCGGCGAGCCCCCTCGCGACCCGTGCGATCCAGGTGCGCATCCTCCTGCGACGGGCCAGAGCCTCCAGGCGGGCGAGTTCGCGCCGGATGCGCCGGACGGCGGTATCGTCGTCACCGAGACTGACCTGATGCGGCAAACGGCAGCGCCCTCCACGAACCCGGAAGCGGAATCGATCATGAGGAGCTTAGGGAAGAACGGGGCCGACCTGAACCCGCGGCGCGTGACGGTCCGCCGGACGGCCGCGAGGGGGCGCGGCCTCGATCCGTCGCAATTTTTCGGATCCCGTTGAGCAAACCTGAAGGGGTTGAGCCGTACCGTGGTCTCCGGAAACCGAAGGAGACCGACCCATGAGCGATTCCATTGCAGGCCTCGCCACGTCGATCATGGCCGACAAGGCCTCGGCCCTGCGCGTATCTTTCCAGACAGCGGCCCTGCGTCAGCAGGGCGACAGCGAGAGGGCGATCGCGGGCCTGATCCAGGAGAGCGCCGAGACGCAGAGGGCCGCGCTGCCTGCAGGTCAGGGCAAGGTGGTCGACATCCTTGCCTGATGGCAGGGACGGACCCTCTCGCGCGACGTGCCGGTCACGGGTCGGCCCCCGACCGAAGCGACGCGCCGGTCACGGGTCGGCCCCCGACCGAAGCGACGCGCCAAACCCGCAAGGGGCGGTTGGCGGGGCTCGATCGAGGGGGAGGTCTGCGGCGATCGTAGTGCGGGCGCGCGGGTCGGCGCGCACCGGCCTGGCGGCGGTGGAGCCGTCGATCAGTTGAGGTAGGTGCGGATCCAGTTCGGGGAGAGGATCTCGCCCTCTTCCGTAATGATCCAGGGCTGCTTGGCCGGGTCGGTGAGGGCGCCGGCGGCGGCTTCGATGGCCTCGCGCAGGGTGTCGAAGCGGGCCGGCTGCGCGACGGGGGAGGCGGCCGGCGCGGTGCGCCAGATCGTCAGGTCCGCCGGGCGTTCGAGGGCTTCGGTTTCCATGGTCTTCAGGGTCCTTGTTGGGGGCTGGCCGTTGCGGGCCCGCCGGGTTCGTTGAAGGGTGAGCCCCGGCGTCGCGAGGCATGTGTCGGGGATGATGGAAGCATCTGTGAGGCGATTTCACGATCAATTGGGGCCGTTCGGCCACGATCGTCGCGTCATCCCCGGTTTCGCTCATCATGAATTCACCACGATGCTCGAAACCGTCGCCCCGGACCGCTCCTCTTGTTCGTCTGATCGCAGAATGATCAGAAGCCGTGTCCAATTCGTTACCGCCGATGACGCCGTGACACGGTGCGTGGACGCACAGTCGTCGATCGGCGCCACCTCACCGGGCCATGTTCCCCTGGTTGAAGGAATCGCGGTGAACGACCAGTTAACGAAGCGTGGCCGCGAAGGCACAGGGCCCCGCTGACCGAAGGAGTTGAGACGTGCCGGACCGGTTCGTGCGGGTCGCCTGGACCGCCGCCCTCTGCCTTTTGGCGCTGTACGTCCTGCAGCCCTACGTCAGCGGCTTCCTCTATTCGGCCGACCGGCCCCGGGCCGTCCTGGCGCGTGGCGACCTCGCCCCGGCCGAGACCTCGACGGTCGACCTGTTCGCCCGTGCCAGCCCCTCGGTGGTGCACGTCTTCGCGCAATCGGCGGCACAGGGGCGCGCGCTGATGGAGCCCGACCCTCAGGACGGCCAGGGCAGCGGCCAGCAGACCGGAACCGGCTTCGTCTGGGACGCGGCGGGACACGTCGTCACCAACAACCACGTGGTGGCCGGGGCGACGCAGCGCGGCGGTTCGATCTCCGTGCGGCTGTCGTCCGGAGACGTCGTGTCGGCGAGCGTCGTCGGCACCGCACCGAACTACGATCTGGCCGTCCTTCGCCTCGGCCGGACCACCACCATGCCGCCGGCGCTCGCCATCGGCACCTCGGCGGACCTCAAGGTCGGCCAGTCCACCTTCGCCATCGGCAACCCCTTCGGCCTCGACAGCACGTTGACCACGGGCGTGGTCAGCGCGCTTCAGCGGCGCCTGCCCACCGGCGAGGGCCGCGAGCTGTCGGGCGTGATCCAGACCGACGCGGCGATCAACCCCGGCAACTCGGGCGGTCCGCTGCTGGATTCCGCCGGGCGGCTCATCGGCGTCAACACCGCCATCTATTCGCCCTCCGGCGCCAGCGCAGGCATCGGTTTTGCCATCCCCGTCGACGTCGTGAACCGGGTGGTGCCCGAGCTCATCAAGAATGGGCGCACCCGCAATCCCGGCATCGGCATCATCGCCGGGCAGGAGGCCACGGCCGCCCGGCTCGGGATCGACGGCGTCGTGATCGTGCGCGTGATCCCCGGCTCCCCGGCCGCCGCCGCCGGCCTGCGCGGCGTCGACATGCAGACCGGCGACATCGGCGACGTCATCGTGGGCGCCGGCGGCAAGCCGGTGAACCGCCTCGCCGATCTCACCGCCGCCCTCGAGGCCGCCGGAATGGACGCGCCGGTGGACCTGGTGATCGAGCGCGACGGCCGCACCCGCAGGGTGCGGGTGACGACCGCCGACATCGCCCAGGCCCGCCTGTGATGTTCGCGGGCGCTCGACGCCCGAGGCCGCGTCACCCTCCGCAGGCAGTCCGCGCCTGACCGGCGTCGCGGACCGATCCCGGGTGAGGGATGCTACAACGGCCGGACCACCGCCTGGCCAAGACGACCATCAGGACGATCTCCCGCCCATGCCTCCGTTCCACAGATGACCCTGCTCTTCGGCGCCCTCTCCCTCCTCGGCCTGTGGTGGTGGGGAGGGAGCCTCCTGCGCCTCGCACCGGCGCTGCGCGCGAAGGTGATCGCGCGGATCGCGGCCTTCGGCGCCCTGGCGCTGGCCGCCCTGTTCCTCGTCAAGGGACGGTTCGATCTGGCGCTGGTGTTCGGGCTCGGCGGGGCCTGGGCGCTCGACGGCGCTCCGGCCCTGGCCCTGCGGGCCCGCAGGGTCTTCGATCGTACCCGGCGCTGGCGCCCGACGGTCTCGGCCGGAGTGGTCCGCCCGGTGATCGGCGCAGACGGATCGATCGTCGACGGCACCGTGATGGCCGGGCCGGATGCCGGCCGTACCCTCTCGACGCTGCCGCGGGATTCCCTCGTCGCCCTGATGGCCGCCTGCCGCAGGCGCGATCCGCGCAGCGCCGACCTGCTAGAGGCGTATCTCGACCGCCGGCACGCCGGCTGGCGTGTAGACGCTGAGCGCGACTCCGACCCGCGGCCGGGCCGTCCGCCGGACCCAGGGGCGATGACGCAGGAGGAGGCCTATCAGATCCTGGGGCTTGAGCGCGGGGCGACCCTGGACGAGGTCCGCACCGCCCACCGGACGCTGATGAAGCGGTTCCACCCCGACCAGGGCGGAACCGTCGAGGGTGCGGCGCGCATCAATGCGGCCAGGGACAGGCTGACGAACCGACATCGCTGATACTCCACGCGCGTTGCCAGGGGGACATTCGGAACGGATCGTTCGGGCAGGTCGTATCGCGCACGCACGGGCGCCGTTCGCGTCCGTGCGCCTGACGAGATCGCGCGAAGGCAGGCGCGGGGTCGCGCCTGGACTTCAGCTACGGGTGGCGAAGCAGTTGAAGCCGTTGCGCTTCAGGGTGTTGCAGGCGTCCTGCGCCGCATCCTGCTCGGAGAATCCCGAGAACCGCGCCCGGTACAGCGTGGCGCCGCCGTGCTCGACCTTCACCGTGTAGGGGGAGGCCTTGGCGAGCGCTCCGCCGCCCCGCGAGCGGGCGGCGCTTAGCATGGACTTCGCCTTGTCCTCGTCGTCCATGGCACCGAGCTGGATGACCCAGGCGGTGGGGGTGACGCGCGGCAGGGCGGCGGATTTCGTGTCGGACCGCGCCTCGGCGCGGGCCGGCGCGTCGACGGAGGCGAGGCGGGCCTCCACCTTCCCGGAATTGGGGAAGGCCGGCTGGCTCGGGATCGCGGCGTAGGCCTGGGCGCTGGCGGTGGCGCCCAGGCGCGCCTTCGGGGCGGCGCTTCCGGGGGTGGTCGTGCGGCCGGGGCTGATGTCGAGGGGCTCGTCGGCGTTGGTCGAGGCCGTGGTGTCGACATCCTCGTCGTCGGCGGCGGAGGCGAACTGGGTGCGGGTGCGGGCGGCGGCATCCGCCACCACCGCCGGGCGGGCGCGTTCCGCGACCTCGACGATCGCCGGCGCCTGGCGGCTGCCGGCGTAGGCGCGCGGCAGGCTCTGGCGCACGAGGTCGGCCATGATCCGGTCGCGGCTCGCGCCCGACTTGCCACCGAGGACGATCGCCACGATCTGGCGGTCGTCGAGCTTGGCCGCGGTCATCAGGTTGAAGCCGGAATCGCGGGTGTATCCGGTCTTGATGCCGTCGACCCCCTCCACCGTGCCGAGCAGCCGGTTGTGGTTGCCGATGGTGCGGCCGTGGAAAGCGAAGGAGCGGGTCTGGAAGTAGCGGTAGTAGCGGGGGAAGCGGTCCTGGATCGCGCGGGCCAGGATCGCGAGGTCGCGGGCGGTGGTGATCTGGTCGGAATCGGGCAGGCCGGAGGCGTTGACGAAGTTCGTCCGGGTCATGCCCAGCGAGCGGGCCTTGCGGGTCATCATCTCGCCGAACCGGCTCTCGGACCCGGCGATGTTCTCGCCGATGGCGCAGGCGACATCGTTGGCGGACTTGGTGACGATGGCCTTGATCGCGTCCTCGACCTCGATGGTGCCGCCGGCACGGAAGCCGAGCTTGGACGGCGCGCGCGCCGCGGCGAAGGCCGAGACGGTGAGCGGCGACTCGAGCGTATAGCGACCGCGCTCGAGCTGCTCGAACAGCATGTAGAGGGTCATCACCTTGGTGATGGACGCCGGATGCCGCAGCGCATCCTCGTTGACCGCGTGCAGGGTGCGCCCGGTCTTCACGTCGACCACGATGGCGGCGTAGGGCGGGTTGTAGCCGCCCGCAGGGCGGTGATGCCGGCTGCGGCGAGCTTCGGCCGAATCGGTCGTCACGGCGACGATGGCGGTGGCGGCCAGAAGGGCGGCAAGGGTCCGCGACGGCCGGGTTCGGTTGGGAACGCTACGCATCACGACACACTGTCCTCGGGCCCTGTCGGCACGGGGCCGACCGGCGACGCAAACCGACTGGAGCGGGACGCGGCCCTGCGGCCGTCTCCCTGCAACATCTGTCAATCAGGCTAGGAGGATGCGGTTACGGGCGGGTTAATGCAGCGCCCGCAAATTGCTCGCACATATTGCGACGCAGCATGAGCCTTGACGGGAAATGGTGCGGTGCACATAAATCGTGCGCGGGGCGACCCCTGCCGGATCGCCGGTGGCGCCTGCGCGTCTTTCTCGACTCAAGAAGGCATGCCCGCGAGGGCATGACGACCCCATGATGACCAACCCCCTCGACAAGGCCGCCTTCGACACGCTCCGTGAGACGGGCCATGGCGGCATCGGCGCGATGCTCAAGGCCGTCGGTACGTTCTCCCGGACCGCCCAGACCATGGGCATCGAATCCGTGGATTACGCCAAGCAGTCGATGATCTACGCCAATGAAACGATGAAGGCGCTGGCCAAGGCGCAGACCCCTCAGGCGGCCGTGGAGATCCAGACCACATACCTGAAGGGCTCCTACGAGCGGCTGATGGCTCAGGCCAAGCTGATGGCCGACCTCTACCAGGGTCTCGCGAAGGACCTGACCAAGCCCGTCGAAGGCCGGGTCCGGGGCGGGCTCCCCGCGGCGGTTTGAAGAAGGCATCGATCCAGCCGTCACATCAGGTCGTTCGGAGGGCGCCGTGGTGCCCTCCTTTCCGTCGTGGAGGCGAGTGGCACGGGCGGGAGGCGTAACGCCCTCGGGGCCGCCGATCCGGACAAGTGCGCGCAGCCGACTGGCGCAGGGCGCGGACGCTCTATAGATTGACGGCGAAGCGAGCGCGCCTCGCCGGCGCGACCCGCGGACCAGCAGCTTCACGAGCAGCATGCCGCACGAACGGGTCGATTCGAGTCAGATGGTTCACGTCCTGCCGCCGGGCGACGGCCCCTTGCGCCCCCACTCGGGCGCCGACCTGTCCGAGCCTCGCGCTTCGGACCCGCGCGATCCGGGCGGCAGCGACGACGGCCGCTCGGGCACCGCCATCATCACCCGAACCAAGACGCGGACCAAGCGCCCGAGCCTCTATCGGGTGCTGCTGCTCAACGACGACTACACGCCGATGGAGTTCGTGGTCCACGTCGTCGAAAAGTTCTTCAACAAGTCGCAGGAGGACGCCTACCAGATCATGATGCACGTGCATCATAATGGCGTGGGCGAGTGCGGGGTGTTCACCTACGAGGTCGCCGAGACCAAGGTGACGCAGGTCATGGACTTCGCACGCAAACATCAACATCCTCTCCAGTGCGTCATGGAAAAGAAATAGGCATCCCACTCAGAGGCCCCGCTTTGCCCAGCTTCTCTCGCAGCCTAGAACAAGCTCTCCACCGCGCCCTCGCGCTCGCCGGCGAGCGCCGGCACGAATACGCGACGCTGGAGCATCTCCTGCTCGCCCTGGTCGACGACCAGGACGCGGCGGCTGTCATGCGGGCCTGCAACGTCGAGGTCGACACCCTCAAGCGCAGCCTCGTCGAATACGTCGACACCGAGTTGTCGAACCTGATCGGCGACGGCCGCCAGGACGCCAAGCCCACCGCCGGCTTCCAGCGGGTGATCCAGCGCGCGGTGATCCACGTGCAATCCTCCGGCCGCGAGGAGGTGACCGGGGCCAACGTCCTGGTGGCGATCTTCGCAGAGCGCGAGAGCCATGCCGCCTACTTCCTGCAGGAGCAGGACATGACCCGTTACGACGCGGTCAACTACATCAGCCACGGCATCGCCAAGCGTCCGGGGGCGTCGGAGGCCAAGCCGGTGCGCGGCGCCGAGGAGGAATCCGCGGCCGAGCGGCCGAGCGGCGAGGAGGGCGAGCGCACGAAGAAGAAGGGCGACGCCCTCGACGCCTATTGCGTCAACCTCAACAAGAAGGCTCGCGACGGCAAGGTCGACCCGCTGATCGGCCGCGAGACCGAGGTTTCCCGCACGATCCAGATCCTGTGCCGGCGCCAGAAGAACAACCCGCTGCTGGTGGGCGACCCCGGCGTCGGCAAGACCGCCATCGCCGAAGGTCTGGCCCGGAAGATCATTCACGGCGAGGTGCCGGAGGTTCTGCTCGACGCGACCGTGTTCTCCCTCGACATGGGGACCCTGCTCGCCGGGACCCGCTATCGCGGCGACTTCGAGGAGCGTCTCAAGCAGGTGATGAAGGAGATCGAGGCGCACCCCAACGCGGTGCTCTTCATCGACGAGATCCACACCGTCATCGGGGCCGGAGCGACGTCGGGCGGGGCGATGGACGCCTCGAACCTCCTGAAGCCGGCACTCGCGAACGGTAGCTTACGCTGCATCGGCTCGACGACCTACAAGGAGTACCGGCAGTACTTCGAGAAGGATCGCGCCCTGGTGCGCAGGTTCCAGAAGATCGACGTCAAGGAGCCCTCGATCCCCGACGCGATCGAGATCGTAAAGGGCCTCAAGCCGTATTTCGAGGAGTTCCACAAGCTCAAGTACACCACCGAGGCGGTGAAGGCCGCGGTGGAACTGTCGGCGCGCTACATCAACGACCGCAAGCTGCCCGATAAGGCGATCGACGTGATCGACGAAACCGGCGCCTCGCAGATGCTGCTCCCGGAATCTCGCCGCAAGCGCACCATCGGCGTCAAGGAAATCGAGGCGACCATCGCCACGATGGCCCGCATTCCCCCGAAGACCGTGTCGAAGGACGATGCGGTGGTGCTCAAGAACCTCACGGAGAACCTGGGCCGCGTCGTCTATGGCCAGTCCAACGCCATCGAGGCGTTGACCTCGGCGATCAAGCTGGCGCGTGCCGGCCTGCGCGATCCCGACAAGCCGATCGGCTCCTACCTCTTCGCCGGCCCCACCGGCGTCGGCAAGACGGAGGCGGCCAAGCAACTCGCCGCCAGTCTCGGCGTCGAGATGATCCGGTTCGACATGTCGGAATACATGGAGCGTCACACGGTGAGCCGCCTCATCGGCGCACCCCCCGGCTACGTCGGCTTCGACCAGGGTGGTCTGCTCACCGACGGCATCGACCAGAACCCGCACTGCGTGCTGCTGCTGGACGAGATCGAGAAGGCTCATCCGGACCTGTTCAATATCCTGTTGCAGGTGATGGACCACGGCAAGCTCACCGATCACAACGGCAAGCAGGTCGATTTCCGCAACGTCATCATCATTATGACCTCGAACGCCGGGGCCGCCGACATGGCACGTTCGGCCTACGGGTTCACGCAGACGAAGCGGACGGGCGACGACGTCGAGGCGATCAACAAGTTGTTCGCGCCGGAATTCCGCAACCGGCTCGATGCGATCATCTCGTTCGGTCATCTGCCGAAGGAAGTCGTGGCCAAGGTGGTGGACAAGTTCGTCCTCCAGCTCGAGGCGCAACTCGCCGACCGCAACGTCACCATCGAACTCTCCGACGAGGCCCGCGACTGGTTGGTGGAGCACGGCTACGACGACGCCATGGGCGCCCGCCCGATGGCGCGTCTGATCCAGTCGACCATCAAGACGCCGCTGGCCGACGAGGTACTGTTCGGGAAGCTGAAGGACGGCGGCGCGGTGCGCGTGGTCGTCAAGCCGCCGGTCGAGGGCGAAAAGGACGGGCTCGGCTTCGACTTCCCGGCCGGCCCCGTGACCCCGAAGCCCGAGAAGGACGTGGCCAACGCCGCCAAGCGCCACAAGAGGGTCAAATCGCGCACGGTGGTCCGCAAGAAGGACGACGGCAAGGACAAGGGCGGCGGTTCCGGCAGCGTTCGCACGGTGCCCAAGGTCCCGCTGGTCAAGGCCTGAGTCGACATCTCCGCCGACGGCGATTAGCAAGCGCCGGGATGCGCCCCCGCGAGGGCGCATCCGATGGTGGCGAGGATGGTTTCGCCTCGTCGGATGGCAAACGAAAGGGATGACTGATGAGCGACTTGCATGAGGGTCCCCTCACGCCCGTCTCCGTCGCTCCCTCGCAGGCCCTCACCGCGCGGGAAAAGCGCCGCCGACGCCGCACCCAGCGTCATCGGTTCGAGGAAATCCTGGGCTGGATTGTCGTCCCCTTCATCCTCTACGGGATCTACTGGGGCGTCAGCGCTGGGTTCGACGTGCTCGGCACGACCCCGGGAACGGTCTGGGACCAGATGATGCAGGTCAAGCAGATTATGGAGAAGCGCGGCTGAGGCCGCGTTTCGAGTCCGTCGCTTTGCGCGGTCGTGGCGCGCTCAGCGCCTCCTGAGGGCGTGGACGGAAAACAACGCGTCGGCGTCGGTCCAGACGCTGACCGGCTCCCAGCCGGCCTCTGCCGCCAAATCGCGAAACGTCGCGACGGTGTACTTGTAGCTGTTCTCGGTGTGGATCGACTCGCCTTTCGTAAAGGAGAACGTCTGGCCGCCGATGGCGACGGATTGGTCGTCCAGGCTGACGAGATGCATCTCGATGCGGGAGGCCCGCGGGTTGAAGAAGGTCCGGTGCGCGAAGCGAGCGACCGCGAAGTCGGCTCCGAGTTCCCGATTGATCCGGGTCAACAGGTTGAGGTTGAACGCTGCCGTCACGCCGGCCGTGTCGTCGTAGGCCGCCTCCAGAATGTCGACGTCCTTGACGAGGTCGACGCCCACGATCAGCGTCGCACCACGCCCCAGCACGCGCCCGAAATGCGCCAGGAGGTCGGCTGCCTGAGGCGGTTCGAAGTTTCCGATCGTCGAGCCGGGGAAGAAGCCGGCGACCGACTGGCCGCACAGGCCGTCGGGCAAGGTGAAGGGCCGCGTGAAATCGGCCGCCACGGGCTCGATGCCGAGATGCGGGAAGTCGATCGCCAGGGCGTCGGCCTCGCTGCGCAGGAAGCTCTCGGAGACGTCCACCGGCACATAGGCCGCCAGGTCCGGCAGGTGCCTGAGGAGCCGGCGGACCTTGACGGTGGACCCGCTCCCGAACTCGACGAGATCGGCCCGCCGCGGCAAGGCGGAGGCGATCGCCGGCCCGTCGGCGTCGAGGATGCCGAGCTCCGTCCGGGTCGGATAGTACTCCGGCTGGCGCGTGATCGCCTCGAACAGGTCCGATCCGGCAGCATCGTAGAAGTATTTGGCCGACAGGTACTTCTGCCGCGCCGAGAGTCCCTCGACGACGTCGGCGAGGAACTGGCGTTCGGGATCGACGGACGCGAGAGGGCTCGCGTTGGTGAAGACGGGGTTGATGGTCACGGCTCGTCTCCAAGAACGCGAGGACAAAAAGAACGCGGGGCCGGAAGGAACGCGAGAATGAACGCTGGGGGCTAGATCAGGCGTTGGCGTCGGCGAGCCGAAGCCCGGTGAACTGCCAGCGCTGGTGCGGATAGAAGAAGTTGCGATACCCGGTACGCGCATGGCCCAGCGGCGTCGCCACCGAGGAGCCACGCAACACGAACTGGTTCGACATGAACTTGCCGTTGTACTCGCCGAGCGCACCCGCGACCGGGCGATAGCCCGGGTAGGCCGTGTAGGCGCTGCGGGTCCATTGCCAGACCGACCCGAAGGCGTCGGCGAGCAGGCCTTCGCGGGCGGCGACTTCCCATTCGAACTCGGTGGGCAGGTCGCGCCCGGCCCAGCGGGCATAGGCATCGGCCTCGTAGTAGCTGACGTGCGTGACCGGCAGGGTCGGCTCGATCGGCCGGCGGCCGGCCAGCGTCATGCTCGACCACCCCTCTTCCCCGTGCTGCCAATAGCCCGGGGCCTCCCACCCTTCCGATTGCGCCATGATCCAGCCGTCGGACAGCCAGAGTTCGGGACGGGCATAGCCGCCGTCCGCCATGAACGCCTGCCACTGAACATTGGTCACGAGGGCGCGGTCGATGGTGCAGGGCAGGATCAGGGTGTCGTGGCGCGGCGATTCGTTGTCGAAGGAGAAGCCATCGCCCTCGTGGCCGATCCGGGTGACGCCTCCCGGCAGCGCGACCGTGCCGGCGACGGCCTCCGGGGCGGGAAAGCGCCAGGTCTCATCGTAGGCCGGGTTGAGCGGGTTCTGCCCGAAGGCGTGCAGGATATCGGTGATCAGCAGTTCCTGGTGCTGCTGCTCATGATACAGGCCGATCTCCAAGACGGGCAGCACCGACGCGAGCACCGCGTCGGTCGCCTGCGTGATCAGGTGTTCGACCGCCCGGTCGACATGGGTACGGTAGGCGCGGACCTCCTCGGCGTTAGGCCGGGTGATGAGACCCCGCATGATCCGCGGCTGGCGCGGGCCGGCGGCGACATAGTACGAATTGAAGAGGTAGTGCAGGCGCTCGTCGTAGACGGAGAAGTCCGGCAGGTTGTCCCGCAGCAGGAACTGCTCGAAGAACCAGGTCGTATGCGCCCGGTGCCACTTCGTCGGGCTCGCATCCGCCATCGACTGGATCTGCTGGTCCTCTGCCGACAGAGGAGCGGCCCGACGCTCGGTCTCGTCGCGGACGTGCCGAAACGCGGCGATCCAGGCCGCTCGATCGATCGGGCGGGCGGCCGGGGAGGGCGGCGGAAACGTCGGACGCGAGAGAGGAGCGTCGCGGAATGCGGCCGTGGCTGCCATGTGGGATGTCCCTTGGTCGCGGTGGGACACCACATATGTGTCGGCCCCGTTTCGACAACCGCCACCCCGCGATCCGGTTCGTCGCGGACCGATCGGACGCCTTTTTCTCGCCGTGGTGAGATGTCCTTAACCCCATTTCGCGGACACTCCTCCGTCATCGGGTGTCGCGCGAGAGTCCCATGCCGATCGATCTCATGGCCGGAACAGCGACATCCGCCGTCGTGACCGCCTCGACGCCCGAACCGACGATCCTCGTGTTCGATTCCGGGCTCGGCGGTCTCACCGTGTTCGAGCAGGTGCGCCGGGTCCGTCCGGACGCCACCTATCTCTACGCCGCCGACGATGCCGCCTTTCCCTACGGCGGGCTGCCCGAGCCCGTCCTTGTGGCGCGGGTGCTGGCGGTGATGGACCGGCTCATCGGCCGCCATCGCCCCGACCTCGTGGTGGTGGCCTGCAACACCGCCTCGACGCTGGTGCTGCCGTCCCTGCGGGCGCGCTTCGGCACGCCCTTCGTCGGTGTGGTGCCGCCGATCAAGCCCGCCGCTGCGGCGACGCGCTCCGGCATGATCTCGTTGCTGGCGACCCCCGGCACCGTGGCACGGGCCTATACCCACGACCTCATCGCCACCTATGCCGGCGCCTGCGACGTCACCCTCGTCGGAGCTCCCAACCTCGCGAACTTCGCGGAGGCCGAACTCGCCGGCCAGCCCGTGGACGATGCGGCGCTCGCCGCCGAAATCGCCCGCTGCTTCGTGACCGCCGCGGACGGGCGGCGCACCGATGTCGTGTGCCTCGCCTGCACCCACTACCCGCTGCTGCTGGCGCGGTTCGAGCGACTGGCGCCATGGCCGGTGACCTGGATCGACCCCTCGCCGGCGATCGCCCGGCGCGTCCTCCAGCTTCTCGGGCCGGCCCCTCAGGACGCCGACCGGATGCGGATGCCGGTGCGGGCGATCTTCACCGGCGGCGGGAGCGTGACCACGCCCCTGCGCCATTCGCTCGCCAGCCGGGGCCTGCGGGAGGTGATGATCGACGCGATGCCGTTGTGCGTGAACGACGCGTCGGCGGATTGACCGGAGCCGGCTTCTGACCTAAGGACGCGACTGCAGCGGGGCTCCGACGAGGGGCCCCGTCGCGTTTTCTAGCGCACCCGTGAGCGGCTCTGTCCGCTCTGTCGTCCCGCCCGCGCCGTATGGCCGCTCGGGAAGAGGAGGGCGCGTTCCTCACCTCTATCTCACCCGCTGAGAGGAACCGCGATGTCGAAACGCATTCAGGCGAAGCACAAGCTCGATCGCCGCATGGGCCAGAACATCTGGGGCCGGCCCAAGAGCCCCGTCAACCGCCGCGAGTACGGCCCCGGCCAGCACGGCCAGCGCCGCAAGGGCAAGATGTCCGACTTCGGCACGCAGCTGCGCGCCAAGCAGAAGCTGAAGGGCTACTACGCCAACATCACCGAGAAGCAGTTCCGCCGCTACTACGCCGAGGCGATCCGCCTGCGTGGCGATTCGGGCGAGAACCTGATCGGTCTGCTCGAGCGCCGCCTCGACGCCGTCGTCTACCGCGCCAAGTTCGTTCCGACCCCGTTCGCGGCCCGTCAGTTCGTCAACCACGGCCACGTCAAGGTCAACGGGCAGCGGGTCAACATCGCCAGCTACCTCGTGAAGCCGGGCGACCTGATCGAGGTCAAGGATTCCTCCAAGCAGCTCGAGATCGTGGTCGTAGCGGTGCAGCTCGCCGAGCGCGACGTGCCCGACTACATCGAGGTGGATCACTCCAAGATGACCGCCCGCGTCACCCGCGTTCCCGGTCTCGGCGAGGTTCCCTACCCCGTCCAGATGGAACCCAACCTCGTGATCGAGTTCTACTCGCGCTGATATCTCCGCCAGCGACCTCCGGGTCGCCGGCGCACTCGAAGGAAAGGCCGCCCCTCGGGGCGGCCTTTCTCGTTTCCGCGACGGTCGCGTCCCGGCGGGGAGAGACGGCCTAACGGAGCAGGGACGGCCCAGCCTTGGGTGCCGCCTTCATCGTCCGCGCCGCGTTCGCGGCGCTGGGCGGAAGCGCCGTGGCGTTCGAAGGCGGCGCGCCGGGCGTCACGACCGGGGCGGGGGAGGTCGCCTCGGACGTGTCCTTCCCGAAGGCGTAGCCTGCATTCACACCGGCGTAGAAGCCCGTGAAGTCCTCGGCGCTTGCCGCCGGTTCGGCGAGGCTTGCCGCCGAGGCGACGAGGACGGCGGCGAAGGTCGAGACGCGCATGCCTTGGCTCACGGTGATCCTGAACGACGAACGGCGGCCTCGCGGCCGCCGTTCAATCCATCGTCGATCGATCCGACGGAATCGGGGCGAACCCCGACCCTAGGATAAAATCAATCGTCGACCTGGACGCTCTGGGCCTCGCGGCCCTTCTGTCCCTCGACAACACCCAGGACGACCTGCTGGCCTTCCGCGAGCGACTCGAGACCGGCCCGCGACAGGGCGGAGCGATGGACGAACACGTCCTTCCCACCGTCGTTGACGGAAACGAAGCCGAAGCCCTTCGCCGGATCGTACCACTTGACCGTGCCGGTCATCTCGGTGGACGGGCCGCTGGCGAAACGTCCGCCACCGCCGCCACCACCGGGGCTGCCGTAGCGGTCGCCGCCACCGCCGCCGTAACCGCCGCCGGCGCTGGCGTAGCGATCACCGCCGCCGAAACCGCCGGTCCGCGGCGGGCGAGCCTCGCGGGCCGGAGGGGCCGCCTCGGCCGTGGAGGTGTCGACGCTGGTCACGTCGGTGACCTGCGGGCCCTTCTGGCCCTGAGCGGTGTGAACCGTCAGGCGCGTTCCGGGGAGGAGGTCGGCATGGCCCGCGGCCTCGACGGCGCGGATGTGGAGGAAGGCGTCGCCCGAACCATCGGCGAGTTCGACGAAGCCGAAGCCCTTCTCCTTGTTGAACCACTTGACCGTCGCGTCACGCTCCGGTCCGGAGGGGGCTGCCGCCGCGCGCGACGGGCCACGGTCGAAACCGCCGCCGCCGAAGCCACCGCCGAAGCCACCGCTCGGGGGAGCCTGATCCGGCCACCGGGGCTCGGCTCCACCCTCATCGAAGCCGCGCTTCTGCGGCCCCCTGAAATCACGACCACGTCCCATCGAAAGCTCGCCAAAAACCGTCCGCCGTCCATTAGTCTCCGACACCGTGTGCGCGCCGTCCCAGACAGCCCACGCAGCACAGAATCGTCATCCCCGGCAGCGGTAACCAAGAATAACGCCCTAGTCCTGACCGAAAGCTGCCGCAATCGCAAGACGCATCTCGGCTTTCGCCATTCGGTTCCGCAACTTTCCGAGCAAGGGCCCCACTTTTTTGTCGCAGGCGACACCGGGAGGACTCGCCGGGCTCGGCTCGCTGGCTGAATGGGACGCAGGCGCGCCAGGGCGGTCCATGGCAATCGCCGCGTTGCATTAGGGAAGAAAAAAGGCCGTTCGCCGTAACGTCCCGCGCAAGCGCGCTTCGCGCCGGGATGCAAGCCGCCACGCGATGATCGCAACTCCGTCGTTTCCGGATCTCTCGGCCCTCGTCGTCGACGAGAGCCTGTACATCCGCCGAATCGTCCGGGACATGCTGATGCGGGTCGGCATCAAGCGTGTCCTGGAGGCGCCGGACGGCGCCGAGGCCCTCGGCGTGCTCGCCGAGAGCAAGCCCGACATCACCATCATCGACTGGGATCTGGCGATCCTGTCGGGCGAGGAGTTCATCCGCCTCGCCCGCACGCCGATGACGTCGCCCTCGCCGACGGTGCCGATCATCCTGATGCTGGCCCAGCCCCGCCGCAACGTCGTCGACCGGGCCATCGCCATCGGCGTCAACGAGATCATCGCCAAGCCGTTCTCGCCCAAGACGCTGTGGTCGCGCCTCGACGAGGTGATCAACCGGCCCCGCCCGTTCTCCCAGGTCAAGAGCCTGCTACGGCCGGTGCCGCGCATGACCGCCGCCGGCAAGGCCTGACCGGGCCCGCCTGCCGCTCGCCACCATCGCCCCGATGTGGTCAATGGGCGGCGCATCCGGCGACCGTCCCACCGAACGAGCACCCATGATCCGTCGCCTGTACGAGTGGATCCTCGCCCTGGCGGGAAAACCCGCCGCTCCCTGGGCGCTGGGTGCGGTGTCGTTCGCGGAGAGCTCGTTCTTCCCGGTCCCGCCCGACGTGATGCTGGTGCCGATGGCGGTGAGCCGGCCGGACCGAATCTGGTTGTATGCCCTCGTCACCACCCTGGCCTCGGTGGCCGGCGGCCTGCTCGGCTACGCCATCGGCGCCCTGCTGTTCGATTCGATCGGACAGTGGCTGTTCAGAGTCTACGGGCTGTCCGACAAGGCGGCGACCTTCCAGGCCTCCTACGCGCAATACGGCCATTGGGTGATCCTGCTGAAGGGCCTCACCCCGATTCCGTTCAAGCTCGTGACCATCACGTCGGGCTTTGCCCATTACGATCTGTTCTGGTTCATGGTGCTGTCGCTGATCACCCGCGGCGCGCGGTTCTTCGTGCTCGCCGGCCTGCTCGGACGCTACGGCGTCCAGATCCGCGAGGTGCTCGATCGGCATCTCAACCTCGTCGCCGCCCTGGCCGTGGCGGCGATCGTCCTCGGGTTCGTCTTGTTCAAGGTTCTGCTGTGATGGATGACCGTGCTCTTCTCAGGCTGCGCCAGGCGGCCCTCGTCCTGGTGCTGGGCTCGGGGCTGACGCTCGCCGGAGCGTTCTACTTCGAGTTCGTCCTCGGCTACGCCCCGTGCAAGCTCTGCCTCACCGAGCGCCTGCCCCATTACGCGGCGATCCCCCTCGGCCTCCTCGGCCTCGCGGCACCCGAGCGCGCGACGCGCCTCCTGCTCGGCCTCGCCGCCGCCGGCCTGCTCTACGGGGCCGGTCTCAGCGTCTACCATGCCGGCGCGGAGTGGGCGTTCTGGCCGGGTCCCTCCGATTGCGGCGGGGGAACGGGAGCCGCGCCCGCGGCCATCGGCGATTTCCTGAACGCCCTCGAAAAGACCCGCGTGGTGGATTGCGCCACCGCCGCCTGGCGGCTCTTCGGGATTTCGCTGGCGGGCTGGAACGGGCTCGTCTCGTTCGTCCTCGCGTCGGTCGCGGGCACGGCGGCCCTGCGGCGCTAGAGCGCCCGACCGGCCGAGATGTCCGGTCCGGCGCTCTAGCTCGTTGTCTTTGCATCGGATTTTTCCGAAAAGCGGGTCCACTTTCCGGTCCGATGCTCTCATCAGTTGCGGTCGTCGGGCGCGATCGGCAGGGGCGCCACGGCGATCCCTTCCTCGATGAGGTCGCGGGCCTCCTGCGGGCTCGCCTCGCCGTAGATCGGACGACTGTCGACCTCGCCGTAATGGATGCGGCGGGCTTCCTCCGGAAAGCGGTCGCCGACATCGTCGGCGGTCTTCACCACGTGCTCGCGGATGGCGCGCATCATCGCGCGCAAGCGCCGGTCCGGTTCCGCGCTCAGGGCGACCGGCCCGGCCTGGGGTTGCATCGGGACCGCAGCCGCCGGAACTTCGGACGGTGGCGTCGCGCGGCCGCCGCGGGCGATCGCCGGCGCCATCATGCCCTTGCCGACCTCCGCCGACCCGCACAGCGGGCAGGTCACGAGGCCGCGCGCCACCTGCTCGTCGTAGGCCTCGCTCGACGGGAACCAGCTCTCGAAGCCGTGCCCGGCCTCGCAGGCGAGGGTGTAGCGGATCATGAGCGGGGCCTGCCCTCGGGGTCAGGCAGAGCGCCCGACCCTCTCCACCGTGAAGGGCCTGGCGTGTTCGAGGGTCGGGATGCGGGCCCGCGCGTCGGTCACGCGGGAAAGGTCGATCTCCGCCAGGATGACGCCGGGGGCGTCGTTGCCGGCATCGGCCAGCACCTTGCCCCACGGGTCGACGATCAGCGAATGCCCGTAGGTCTCGCGTCCGTCCTCGTGGCGGCCGCCCTGCGCGGCCGAGATCATGAACGACCCCGTCTCGATCGCGCGGGCCCGGTGCAGCACGTGCCAATGAGCCTGCCCGGTCTGGCGGGTGAAGCAGGCGGGGGCCGTGAGGATCGTCGCACCGGCTTCCGCCAGGGCCCGATAGAGGGCGGGAAACCGCAGATCGTAACAGATGGCGAGGCCGATGGGTGCCCACGGCGTCTCGGCCACCACCGCGCAGGCGCCGCCGGTGTAGATCGCCGATTCCCGCCAGCGTTCGCCGTTGGGCAGGTCGACGTCGTAGAGATGGAGCTTGTCGTAGGCTGCGGTGATGTCCCCCTGCGCGTCGATCAGGAAGGCGCGGTTGGCGACCTTGTCGCCGTTGAGGATCGCCAGCGACCCGATCTGCACCACGATGCCCAGGGTGCGGGCGGCCTCGCGGCAGGCGGCCAGGGTCTCGTCCTCGTCCTGCGGGCGCACCTTGGCGAAGAGGTTCTCGCGCCCGCGCTCCACCAGGGAGGTCATCTCCGGCGTCTGGACGAAATCGGCGCCGGCGGCCGCGGCTTCGCGCAGGCCGGCCACCACCGCGTCGCGATTGGCGGCGGGATCGCGCCCGGAGCGCATCTGGACGCAAGCGGCGGTGAAGCGAGTCTCGGACATCGGAGCGCTCATGCCGCGGACAAGAGGGGGTCGAGCTTGCCGGCCCGTTCGAGGGCGTGGAGATCGTCGCAGCCGCCGACGTGGGTGTCGCCGACGAAGATCTGTGGCACGCTGGTGCGCCCGCCGGCTCGTTGCATCATCGCCGCGCGGGCGCCCGCCGTCTTCTCCACGTCGATCTCGGTGAAAGCGACACTCTTGTCGCGCAGCAGCACCTTGGCGGCCGCGCAATAGGGACACCACGACGTCGTATAGATGGTCACCGGCTGCGACATGGGGCTGAACGATTCCGGGGCGATGCATCGGCGCGATGCGACCGTGAATTCGCCTTGTACGCGCCAATCGCCGTTGCCGAAAGCACCCGTCCGTCGGTGACCTGGCTCGCCGCCGGTGGAAGCAGAAACGAAAAAAGCCGCCCGGTCACGGGCGGCTTTGCTGCTCGGCCGGGCGGTGACGCCCGATCCGTCTACTTGATCTTGGATTCCTTGAACTCGACGTGCTTGCGCGCGACCGGGTCGTACTTCTTCATGGACAGCTTGTCGGTCTGCGTCCGCGAGTTCTTCTTGGTGACGTAGAAATAGCCCGTGTCCGCGGTGGAGACGAGGCGGATCTTGATGGTGACGGCCTTGGCCATGACGTGACGCTCCTGGAGATTGCGGCATTCCGCATGAGCGAAACGCAAAATGGCCGGGAGGGCCCGGCGGAATACGAGGCGGGAAATGCCCGATCAGGCGCCGCGCGTCAAGACGGGGCGCCGGGCCGGAGGCGCCACGTCACCAGGAGCGCATAGGCGAGAAACAGCCCGCACAGGGCATGGGCGAAGCCCTGGGGCGGCATCAGGTCCATACCGCCGCCGATGAGCGGCGGCCCCAGCATCAGGCCGACGTTGTAGAGCACGACGAAGGCGGCGTTGGCGCCCGCCAACTCCCGTCCCCTGACGCTGGCGCCGAGGTGGGCGAGACCGACCGTGTAGAGCGTCCCGGCGAGTCCCCCCCAGACGACGAGGAGGATGGCCAGGGCCGGGAACGAGGTCGATGCCAGCGGGATCAGCGCCGCACCGACGGCGCCGCCGATCGCCGAGGCGAGGAGCACGTAGCGACGGTCGAACCGGTCGGACAGCCAGCCGAACGGGATCTGGAACATCACGTTGCCCACCGCCATGAGGCTCACGAGGCCCGCCGCCATGGCCGGCTCGTATCCGATGCGAAGGCCGTAGAGGGGAAGGATCGCGAAGCCCCCGGTCTCCACCGCGCCGTAGACCAACGCCGCGAAGGTCGCGGCCGGGGCCAACCGAAGGTACGCGAGGAACGGCAGGCCCCGGCCCCGGTCCATATGCGGTGACAGGCCACTGGCGAGCACGAGCGGCGCCATGCCGAGCACGAACAGGCCCGCACCCGCGAGGTAGGGCGCGTAGCCCTCGGTGCCGAGGAGGGCGAGCAGCGTCGGCCCGATGGCGAAGCCCAGCGCCAGCACGGTGGCGTAGATGCCCATGACGAGCCCGCGGCGGGCCGGCGGTGCCGCCTCGTTGATCCAGAATTCGGAGAGGACGAACAGCACTCCGAGGCTCATCGAGAAGACGAAACGCAGGACGAACCACCAGCCGAGTTCCGGCAGCACCTTGAACCCCACCAGGGTCACCGCGCCGAGCGCGATGGCCAGGAGGAGCAGGCGCACGACGCCGACCCGCGCGGCCAGGCCCGGCACGAACGGCACCGTCACGATGCTGGCGAGACCCGCCACGGCGGTGTTGATGCCGATCATGGTGCTCGAGGCGCCCATCCGCGACATTTCGAGCGACAGGAGCGGGATCGACAGGCTCAGGCCGATGCCCACCACCGCGACGCAGGTGATCGCTGCCGCGATGGCCGCGAAGCGGTCGCGGTCGAGGCTGGGGGTCGGCGTTGTGTCGAGCATGGCAGAGAGATGGGGTCCGACCGGCGGGGGCGCACCCTCTGGGCCGGATCGGGCCCCGCCGCAACCTCGGCCCGGGCGCCCCTACCGCGCCGACGCCTGCTTGGGCGGCGCCTGCGCCGGGGGAGGGGGCGCGGCGCGCTCCATCGTCTGGCCGTCGCGCAGGTCCACCGGCGGGCTCAGGACGATCTGCTCGGACCCGTCCAATCCCTCGCTCAGTTCGATGACGGTCCCGCGATCGCGGCCGATCCTGATGCTGCGCCATTGCACCGTGCCGTCGTCGCGGGAGATCGCGACCTGCGGCCCGCGCTGGTTGAAGACCAGGGCCTCGGCCGGGATCGTCACCGCCGGCGCGGTGCGGGGAATCTTGAGCGTCACGTAGACGTAGAGCCCGGCGCGCAGGGCGCCGTCGCGGTTGGCCACGTCGACCTGCGTCGTCAGGGTGCGCGAAGCCGTGAGCAGGGCGACCGAGCTGCGCTCCACCACCCCCGAGAAGGTCCGGTCGGGCATCTGCGGCACCTTGATGGCGGCGGCGACCCCGGGCTGGACGCCGATGGCCACGGCTTGCGGCACGTTGACCGAAATGCGCAGGATGTCGTCGCGGTCCATGGTCAGGAGGGCCGTGCCGGTGCCGTCCGCATGGACGAGGTCGCCGACGTCGACGCTGCGGGTGGTGACGACGCCGTCGAAGGGCGCGGTGACGTCCTTGAAGCCGGCGAGCGCCTTGAGCCGGTTCACGGTGGCGAGCTGCGCCTTGATGTTGGCCTCGGCCACCTTCACCCCGGCCTGGGCCGAGGCGAGGGTCGCGCCCTGGCTCAGGACCGTGGCCTGGGAGTTGTCGGCGTTCTGCTTCGAGGCCCAGCCCTGGCCTGCGAGCGTCGAGGTGCGGTCGTTGGTGGCGTTGGCGAGGTTCACGTTCGCCTTGGCCTGATCGACCAGGGCCTTGGCCTGGAGGAGTTGCGCTTCCTGCTGGCCCACCTGCGCCTCCGCCTGGGCCAGCTGCTGGTCGAGGTCGGGGGCTGCGATGCGCAGGAGGACGTCGCCCTTCTTGACGCGGGAGCCGATGTCGACCCTGCGCTCGGCGATGTAGCCGGTGGCACGGGCAAAGAGGGCCGCCCTGGCGAAGGCGTCGGTCTGCCCCGGCAGCGTCAGCTCGATCGGCTTGTCGGTCCGCTGGACGGAGGCTGTGCGCAGCTTGGGCACGAAGGAATTGATCTTGCGCTGCGTCTCGGCGGCCGCGGCGCGCTGCTGCCACTGGCCGTATCCACCCCAGCCGAGCAGGCCGATGGCCGCCAGCGCCACGAGGACGAAGGGCGTCTTGCGCGGTGGCGGCGGGATGTCGCCGGGGTCGCGCTTGTGGCTATGCCCCGTCACGAGCGTCCCGCCCCTATCGTCGCCGGCCTCATGCGTAATCCTCCAGCGGCCGCACTTCGGCCCGACGCAGCACCGTGTAGAGGAACGGCACGAACAGCAGCGTCGCGGGCGTCCCCAGCGCGATGCCGCCCATCACGGCGCGTGCCACGGCGGCGTTCTGTTCCGCGCCCTCGCCGTGGCCGAGCGCCATCGGGATGAGCCCGAGGAACATCGCGCCGGCCGTCATCAGCACCGGCCTCAGCCGGGTCTCCCCGGCAAGGATCGCCGCCTCCAGGGCACTGCATCCGGTGGCCTCGCGGTGTTCCTTGGCGAAGGTGACGAGCAGGATCGAGTTCGCGGACGCGATGCCCACCGACATGATCGCCCCGAACAGTGACGGAATCGAGAAGGTGGTGCCGGTGATGAACAGGCTTGCGACGATACCGCAGAAGGCCAGCGGCAGGGCGGCCAGCACCACGAAGGGATCGCCCCAGCTCTGGAAGTTGACCGCCATCAGGAGATAGACCGCCACCAGCGCGATCGAGAGCCCGATTCCCATACGGAAGAAGGCCGATTGCATGTTCTCGATCTGGCCGCGCACGGTGATCTTGTCGGGCGCCGGCAGGGTCTTCTGCTCCTCCTCCACGATCTGGCGGATCTCGCGCGCCACCGAGCCGAGGTCCGAATCCTGGACGGCGGCGTAGATGTTGAAGGTCGGCTGCGTGTTGACGTGGTTGATGACCGTTTGCGAGCCCTCGCGGCGCATCGTCGAGACGCTGGACAGGAGGGTGAGCACGCCGGGCGCGTCGCCGTTGGCGGCGACCTGGAGGGGCGTGTTCTGCAGGGCGGTGAGGGAATCGTTGCGGTACTCGGGGGTCTGGACCCAGAGCTGATAGGGGATGCCGGTCTTGGGGTCGGTCCAGAAGTTCGGCGTCACCTGGAAGGAGCCCGACAGGGAGACGTTCAGGGCCTGCCCGACCTGCTGCTGGGTGAGGCCGATCTCGGCGGCGAGCTGCCGGTCGACATCCACGAAGAACTGCGGCGTGCCGACGATTTGGTGCAGGCGCACGTCCACCGCGCCGCGGGTCTCCTTCAGGCGCCGGACGATGGCCTGGGCCGCCGCGAGATCCTTCTCGGTGTTGCGGCCGGAGACCTGGATGTCGATCTGCGCGATGGTCCCGAAGTTGAGGATCTGCGTGATGATGTCGGAGGGCTGGAAGTAGGCCACCACGTCGGGGAAACGCTCCCGCAGGACCTCGCGCAGGCGCTTGGTGTACTCCGCCACCGGGCCGTGGCCCTTCTTGAGGTTGATCAGCATCTGGCCGTCGTTGTAGGCGACGAAGGAGCCGTCCGAGAACGCGAAGTTGTAGTTGTTGGCCGGCAGGCCGAGGTTGATCAGGATCTGGTCGACCTCGCCTTCGGGGACGACCTCGCGCACCGTCGCCTCGACCGCCGCGAAGACCTGTTCGGCCGCCTCGATGCGCATGCCCGGGCGGGTGCGCAGGTGCAGCGTCATCTGGCTCGATTCGACCTGCGGGAAGTAGTCCTGGCCCACCACCGTGAAGAGGCCGGCGGTGCCGGCGAACAGGGCCGCGACCACCGCCAGCGTCGCGATCCGCCGGGCGAGCACGACGTGCAGCAGCCCGATGTAGCCGCGATGGAAGCGGGCGAACCAGGCCTCGAACCCTTGGCGGAAGCGACCGGCCAGGCGCAGGAGCGGGCCGAACACGACGCCGAGCGCCCTGGCGATTCGGCCCTGGCGCGGCAGGTCGCCCGCCTGCCCGTAGCGCTCGGCGAATTCGCGCGCCACCAGCACGTCGATGAGCACCGGCACGAGGGTCCGCGACAGCACGTAGGAGGTCAGCATCGCGAAGACGACTGCCAGCGCCTGGGGCGTGAACAGGTACTTGGGCGTATCGGCGAGCGCGAAGACCGAGACGAAGGCGACGCAGATCGACAGCGTCGAGATCAGCGCGGGCTTGGCGATGCCGGCCGCGCCCTCCACCACCGACTTGCGGAAGGGTTCGCCCTCCTCGAACATCCGGTGGGTGTTCTCGATGGCCACCGTGGCATCGTCGACGAGGATGCCGACGGCGAGCGCGAGCCCGCCCAGGGTCATGACGTTGATGGTCTCGCCCAGCGACGCCAGGATGGCGAGGGAGGTCAGGATCGAGAGCGGGATCGAGACCAGGACGACCAGGGTCGAGCGCCAGGAGCCGAGGAACAGGAGGATCGTCAGGCCGGTGAGGCTGGCCGCGATCACCGCCTCGTGGATCACGCCCTCGATCGCCGCTGAGACGAAGACCGACTGGTCGAACAATTCGCGCAGGGACATGCCCTCGGGGGCGGCCGCGCGGATGTCGGGCAGGGCCTTCTTGACGTTGTTGACGACATCCAGCGTCGAGGCGGTGCCGTTCTTGAAGACCCGCATCAGCACCGATTGGGCGCCGTCGGCCCGCACGACGTTGACCTGCGGCGGCCCGCCGTCGCGCACGAAAGCGACATCGCGCACCAGCACCGGCTGGCCCGACACCACCTTGATCGGGATGAGGTTGAGGGCGTCGATGGTATCGGGCGAGGCGTTGAGCTGGATCGGGTACTGCTGCTCGCCGATCTTGGCGAGGCCGGAGGGGATCGTGAGGTTCTGCGCGGTGATCGCGTTGGTGACGTCGACCGCGGTGAGACCGAGCGCCTGGAGCGCCTGCAGGTCGAGGTCGACCATCACCTGGCGCGGGGCGCCGCCGAAGGGGGAGGGCAGGGTCGAGCCCGGCACCTGGGTCAGGCGCTGGCGGATGCGGAACTGCGCGTAGTCGTTGACCTTGTTCAGACTGTCCTTGTCCGAGGTCAGCGACAGCTGGATCACCGGCACGGTGGAGGCCGAGAACCGTAGGACGATGGGTGGCTGCACCCCGGGCGGCATCGTCGAGCGGATGGAGTTCATCGCCGAGACGACCTGCGCGATGGCCAGATCGATGCTCACCGCCTGATCGAAGTACACCTTCTGGATCGCCGTACCCTGAAGGGTGGTCGATTCCATCCGGGCGATGTTGTTGACGTTGTTGGAGAGCGAAAACTCGGCGTAGGTGGTGATCCGCCGTTCCATCTCCGATGTGGAGAGGCCGTTGTAGGTCCACACCACCACCACCACCGGAATGTCGACGGTGGGTAGAACGTCCTTGGGCGCGACCACGACCGCCGCGGCCCCGCCGAGCATCATCAGCACGGCCAGGACGTAGATCGTGATGCGGAACTTCAGGGCGTACTGGACGAGGCCCATGGTATCCTCAGGGATCGCACGAGGGTCGGTGTTCGCATGGGAGCCCCGCCGATACAGCCCTGACGCGAGGTCGCAGGGGATGGACTATCACGTCATGGTTGTTCTTGCGCAAGCGAAATACCTGCACGTGAATAACCTATGGATACAAAATAAAAAATGATCCGAGATCGATAATACGGCGTGGTGTGCTCTGGCTGCCGTCGTCGTTTCAACGCACTTCGGTATATCGGTGGCGCAGGCGTGAGCACGATGTGCTGTGCAGTCCGCGTTCAACCCCCGTGCCGCGATGCGATCGTATTCCTCACGTCTTGTCCTCGCGATAGGGATTGCCTTGTCGTCGCTCGACGTTTCTCTCGCCCTGGCCGGCCCGAACCGGAAGCCGGAAGCGGGACAGGGGACATCGTCGGCCCAGAAGGGTGACGCCGCCGCCGGCGGTGAGAAGGACGTCGACACCGAGCACCTCTTCGGCTTCACGGAGGGTGCCGACGCGGGCGAGAAGGGCCAGCAGGAGGTCGTCGTCGACACCGTCGGCCGCATCGGCAAGCGGCGCTCCGATGCTGGCCCGTCGACCTACCGCGCCTTCAATACCCGCCTCGGATACCAGTTCGACCCCATCGATCGGCTGAGCATCGAGGTCAGCGCCTTCGGCGACGTGCGGCGGGTGCGCAATATCCTGGACCTCGACGACAAGTCCGCCGGTAGCTTCGACGGCGTCGGGATCGACGTGAAGTATCAGCTCCTCAAAGGCTCGGCCGACCAGCCCGTCGGGGTCGCCCTCGAAGTGAGGCCGCGCTTCGCCCGGGTCCTGCCGATCGAGGGCCGGGGCGCGGACATCTTCGATATCGAGACCCTGCTCGCCCTCGACGTGCAGATCGTGCCCAAGAAACTCTGGTACGGGACCAACATCAGTTTCGAGCCGGCGGTGGGACGGGAGCGCGGCACGAAGGACGGGTACCGTTCGTCGACCTTCCTGTGGTCCAACGCCCTGGTCGGGGAGGTCGCCCCCGACACGTTCCTCGGACCGGAGGTCCGGTACCTGCGCGGCTACGAGGGTGCCTTCCTCAATCGGCTGGAGACCGAGGTCGTCACCGTCGGGCCGGCCCTCCACCATCGCTTCACCGAGAAGGTCTGGGTGACGCTGGCCTACGCGGCGCAGGTGTGGGGCCGCGACACCGACCCCAGCCTGAAGGGACGCGCATCGGGCCTGAACCAGTTCGAACGGCACAACCTGCGCATCAAGTTCGGAATGGAGTTCTGAAGGCCGTCGCCTCGTCAGCAGCAGCGGAACCCGCCCGTGTTGCCGACGCCGAAGCGGGCGTTCTCCCGGTTGCGGAAGAACTCCTTCTGCGTCATCGGCGCCATGTCGGGGTGGGTGCGCCTGATGTGGGCGGCATAGGATTCGTAGTCGCCCTGGCCGACCATCAGGCGGGCGCCGTCGCAGACGCATTTCGAGAAGGTCTTGAGCCGCTCCCGCAATTCGGACGAGGACAGGGCCATGGCCTCACTCCGCCGCCGCCGGGACGGGCCCGGTCTCGAGGGCGGTCCAGCGGTCGGCGCGGTAGGCCTTGACGCAGGCCATGATGCCGAAGCTCACGATGGCGATGACGAGGCCGACGAACATCACCGCCAGCACCGCGTCGATCCGGTCGTTGAAGATGATCTGGTTCATTTGGTCGACGGTCTTGGCCGGCGCCAGCAGCTTGCCCTCCTGGAGGGCGGCGCTGAAGCGGTCGGCGTGGGCCAGGAAGCCGATGCGCGGATCGGCCGAGAAGATCTTCTGCCAGCCTGCGGTCAGGGTGCAGAGGCACAGCCAGGCCGTGGGCACGATGGTGATGATCGCGTAGCGGTGACGCTTCATCTTGAAGATCACCACGGTGGCGAGGGTGAGCGCCACGGCGGCCAGCATCTGGTTCGAGATGCCGAACAGCGGCCACAGGGTGTTGATGCCGCCGAGCGGATCGGTGACGCCCTGGTAGAGGAAGTAGCCCCAGGCCGCGACGCAGAGCGCGGTGGCCAGGATGCTCGGGACCCAGGCGGTGGTGTCCTTGAAGCGCGGCGAGGCGAGGCCGAGGAGATCCTGCAGCATGAAGCGCCCGGCCCGGGTGCCGGCGTCCACCGCGGTGAGGATGAACAGGGCCTCGAACAGGATCGCGAAATGGTACCAGAAGGCCATCATCGCCTTGCCGCCGATGGCCGAGGAGATGATGTGGGCCATGCCCACCGCGAGAGTCGGGGCGCCGCCGGCCCGCGAGACGATGGAGGTCTCGCCGACGTCCTTGGCGGTCTGGGTGATCGTCTCTGACGTGATCGGGAAGCCGAGGGCGGTCACCGCGGCGGCCGCGCTCTCGGAGGTCGTGCCGACCAGGGCGGTGGGGGCGTTCATCGTGAAGTAGACGCCCGGGTCGATCACCGAGGCCGAGACCAGGGCCATCACCGCGACGAAGCTCTCCATGAGCATGCCACCGTAGCCGATGAAGCGCACGTCGCGCTCGTTCTCGATGAGCTTCGGGGTGGTGCCCGACGAGATCAGGGCGTGGAAGCCGGAGACCGCGCCGCAGGCGATGGTGATGAACAGGAACGGGAACAGCTGGCCGGACCAGACCGGGCCGGTGCCGTCCACGAACTTCGTCACCGCCGGCATCTGGAGCTGGGGCGCCACCCAGGCGATGCCGATGGCGAGACCGACGATGGTGCCGATCTTGAGGAAGGTGGAGAGATAGTCGCGCGGCGCCAGCAGCAGCCACACGGGGAGGATCGAGGCGAAGAAGCCGTAGCCGATCAACATCCAGCACAGCTGCGGGCCGGTGAACGTGAAGGCCGGGCCCCAGGTCGGATGCTCGGCGACGCTGCCGCCGTAGACGATGGCGAGCATGAGCAGCACGAAGCCGATGATCGAGACCTCGCCGACCTTGCCCGGCCGGATGAAGCGCGAATAGACGCCCATCAGGAGCGCGATCGGGATCGTCGCCATGACGGTGAAGGTGCCCCAGGGGCTGCCGGCCAGCGCCTTGACGACGATGAGGGCCAGCACGGCGAGCAGGATCACCATGATCAGGAAGGTGCCGAACAGGGCGATGATCCCCGGAACCAGACCGAGCTCGGCCCGGATCAACTCTCCGAGCGAGCGTCCGTCGCGGCGCATCGAGACGAACAGGATCATCGCGTCCTGCACCGCGCCGGCAAACACGACGCCGGCCAGGATCCAGAGGAGGCCGGGCAGGTAGCCCATCTGCGCGGCGAGCACCGGACCGACCAGGGGACCCGCTCCGGCAATGGCCGCGAAATGGTGACCGAACAGGACGTTGCGGTTGGTCGGGACGTAATCGAGCCCGTCGTTGAGGCGATAGGCCGGCGTCTGGCGCCGGGGGTCGAGCCGCATCACGTGCTCGGCGATGTAGAGCGAGTAGTAGCGGTAGGCGATCAGGTAGACGCAGACCGCCGCCACCACGATCCACAGGGCGTTGATCGTCTCGCCGCGGGTGGTCGCCACCACGGCCAGCGCGGCCGCGCCCAGCGCGCCGACGAGGGCCCACGGCCCGTGTTTCCCGATCGCACCCATCGACGTCCCGCTCCGGCGACCCGTCTCGCCGGCGGGCCGTGAAACGGCGTTGTCGCCCACATTCGTAGGGAAGGCCAGACGTCCCGGACACCGGTCGCGACAGCCGGTCCGCCGTTGTCAGTCCGAGACGATCACCCGGTTCGGCAGTTCGTCGCCATCGCCGGGCGCCGCCGGCAGATCGGTGGCGAGAATGACGCCGACCCGTTCCACGGCGGCCGCGAGGCCCGCTCCGAGGGTGCCGCGGCCGGCCGCGGAGGACAGGTCCGCCACCACGCCGTGCCAGGTTCCCGGCGGTACGGCTATGCCGGTATCGGCGACGATCTCGGCATGCCGCTCGGCCAGGGAGACGTAGAGGAGGACGCCGGTCCGGGCCCGTGTCGCAGCCAGCCCACGGGTCCGGAACTCCCGCATCGCCGCCTCGCGCACCCGTCCCCGACGGATGGCGCGCGGCATGATCCACAGGCGTACACGTTCGTCGAAGGTGGCGAGCAGGATCGCAAGGGCGACGCCGACCTGGACCAGGGCGATCGAGGAGGCACTGAGGGCGGTGAAGGCGATCAGCGGCCACGGCACGCAAAGGGCACCGAGCAAGGCGAGCGCCGGAGCCAACGAGCGATAGAGGCCGGCGCGGGCGCAGAGCATCACGACGATCTCGCCGCTGGTGGCGGCCTCGGCCCGTGCGATCGCCTCGGCGATGCAACGCCGGTCGGTCTCCGAGAGGGGGGCTCGAAGGGGGGTATGCCGGCTACCAGTCACCCGAAGCCCCTCCACCGCCGGACGACCCGCCGCCACCCGAGAAGCCGCCGCCCGAGAATCCCCCGCCTCCGGAGAAGCCGCCGCTCCAGCCGCCCGAGGACGGCGTCGGGAAGATCATGATCCCGCCGGGGCCGCGCCCTCGCGGTCCGCCGGGGCGGTTGTTCATGCGCCAGACCACGAAGACGATCCCGAGGATGAGAACGATCCAGAACACGACATCGCCGGCACCCACCGTATCATCGCGGACCTGCGGAGCGCGGCGCTGCCACTGCTCGGCGTCGCCGCTCAGGATCGAGAGCATGGCGTCGACGCCCGCCTCGATGCCGCCGGCAAAATCGCCCTGCTTGAACTTGGGTGTGATCGCGGTGGCGATGATGACCTTGGAGAGCGCGTCCGTCAGCGCCCCCTCGAGGCCGTATCCGACCTCGATGCGGACCTTGCGGTCGTTGGGTGCCACGATGAGGAGAGCGCCGTTGTCGGTCTTGACCTGTCCGATCTTCCAGTGTCGGAACAAGCGGTTGGCGTAATCCTCCACGGTGAGCCCGTCGAGGCCGGCCACCGTGGCGACCACGACCTGATCGGAGGTCTTGTCCTCGTAGGCCTTGAGCTTGGCCTCGATGCCGGCCTTGGCCTCCGGTGCGAGGATGCCGGCGGCGTCCACGACCCGGCCGGAGAGGGCGGGGAAATTGGGCCCGGGGGCCTGCGCGGAACCGGGGGCCTGCGCGGAACCGAGGGAGCCGACGAACAGGACGCCGATCAGCGCCAGGACCGGCGCGAGCCCGACCCGGATCCCCTGCCGCGTGAAGCCGCGCATCGGCGCGCTAGAACTTCACGGACGGCGGCTTTTCGGCGTTCGGGGTCGCCGCGAAAGTCTCCATGGGCTTGGACTCCGGGTAGAACCAGGAGGCGATCCAGCGTCCGGGAATGGTGCGGATCTCGGTGTTGTAGGCCTGGACCGCGCCGATGTAGTCGCGTCGCGCGACCGCGATGCGGTTCTCGGTGCCCTCCAGCTGCGACTGCAGCGCGAGGAAGTTCTGGTTCGACTTGATGTCGGGATAGCGCTCCACGGTCACGAGCAGGCGGCCCAGGGCGCCCGAAAGCTGATTCTGCGCATCCTGGAATTCCTTGAACTTGGCGGGGTCGCTGATGGTGGAGGCATCCACCTTGACGCTCGAGGCCTTGGCCCGCGCCTCGGTGACGCCGACGAGGACGTCCTTTTCCTGCTGCGCGTAGCCCTTCACGGTCTCGACGAGGTTCGGGATCAGGTCGGCACGGCGCTGGTATTGGTTCTGGACCTCGCTCCAGGAGGATTTCGCGCTCTCCTCCAGGGTCGGAACCCGGTTGATCGCACCGCAGCCCGAGAGGCCCGTCGCGAGCGTGAAGAGGGCCAGAGCGGCGCAGACCCGCGCCAGCGGCGAACGCCCGCTCGTCAAACGGAACGGGCGGGAAAGACCGAGCGCGCCTGGACGCATGGATGACACTCCTACGAGGCGCTGCGGCGCCGCCGTCATCACAGATGGGGCTGCGGCGGCCCGCCGCAACCGTTCGATCCCGGAAACCTGGACCGGTTGACAATCGCAGGCCGTTCGGTGCGCTGTGCCGGCCATGGATGAGACTCCTCCATCTCCGAAGGCCGAGAAGCCGCGGGTCGCCATCGTCTACTGTACGCAGTGCCAATGGCTGTTGCGGGCGGCCTGGATGGCGCAGGAACTCCTGTCGACCTTTCGCGACGAAATCGGCGAGGTCGCCCTGGTCCCGGCATCGGGCGGCGCCTTCGTCATCACCTGCGCCGGCGAGCCGATCTGGGACCGGACGACAGACGGCGGCTTTCCCGACGTCAAGACGCTCAAGCAGAGGGTGCGCGACCGCCTCGCACCGGGGCGAGACCTCGGCCATGTCGACAGGGCCGCTCCGGCTCCCGGGACCCAAGGGGAAGCGCCGGGAGACCGACCATGACCTCGGGTGCCGATCCCTCGGCCACCCCTCCCTTCGTGCCGCCCCGGCGGCGCTGGACGCGGGCGGCGTTGGGCGAAACCGCCGAGCGGGTCCGCCGGCGGGGATTCTCGACGCAGGTCTACCTCATCCTGCTGGTGATCGCCCTGATCGGGCCGGGCCTGCTGTTCACCGCAATCCTGCTGGTGCGATACGCCGCCACCGAACGGGCGCGTTTCGAGCAGGATGCTCGGGAGAACGTGCGCAGCATCGCCCTCTCGGTCGACCGCGACACCGCCGGCCTCGTCTCGGTCCTGCAGACGTTGGCGACCTCGCAGCGCCTGCGCGACGGCAACTTCGACAGCTTCGACGCGCAGGCGCGGCTCGTGCGCGACGCCGTCGGCCTCGAGATCCTACTGCGCCGGCCCGATGGGCAGCAGGTCGTCAACACCGCCGTGCGCCGCGGCGCGCCGATGCCGTCGAGCGCCCTGCCGTTCGACCGGGAGGTCGCCGCCGGCAGCCAACGCGCCGTTGTCTCGGGCGTGATCCCGGGGCCGATGCCCGGCGAGGCGACCTATGCCGTGGCGGTGCCCGTGCACAACGAGGGCGAGATCGGGTTCATTCTCAGTTTCGCCGTGCCCGCCGGGCGTCTTCAATCCATCATCGCCCGCGAAGCCGTCGAGGGCTGGATGACCGGCATCTCGGACCGCGAAGGCATCGTCCTCGCGCGCATTCCGGATCCGGAATCCATCGTCGGGCGCGCCCGCCTGTCCACGCTGCGCCAGAACCAGACCGAGACCCCCGGGGTGTGGGAGGGCAAGGATCGGCGCATGAAGCCCGTCACCGTCGTCGAGGCGCGCTCGCGCCTCACCGGCTGGAATGTCAGCACCGTGATCCCCCAGGCCCTGGTGGAGGCGCGCCTGCGCAACTGGATCTGGGCCTTCGGGGGGTTCGGCCTCCTCGTGCTGGCGACCTCCTCGATCCTGGCCGTCCACCTGTGGTCGCGGGTGGCGCGCCCGTTGAGGCGGCTCGCCGCCACCGGGCCGGCGCTGGCCCGCGGCGAGGCGATCCCGCGCATCACGTCCCCGATCCAGGAGATCCGCCGCCTCGGCGACGTGCTGGCGGATGCCTCGCTGCGCCTGCGCACCCGCGAGGACGAACGCGACCGCGCCCTCGCCGAGACCCAGCGGGGCCTCAGCGCACTGAAGGAGAGCGAAGCCCGCTTCCGTCACATGGCGGATTCGGCCCCGGCCCTGATCTGGATGACCGACGAGCGGGCCGAGATCAATTTCGCCAACATGCATTTCGACCACCTGTTCGGGCAGCCCGCCTCCGCCCTGAGCGAGGAGGGCTGGAACCGGATCGTCCATCCCGACGACCAGCCCGGCTTCGCGGCACTGTTCTCGGAGGCCTTCGCGAGCCGGCAACCGTTCCGGGCCGAAGTCCGGGTGCTCGACCGCGACGGCATCGTGCGCTGGCTGCGCTGCGAGGGCGTGCCGCGCCTCGACGATACCGGCGCCTTCCTCGGCTACACCGGCTGCAACGTCGACATCACCGACGCCAAGAGGGCCGAGGAGCACCTCCTCCTCCTGATCCACGAATTGAACCACCGGGTGAAGAACACCCTGGCGACGGTGCAGTCGATCGCCACGCAGTCCCTGCGCCGCCTCGACGGCCCGGAGGCCTCGGCCGCCCGGGAGGCTTTCGAGGCGCGCCTCTTGGCGTTGGCGCGGGTCCACGACGTCCTGACCCGCGAGAACTGGGACGGGGCCGAACTGCGCGCCGTGGTGGCGGATGCGATCGCGCCGCTGCATGCCGGCGACGGACAGAGGGCCCGCTTCGTCGTCGACGGCCCCACCCTGCGCCTGCCACCGCGGCTGGCCCTCTCCATCGCCATGGCCCTGCACGAACTCGGGACCAACGCCGTCAAATATGGGGCGCTCTCCAACGAGCAGGGCACGGTGTCGATCACCTGGACCGTCGACCGCCATCCCGAGACCCGCCTGAACCTGCGCTGGGCGGAGAGCGGCGGCCCGCCCGTCGCGCCGCCGACCCGCACCGGCTTCGGCTCGCGCCTGATCGAACGCAGCCTCGCGCGCGAACTGGCGGGCGATGTGCAACTCACCTTCGCGCAGGGCGGGGTCGTCTGCTCGATCGTCGTGCCGATCCCGCCGCCCACCGCCATGGACCGGCGCATGCGCGGCCTGCCGCTTCCCACGGAGACGCCGCTGCCGCTCTCGGCTTGACCGACGGTCGTACAGATCGGGCAGTCCCGCCGCCTCGGGGCGCGAACGATTTCGCGCGAGACGCGCGGTTCGGCGGGAACGGAGAGAAAGCTTGACCGTTCACGGTGCGATGCTTGCCCGACGCAGGGATCGCGACGAGACCTGCGACCCACCGAACGCCGAACAGCGTGAAACGTCGGCGCGCCGACGCGAACCTGCACGGGCCGGGCTGGACCCGACCACCCGCTAGACGATCCCTTCTTCGATCCGGGCTCAAGGAATGCCGATGCCGATCAAGTTTGTTCTCGCTGCCGCCCTCGCGCTCGCCCTCACCGGGGGCGCCGAGGCGCAGGGTCTGGTTCGCGGCGCCGAACAGGGCGCTGCCGCGGGCCGGGCCACCGGCGGCCCCATCGGGGAGATCGTCGGCGGCGCCATCGGCGCCGCGGCCGGTACCGTCAACGGCATCCTCGGCATCGACGATCGGCCCCGCTTCCGCACCTATGTGCAGGGCGAGCGCCGGAGGTCGTACGTCTACGATGGCGACGTCAGGGTCGGCACCGTCCTGCCGTCCGATGGCGTGAGCTACTACGACGTCCCCGACGACTACGGTGCCCGCGGCTATCGCTACACCATCGTCAACGACCGCACCGTCCTCGTGGAGCGCGGCACCGGCCGCATCGTCGACGTCATCGACTGACGCCGACCGGCTCCCGCGGTCTCAACCGGGGCCGCGGGCGCTCACAGGGAAGGGCGATGTGCCACCGGGCCGGAGCCTTTCCGGTCCGTCGCAGCCGGCACGATCGCGAGGCGGCCATCAGCCGCGGCGCAGCGCCTCGAGCACCTTCGCCCCGGGGCGGCCGGTGGCGGGCATGCCGAGACTGCGCTCGACCTCCTTGATGGCGTCGCGTGTCTTGGAGCCGACCTTGCCGTCCGGCTCGCCGACGTCGTAGCCGCGCTTGGTCAGGCGGACCTGAAGGTCGCGGCGCTCGGCGCGCGACAGCGGCGGATCGTCGGTGGGCCATTCGGCCTGGATTCCGCCGCGTCCGCGCAGGCGATCGGACAGCACCGCGATGGCGAGGCCGTAGGATTCGGCGGCGTTGTAGGAATAGAGCGCGTCGAAGTTCCTGGTCACCAGGAACGCCGGACCGTCGACGCCCGCGGGCAGCAGGATTCCGGCCGGGCCTTCTCCGGCGAGTGGCTTGCCGTCGATGCGGGTGACCCCGAGGGAGGCCCAATGGCCGATCGGCTTCTTGTTCTTGCGCCCGGCCGCCCCGGCGTTGAAGCCCCGCGGCACGCGGACCTCGTAGCCCCAGGGCTGGCCGTTGTTCCACTTGGCCACGCGCAGGAAGTTCGCCGTCGAGGCGACGGCGTCGGGCACCGAATCGACGAGGTCGCGCCGCCCGTCGCCGTCACCGTCGACGGCGAGGCGCTGGAAGGTGGTGGGCATGAACTGGGTCTGGCCGAAGGCGCCGGCCCAGGACCCGTTGAGGCGCGAGGGATCGATGTCGCCGCGCTCGATGATCTTCAAGGTGGCCATCAGCTCGCCCTTGAAGAAGTCGCGCCGGCGGTGGTTGGCGCAGATCAGGGTGGCGAAGGATTGCACCAGCGGCATCTTGCCGAGGTTCTTGCCGAAGTTGGATTCGACGCCCCACACCGCCGCGATGGTGAAGCGGTCGACGCCGTAGCGGGCCTCGGCATTGGCCAGCGCCTGGGCGTGCTGGCGCATCGCCGCCTTGCCGTCGTCGACCCGCTCCTCGTCCACCAGCGCCGCCATGTAGTCCCAGATCGGCGTCTTGAACTCCGGCTGGGCCTGGGAGAGCTCGAGGACCTTCGGATCGTGCGCGATGCCGGCGGTCGCAGCGCGAAACGTCTGGGCCGAGATGCCCTGCGCGGCGGCCTGGGATTGGAGGCCGGCGAGGCAATCCTGGAAATCGGCACGGGCCGCCGGCGCGGTGCCGGCGCCCGCGAGACAGAGGAGGGCGGTCAGTGTCGCGCGCGGCGTCATGGGGCTGTCTCCGGAGCGGATGCGGGTTTGCCCACCGTTAAGGCGTGCCCATGGTAAACGAACCGTGAGCACGACCGATCTCACGCCCAGCCGCGGGCGGCGATCGTTTCCTCGTAGGCATCGATGGCCGGGGCCCGCTTGAGCGTCAGCCCGATCTCGTCGAGGCCGTTGAGGAGGCTCTCCTTGCGGCCCGGGTCGATGTCGAAACGCAGGGTTCCGCCGTCCGGTCCCTTGATGGTCTGAGCCTCCAGATCCACCGACAGGGTGGCGTTGGCGCCGCGCTCGGCATCCTCGAACAGCTTTTCCAGGTCTTCGGGCGAGACCACGATCGCCAGGATGCCGTTCTTGGCGCAGTTGTTGAAGAAGATGTCGGCAAAGCTCGTGGAGATCACGCAGCGGATACCGAAGTCGGTCAACGCCCACGGCGCGTGCTCGCGGGACGAGCCGCAGCCGAAATTGTCGCCGACGACGAGGATCTTGGCGTTCCGGTAGGCCGGCTGGTTGAGGACGAAGTCGGGATTCTCGGAGCCGTCGTCGCGATAGCGCATCTCGGAAAACAGGCCCTTGCCGAGCCCGGTGCGCTTGATCGTCTTGAGATACTGCTTGGGGATGATCCGGTCGGTATCGACGTTGATGATCCGCATGGGTGCCGCGACACCCTCCAGCGTGGTAAACTTGTCCATCGGTCGCTCGCGCCATCGGAGGAGCCGTCCGGGCTCCCGGGTGCGGCGGGTTCTAAGCGGGTTCCGTAAAAGAGCCCAGGGGTTTTGCGATCCGACCCCGTGGCGGCGCTTTTCTCGAAGCGCGGGGGACGGAACCGGGCGGCAAGCACAGGCCCCGTCTCGCCGTCGTCGTCGCCAAGCCCTATGGTCGGTGGCGCGCAGCCAAACGCAGGGGGATGCGATGACCGACAGCAGCAGCCAGTTCAAGAAGGCGCCCAAGCGCAAGAAGGAGAAGACGCGGGTCGTGTCCGTGTCGCCCGAGATGCGTCAGGCCTATGCCGACCTCATCAAGGAGCGGGAGGCCCGCGAGGATTACGCCAAACACCTGCCGGCCTCCGACCGCGGCCGGTGAGCCAAGGGCGTCCGAGAGCGGGCGCCACAAAAACGGCCGAATGACACCGGACTTGACGAGGGCGGCAACGACGGCGCCGCGACCATTCCGTCGTCCTTGCCGTGAGGAAGCCCCGCCCCGGTCACCCTGCCGTTCCGTCCTCGTCCGAGGATCCGAGTGGAGACCGAGAGAGGGATCGTCGCGTCCCGCGGGAGCGTCAGGAAAGCCAAGCGATGAGTCTGGACGAGGTCAAGCAGGACGAGCGGGTCCGCCAAGTCGTCGACATCGAGAGCGAGCGGAGGCCCGACCTGCAGCGTGACGCGCAGGTGGTGACCCCGATCGTCGATCGTCGGCTGCCGGCGCTGCTGCGCAGGGCACGCGACCGCCTCGACTGGTCGCGGATCCCGCGCCTGCCGGAGCCGTCGACCAAACCGGTCAACATCGGACGCTCGCTGCTCAAGCAGTTCGGGCTGTTCGTGCTCCTGCCCACCGCCATCATCGCGCTCTATCTCTTCGCGATCGCGTCCGACCAGTACGTCGCCGAAGCGCGCTTCGCCATTCGTGGCAACGTCGAGCCGATGGGTGACGTCGCGCTGGGCGAGTTCACGACCCTGATCAAGAAGCACAACAGCCAGGACAGCTTCATCGTCAAGGACTTCATCGGCAGCCAGAATTTGGTGGAACAGCTGGAGAAGTCGCTCTCCCTCTCGCAGTTGTACTCGCGGCCCGAGGCGGATTTCTGGGCCCGCTACTGGGGGTATTCGGCGATCGAGTACCTGACCCGTTACTGGAACCGGCAGGTGGCGGCGCATATCGACGTGATCTCGGGCGTCATCACCCTGACGGTGCGCGCCTTCACGCCCCAGGACGCGCTCACCATCTCGAAGGCGGTACTCACTCGCTCCGAACAGCTGATCAACGACATCTCCCAGCGTGCCCAGGCCGACATGCTCAAGCAGGCCGAGATCGAGACCGGCAAGGTCCAGGCGCGGCTGCGCAAGGCCTACATCGGCCTCCAGGAGTTCCGGAACCGCTGGGGAATCATCGATCCGGTCAAGTCCGCCGAGGCGACGGCGACCACCCTGCTGTCCCTGCGCCGCGACAAGCTGAAGGCGGAATCCGACATTCAGGTCCTGCGCGGATCGAACCTCGACGAGAAGTCGCGGAGCATCCAGACCCTGGCCGCGACCATCACCGCCATCGACCAGCAGATCCGTCAGCTGCAGGAACAGCTCACCACCGACGGCCTCACCGCCGGCGCATCCACCAACATGACCCAGGCCCTCCTGGAATACGAAGGGCTCATGGTCGAGCGCACCATCGCGGAAAAGCTCAACGAATCGGCCAACTTCATCCTCGACAAGGCGCGAGTCGAGGCGAGCAAGCAGCACGTCTTCCTGGCGACCTTCGTGGAGCCGTCGCTGCCCGACGCCTCGCTCTATCCCCGCCGGCCCTACACGGTGATCGTCGCGTTCTTCTGCTTCCTGGTGGTGTGGTCGTCGTGCGCCCTCATCATCGGCGGCCTCAAGGACCAGCGCCTCTAGGGTTTTGGTCGAAGCCGAGACTCATGTGTCACCGCGGCATCGGAGCAGCCACCGCTCCGATCGCGACGCGAGGGGAGCCCACCGCCGGCCATGTCCGATTTCACCGATCTCGTCGCCCGTGCGGTCAACCCGTCGATGTCGCGCGAGGAGCGCGACGACGTCTACCGCGTCGTCAAGCAAGCGCTCCTGCGCCTCCAGGAGCGGGAGGGGCTCGACCCGGCCGATCCGCGGACCGCGCTGCAACAGCACCTCGTCGAGGAAACCATCCGCGACGTGGAGGCCGACATCGGCAAGATTCTCTCGATGCAGAAGCTGGAGCGCGCCTTCGCGGCACAGAACGCGAGCAACGACGCGGGGCTCTGAGCCGCGACCTGCGGGTCGCCTCTCTCCCTGACGGCGTGGCGCGACCCCGGGGCGGGATCGGCGTCGCGTTTGCCGCCGGCGGTCTCCAACCCGTGGGCGGAGTACGTGCCCTCAGCCGTAGGCTGCCATGCGCACTCCGCCCGGCTCGGCGACGGGAAGGCCGGCGTCGCCGTATTCGTTGAGCTTGTTGCGCAGGGTCCGGATTGAGATCCCGAGGATCTTGGCCGCATGGGTGCGGTTGCCCAGGCAATGGTCGAGGGTATCGAGGATGAGCTCGCATTCGACCTGCGCCACCGTGCGCCCGACGAGGCCGCGGGTGGCGGCCTCCGCCACCTGGGCGGCGCGTTCCACCGGACCGATCGGGGCCGCGGCGAGGGATTCCCCCTCCGGCGTGAGGATGGCGTCGGGTCCGATCTCGGACCCGCTGGCGAGCAGGACCGCCCGGTGCAGGGTGTTCTCGAGTTCGCGCACGTTGCCCCGCCACGGGTTCTCCCGGACGAGTCCTTGCGCCTCGCGGCTCAGGGGCCGCACCGGCAGGCCGTTCACCTCCGCGTACTTGCGGGCGAAATGGCCCGCGAGTTCGAGGATGTCGGCCGGACGCTCGCGCAGCGGCGGCAGGCGCAGGTGCACGACGTTGAGCCGGTAGAACAGGTCCTCGCGAAAGGTGCCCTTCCTGACCTCGTCGAGGAGGTTGCGGTTCGAGGTGGCGAGCACCCGGATGTCGACCTTGACCGGGGCCGAGCCGCCGACGCGGTCGATCACCCGCTCCTGCAGGGCGCGCAGCAGCTTGGATTGCAGCCGCACGTCCATCTCCGAGATCTCGTCGAGGAGGAGGGTGCCGCCGTGGGCCTCCTCGAAACGGCCGATCCGGCGGGCGACGGCGCCGGTGAAGGCGCCCTTCTCGTGGCCGAACAGCTCGGATTCGAGCAGCGCCTCGGGGATCGCGGCGCAGTTGACCGACACGAAGGGGCGCGCGCGCCGGTTCGAGGTCTGGTGGACGTGGCGGGCCAGCACCTCCTTTCCGGTGCCGCTCTCGCCGGTGATGAGCACCGAGGCCTCAGAGCGGGCGACCTGCTCGGCGAGGCGCACCACTTTCTCCATCGAGGCGTCGCGCCAGACGAAGGCGCGGCCGTCCTCGGAGACGGCCTGCAGCACCGCCGCGATCAGTTCGGGGTCGGGGGGGAGGGGGATGTACTCCTTGGCGCCGGCCTGGATCGCCGCCACCGCCGCCTTGGCGTCCGTGGCGACGCCGCAGGCGACGACCGGCGTGCGGATGCGCTCGTCGGCGAGTGCCGCCACGAGGTCGCGGATGCTCAAGGAGACGTCGATCATCACGAGGTCGGCGCCCTTGGCGCGCAGCACCGCCAACCCCTGCTCGATGCCGTCGGCGTGAGTCACCGCCGCGCCCCGGTTCATGGCGATCTTGGAGGCGGTGACGAGCTCGCCGTTGAGCCGTCCGATGATCAGAAGCCGCATGGCGGTCTATCCTTGGTCGAGGGCCTGGAGCGGCCGTCTGCGCGATGGTCGGAGCGTCGAGCGGTCAGTCGTCGCTCTTGATGATCTCGGTCATGGTGACGCCCAGGCGCTCCTCGACCAGCACGACCTCGCCGCGGGCGACGAGGCGGTTGTTCACGAAGATGTCGATGGCCTCGCCGACCTTGCGGTCGAGTTCGAGCACGGCGCCGGGCTGGAGCCGCAGGAGGTCGCCGATCGGCATCCGCGAGGACCCCAGCACCGCCGAGACCACCACGGGCACGTCGAAGACCTGCTCCAGGTCCGAAGCGCTCTTGGGCGTGGTGGGCGCGTCGCGGATCGACTCGGTGCCGAGACCGTCGAAGGAGGCGTCGCCGCCATTGAGCTGAGGCAGGCTGAAATCGTCGGCGGACATGGGGGCTCGCGGGTGTGTCAGACGGGAGGGGAGGGGCTGGGCTGGCCGAGGGATTCGAGGACGGCGGCTTCGATGCGGGCGCGATCGCGCACCACGCCGCCGTCGGCCCATTCCATGCGGGCGTCGCCGGGTGCCATGTGCGGCTCGCCGAGGACGACGAGCCGGCCCTCGAAGCCGCGCTCGCGCGCGAGGCGCTTCACCAGGGCCTCGGCCTCGTCGAGCAGGCTGTCGTGGACCCGCACCACGAGGTGGGGAACGCCGCGCAGGTGCTGGAGGGCGGCGCGGGCCGCATCGGCGATCGCCTCGAGCGGCTGGGAATCGAGGGCGTCGCCGGCGATCTTGCGCGCCAGCGCCATGGCGAAGGCGATCGCCTCGGCCTCGCGCTCGGCGTCGCGGGCATCGGCTTGGCCGAGGAGCCCGGCGGCGGCGAGGCCGAGGCGGGTGAGGGCGTCGGCCATCCGCGCCTGCGCCTGCCGCTCGGCCTGGGCGCGCCCCTCCTGGACGCCGCGGGCATGGGCCTGCGCCACGGCCTGCGCCAGGGCGGCGGCCTCCTTCTCGGCGGCGGCGCCGCTGTCGGGCCGGCGGAAGTCGTTGTCGAACAGGAAGCGATGGGCGTTCAATAGACCAGCTCCTCTTCGCCGCTCGACTTGGCGATCATGATCTCGCCCTTCTCGGCGAGCTCCTTGGCGAGCTCGGTCATCTTGGCCTGCGCCTCGTCGACGTCCTTGAGGCGGATGGGACCGAGGGAGCCCATCTCGTCGGTGATGTTCTTGGCCGCGCGGGTGGACATGTTGCCGAGGAAGAAGCTGCGCACGCGCTCGTCGGCGCCCTTGAGGGCGCGGCAGAGGGTGTCGTTGTCGACCTTGCGCAGCAGCGTCTGGACGCTGCCCGGATCGAGCTTGAGCAGATCCTCGAAGGTGAACATGAGCTGGCGGATCTTCTTGGCCGCCCCCCGGTTCGCCTGGTCGAGGGCCGAGAGGAACCGTCCTTCGGTCTGGCGGTCGAAGGCGTTGAAGACGTCGGCCATGAGTTCGTGGGCGTCGCGCCGGGTGGTCTGGGCGATGGTGGAGACGAACTCCACCCGCAGCGTCTCCTCGATGTGGCGCAGCGCCTCCTTCTGCACCGTCTCCATCCGCAGCATGCGGTTGAGGACGTCGATGGCGAAGTCCTCCGGCAGGATGGTGAGCACCTTGGCGGCGTATTCCGCCCGGACCTTCGAGAGCACCACGGCCACGGTCTGGGGGTATTCGTTGCGCAGGAACGAGGCCAGGATCTCGGGATCGATCTGGGTGATGCTGCCCCAGACCCGCTTGGCGCTGGCGCCCTTGATCTCCGCCATGATCGAGGAGACCTGGTCCTGCGGGAAGATCTTGAGCAGGAGCGACTCGGTCCGCTCGAAGTTCGAGGTGATGCCGCCGCCCGAGGACAGCCGCGACACGAAGTCGACGATGAGCTTCTCCACCGTCTCGGCCTCGAGGGAGCCGAGCTGGACCATGGCGTGCGAGACCTTCTTGATCTCGTCCTCCTCCAGCATCTGCCAGATCGGCGCGCCTTCGGTGTCGCCGAGCAGCAGCAGGAGTGCCGCGGCGCGCTGGGCGCCGGGCATGTTGGCAAAGCCGTCGCCGCCGAGCTGGGCGAGTTCCTTGGCGACGTTCAAACCCGAGGCCATACCATCAACTCCAGGAACTCATGACGGACATCGTCGACAGAGTGGGCACCACCGCGTTCAATTCTCCTGAATCCAGTTGCGGATGACCTCGACGGTCTCGCCGGGGCTGGCACGCACCATGTCGACCACCCGCTGGACGGTCTCGGCCTGGACCTTGCCGTTGAGCTGGGCGAAATCGACGAGCTGCGCGGTCTTGTTCTCGCGCGAGACCATCGCTTCGCCCTCGGGGCCGGGAAGGCCGCCGGCGAGCACGAGGCGGGCCGGCAGGGGTTCCGGGGTCAGAACCCGGCGCACCAGCGGCCGCACCACGGCCAGGAGAACCACCAGGGTGAGCATGGCGAGCACGGCGAGCTCGACGATGCGCAGCACGTCTTCCTTCGTGGGGGAGAGGAACGACTGCACCAGGGAGGGCTCGATGAACTCGGGCGTGGCCGGCGTCTCGGCAAAGCGCAGGTTGACCACCTCGACCTGGTCGCCGCGGCCCTTGTCGAAGCCGATCGCCGACCGCACCAGGGCGGCGATGCGGTCCATCTCGGCTGCCGGCCGCGGCTGGTAGCTCGGCCTGCCGTCGGCACCGGGCACGTAGGCGCCGTCCACCACGACGGCCACCGAAAGGCGCTTGATGCGGCCGCCTTCCAGGAGCTCGGTCTTGGTGACGCGCGAGATCTCGTAGTTGGTGGTCTCCTCGTTCTTGTTGGAGGCGTCCCTGGGCCCCGGCACCGCGCCGGGCTTCTCGGCCCCGGGCAGCTCGTTGCCCACGGTGGTGGCGCCCTCGGCGGCGCTGGTCTGCGAGGTCTCGCTGCGGGTCTGGGTGGAGCGCACCACCCGGCTCTCGGGATCGAAGGTCTCCGAGCGGCTCTCGATGCGCTGGGTATCGAGCTGGGCGTTCACCTGGATGCGGGCGCGGCCCTGGCCGACGATGCCCGCCACGATCTCCTCGATCTGCGAGCGCAGGCGGCGCTCGATCCCGGTCTGCTTCTCCTCCATGCCGGCACCGGTCTCGGCCTCGGCGCCACGGGCGCCATCGGCCAGCAGGCGTCCGCGCTCGTCGACGATGGAGATGCGCTCGGGCTTGAGCCCCTCCACGGCGGAAGCCGCCAGGTGCCGGATCGCCCGCACCTGAGAGGCGTCGAGGTCGCCCATCAGCTTCAGGATGATCGACGCGCTCGGGGCTTCCCGGTCGCGCTCGAACAGGCGCCGCTCGGGCATGACGAGGTGGACGCGGGCGGCCTGGACCCGGCCGATGGCGCGGATCGAGCGCGACAGCTCCCCTTCGAGCGCGCGCAGATGGTTCACGTTCTGGACGAAGTTGGTGGACGAGAAGGCATCGCCCTTGTCGAAGATCTCGTAGCCGACGCCGGTGGCGCTCGGCAGGCCCTTGCCGGCGAGATCCATGCGCAGGCGCGGCAGGTCGGCGCGCGGGGCCATGATCGTCTGCCCGGCATCGCCCTTGGTCTCGTAGCGGATGCCGCGCGTGTCGAGGTCGCGGATGACGGCGCTGGAATCCTGCATCGAGAGGTCGGCGAACAGGACGCCCATGTCGGGCTTGGAGACCCGCAGGATCACGAAGGCGAAGAAGCCGACCAGCGTCAGGGTGACGGCCGCCATGGCGGCGAGGCGCGCCGGCCCCAGCTTGGTCACCAGTTCGAGGACCGATTTCACGACGCGACCAACCCACCCGTCCGAGCCTGGCGGCTCACCCGCCCGGCTCGGCAAAATTTGCCCAGGCCGTGGTTAGCGTGTGGTTAACGAATGGGCGGATCGCGGCCGGGCAGCCGCGAAATCGGCCGATACGGTTGCCCGGCGGTTCGGCCGAACCCGAAAAGAGCGGACCTGCCACAGGACGGCCCCTTGGTCGCCCGCAGGTCACGCTCCCCACGAGGCCGTTAGGCGCAGGCGAGGAGCGCCGGCCCGCATCCCGAATCTCGGCTCGGCGCCACCTCCCGCCGGGTCGCAGCAAAAAGGCCTCCGACCGTGTGGTCGAAGGCCTCGGTAGGCGATGCGCCGTTCGACCCGCTCAGCGCTTGAGCGGGCCTGCCTCGATCACGTCCTCGAGGGTGCGCAGGCCGGCGCGCGGCGCGTTGACCAGGCAGGCCATGTTGCCCGGCGGGTGCTGGTTCTTCCACATCTTGGTGTGGGCGTGGGGAATCTTGTCCCACGGGAACACCTCGCTCATGCACGGGTCGATGCGCTGGTCGAGCACGAACTGGTTGGCCGCCGAGGCCTGCTTGAGGTGTGCGAAATGCGACCCCTGGATGCGCTTCTGGCGCATCCAGACGTAGCGGGCGTCGAACGTGATGTTGAAGCCGGTGGTGCCGGCGCAGAACACCACCATGCCGCCGCGCTTCACCACGAGGGCCGAGACCGGGAAGGTCGCCTCGCCCGGGTGCTCAAACACGATGTCGACGTCGTTGCCCTTGCCGGTGATGTCCCAGATCGCCTTGCCGAACTTGCGCGCTTCCTTGGTCCAGGCGTGGAACTCGGGGCTGTTCACCTTGGGCAGCTGGCCCCAGCAGTCGAAGTCCTTGCGGTTGATGACGCCCTTGGCACCCAGGCTCATGACGTAGTCGCGCTTCGACTCGTCCGAGATCACCGCGATGGCGTTGGCTCCGCTGGCCGCGCAGAGCTGCACGCCGAACACGCCGAGGCCGCCGGAGGCGCCCCAGATGAGCACGTTCTGGCCGGGCCGGACGGTGTGGGGGGCGTGGCCGAACAGCATGCGGTAGGCGGTGGCGAGGGTGAGCGTGTAGCAGGCGCCTTCCTCCCAGGTCAGGTGCTGGGGCCGCTTCATGAGCTGGCGCGACTGCACCCGGCAGAACTGCGCGAAGGAGCCGTCCCCGGTCTCGTAGCCCCAGATCCGCTGCGAGGGCGAGAACATCGGGTCGCCGCCGTTGCACTCCTCGTCGTCGCCGTCGTCCTGGTTGCAGTGGATGATGACCTCGTCGCCGACCTTCCAGCGCTTGACCTTGGAGCCCACCGCCCAGACGATGCCCGAGGCGTCGGACCCCGCGATGTGGTACTCCGTCTTGTGCACGTCGAAGGGCGAGATCGGCTCGCCGAGGCCGGCCCAGACGCCGTTGTAGTTGATGCCCGCGGCCATGACGTAGACCAGCACCTCGTCGTCGCCGATGTCCCAGACCGGCAGGACCTCGACCTGGAACGACTCCTCCGGAGGCCCGTGGCGCTCGCGTCGGATCGCCCAGGCGTACATCTTGGCCGGCACGTGCCCGAGCGGCGGGATCTCGCCGAGCTCGTAGAGGTCCTTGACCTCGCCCTGTTTCACCTGCGCCCCTGCCGACATCCTGGCTCTCCCTGATTGTTCTCTGCCGCCCCTATATCGGCGAACCGTAGCCGCTCCAAGGCCCCCAAAACGCTCGGAAGCGGTCCCATCCCAGGTAAAACGCGGCCTCAGACGTCCCGAAGGGCCTGGTATGCAGTATTAATGGCGTTCCCCGCCTTGCAACGACCGATCGGTTTCAAATCGCTTCATGGTGGCGTGAACAATTTTTCAGACGCTCGCGCCGCGTCGCCTCGCCGGTTTCACCCACCGGCAGATGACGGGCGCCCGCGGCTTGGCTAGGGTGCCGCTCAGAAAGCGGCACGGGCCGCGCCGAACGACAAGAGACGGAGCCACGTGGAATGAGCGCGAACGCGACCATCGCCGAGGTCAAGCGCGACAAACCCTGGATCATCCGGACCTATGCCGGGCACTCCAACGCCAAGGAATCGAACGCGCTCTACCGGGGCAACCTCGCCAAGGGCCAGACCGGCCTCTCGGTGGCCTTCGACCTGCCGACCCAGACCGGCTACGACCCGGACCACGAACTCGCCCGCGGCGAAGTCGGCAAGGTCGGTGTCTCGATCGCGCACCTGGGCGACATGCGGACCCTGTTCGCCGACATCCCGCTCAGCCAGATGAACACCTCGATGACGATTAACGCCACGGCGCCGTGGCTGCTGTCGCTCTATCTCGCGGTGGCCGAGGAGCAGGGCGTGCCGCTCAGCGGGCTGCAGGGGACGACGCAGAACGACATCATCAAGGAATACCTGTCGCGCGGCACCTACGTGTTTCCGCCCGCACCCTCCCTTCGGCTGACCAAGGACGTGATCCTGTTCACGACCAAGGAAGTACCGAAGTGGAACCCGATGAACGTCTGCTCCTACCACCTGCAGGAAGCGGGGGCGACGCCGGTCCAGGAGCTGTCCTACGCCCTCGCCATCGCCATCGCGGTGCTCGACACCGTGCGCGACGACCCCGATTTCGACGAGGCGAGCTTCGCCGACGTGTTCAGCCGCATCTCGTTCTTCGTGAACGCCGGCATGCGGTTCGTCACCGAGATCTGCAAGATGCGGGCGTTCTCCGAACTCTGGGACGAGATCGCCCAGGAGCGCTACGGCATCACCGACCCGAAGAAGCGCATCTTTCGCTACGGCGTCCAGGTGAATTCGCTCGGCCTCACGGAGCAGCAGCCCGAGAACAACGTCCACCGCATCCTCATCGAGATGCTGGCCGTGACGCTCTCCAAGCGCGCCCGTGCGCGGGCCGTGCAGCTGCCGGCCTGGAACGAGGCCCTGGGCCTGCCGCGCCCGTGGGACCAGCAGTGGTCCATGCGCATGCAGCAGATCCTCGCCTTCGAGACCGACCTCCTCGAATACGACGACATCTTCGACGGCTCCAAGGTCATCGACGCCAAGGTCGAGGACCTCAAGGCGCAGACCCGCGCGGCGCTGGAGCAGATCGGCGGCATCGGCGGTGCCGTGGCGGCGGTGGAGACCGGGGCCCTCAAGCGGGCGCTGGTGGAATCCAACGCCAAGCGCATCTCGGCCATCGAGGCCGGCGACCAGATCGTGGTCGGCGTCAACAAGTTCCAGGCCGGCGAGCCCTCCCCCCTCACGGCCGGGGAGGGGGCGATCTTCACGGTCTCCGAGACCGTGGAGATGGAGGCCGAGCAGGGCATCCGCGCCTGGCGGGCCAAGCGCGACCAGAAGGCGGTGGACAAGGCCCTCGACGAGCTCGAGGCGGCAGCGCGCTCGGGCGCCAACATCATGCCGGTCTCCATCGCCGCCGCGAAGGCGGGGGTCACCACCGGCGAGTGGGGCGGGCGCCTGCGCGAGGTCTTCGGCGAGTACCGCGCACCCACCGGCGTGACGCTGGAGACGGTGTCGTCGGGCGCGGCCGAGGAGGCCAAGCTCCTCATCGCCGACCTCGGCGAGCGGCTCGGCGAGCAGCCGCGGATGGTGGTGGGCAAGCCCGGGCTCGACGGCCATTCCAACGGCGCCGAGCAGATCGCGCTGCGCGCCCGCGACGTGGGCTTCGACGTGACCTACGACGGCATCCGCCAGACCCCGGCGGAGATCGTGGCCAAGGCGCGCGAGACCGGCGCCCATGTGGTCGGCCTGTCGATCCTGTCGGGCAGCCACGTGCCCCTGGTGCGCGACGTCAAGGCGAAGATGCGGGAGGCCGGCCTCGACCACGTGCCGCTGGTGGTGGGCGGCATCATCTCCCCCGACGACGAACTCGTGCTCAAGAACATGGGCGTGACCGCCGTCTACACGCCCAAGGACTACATCCTCGACACGATCATGATCGGCATCGCCAAGGTCGTCGGGCGCGCGCTGGACAAGCAGGCCGCCGAACGGGCGGACGCGGCGGCCGGCGTGGCGGGGTCCGCGCCGCGCGACGGCGCCGAGAAGGTGTTCTGAGGGCCGCCCGGCGCGACACGGCCTGCCTGTCCCGATGACCTTCGCGCCCCTCGTCGCCGTTCCCCTTGCCGCCGGGTTGAGCGCCGGGCTCGTGATCGCCCTGCGTCCCCTCCTCGTTCGCTATGCCCTGGCCCGGCCGAACGCGCGCTCGAGCCACAGTGTGCCGACGCCCCAGGGCGGCGGCATCGCGGTGATCGTCGCGGCCATCGCGGCGACGGGTCTCCTGGTCGCCGGGCAGGCCGACGACCTGGCGGTCATCGAGGTCGTCGTCCTCGGCCTCGCCGCCACCGCCCTCGCCATCGTCGGCGCCGTGGACGACATCCGGCCGCTGCCGGCCTCTTTGCGGCTCGTCCTACAGGGCCTCGTGGTCGCCGGGCTGGTCGCCGCGGTGGGCGGACGGCTCCTGCCCGCGATCCCGCTGCCGCTCGAGCGGGGGCTCGCCATCCTCGCCGGGCTCTGGTTCGTGAACCTTACCAACTTCATGGACGGGGTCGACTGGATGACGGTGGCCGAGATGGTGCCGCTGTGCGCGGCGCTCGCCCTCCTCGGCCTGGCCGGCGGCCTCGATCCGCTTCCGGTGCTCGTGGCGGCGTCCCTACTCGGGGCGCTCCTGGGCTTCGCGCCCTTCAACCGCCCGGTGGCGCGGCTCTTCCTCGGCGATGTCGGCTCGCTGCCGATCGGACTCGCCGTCGCCTGGCTGCTCTACCGCCTCGCCCTTGATGGCGGCCTCGCCTCAGCGATCCTCCTGCCGCTCTATTATCTGGCGGATGCGACGATCACCCTGGTCCGCAGGGCGGCCCGCGGCGAACGGGTGTGGGAGGCGCACCGCAGCCACTACTACCAGCGCGCCACCGTCAACGGGCTGTCGGTGATGGGCGTGGTGACCCGGGTCTTCGTCCTGAACCTCGGGCTCGCGGCCCTGGCCGGGCTCACCTTGCTTTGGCCGTCCTGGCCCGTCACGCTTAGCGCGCTGGCGCTCGGAGCGGGCGCGGTCGCCTGGGTGCTGCGCGGCTTCTCGCATCCCCGCCCGAAGATGGGATGAGGACCGAACGCGTGGGCGGACCGCTGATCGCGCTGACCGGCGCCACAGGCTTCATCGGGCGCCATCTCCTGCGCAGCCTGTCCGCCCGCGGCTTTCGCGTGCGCGTGCTGCTGCGCCGGCCGGTGTCGGTGCCGGACGGGGCGAGCGGCGCCGTCGTCGGCGACCTCACCCGGCCGATGAACATGGCCGCGGCCCTCGCCGGCGTCGATGCCGTCGTCCATTCCGCCGGGCTGGCGCATGCGATGTCGGGTGCGCCGGAAGACGACTACCGCGCCTCCAACACCGAGGCGACGCGCCGGCTCGGGGAGGCCGCGGCGCGGGCGCGGGTGCGCCGGTTCGTGTTCCTGTCCTCGATCCGGGCCCAGACCGGGTGGAGCGCGCCGGGCGTCGTGCGCGACACCGACGAACCGGCTCCCACCGACGCCTACGGCCGTTCCAAACGCGATGCCGAGGTGGCGCTGTCGCGACTCGACATCGACTGGGTCGCCCTGCGCCCGGTGCTGGTCTACGGCGCCGGCATGAAGGGCAACATGGCATCGCTCATGGCACTGGCGCGCTCGCCCTATCCGCTGCCGCTCGCCAGCCTCGGGGGACGTCGCTCCCTCGTCTCGCTGGAGAGCCTGTCCGACGCGGTGATGACGGCCCTGGACGCGCCGGCTCCCCTGCGCCGATCCCTCGTCGTGGCCGAGCCCGATCCGCTGACGCTGCCCGAGATGATCGCGGCGTTCCGTGAGGGGCTCGGCCGCCGGGCCGGCCTGCTGCCGTGCCCGCCGGCGCTGCTGGAACTCGCCTGCCGCCTCGGCGGGCGCAGCGAGGCCTTCGCCCGGGTCGCCTCCGACCTGGTGGCGGATTCGGCCGGCTTGTCGGCCCTCGGCTGGGTTCCGCGCACGACGAGTCGCGCCGGTCTCGCCGCTTTGGCGCGTTCGACCGCCGAGGCGGACGGCCCGTCCACATAATCGAGACCTCCGAGCCTCCTCGATCAGCCCTGGAGGGCGAGGCTCGCGGTCACGGACGCGGCGGCGTCATGGGAGGGAGCCGGCACGTCGACGCTCGCCGACGCTGCCACGCGGTGACGGAAATCCGGGATCGCCTCCTCGAACACCGCCTCGGCCGCCGCCCTGTCGCCCGCCGTCACCGCCGCCTGAAGACGGACGATCCAGCCGTCGAGGATCCTACGGTCGGCGAAGATCGGCTTGGCCGCCATCACGCCGTCGATCCCGTCGAGGCTGACGCGGGGTTCCTCGCGGGCGAACAGGATCTCGTTGAGGCGCTCGCCGGGCCTTGCGCCGGTGACCGCGATCTCGATGTCCTCGCCGGGCTCGAAGCCGGCGAGCCGGATCATGCGCTCGGCGAGATCGCGGATGCGCACCGGCTGGCCCATCTTGAGGACGTAGACCGCCGCGCGCTGGTCGGTGGCGGCATCGGGGGCAGCCCGTCCCTCGCGGTCGGCGTGGGAGGCGGCGGTGAGGACGAGGTCTGCGGCCTCGCGCACCGTCATGAAGTAGCGCACCATGTCGGGGTGGGTCACGGTGACGGGACCGCCGCGGGCGATCTGCGCCTTGAACACCGGCACCACCGAGCCGACAGAGCCCAGTACGTTGCCGAAGCGCACCGCGATCAGCCGGGTCGGGCAGCGCGCGCCGCCGGCCGCCTGCTCGGCGTCGTGGGCCTGCGCCACCATCTCGGCGAGGCGCTTGGTGACGCCGAGCTGCGACACCGGCTCGATCGCCTTGTCGGTGGAGATCATCACCATGGCCCGGGCGCCCGTGGCCAGGGTCGCCTCGGCGACGTTGATCGAGCCGAAGACGTTGGTCTTGATGCCCTCGGTCCAGTCGCGCTCCAGATAGGGCACCTGCTTGAGCGCGGCCGCGTGGAACACGTAGTCGGGCCGGAACGCCGCGAAGACCTCGCGCAGGCGCGTGCCGTCGCGGATGTCGGCGAGCGCGCCGCTGACTTCGGCCTGCGCATCCTGGAGCGCCGGCTGGTTGAGGACGCCGTGGAGCGCGGGCTCGGAACTCTCCACCACCAGGACGGCGCTGGCTCCGAAGGCCACCGCGCGCGCGCAGATCTCGGCGCCGATCGACCCGCCGCCGCCGGTGACGATCACCCGCGACCCGTGCAGGAAGCGCTCGAGCCGCGGCCGGTCGATCGACACGGTCGGGCGCAGCAGCAGGTCCTCGATCTCGAGGGGCGCGAGTTCGGTGTCGCGCATCCCGTCGCCCAGGCTCGTCGCCCGCGACAGCGGCAGGCCGAGGCGGCGGGCGCGCGCGATGAGGTCGTCGGGCTCGGATTCCGGCGCCAGGGCGCTCGGGGTCGCCACGAGGCGCCGCACCGGCGTGCCCCGCTCGGCCAGTCCCGCGATGACCGCTTCGAGGTCGGAAAAGCCGCCGAGCACGGGCACGCCGCGCATGGTCTGGCCGGCTTCGTCGGCGCGGGGCGACAGGATGCCCTTGGGAGAGAGGCGGCGGATCGATCCCGCCTCGATCGCCCTCAGCACGATCTCGATGTCCGACCCGCGGCCGAGCAGGAGCGTCGGCGTCGAGGCGTTGCGGGCCTGGGTCTGGCGCGAGCGGGCGTATTTGACGTAGCGGAACGCCAGCCGCATGCCGCCGAGCAGGAACACCTGCAGCACCCAGTACAGCCCAATGGCGATCTTTCCGAAGAAATAGAACCCGTACATCGTCGAGGAGACGAGCACGTAGTCGAGCACCAGCAGCGTCAGGGCCAGGACGCTGGCGGCCCGCACGATGCCGGCGAGATCGGGCAGCGAGGCGAAGCGCCACTTGGTGCGGTAGAGCCTGAACCGGGCGTAGACGAAGCCGGCGAACAGCACGAACGGCGGCAGCAGGAGCGGAAGCGCGTGCAATCGCTCGGCGAGGAGGGCGCCGTCGAACCGGAACACGAAGGTGAGGATCACGGCCAGCGCGGTCGCCACGAGATCGTGGGCAACCATCACCGCCAGTTTGTATGTGCGCTGCTGCATGGGCCGCCCGGCCGGCGGTATCGGCGCGGGCCCGCGCGATGTCAACGCGGGCGCGCCGCCGCCTGCGCCTACTCGGCCTCCCGCTGCGGCTTACCGGCCAGCGCCACGTAGAAGCCGAGCCCGTCGCCCGCCGGCAGCGGGTGGAGACGGTCGACGAAGCCCTTGCGCTTGGCCTCCAGCAGCATCCGCCCGACGGGTTGGAACAGGGTCTCGCCGCCGCCCTCCGGGGGAGGCGCGAGGCGGATCGCCACGGTCTTGCCGCGCGAGAAGCGGCTGCGCTCGATCATCTCCTTGAGCGAAGCCTCGGCGGTGGGCCTGTTGGTCTCGCGCAGGTCGAGAACCGATTCGGCGTCGGTGACGCCGAGGGAGCCGCGCAGCTTGTCGGCATTGACGTCTTCGAAATGGGGCAAGGCGGGTCCTGGGTCGGGCGTTCGGGGCGGCGGGTCAGAACACGATGCCGGTGTACACGTCGCGCACCGCGACCGCACCGCCGAGTTCGGGCAGGTCGATCGCGGCGTCGAGGCCGAGCACCGTCCGGTCCCACTCCCCGGGACCGCTGCGCCGGAACACCTCGATGCGGGCCTCGTCCTGATAGACGATCAGGATGTGCCGGAGCGTCTCCACCGTCTGGTAGAAATCGACCTTGCGGCCGCGATCGGTCGACAGCGTCGAGGGCGAGAGGACTTCGGCCACGAGCAGCGGATCGGGCGCATAGCCGTCGGGGAGCAGCGGCCCGCATCGCACCACCACGTCGGGGATCGGCGCGAAATCGTCCATCGCCTCGCTGAGGATGGCGAGGCCGGGCAGGGCGCGGCAGCCCTTGTCTCGCGCCACTGGTGAGAGAGCCACGATTAGATTGGCGACGATTCCCTGATGCCGTTCGCGCGGGGGCGACATCAAGATCGGCACGCCGTCGAGCAGCTCCCAGCGCTCCCAATCGGGCTTGGCCTCGACCCAGGTGCGGAACTCGGCGACGGTCATATGGGTGTAGCGTCGCGCCGCGACGGCCATGGCACGCCCTCCCGATGGAAGCGGCGATGGTAGCACCCCGCCGGAGCGCCGCAACACCGCAGCCGCCTCGTCAGAACGTCACGCGCGCGTAGATGTCGCCGACGGCCAGCGAACCGCCGAGTTCGGGCAGCTCGATCACCCCGCCGAGACCGAGGCCATGCATGCTCCAACCGTCGCCGCGACTCCAGAGTTCGACCCTGGGCTGGTCCTGGTCGACGATCAGGAAGGTGCGCAGGCTCTGCACGGAGCGATGGAAACCGGTGTTGCGGCCGAGATCGTCGGTCATGGTCGACGGGGACAGCACCTCGGCCACGAGCACCGGATCATGGGTGTAACCGTCCGGCGGCAGCGGCCCGCAGATGACCACGACGTCGGGGATCGGCCCGACATCGTCCATCGCCGCGCTGAGGACGCCGAGGCCGGGCAACGCGTTGCGACCGCGCCGCTCGGCAAGGCGATCGAGATGCCGGCCCAACTTCATGACGATGCGCTGATGTCGCGCGTTCGGCGGCGACATCAGCTCGGGCTCTCCGTCCAGCAACTTCCAACGCTCGTCGTCCGGGCGGTCCGCGACCCAGGTCCGATACTCGGCGACGCTCATCCCGGTTTCACGCCGAACCGCGACTGCCATGGCTGATCCTTCGTTCGGAGGATCACCGTAGCCGCCGCCAGGCCGTCCGCCACGGTGCGAACGGCCGAGGTGCCGGTCAGCCGTGAACGAGCACGTTGCGGAACTGCCAGGGGTCGCTCTCGTCGATGTCCTCAGGGAACAGGCCGGGGCGGCCGGTAAGCGGGGTCCAGTCGGTGTAGACGCCCACGACCGGGCCGAGATACGGCATCTGGACTTCGAGGCAGCGGCGGAAGTCCATCTCGTCGGCCTCGACGATGCCCGCCTCCGGGTTTTCCAGCGCCCAGACCATGCCCGCGAGCACGGCGGAGGTCACCTGAAGGCCGGTGGCATTCTGGTAGGGCGCGATGCGGCGCGTCTCCTCGATGGAGAGCTGCGAGCCGAACCAGTAAGCGTTCTTGGCGTGGCCGTAGAGCAGCACGCCGAGCTCGTCGATGCCGTCGACGATCTCGGTCTCGTCGAGGATGTGGTGCTTCTCCTGCACGGCGGCGGCCTTGCCGAACATCTCGTGCAGCGACAGCACGGCGTCGTCGGCCGGATGATAGGCATAGTGACAGGTCGGGCGGTAGGCAGCGCGGCTCCCCTCCATCACCGTGTAGTAGTCGGAGATCGAGACCGCCTCGTTGTGGGTTACGAGGAAGCCGAACTGCGCCTGGGCGGTGGGGGTCCACGAGCGCACGCGGGTGTCGGCGCCGGGCTGCAGCAGGTAGATGGCGCAGCGCGAGCCCTTCTCCTGGTCGCGGGCGTTGTCGGGGCGCCAGGTCTCGTGGGTGCCCCAGCCGAGCTCGGCCGGCTGGTTGCCCTCGGAGACGAAGCCCTCCACCGACCAGGTGTTCACGAACACACCCCGGGGCTTGGGGGTCTTGGCGCGCTGGGTGTCGCGCTCGGCGATGTGGATGCCCTTGACGCCGACCTCGCGCATGAGCTTGCCCCATTCGGCGCGGGTCTTGGGCTCGAGCGCCGAAAGGCCGAGGTCGGCCGCCACGTTGAGGAGGCCCTGCTTGACGAACCAGGACACCATGCCGGGGTTGGCACCGCAGCAGGAGACGGCCGTGGTGCCGCCGGGCGCGGCGGCCCGGGCGGCGAGGATGTCCTCGCGCAGGGCGTAGTTGGTGCGGTCGCCCTGGCTCTTCGACTTGTCGAAGTAGAAGCCCGGCCAGGGCTCGGCGACGGTGTCGATGTAGAGGCAGCCGAGCTCGCGGCACAGTTCCATGATGGCGCGGGACGAGGTGTCGACCGAGACGTTGACGCAGAAGCCCTGGCCACCGCCCTCGGTGAGGAGCGGGGTGAGGACGTCGCGATAGTTCTCGCGGGTCAGCGCCACCTGCTCGAAGCGCAGGCCGTGCCGGTCCGCCAGAGCCTTGTGGGCGTCGGAGGGCTCGATGACGGTGAAGCGGGCCTTGTCGTACTCGAAGTGGCGCTCGATCAGCGGGAGCGTGCCGCGGCCGATCGAACCGAAGCCGATCATCACGATGGGGCCGCTGATGCGCCCGTGCACGGGCCAGGAGGAGGGGGAGTCGGTCATGGCGCGGACGATCCTTCTGGTTCGCTCCGGAATCGGGAGTGTCCCGATCCCGGAGTTTGCCGGCTTAACCGGCGGGAATGACGAATGAGCGACGGGTTCAGTGGAGGCGCAGGCCGGAGCGGTCAACAGCGGCGGCGTCGATCGCGCCGGAATCGCGGCCGGCGCATGAGGCCCCTGCATGGCCGTCCCGGCGTGACGGCCGGTTGCGGCAACGACGGGGGAGGGCTGATATTGCACTGCAACAAAGCGGGTTCCACCACTCTCCGCTTCAGGAGCCGACCATGCTGGTTTTTCTCGCCACCACCCTGCCGCAGCCGGCCGAGGACGTCCTCGACCGCGATCCGGGCATCCTCACCCTCGCCGCCGCCCTGGTGAACGCCTGGCAGCGCCGCCTCGGCCGCCACCGGGACAACGCGGCCTGAACCGGGTCCGCGCGTGGCCTTGGCGGTTCGCCGTTCTGGGTCTGCGACAAATCGAGATCCGCGCCGGCCGAGGCGTTGGCCCGCCCGCGCGAACCTGCTTAACCATCCCGCATGATGGATGTGTCCCGAGCCCACCGCGTGCTCCCGCCTTCGTGGCGGGCGACGATCCTCGCCGCCGTCCTGCTGCTCGCTGCGGGCCCGCCCGTGGCACGCGCGCAATGGCAGGGCCACGGCGGGCCGGTGCGGGCCCTGGCGGTGGCGCCCGACGGCGGGCTCGCCATCTCCGGCAGCTTCGACCACTCGGCGATCCTCTGGGCGATCGAGCCCGGTGCGGCCTTGCGGGTGCTGCGCGTCCACGAGGGCGCGGTCAACGCCGCGGTCGCGGCGGGCGGCGGGCGTTTCCTCACCGGCGGCGAGGACGGTCGCATCGCCCTGTGGCAAGTCGGATCGCCCGAGCCGGTCACGGTCTTCACCGACCACCAGGGTCCGGTGGCCGGCCTCGCCCTGTCGCCCGACGGGAGCCTCCTCGCCTCCGCCTCCTGGGACGGCACCGCCCGGATCCGCTCGACCGGCGGCGGCGCGGTGCGGACGCTGGCGGGCCACACCGGCCCGGTCAACGCGGTGGCCTTCCTCGGTGACGGCCGCCTGGTCTCGGCGGGCTACGACGGCACCCTGCGGATCTGGCCGGCCGAGGGCGAGGCACCGCCCGCGGTGATCACCCTGGGCACGCCGCTCAACACCGTGGCCGTGGCCGCGGACGGTGAGATCGTGACGGCGGGTGCAGACAGCGTCGTGCGAGTCCTATCGGCCCAGGGGCAGCTCAGGGCCGACGTCGAACTGGCCCCGAACCCCGTCATCGCGCTGGCGCTCTCCCCCGACGGGACGCGGATCGCCGCCGCCACGGTGGCGGGCACCGTGGCGATGATCGCGCGGGCGGAGGCAAAGGTGCTGTTCAACCTCGTCGGACCCGGCCTGCCGGTGTGGTCGCTGGCCTTCCGGCCGGACGGGGCCGAACTGCTCACCGGCGGCGGCGACCGGCTGGTGCGGCGCTGGAACGCCGCCACGGGCGAGCCCATCGGCGCCCTCGCGATGGCCCGCCCGGCCGATGCGCTCGCGGCCTACAAGGGCGAGCGCGGCGCCGAGGTGTTTCGCGCCTGCGTCGCCTGCCACACCCTGTCGCCCGACGAGGGCCCGCGCGCCGGCCCTACCCTGAGCGGCATCTTCGGTCGCCGCATCGCCAGCGCGCCGGGCTACCGGTTCTCCGAACCGCTCAGGCACCTCGATATCGTCTGGGATGCGCGCACCATCGCCGAACTCTTCGAGGTCGGTCCCTCGCGCTACACGCCTGGCACCAAGATGCCCGAACAGACGATCCGCGATCGCGGCGACCGCGAGGCGCTGGTGCGCTTCCTCGAGAAGGCGACCCGGGCGAACTGATCGCTCCGGATCAGGCGAGGGGATCGCCGCGCTCGGCCCGCTCGCGCAGATAATCCTCGCTCGTGCGGGGCCGGGGGCGCTCGGGCGCCGTATGCGGGTCGAAGCCGGTGTTGGTGGCGACCTCGATCCGGCAGGTGTCGCACATCATCAGCGTGCGCAGGCGCTCCTCGCCCGCACTGCCGGCGAACATCCAGTGGCGATCCTTGAGTTTGGCCATGACGCGCTCGATCGTGCTGCGGGTGCCGAACGGCTTGCCGCAGGCGACGCAGTCGAACGGCTCCTCCTCCTTCACCACGCGGCGCGGCGCGGCCCAGGCCTCGAAATCGATCTGCGGCTTGAGCGTGATGACCCGCTCCGGGCAGGTCGCGGCGCACAGGCCGCATTGCACGCACAGGCTCTCGTCGAAAGCCAGCAGCGGCCGGTCCTGGCTGTCGCCCAGCGCATGGGTGGGGCACGCGCTCACGCAGGACAGGCAGAGCGTGCAGCCCTCGACATCGATGTCGAGGCCACCGAACGGCGCGTCCGCCGCCAGAGGCACCACCGCGACCGGAGCGGGGGCGGCCACGTGCAATTCGCGGAACGCGAACCGAAGGACGTCGCGTTTCGGGCCGACCGGCATGAAGGCGGCGGGCGAGGGTGCCGCCGTTCCCAGCGGCATCGCCGCGAGCGCCGCCGACAGGGCGTCGGGATCGTCCGTCTCTATGAGGCCGACCACGGTGCCGCCGCCCGCCGGGCCGTAGCCGAGCGCCCGGACGACGGTATCGGTGAGCGCGGCGAGGCGGTGGACCGTCTCGATATCGTGCCGGGGCTTGGCACGCACCAGCAGCCGGACGCCGACGGCGCCGTAGGCGAACAGCGCCGCCACCGCCTCGGGGCCGATCTGGGTCAGTTCGTTGACGGCGACAGGCAGCACGTTCGCCGGCAGGCCGTCGCCGTAGCGAGCCAGCGCCTGGATCAGCGGCGTACCGTGCTCGTCGTCGTGGAACAGCACCACGCCGTCGCGGCCGCTGGCCGCGTGATAGGCCCGCATCAGGGTGCGCAACCGGCGCATCAGGGCGTCGGCGGCGGGAAGGGTGTAGGCGGCGGCCCCCGTGGGGCAGACCGAGGCGCAGGAGCCGCAGCCGGCACAGACATGGGGGTCGATCGCCACGTGCTCGCCGGCCGGCGCGATGGCACCGGTCGGGCACACGTCGAGGCAGCGGGTGCAGCCGGTGATGCGCGAGCGCGAATGCGCGCACAGTTCGGCGTGGAAATCGATGAACCGGCTCTTCTCGAAGGTGCCGACGAGGTGCGAGACCGAGAACAGGGCGGCCTCCACGGCGGTGGGATCGCGCGGGTCGGCGCGGACATAGCCGCTTCTGAGGTCGTGGGCCGGGAACAGCGGCGTTCCGCCGGTGAGATCGAGGACGAGATCGCAGGTCGAGGTCGCCCCGTTGCGCGCCTCGCCGAACAGCAGCGAGCCGCGCGAGGCGGGGGAGGGGACGGCGTAGTCGTCGATCCGCAGCGAGAACGCCCCGAGGTGTCCCGAGGCGCCGGCGATGGTGCCCTTCAGGACGGGAAAGTCGTTGCGCCGCGGCGGGGCGACGTCGCCGGGCCGGCTCAGCAGCACCGTGACGTCGAGGTGGTCCGCGAGCCTTCGTCCGGCCTCCACCGCGACCTCGTCGCGGCCGTAGACCAGGACGACGCCCTGGCTCTCCATGGTGAGGATCTGCGGCGCGGCGGCGACCTCGGCGGCCGAGGCCAGAAGCGCGGCGATCTTGGGGCCGGCGGCGGCCCCTTGCGAGGACCAGCCGGCGCTCTCGCGGATGTCGATGCAGGTCAGGCGATCCTCGGCCCAGATCTCGGCCGCGTGTTCGGAAAAGAGCGGCGCCTGCATGCTGCAGGAGACCGTCACCTCGGCGCCCGACTCGAGGCTGGCCACCAGCCGCTCGATCTCGCGGCCGCAGAGCTCGGTCGCCGTCTCGAGGCGCCCGCCGCAGGCCGGAGCGATGGCGGCGGCATCGAGGGGGACGGTACCCTCGCAGGAACAGGCGAACACGACGCGGTCGGACACAGGGACAGGCTTTCGGCGGCGAGGACAACGGGTCGAGGGGGATGCCGAAGGGGCGCGGGCGGCGGCCCTTCGCGTTCCCGTATCGGCGCCTTATACTCGAACCGTTCGAAAGAAGGGACCCGGCCCGTTGGCGCAGGGATATCGAGGGCGCCGGACCGATGACGGGCACGACATGACGATCCCTCCCGACACGCAGAGGGGGCGCCGGCTCGCGCTTCCGCCGGCGTTCTCGCCGGTGGTGCTGCCGTTCGATTCCGACGGCGCATTCGCCCATGCCTGCCGCATCGCCGCCGACATGCCGGACGGGGCCGCGCCGCTGGTCTGGGCCGGCCCGGCCGAGACCTTCGACATCGCCGTGGTGCTGGTGCCGGAGGAGCCCCTGCGCACGGCCCGCAGGGCGTTCCTTGCCGGCATGGTCGCCCTGGCGGCGGCGGTGGGCGCCCATGCGCCGCCCGAGATGCCCGTGGAGATCGCCTGGCCCGACACCCTGCTTTTCGACGGCGCCCGCATCGGCGGTGGCCGCCTCGCCTGGCCGCCGGGCTGCGGCGAGGACGAGGTGCCCGATTGGCTGGTGGTCTCCGGCATGCTGATCGTGTCCAAGGCCTATGCCGGCGACCCCGGCCTGACCCCGGCCTCGACGTCCCTGGACGAGCAGGGGTTCGGCCACGACGACCAGGAGAGCCTGGTGGAGGGCTTTGCGCGCAACCTCATGAAGACATTCGAGGTCTGGGCCGAGGACGGGTTCGATGCGGTGGGGCGTCGCTACCTCGCTCATCTGCCGGCCGGAAAGGGGGACGTGCGACTCGCGCTGACCGAGACCGGCGACCTGTCGGACGGAACGACCAGGCCACTGATGCCCGCTCTGGCGGTGCCGGCCTGGCTCGATCCGGCGACGGGCCGGGTGCGCCTGTGAGCGGCCTCAAGCTGCCGCGCACCCTGCGGCTCGACCCCTCCGACACCTTCGTCTTCGAGCGTCCGGCCGAACCCGGCGAATGGGCGGTCACCGGCTCGTTCCTGTTCTTCGACGTCGCCCCCGAGACGCTGGCACCGAAGGCGCGGGCGGCCTTCCGCTCCGGCTTCGTCGGCGTCGCGTCGCTTGGGTTCTCGACCCTGGTCGTGGTGTCCGAGGCCACGGAGGGCGAGCGCGACGCGGCGGTCTCGGCGCTGGCGCGGCACATCCACGACACCCTCGGTGCCCCCGACCTCGCGACCGCCGAGGCGGCGGCCCGCGAGGAGATCGAGACCGCCGCCTCCCTGTGCGCGCCCGCCGTCGGTACGGTGCTCGCCCTGCATCGCACCAGCGAGGACGGTGGGATCCGCGAGCGGTTCCGCACCCTCAACGCCCGGCCGCCGGGCCTGCCCGGTGCCGACCGAATGCACGCGCACGCCCGTGCGTTCACCTTCGTCGAGACCGACGACGAGCTCGAGGAGGTCGCCGACCTGATCGGGCTGATGGAGAATCCTGCACGATGACCGAGTTCTGGGTCTCCAGCGGCCATCACCTGGCCGGACGGACGGAGGGCGGCGGGCTCGCCGTCACCGACGAACTGCTGCTCGCCTATCTCGCGCGTCCCGAACTCCTGCCGCCGGAAGAGGCCTGCGAGGCCGAGCGCGACCTTCACGCCAGGCTGATGGAAGCGCCGCGTCTCGCGGTTCCTCCCCGGGCGGTGGCCGCGATGGCCGATGCCGACGCCCGCGAGAACTGGGAGATGATGCTCGCCTTCCGTGACCGGCTCCTGGCGGCGCGCTCCGTGGAGGCCGCCTACCTCGATCTCGTGCGCAACGGCCTGCGCGGCACGCCGCCGATCTTCCTCAATCAGCTCGTCCACCTCATCCTTCGCAACGCCCTCGACGGCTGCGAGGACCCCTACGTCCTGAGGGCGGCCGAGCTGTTCTTCCGGCCGCAGAAGGTCTCGCTGCACGAGGGCCGGGTTCTCCTGGCCGATGCCGAGGTGATCGAGGCGCGCGAGAGCACCAACGCCGCCTCGCCGCTGGTGGCGATGCTCGGCAAGGAGCCGGCGAACGAGCTCGACGTCATGGTCGACGACAACGCCTGGACCTACTGGAGCCGGTCGGACGCCTTCACCATGGCGCTCGATCTCGGTACCAACCCTCGGAGCCGCGACGGCCTCGCCCGCGCCATCGAGGCCTGGATCGGCCATCTCCTCCATGCGGGCGTAACGGTATCGCCGATTCCGACGATGGAGGATGCCGACTGGCGCTGGTTCGTCGGCCTCGACGCCGAGGCCACCCGGATCGGCAACGCCCTGTGGAACGGGCAGGCCCTCGACGCCGAGACCGGCCGCCGGGTGCTCGCCCTGTTCAGCCTCGTCTTCGAGGACGCCGCCCGGGTCGCCCCCCAGGTCGGCGACCGGCCGGTCTACCTGATCCTAGCGATGGGCGGCGACGGGCGGTTGACCCTCAAGCCGCAGAACCTCGTCGCCGGCCTGCCCCTCATCCAACCCGCCGAGGTCCTATGATGGAGACCGCTTCGCCGGTATCCGCCGGTTCGCCCGAACACCGCTTCGCGGTCGGCATCATCGTGGTCCGGCGCAAGCTGAAGGGCATCTGGGCGAGCCATGCCTGGCTCCCCGTGGCCGCCCTGCCGGCGATCCCCGCCACCGCCCCCTGGACCCGGCTGGCGGTGAGCGAGGAGGAGGAGACCTTCTATGCCGGCGCCTACGAGGTCGCCCTGCACCCGAGCGAGACCTCGCACTACCGGGACAACCTCGTTTCCGGTCGCCCGTCGCTGTGGGTGGCGCTGCGGCAGGTCGCAGAGGATTCCTACGAGGTCGCGGCCGTCACGGCCGACCCCTACGAGGGAGAATCCATGGCCGAGGGTATCGGCGAAGTGGTCGAGGCCGTGCCGATGCCGGCCGAGATCCAAGCCAAGCTCGCACAGTTCTTCGAGGCCTTCCACGTCGAGCGGGTGTTCCACAAGCGCAAGCGCGACCGCGCCGACCCGGAGGCCCTGGCCCGCCAGGACACCGGGCGCCGTCGCAAGGGAGACACCTGATGGCCGGGGACGATTTCCTGTCGCGCTGGTCCCGCCGCAAGCGCGAGATCGTGCGCGAGGAGTTGCCGCCCGAGCTCCCGACGCCCGACTCGTCGGAGCGCGAGGCGCCGCCCGGGCCGGGAGACGAACCGCTTGCCGCGGCATCTGCCGATGACGAGGCCCATGCCGGCATTGGTGACATGGGCGACATGGCCGGCATCGACGAAGACGCCGTCGCCGCGCTGCCGTCCCTCGATTCGCTGACCGCCGACTCCGACCTCGCGCCGTTCCTCAAGGCCGGGGTGCCGCAGGTCCTGCGCAACGCGGCGATGCGCCGGATGTGGTCCCTCGATCCCGGCATCCGCGACTACCTCGGCGAGGCGCGCGAATACGCCTTCGACTGGCACATCCCCGGCGCGGTGCCGGGCACCGGGCCGATGCTGCCGACCGACGACATTGCCGGGATGGTCCGGCAGATCTTCGCAGGGTCTAAGCCCCGCGTCGAGGTGGAGGCCGAGGCCGAAGTCGAGGTTCTCCCGAACGACGCCGACGCAGACGCGGTATCGCCGGTGGATGCGGACGCGCCCGTGCAAACGACGCCGGCGGCGATCGCGCCTCCCGCGCCGCCGCCCGCGATGGAGCCGGAGCGTCCGGGGCCCGAGCTCGCCTCGCAGCGGGAGCCCGAGCGGGAGAAAGGCCCGTCCCAGGCCCGGCTGCGGCGCCATGGCGGAGCTTTGCCGATTTGATCCATTAAAAACTAGATTGCGGGCGTCTCAAACGGCATTAAGATGGCCTGCATACAAGGGCGGCATCGGCGGGTACGGCCGAGGCGCGGGGACGGACATGCGTTCGGGTGACACGGTGCAGGACAGGGTGGGCGACGTCGCCGGCCGTGATGCCGCGTTCGGCGTCATCGGCGACGTGAGCCCGGTGATCGACGAGATCGATCGGTCCCGCGCCGATCAGTACGACCTCCTCGCCGTGCTGCTCGGGCGCTCCCCGTCTCCCGACCTGCTCTCGGCGCTCGCCGGCCTGCGGGGCGACGCGACGCCCCTCGGGCGTGCGGTGACGGATCTCGCCAAGGCGGCGGGAGAGGCCGACCTCAGGGCCGTTCAGCGCGAGTACTTCGATCTCTTCGTCGGCGTCGGGCGCGGGGAACTCGTCCCCTTCGCGTCCTACTACCTCACCGGGTTCCTGAACGAGCGGCCGCTCGCCCGCCTGCGCGAGGATCTCCGTCGCCTCGGCGTCGAGCCGACCGGGGGCATGAGCGAGCCCGAGGACCACATCGCCATCGTGATGGAGATCATGGCGGGCCTGTGCGGCGGACGGCTCGGTGACGAGGCCGGTGCGGACCGGGACTTCTTCGCCCGCCACGTCGAACCGTGGGCGGCCCGCTTCTTCCGCGACGTCGCGCAGGCGCAGGCGTCGCGTTTCTACCGCGCCGTGGGCACCCTCGGCGCCACCTACATCGACATCGAAGCGGAGGCCTTCGGCCTCGACGGCGCGTCGTGACCCCGTCACGCGTGCCCGACCGGATGGATTTTGGAGCGACGGACATGGACGAAGACCGCAAGGGCGCGCTCGGGCGCCGCCAGTTCTTCCGGGCCCTCGGCGGTGGCTCCGTCGCGGTCGCCGCAGCGGCCGTCGGCCAGCCGATGATGGCCACGCCCGCCCAGGCCTACGACCCGGGGACGGAGGAGACCAAGGCCCGCTATCGCGAGAGCGACGAGGTCAAGGCCTTCTACCGGACCAACGGCTACGAGACATTGAAGAAGTAGAGGGCGCCATGCTGATCAAGCGCAAGACCGGCGGCCAGGGCCGCGCACAACCCGAACTCTCCGCCGCCCCCGCCGCCGTCGATCGCCGCACCTTCCTGCGCCGCTCCGGCCTCGTCGCCGGCGGCCTCGCCGCGGCCGGCTCGCTCCAGCTCGGCGCCGTGCGCAAGGCACAGGCCGCCGGCTCGTCGGTGAGCGGCCCCGAGGTGGCGATCAAGAAGAACATCTGCACCCACTGCTCGGTGGGCTGCACGGTGACGGCCGAGGTGGTCAACGGCGTCTGGGTCGGCCAGGAGCCGTCCTATGCCAGCCCGATCAACCGCGGCACCCATTGCGCCAAGGGCGCGGCCCTTCGCGAACTTGTGTCGAGCGACCGCCGGCTCAAGTACCCGATGAAGATCGTCAACGGCGAGTGGACCCGCATCTCCTGGCAGCAGGCGATCGACGAGATCGGCGACAAGGTCACCGCCTTGCGCGAGACCCACGGATCGGATTCCGTCTACTGGCTCGGCTCGGCCAAGTTCACCAACGAGGCGGCCTACATCTTCCGCAAGCTCGGCGCCTTCGCCGGCACCAACTCGGTCGACCACCAGGCCCGCATCTGCCACTCGACCACGGTGGCGGGCGTCGCCAACACCTGGGGCTACGGCGCCCAGACCAATTCCTACAACGACATCCGCAACGCCAAGACCATGATCATCCTCGGCGGCAACCCGGCCGAGGCGCACCCGATCTCCATGCAGCACGTGCTGTCGGGCAAGGAGATCAACCGCGCCAACATGATCGTCATCGATCCGCGCTTCACCCGCACGGCCGCGCACGCCACCGACTACGTGCGCATCCGCTCGGGCACCGACATCCCGGTGGTCTGGGGTATCCTCTGGCATGTGTTCGAGAACGGCTGGGAGGACAAGGAATTCATCCGGCAGCGCGTCTACGCCATGGAGGACGTCCGCAAGGAGGTCGCCAAATGGACGCCCGACGAGGTCGAGCGGGTCTCCGGCGTGCCCGGCGAGCAGCTCAAGCGCGTCGCCAAGATGTTCGCCACCGAGAAGCCCTCGACGCTGATCTGGTGCATGGGCGCCACCCAGCACACGGTGGGCACCGCCAACGTGCGGGCGCTGTGCATCCTGTGCCTGGCCACCGGCAACATCGGCAAGCCGGGGACCGGCGCGAACATCTTCCGCGGCCATACCAACGTGCAGGGCGCCACCGATCTCGGCCTCGATGTCACGACGCTGCCGCTCTACTACGGCCTCGTCGAGGGCGCCTGGAAGCACTGGGCCCGCGTGTGGGACGTGGAATACGACTGGCTGCAGTCCCGTTTCGATGAAGTCCCCGCCAAGGGCGGCCGCAAGGCCAAGACCCGCAAGGACAGCATGGAAACGCCGGGCATGACCTCGACCCGGTGGTTCGACGGCGTCAACCTGCCCGAAGAGCAGATCGACCAGCGCAGCACCATCAAGGCGATGATGGTGTTCGGCCACGGCGGCAACACCGTCACCCGCCTGCCCGAGGCGATCGAGGGCCTGACCAAGCTCGACCTCCTGGTCGTGGCCGATCCGCACCCCACCACCTTCGCGGCCCTGAACGCCCGCAAGGAGAACACATACCTGCTGCCGATCTGCACCTCCCTGGAGATGGACGGCAGCCGCACCGCCTCGAACCGCTCGATCCAGTGGGGCGAGCAGATCGTGAAGCCCGCCTTCGAGTCGAAGAGCGACTACGAGGTGATCTACCTCCTGTCGAAGAAGCTCGGTTTCGCCGACAAGATGTTCAAGAACATCAAGGTCGAGAACGACGCTCCGGTCGCCGAGGACATCCTGCGCGAGATCAACCGCGGTGGATGGTCGACGGGCTATTGCGGCCAGAGCCCCGAGCGGCTGAAGGCGCACATGCGCAACCAGCACAAGTTCGATCTCGTCACCCTGCGTGCGCCCAAGGACGACCCGGAGGTCGGCGGCGACTACTACGGCCTGCCCTGGCCGTGCTGGGGCAAGCCCGAGCTCAAGCACCCGGGCACGCACATCCTCTACAACACCAACCTCCACATCAAGGAAGGCGGCGGCACGTTCCGCGCACGCTTCGGCGTGGAGCGCAACGGCCAGACCCTGCTGGCCGAGGATTCGTTCGCGAAGGGCTCCGACCTGACGGACGGCTACCCCGAGTTCACGATGGCCGTGTTCAAGAAGCTCGGCTGGGACAAGGACCTGACGGCGGCGGAGATGGCGAGCATCACCAAGACGGGTGGTGCCAACATCGATGCCGTGAGCTGGGCCACCGATCTCTCGGGCGGCATCCAGCGGGTCTGCCTCGACCACGGCGTGACGCCCTACGGAAACGGCAAGGCACGGGCGAACGCCTGGAACCTGCCCGACCCGGTGCCCGTCCACCGCGAGCCGATCTACACGCCGCGTCCCGACCTCGTGGCGAAGTACCCGACCCGTCCCGACGAGCGCCAGCTGCGCATGCCCAACATCGGCTTCTCGGTGCAGAAGGCGGCGGTGGACAAGAACATCGCCAAGGACTTCCCGATCATCCTCACCTCCGGGCGCCTCGTGGAATACGAGGGCGGCGGCGAGGAAACCCGGTCGAACCCGTGGCTGGCCGAACTGCAACAGGACATGTTCGTCGAGGTGAACACCACCGATGCCGCCGATCGCGGGATCAAGGACGGTCAGTTCGTCTGGGTCACGGGGCCCGAAAACGGTGTCAAGTCGAAGATGAAGGCCCTGGTGACCGACCGCGTCGGCAAGGGCGTGGCCTTCATGCCGTTCCACTTCTCCGGGTGGTACCAGGGCGAGGACATGCGCCGGTTCTACCCCACCGGGACCGATCCGGTCGTGCTCGGCGAGAGCTCGAACAACGGCACGACCTATGGCTACGATCCTGTGACGGGCATGCAGGAAACGAAGTGTACCCTGTGTCAGATCCGGGCCGCGTGAGGAGAGACCACTATGGCTCGCATGAAATTCCTGTGTGATGCGGACCGCTGCATCGAGTGCAACGCCTGCGTCACGGCCTGCAAGAACGAGCACGAGGTGCCCTGGGGCATCAACCGTCGCCGCGTCGTCACCCTGAACGACGGCAAGCCGGGCGAACGCTCGGTCTCGATGGCGTGCATGCATTGCACCGACGCACCCTGCGCCGCCGTCTGCCCGGTGAACTGCTTCTACACCACGGCCGATGCCGTGGTGTTGCACTCCAAGGACCTGTGCATCGGCTGCGGGTATTGCTTCTACGCCTGCCCGTTCGGCGCGCCGCAGTATCCGCGGGTCGGCAACTTCGGTTCGCGCGGCAAGATGGACAAGTGCACCTATTGCGCCGGCGGCCCGGAAGCGGATTTCTCGACGATCGAATACGAGAAGTACGGCTCCAACCGGCTTGCCGAAGGCAAGCTGCCGCTCTGCGCCGAGATGTGCTCGACCAAGGCCCTGCTTGCCGGCGATGGCGAGATGATCGCCCAGATCTACAAGGAGCGGGTGATCAAGCGCGGCTACGGCTCGGGTGCCTGGGGCTGGAAGACCGCCTACCGCGAGACCGTGGCGATCTGATCGCGAAACGAGCCCGAGCGGGCCAACTGTCGAGAGGGGAACGCCGATGCGGCGGGGATTGACGCTTTTCAGGACGATCGTCGTGGCTGCAGCTCTCGCCGCGTCCGCGCCGGCGATGGCGCAGCAGACGAAGGACGGCCTCAACCCGACCGGGCAGAACCCGACGGCGGATTCGGTCAACGAGGAGTTCCTGTTCAAGCAGGACCCCAAGATCGTCGGCCGCGTCACGATCCCGGACGGCAAGGCCGCGAGCCTGATCCAGCCCCAGGGTCGAGACTACCGTGCGTTCCGCGAGAGCTGGCTGCCCTGGATCGGCGGGCTCGCCGTGCTCGGGGCCATCGCCCTGCTCGCCGGCTTCTACCTCTGGCGAGGCCGGATCAAGCTCGAGCGGGGCCCCGATTCCGGCAAGAAGATCCTGCGCTTCGGCACCTTCGAGCGGGTGACGCACTGGATGACGTCGAGCTGCTTCATCATCCTGTCCCTGTCGGGCCTGAACTACATCTTCGGCAAGCGTTTGCTCGCCCCGGTGATCGGGCCGGACGCCTTCGCGGTGGTGTCGCAATACGCGAAATACGCGCACATCTATCTCGCCTGGCCGTTCATGCTCGGCATCGCGCTGATGTTCGTGGTCTGGCTGAAGGACAACATCCCCAACCGGATCGACTGGCACTGGATCAAGGCCGGCGGCGGCCTCATCGGTAACGGCCATCCCCACGCCGAACGGTTCAACGCCGGCCAGAAGATGGTGTTCTGGATGGTGGTGGGCTTCGGCACGGCGATGAGCGTGACCGGCCTGATGATGATCTTCCCCTTCGTGCTCACGGACATCACCGGCATGCAGGTGATGCAGGTGGTCCACTCGCTGATCGGCGTCGTCTTCATCGCCGGCATCCTGGCCCACATCTACATCGGCAGCGTCGGCATGGAGGGCGCCTACGATGCCATGGGCAGCGGCAAGGTCGATCTCGGCTGGGCCCGGTCGCACCACGACCTCTGGGTCGAGAAGGAAATCGGCAAGGTCGACCACGGTACGCGCCGGCCGGTGCGTCCGGTCCCCGCAGAATAGACGGCGTGCCGGGGCGTCCCGCCCCGGCCGCGAGCAGGCTATGCGAGCCCGGCCCCGGCCCGGTTCGGTGAGAGAGGGTGACATGAAAGCGTTTGCCGTGGCCGTGATCGCCGCGATCGGTTTGGGCCTGGCGGCCGCCTACGTCATGGATAGCAACCGGGTGCTCGCCTACCAGGCGTTCTCCACGTCCGGTGCGCGCGTCTCGCATCCCGGTACGAACCTCGTCGGTCCCCAGTGGTCCGGCGACACCCCGATGCCGTCGGGTCACAAGCCCCACGGCGCCTGATCCGAGCAGCGCCGGGCGCGTCCGTCACGATGCCGCGGCCATCGCCTCGAACACGAGGGCGTGGCGTCCGGCCAGGGCATCGATGTCGGTGGTGTAGCCGCCGCCGATGACGGCGACGAGCGGGATGCGGCGCCGCCGAACCTCTCGAACGACATAACCGTCGCGGCGGGCCAGCCCCTCGTCGCTGAGCGAGAGACGACCGAGGCGGTCGTCCCGGTGCGAATCGACGCCTGCGTTGTAGAACACGAGGTCGGGGGCGAGCCGGTCGAGGAGGTCCGGCAAGCAGCCCGTCAGGACCGACAGGTAGCCGGCATCGTCGATGCCGTCCGGGAGTCCGATATCGCGGTCGCCGGGAATCTTGCAGATCGGGTAGTTCTTCTCCCCGTGCACGGAGAGGGTGAACAGGTCCGGCGAGCGGCCGAGGCAGTCGGCCGTGCCGTCGCCCTGGTGCACGTCGAGGTCCACGACCAACGCCCGCGCGATCGATCCGTCTGCCTGGAGGGCGCGGGCCGCCACCGCCACGTCGTTGAACACGCAGAAGCCCGCCCCGCTTTCGCGGCGGGCGTGATGGCTGCCGCCGGCGGCGCTGCCGGCGAGCCCGCCCGCAAGCGCGAGCCGCGCGGCGGCGAGCGTTCCCCCCGCCGACGCGCAGGCACGGGCGACGACGCCGGCATCCACCGGCAATCCGATCTCCCGTTCGACGGCCGGAGGCAGGCGAAGGCCGAGGGCGGCCTCGACATAGGCTCGCTCGTGGGCCAGCGCGAGGAGGTCGGGGCCGGCCGGTTCCGGGCGGACGAATCCGTTCGGGACGAGGCCCTTCGCGGTCAGCACCTCGGCGAGGCGTCCGTACTTGCGCATCGGAAAACGGTGACCGGGCGGCAGGACCGCCTCGTAGGCGGGATGGAACACGATGGGAGGCGGCATCAGGCCGCCGGGTCCGTCAGGTCCGCGACGATGCGCGCGGCCAACGCCGATCCGCTGTCGAAGGCAGCCTCGATGCGCGGCCCGAGGCACCAGTCGCCGCAAGCGCCGAGGCGCAGCGCGGGGTCGTAGAGGCAGTCCTGGCCGATCGCGGTCTCCACGAGGGCGTAGCGCCAGCGATGGGCGCTCGCAAAGGTGGGCGTGAGCGGCCTGCCGAGGCGCTCGGCCAGCGCGTCGAGCAGCCGCCCGGTCACGGACTCTCGGGTCTCCTCCAGGTGCCGGCGCGACCACTCGGGACCGGCATGGACCAGGAGGCGCGTACCCGCCGCCCGCCCGGGGCGCGACTCCTCGCGGACGATGGCGGCGATGGCGCCCTCGGCAAAACGGCGATCGGCCTCGGGAAACGGTGCCGGGCCGTCGAGGGCGACCATCAGGGACCAGCACGGCGCGTAGGCCGCCGACTCCGGCCCGGTGAGGGTGAGACCGCTTGCGTCGATGAGGCGCGTCGTCTGGACGGATGGAAATCCGATCGCCACGGCCGAGAAGGTTTCCGCGACGGCGCCTTCGGCGACCGACACGCGCCAGCCCGCGGGTTCGCGAACCAACGACGTCACCGTGACTCCGGTGCGGACGTCGAGACCGACAAGGAGGTCGCGCACCGGCGCCGTCATGGCGGGGGTCCCGACGTAGCGGTCGTGCCCGCCCCAGGGGGCGACGACACCGCGCGCCAGCCAGTCCGCCACCTGCGCCCGGAAAGCCGGACCGCGGGCGCGCAGGAACTGGGCGCCGTGATCGAACGAGAGGTCGCTGTCCGCCACCCGCCGGGTCGCCATCCGTCCCCCGACCCCGCGGCCCTTGTCGAGGACGACGACGGTGAAGCCGGCCCGGGTCAGGGCCCGCGCCGCAGCCGCGCCGGAGATCCCGGCCCCCAGGACCGCCACGCGCATTCCCATCCCCGCCTCCGACCGCCGCCGCGGCCTTTGTCATACGGTTGAAACAGGCCGGCTGTTAGGCCCCCTCGCCAGTGGTACGGCGCCTCACCGGCGATCCCTGCCGGAGGAGGAGACGGCGATGACGGGCAGTGTCGAGGCCGGCGAGGTCGAGATCGGCATGGTCGTCGCCCTGTCGCTGTGTGCGCTGCTCACCCTCGTCAACCTCGTCAGCCTGGCAATGGCGGCCCGGCGCCTCGGCCGATCCGACGGGCGTTCGACCTTCCCGGTCGGAGCGCCGGTTTCCCTGGTGCGGCCCGTCTGCGGGATCGAGGCCTTCAGCGAGGAGATGCTGACGCGCGGGTTCAAGCTCGACTATCCCGATTACGAGCTGATCTTCTGCGTCGCCGATGCCGACGATCCGATCGTGCCGCTGCTGCATCGCCTGATGGCGGCCCATCCGCGGGTACCGTCCCGGCTCATCGTCGGCGACGAGCGGGCGAGCGACAACCCCAAGCTCAACAACTGCGTGCGCGGCTGGGAGGCGGCCCGGCACGAGTGGGTGGTGCTGGCCGATTCCAACGTGCTGATGCCGCCGGACTACCTGCAGCGGCTCCAGGCCTCCTGGCGGGAGGACACCGGCCTCGTCTGCTCGACCCCGGTGGGGGCGCGGCCGCACGGATTCTGCGCCGAGCTCGAATGCGCCTTCCTCAACACCCTGCAGGCGCGCTGGCAATATGCCGGCGAGAGCGTCGGTCTCGGCTTCGCCCAGGGCAAGAGCATGCTGTGGAACAAGCCGTTCCTGGAGGCCCACGGCGGCATCCGGGCACTGGCGGCCGAGATCGCCGAGGACGCCGCGGCGACCAAGCTCGTGCGCGCGGCCGGAAAGCGGGTCCACCTCGTCGCCTCGCCGTTCGAGCAGCCCCTCGGGCGGCGGTCCTTCGGGGAGATCTGGTCGCGCCAGCAGCGCTGGGCGCGGCTGCGGCGTGTCACCTTCCCGCTGTTCTTCGCCCCGGAGATCGGCACCGGGCCGCTGCTGCCGTTCACCCTCGCCGTCGCCATCGTGCCGACGCCCGAGGTGGCCGGTGCGGTCCTCGGCATGGCGGCGGCCTGGTATGCCGGCGAGTACGCCCTCGCCGCCCGTGCGGGCTGGTATCGCCGGCCGCGGACGATCCTCGCCTTCCTCGTGCGCGATGCGGTATTCCCGGCGATCTGGGCCAGCGCCTGGATGCAGAGCGCCATCGTCTGGCGCGGCAACACCATGGACATCCGCGCCAAGGAGCCGGGCCGCCTGCGCGCGGGCGAGAGCGCCGCCTGACGCCCCGTTGATCCGGCAGCGATCTTGCGAGACCTTCAGGCAGACCGGATCCGGTCGATTGAGGGTGACGGAATGGCAAGCGCGGGACCCGGCCTCGACAAGAGCCTCAACGCCTTTCACCTCTGGGGCATCGCCGTCGGCCTCGTCATCTCCGGCGAGTATTTTGGCTGGAGCTACGGCTGGGCCAGTGCCGGCACCCTCGGCTTCCTCGTCACCACCACCGTCATCGCGGCGATGTACGTCGCCTTCATCTTCAGCTTCACCGAACTCACGACCGCGATCCCGCAGGCGGGCGGCCCGTTCGCCTACAGCTACCGCGCCTTCGGCCCCACCGGCGGCTGCATCGCAGGCTTTGCGACGCTGATCGAGTTCGTGTTCGCGCCGCCCGCCATCGCGCTGGCCATCGGCGCCTACCTCAACGTTCAGTTTCCCGGTCTCGACCCGAAGCACGCGGCGCTCGGCGCCTACCTCCTGTTCATGACCCTCAACATCGTCGGCGTTCAGATCGCGGCGACCTTCGAACTGTTCGTGACCATCCTGGCGGTGGGCGAACTCCTCGTGTTCATGGGCGTCGTCGCCCCCGCCTTCACCTGGTCGAACTTCGCGGTGGACGGTTGGGCCGGCAGCAGCACGTTCGGATGGCCGGCCATCGGCGGCATGCTGGCGGCGATCCCCTTCGCCATCTGGTTCTTCCTCGCCATCGAAGGCGTCGCCATGGCCGCCGAGGAGGCCAAGGACCCCAAGCGCACCATCCCCATCGCCTACATCACCGGGGTGCTGACCCTGACCGTGCTGGCCTTCGGGGTGATGATCTTCGCGGGCGGGGCGGGCGACTGGAAGGCCCTGAGCAACCTCAACGACCCGCTTCCCCAGGCGATGAAGGGCGTGGTGGGCGAATCGAGCGGCTGGCTGCACATGCTGGTCTGGCTCGGCCTGTTCGGCCTCGTGGCCTCCTTCCACGGCATCATCATGGGCTACTCGCGCCAGATCTTCGCGCTCGCGCGCGCCGGGTACCTGCCGCGGGTGCTGGCCACCGTGCATCCGCGCTTCCAGACGCCCCATATCGCCACCCTGGTCGGGGGCGCCATCGGCATCGCGGCGATCTACAGCGACAACCTCGTCGTCATCGCAGGCCAGTCGCTCACCGCCAGCATCGTCACCATGGCGGTGTTCGGGGCGCTCGTGATGTACGGAATGAGCATGGCGAGCCTGTTCAAGCTGCGCCGCTCCGAGCCGACCCTCGCCCGTCCCTATCGCGCGCCGTTCTATCCGGCCGCACCCGCCTTCGCGCTCGCCATGGCGGGCGTCTGCTTCGTCGCCCTCGTCGTGTTCAATCCGGTGATCTTCGCGATCTTCGCCGCGACCATGGCGGTGGCGGTGATCGCCTCGCGCGTCCTGGGAAGGAGCACGGTGTCCGCGCCGGCATTCGACCCGGCGATCTGACCGGGCCGGATGCGACATCGACGCATCCGCTAGTGGCATTCGACGTCGCGACGAAGTCGCCCACCCTGGCCATCCGACGGCAAACCCCCTAAATGCGGGCGAACGGGCCGCGGTCCGGCAAAAGCTCGGGACCGACCTCGTCCGCCCCTCGGGGAGATGGCGTGGCCCCCCGGCGGAGGCGGACGCCGACGATATGAACTTTGCGGGACAGCAGAAAACGCTTGCCGACGCTAAGACGGTGGAAACGCCGGTCGTCGCGGACCCTGCCGCCCCGGCCAACCCGCGCAGCCGCTTCGGAGGCCGCTATGCGTGGCTCGGAACCGCCGCCAGCATAGGGATCTTCGCAGCCTCGATCTTCGTCGTCTGGAAACTCGCCCAGACCGTCACCTGGGCGGAACTCCATGCCGCCTTCACGGCCGCGACGCCGGGGCAACTCGGCCTCGCCTTCCTGTTCGTGGCGATCAGCTACCTGTTTTTGACCTGCTACGACGCGTTGGCGCTGCGCCAGCTCCAGCTGAAGGTGCCCTACCGCACCACCGCGCTCGCCTCCTTCACGAGCTACGCCGTCAGCTTCACCCTCGGTTTCCCCCTCCTGACCGCGGGGACGATCCGCTACTGGATCTACTCCGAGCGCGGTCTCAGCCCGGCCAAGATCGCGGCCCTCACGGTGATCGCCGGCTTCACCTTCTGGCTCGGGATGGGCGTGGTGCTCGGCCTCAGCCTGATCGTCGAGGCCGGGCAGCTGGCGGCCCTCACGCTGACCAGCATCCGGATCAACCAGGCGGTCGGGCTGGCCGCCCTCGTCGCCGTGGTGAGCTATCTCGCCTGGGTCTCGTTCAAGCGGCGCAGCGTCAAGGTGAAGGGCTGGCGCCTCGAGCTTCCGGGGGCGTCGGTGTCGCTCAGCCAGATGATCGTCGGCATCGGCGACGTCTGCGCGGCGGCGGCCACCCTTTACGTCCTGCTGCCGGCGGACCTGAACTTCGGCTTCACCACCTTCCTGGCGATCTACGTACTCGCTGCGATGCTGGGCATCGCTTCGAACGCCCCCGGGGGCCTCGGCGTGTTCGAGGCGACGATTCTCATCGCCCTGTCGAGCCTGCCGCGCGACCAGGTGCTGGGCGCGCTGCTGCTGTTCCGGGTCTGCTACTACCTCGTTCCCTTCGCCATCGCCCTGGCGGCGCTCGGGGCCTACGAGTTCCTGCGCCGCGCCCGGCGCGCGCGGGCCGCCGCCTGACGGGGCCGTCGCCGCGGCCTCGCGCGGGTCCGGCGACCAAGCCCACGGATGTCTCGACGAAGGCCTGCCGAAGGAGGACCGAGCCATGGCCCGTGGCGCCCGCAGATCCGCCTGGACCGGTGCCGGTGTAGCCGTCGCGGTTCTGACCGGCGCCGGATGGACGAGGGGAAGCCTCGACGCCGGGGACGTCGCCGCTGCGGTGCTCGCCGTCGCAGTGGGCGGCCTCATCGGAGGACTGCGGCGATCCCCCGTGGTCGCGCCGCCCGAGTCCACCGCCGCCGAGCGGCATTCGATCGCCGAGGCCCTGCTCGCGAACATCCCCGATCCGGTCATCCTGGTCGATCGCCGTTCGGTGGTGATCGAGGTCAACCCCGCCGCCCGCGCCCTGCTGCCGACCCTCAAGCTGCGCCACCCGCTCTCCTTCGCCCTGCGGGCGCCCGAGATCCTCGACGGAATCGAGGAGGTGCTGCGCACTGGCCAGCCGCTCAAGACCCTCTACGCCACCCGCGTGCCGACGGAACGGGCCTTCGAAGTCCAGATCGGCGCCCTGCCGATGCCGGACGGGCCGATGGGGGGGCAGCCCAACGTGGTGCTGTTCCTGCGCGACCTCACCTCGGCGCGACGCCTGGAGGCGATGCGCGTCGATTTCGTCGCCAACGCCAGCCACGAACTGCGCACGCCGCTGGCCTCCCTGCTGGGCTTCATCGAGACCCTGCAGGGGCCGGCGCGTGCCGATGCGCCGGCTCGGGAGCGGTTTCTCGGCATCATGAAGACGCAGGCACTGCGGATGACGCGGTTGATCGACGACCTGTTGTCGCTGTCGCGGATCGAGCTGCGCGAGCACGTCGCCCCGACCCAGGACGTCGACCTCGGCCAGATCGTGCGGCAGATGGTCGACACGCAGGGGCCGCTCGCCCGCGACCGCGGCGTCGCGCTGGCCGTCTCGGCGCCCGATGCGCCCTATCCCATCCTCGGGGACCGCGACGAACTCCTGAGGGTCGTCGAGAACCTCGTGGAGAACGCCGTGAAATACGGCGGCGGCGGAACCGTCACCATCGCGCTCGGCCGCGAGACGCCGGCCAACCCGAGGAAGCCGCGGATCGTCCTGGAGGTGCGCGACGAAGGGCCGGGTATCGCGCCGGAACACATCCCGCGCCTCACCGAACGGTTCTACCGGGTCGACGTCGCCTCGAGCCGCGCCCAGGGTGGGACCGGACTGGGGCTCGCCATCGTCAAGCACATCGTCAACCGCCACCGCGGGCGGCTCGTCATCGAGAGTGCGCCGGGCAAGGGCACCAGCGTGCGCGCCCTGCTGCCCGAGCATGGCAGCGAGACCCTGCACTGACGGCATCCGCACCGGCGCGGCACCATATGAACGGCATGATCAACCCTCCCTCCGCCGACCCGTCTTCGCCCGAGCGTGCCATCGTCGTGGCCGTCGAGGGCATGACCTGCGCGTCCTGCGTCGGTCGGGTCGAGCGGGCGATCGCGGCCGTTCCCGGCGTCTCGGCGGTGTCGGTCAACCTCGCCACGTCGCGTGCCAGCCTGCGCATCGCTACCGATGGTGCCGTCGCCGGGGTGATCGAGGCGATCGATCAGGCGGGCTATCGCGTCCCGCCGGGCGAGACCACGGTGGCGGTCGGGGGCATGACCTGCGCCTCCTGCGTCGGCCGCGTCGAGCGGGCGCTCGCCGCCGTCCCGGGCGTCACATCGGCCTCGGTCAATCTCGCCACGGGCCGCGCCACCGTCCACCACCCCGAAGGCGTGGTGACGCGCCGGGATCTCGAAGGCGCGATCGAGGCCGCGGGCTACGAACCCGGACCCGTCACCTCGGATGCGCGGACGCTGCAGGCGGTGCGCCAGGAAGCCGAGGCGTCGAGCCTGCGCCGCGACGTCGCCGTGGCCCTCGCCCTGTCGCTGCCGGTGGTCGCCCTCGACATGGGCGGGCACCTGGTGCCGGGGCTGGGACAAGCCCTGCATCATGGGCTAGGCCTGCGCGGGCTCGGGCTGATCGAGGGCGCCTTCGCGACCCTGGTCCTGGCCGGGCCGGGCCGGCGATTCTTCGCCCTCGGCATCCCGGCGCTCCTGCGCGGGCATCCCGACATGAACGCCCTCGTCGCCCTCGGGGCGGGGGCGGCCTACCTCTACTCGGCGGTCGCGACCCTGGCCCCTTCGATCCTGCCGCCCGGAACGGCGCACCTCTACTTCGAGGCCGCCGTTCTCATCGTCACGCTGATCCTGGTCGGGCGCAGTCTCGAGGCCCGGGCGCGCGGGCGGACGAGTTCGGCCATCGCCCGCCTCGTCGACCTTTCGCCCAAGACCGCGCGGCGCCTGGCGGGCGGGACGGAAACGGACGTCGCAGTGGCGGAGCTGCGCGTCGGCGACGTCGTGCGCATGCGCCCCGGCGAGCGTATCGCCGTCGACGGCACCGTGGTGGCCGGATCGAGCTTCGTCGACGAGAGCATGGTCACCGGCGAGCCCGCACCGCGTCTGCGCGAGGCCGGCGCGGCGGTGGTCGGCGGCACGCTCAACGGGCGCGGCAGCCTCGACGTCAGGGTCGATACCGTGGGGAGCGACACGCTGCTCGCGCGGATCGTGGCGATGGTGGAGGCGGCGCAGGGCGCCAAGCTGCCGATCCAGGCCATGGTCGACCGGGTGACGGCCCGGTTCGTGCCGGCGGTGATGCTGGCATCCGCCGCGACCTTCCTCGCCTGGCTCGCCTTCGGCCCGAGCCCCGCGCTGGGGTTCGCCCTCGTCAACGCCATCGCCGTCCTCATCATCGCCTGCCCCTGCGCCATGGGCCTGGCCACCCCGACCTCGATCATGGTCGGGACGGGACGGGCTGCCGAATCGGGCGTGCTGTTCCGGAACGGCACCGCCCTGCAGGCCCTGCGCGACGTGACGGTCGTGGCCTTCGACAAGACCGGGACGCTCACCCTCGGCCAGCCGACCCTGACCGACCTCGCGGCGGCCCCCGGCGTCTCGCCCGATGCCGTCCTGGCCTTGGCGGCAAGCCTCGAGGCCCATTCCGAGCACCCGATCGGGCGGGCGCTGGCGAAGGCCGCCGAGGCCAAGGGCCTGGCCCTCGGCGAGGTCGAGGGGTTCGAGGCGGTGCCCGGCCACGGCGTTGCCGGGCGGATCGGCGGCCGAACGGTGGCGGTGGGATCGCGTCGCTACATGGATCGGCTCGTCATCCCCATCGCGGCGATGGCGGAGGAGGCCGAGCGCCTGGAGGCCGGCGGACGTAGCCCGCTGCACGTGGCCGTGGACGGCCGCCTCGCCGCCGTGTTCGCGGTGTCCGATCCGGTCCGGCCGGAAGCGGCGGCCGCGGTGGCCGCGCTCAAGGGGCAAGGCCTCGTCGTCGCGATGATCACCGGCGACGATGGCGCCACGGCTAAGCGCATCGCCACCGCCCTCGGCATCGCGCACGTCGAGGCGCAGGTCCTGCCGGAGGGCAAGGTCGATGCGTTGCGCCGCCTGCGTGGCGCCCACGGACCCATCGCCTTCGTCGGCGACGGCATCAACGACGCCCCGGCCCTGGCCGAGGCCGATGTCGGGATCGCCATCGGCACCGGCACCGACATCGCCGTGGAGAGCGCCGACGTGGTGCTGATGTCCGGCGACGTCTCGGGCGTCGTCACCGCCCTGGCCCTGTCGCGTGCCGTCATGCGCAACATCGGCCAGAACCTGTTCTGGGCCTTCGCCTACAACGTCGCGCTGATCCCGGTGGCGGCCGGAGCGCTGTTTCCCTTCGGCGGCCCGCTCCTCTCTCCGGTCCTGGCCGCGGCCGCCATGGCCCTGTCGAGCGTCTTCGTGCTGGCCAATGCCCTGCGCCTGCGTCGCGCCGGCGTTGGAGGGGGGTGAATCACGCGGATTGGCCCCTTGCTTGCTGCACCGGCCTGCGCCTTCATGGGTGTCCGCCTCCCCGAAAGATCAGTCCCATGCCTGTCCTCGACCGGATCGCCGCTTTCGCGGACGAGATCACCGCTTGGCGGCAGGACCTGCATGCCCACCCCGAGCTTCTCTACGAGGTCCACCGCACGGCGGGCTTCGTGGCCGACAAGCTCAGGGCCTTCGGCTGCGACGAGGTCGCCACCGGCATCGGCCGCACCGGCGTCGTCGGCGTCATCCGCGGCAGGGCGCACGGCTCGAACCGGGCGATCGGCCTGCGCGCCGACATGGACGCCCTCCCGATCCGCGAGGTCCGCGACCTGCCCTACCGCTCGACGGTGGAGGGGCGGATGCACGCCTGCGGCCACGACGGCCATACCGCGATGCTGCTCGGGGCCGCCCGTTATCTCGCCGAAACCCGCGATTTCGACGGTACCGCCGTGCTCATCTTCCAGCCGGCGGAGGAGGGCGGCGGCGGCGGCGAGGCGATGGTGCGCGACGGGCTGATGGAGCGCTTCGGCATCGACACCGTCTACGGCATGCACAACATCCCGGGCCTGGCGCTGGGGTCCTTCGCGATCCGGCCGGGCCCGATCATGGCCTCCACCGACCGCTTCACCATCACCATCGACGGCCGCGGCGGGCATGCGGCCCTGCCTCACCTCGCCATCGATTCCGTGCTGGTGGCGAGCCATATCATCGTCGCCTTGCAATCGATCGTCTCGCGCTCGGTCGATCCGTTGGAGGGGGCTGTGGTGTCGGTCTGTGCGATGGAGGCCGGCGAGGCCTTCAACGTGTTGCCGCACCGCGTCACCATGCGCGGCACCATGCGTGCGCTGGCAAAGCCGGTGCGGGCGGTGATGCAGGAGCGGATCGGCGTCCTCGTCACCCATGTGGCCGCTGGCTTCGGCGCCACCGCCAGGGTCGACTACAGCGGCGGCTATCCGGTGACCGAGAACCACCCGGTCGAGACCGGTTTCATGGCGGACGTGGCAGCGGGCATCGTCGGCGAGGACCGGGTCGACCGCGACGTGGCGCCGATGATGGCGGCGGAGGATTTCTCCTACATGCTGGAGAATCGCCCCGGCGCCTACATCTTCCTCGGCAACGGCGATTCGGCCGGCCTGCACCACCCCGACTACGATTTCTGCGATGCAGCCGCGCCCTACGGCGCTTCGCTCTGGGCGCGGCTGGTGGAAACCGGCTTGCCGGTCCGCGGATGAGCTACTGGCCCGCGGCGCGGCGCGACAGCGAGACCGCGTAGGCCGGCGAGCGGACCGCGAACATCGGGTCGTCGGTCGGACCGGCGATTCCGGCGGGCAGATCGACCACGGGGTCGAAGGTGTTGGCGTCACAGGTGGCGTTCGGCTCCAGAGCGGTGATCGCCAGGGTGCCGAGCTTGACGCTCTTGCGATTCTCCTCGGGCCACATCGCGGTGGGATCGCCGGTGGGGTCGCCGGCTTCGCTAAGGATGGCCACGAGGTCGAAGCTCGCCGGACCCTTGGCGAAGCGCTCCTTCAGTTCGTCGGCATAGAAGCTGTCGGGCTTCGCCTTGAGGTCCTCGTCCGAGAGGCCGAGCTGCCCGGCGGTGGCCACCGTCTTGAGCTTGACGACCGTGTTGTCGCCCTTGGCATTGGTCAGCGTGTAGGCATGGACGCCCCAGTAATCGACGCCGGCATAGCTCGCCGGGACCGGACGGGCGTTCAGCCAGGCGCTCTGCTTGGTCGTCTCGGGGTTGGCGGCGGCGAACGCCTTGATCTTGTCGGCGTCCGGCTTGCCGTCGGGCCCCGGGATGCGGACGGTGGCGAAGTCGAGCAGTTGCTTGGGCGTCTTGGCCGAGAATACCGGCGCCGAGATGATCACGAACACGAGGTCGCCGGTGGTGTCGGACAGGCGCATGGCGAAGCCCCGGGTCACGGGCTTGGCCTTGTCCGAGATCTTGGCGTTGCTGCCGCCCATCGAGAACCGGGCGGTCACCGGGACCGTCTTGGCGAAATGAGGGGCCTTTGTCAGGCTCGGCGCCTCGGTCGACGGGGTGAACGTGCCCTTGACGCAGACGCCCTTGGCGCCGCTGGCGCGCACGCCCTTCTGGTTTCCGGCCGTCGCGAATTGCGCGTCGACGATGGCCTGCGGCTCGGCGTCCTGGCCGAGCGCGGAGGTCGCCAGAAGGCAGGTGACGGCGAGCGCGCTGCCGCGTCCGATGAGTGCGAATGACATGATGTGGATCTCCCGATGGATCGGCGTGCCGTGCGGGCCGCATCACCGGGCCGCATCGGCGCCGGCGACGAATCGTAATTCGCCGCCCCGCTACCGGACGTTACCTTGGCAGGAGATCGATGGCGCGCAACTCACTTGCCCGTGTTTGAACCGATTCCAAGGATGAAACCGGGTCACTGCCCGGTCACGCGGAGCGGTTCGAGGTCCCGCCGAGGTTGAACACCCGGTGCGGCACCAACTCGCCGCGCTCGACGTCGCCCACTGCGACAAGGATCCCGCCGCAGGTGGCGAAGGCTTTGCCCTCCATCGGCGCGTCTCGTCCGCGCAGGATGACGGGCTGGCCCCGCATCAGGCGCAGGGCCATGTCGCGCGAGACGGGAACCGAGGGTACCGCGTCGAGGGCCGTCTCGACACCGTGGAGATGGGCGCCGTTGCCGTCGGGTCCACCGGCCTCCAGGGTCGCGACGACGCAGGATTCGGCTTCCGTGAAGGGACCGACGCGGGTACGGCGCAGGGCCGAGACGTGGCCACAGCAACCGAGCACGCGCCCGAGGTCGCGAGCGAGCGCCCGGACATAGGTGCCCTTGCCGCATTCGGCCTCGATGACCGTGCGATCCGGCGCGTGGTCGACGACCGCGAGGCGATCGATCTGCACGGACCGGGCGACGAGTTCCACGATCTCGCCGTCGCGGGCGAGGTCGTAGGCGCGCTCGCCCGCGATCTTGATGGCGGAATAGCGCGGCGGCACCTGCTCGATGGCGCCCGTGAAGGTCGGCAGCGCCGCCTCCACCGCCTCGCGGGTCGGCCGCGTGTCGCTGGTGGCGACGGGGCGCCCCTCCGCATCGTCGGTATCGGTCTCGATGCCCCAGGTGACGGTGAAGACGTAGGCCTTGCGCCCGTCCATCACGAAGGGAACGGTCTTGGTCGCCTCGCCGAGCGCGATCGGCAGGATGCCGGAGGCCAGCGGATCAAGGGTGCCGGCGTGGCCCGCCTTCTTGGCGTTGAACGCGCGTTTGACCACCGCCACCGCGTGGGTCGAGGTCATGCCCACGCCCTTGTCGAGGATGACCCATCCGTTGACGTCGCGCTTCTTCGGCCGGTTCGGATCGGGCGCCCCGCGACCCTGCCGCCGCCCGCCACGCTGCGGCTCGCGCATCGGCGTATCGGAGGGGAGGGCGGGCGGCTCGATCAGGGGGTCGTCGATCATGCTATCCTCGAAGCGGGGAACGGAACGCGGCCTGCGCGGCGGGCATCGATGGCCCGCGGGTGCCTGCGACCGGTCCCGGTCTGTGATTGTCGCGGTCGGGCCGGCGGTCAGGCCGGCTCCGAGTCGGGGTCCGGGCTCGCACCCGATTCGAGATCGCGCCTCACCTTCTCCGAACGCAGCAGGGCGTCGATGCGGCCGTATTCGTCGAAGGTCTCGTCGCGTAGGAAGCGCAGGTCGGGAGCGAACTTCAGGTTCACGCGCCGCGCCACTTCCTGGCGCAATACCTTCTTGTTGCGCTCGAGCGCGGCGATGACCGGCGCCTCGTCCTTGCCGCCGAGCGGCATGATGTAGGCCGTGGCGATCTTGAGGTCGGGCGACATCCGGACCTCGGGCACGGTGATGACGTGGGAACTCAGGGTCGGGTCCTGGACGTCGCCGCGCTGGAGCACCTCGGCCAGGGCGTGGCGGACCAGTTCGGCGACGCGCTGCTGGCGCTGCGAGGGGCCTGTCGGAGTGGGTTTCTGGGCCATGGTCAATCTTCAAAAGGAAACGGCGGCCGCAGCAGGGCTGCAGCCGCCGCAACGTTGATGCCCCAAGCCGTCAGAGCGTGCGGCGGACCTCTTCGACCCGGTAGCACTCGATAACGTCGCCGGCGCGCATGTCCTGGAAGTTCTCGAAGGACATACCGCACTCGTAGCCGGAGATGACCTCCTTGGCGTCGTCCTTCAGGCGCTTGAGCTGCGAGAGTTTGCCCTCGTGGATCACTACCTCGTCGCGGATCAGGCGGACATGGGCACCGCGCTGCACGACACCGTCGGTGACGCGGCAACCGGCGATCTTGCCGACCTTCGACACGTCGAAGATCTGCAGGATCTGCGCTTCGCCCAGGCGCTCCTCGCGGAGCGTCGGCGGGAGCATGCCCGACATCGTCGCTTTGATGTCGTCCACGAGGTCGTAGATGATGTTGTAGTAGCGGATCTCGACGCCGTTGCGCTCGGCCGACTCGCGGGCTTCCTTGTGGGCCCGCACGTTGAAGCCGATGACGACGGCCTTGGAGGCCTCCGCCAGCGTAATGTCGGACTCGGTGATGCCGCCGACACCCGCGAGCAGGATGCGGGCCGAGACCTCGTCGTTGCCGAGCTTCTCGAGGGCGCCGTTGATGGCCTCCACCGAGCCCTGCACGTCGCCCTTGACCACGAGCGCCAGTTCCTTGCGGCCGGCACCCTCCTTGAGGTCGCGCATCATGTCGACCAGCGAGCGATTGGCGCCGCCGGTCCGCGCGGCCAGACGCTCGCGCTTCTGGCGGGCACGGTACTCGGTGACCTCGCGGGCACGGGCCTCGCTCGGCACCACCGCGACGCGGTCTCCGGCATCGGGCGTACCGTTGAAGCCGAGCACCTCCACCGGCACCGACGGGCCGGCATAGGAAACGTTCTCGCCCTTGTCGTCGATGAGGGCGCGCACGCGGCCCCATTCGGCACCGGCCACGACGATGTCGCCGGTAAACAGGGTGCCGCGCTGGACGAGCACGGTGGCCACGGGGCCGCGGCCGCGATCGAGCTTGGCCTCGATCACCGTGCCCTCGCCGTCGCGGGTCTCGTTGGCGCGCAGGTTCAGGATCTCGGCCTGGAGCTGCAGACCTTCGAGGAGGTCGGGCAGGCCGTCGCCGGTCTTGGCCGAGACCTCGAATTCGAGCGTCTCGCCGCCCATCGATTCGACCTGGATGTCGTGCTGCAACAGCTCGGTGCGGACCCGCTGCGGATTCGCCTCGGGCTTGTCGATCTTGTTGATCGCCACGATGAGCGGCACGCCGGCCGCCTTGGCGTGGCTGATCGCCTCCACGGTCTGGGGCATGACGCCGTCGTCGGCCGCCACCACCAGCACCACGACGTCGGTCACCTTGGCGCCACGGGCGCGCATCGAGGTGAAGGCGGCGTGGCCGGGGGTGTCGATGAAGGTGATCATCTCGCCCGAGGGCGAAGCGACCTGATAGGCGCCGATGTGCTGCGTGATGCCGCCGGCCTCGCCCGAGACGACGGTGGTCTTGCGGATCGCGTCGAGCAGCGAGGTCTTGCCGTGGTCGACGTGGCCCATGATCGTGACGACCGGGGGACGGGGATCGAGATCCTCCTCCAGGTCCGGCTCGTCGTTGAACAGGCCTTCCTCGACGTCGGACTCGGCAACGCGACGGACGGTGTGGCCGAGCTCTTCCGCGATGATCTGCGCCGAATCCGAATCGATCACGTCGGTGATCTTGTGGATCTGGCCCTGCTTCATGAGCAGACGGATCACGTCCACGGCTCGCTCCGACATGCGGTTGGCGAGTTCCTGGATGGTGATCGTCTCGGGAATGGTCACCTCGCGAGACAGCTTTTCCTTCTGCTCGACGTGGCGGTTTCCACTCATGCGCTGCTGGCGCCGCCGGAAGGAGGCGACGGAGCGCGTGCGCTCGTCCTCTCCCGAGGTCGCCGTCGCGATGGTGAGACGGCCGCGATTGCGGTCGCCGCCCGGCTGCTTGGGGGTCTTGGGCGGCGTGATGATCTTGAGCGGCATGCCCGGACGACGGATCACGCGCTTCTGCTCGCTCTCCTCCTCGGCGGCCTGCGGGCGGCCCGGAACGCGGGCCGTGGTGGCAGCGGCGCCGGCCGGACGCGTGGCGGTGGCGGCCGTCGGGGTCGCCTCCGGCTCGGGCGCCGGGGCGGGGCGTGCCATGAAGTTCAGGTCGCGGGGCTTGCGCGTATCGGCCGTGATGGTCTTGCGCGGCTCGGCCGGGGTCGGCCTGGCGGTCAAGGGCGGCCGTGCCGCGGGTGCGGCGGGACGGGCAGGCGCCGCCGGTGCGGCGGGAGCCGGAGCCGCTGCGGCCGGGCGGGCCGGAGGTGCCGGCGCGACACGCACGCTGGTCGGCGCCTGCGGCATCGGCGTCGTCGCCTTGGTCGGCGCGGCGGCCGGCGTCGTGGCGGTCACCTCGGCACTGCGGGCGGCCTCCTCGCTGGCGAGCTTGCGCGCCTCCTCGGCGGCGCGACGCTTCTCTTCCTCTTCGAGGCGGCGGCGCTCTTCCTCTTCACGCTTGCGCGCAGCGGCGGCGTCACGCTCGCGCTGTTCGGCGGCTTCCTGCTCGCGGCGCTGGGCGGCCTCCTGCTCGGCGATGCGGCGGGACTCCTGCTCGCGACGCTGGGCGTCGGCCAGGGCGGCGGCGCGGGCATCCCGCTCCTGCTCGCTCAGGGTCCGCAGCACCACGCCGGAGGCGGCACGCTGCGCCGGGCGCGTCGGCGCCGGGGCGGCCGGCGGAACCGTACGCGACGGGGCCGCCGGGACCGTTTCCCGCGGCGGCGTGGCGGGCGCCGGAGACGCCCCGATGACGCGGCGCTTCACCGTCTCGACCACGACCTGCTTGGTGCGGCCGTGGGAGAAGCTCTGGCGAACCGTGCCCTGCTCGATCGGACGCTTCAACGACAGCGGCTTCGCGGGAGGTCTCGTCTGCGTCTTGTCGCCCGGATTGTTCGTATCGCTCATTCAGTCCAAACCCTGAGGGTTTCCATCGTCCCGTGAACCGGCAAACTGCTGTGCGCCGGGCAAATCCGTCTGGTCGTCGTCTTGCAGATCGGAGGCGGTTCGCCCAACGCGGGTCGTACCGGCCTCGTCGGCCGTCGTGGCAGCGCCCTCGAAAAAGCGAAGCCTACGCCAACGCGCAAGGCAGCCGGTACTCCCGACTCCTGCGACGAGTGCCGCATGTATCACATGATCCCGGCCCAAGGCCATGTCCAATTCTTCACTGGACAGATCATCGATCACCGGGACGCTGAATATGGCATCGCCGAAGCGCCGGTGCAATGCCGCCGCGATCTTACGGCGGCCGTCCGCACTCCCGTCGGAGGCCTGGATCACCCCGGCGATGCCGGCCTTGTCGCCGATCGCCGACTCGACCTTGGCAAAGCCCGCCACGACGCACCCCGCCTTGTTGGCGAGCGACAGAGACTGGCGCAGGTCCGCCCGCAGGCCGGCCGCGACCTGATCGGCGAGATCCGCCGCGACCGTCGCGTCCTTCGTCTTGAAGGCGCGCAGGAACAGCTTGCGCTTGACGGCGGTCTCCACCGCCTCCCGGCTCACGGTGAGCCAGGCCCCGCGCCCGGGAAGCTTCGCCCGCAGGTCGGCCACCACGGACCCGTCGGGCGCCAGGACGAACCGGACCAGCCGGCGCGGATTCTGCGCCACCCGCGTGACGATGCAGGTGCGCTCGGCGTCGGCCCGGCCGCGGCCGAGACCCGGATCGAGCAGGTCGGCCTCGGTGTCGTCGGTGGGTTCGGCCGTCATGCGGTGATGCCGCCGTTGAATGGGATGTGGATGACGCGAGCGTGCGAAAGGAGTTTTCTCCCTTCGCGGGGAGGAACCGTATGTGGGGGTGGCCGGGCCCGCATGGCGCGGACGCGAACACCCCGGCCCCCGTCTCCGCAAGGAGAGGGGAGCGGCCGCTACACCGGCTGCGCTTCGGCGTCGTCCTCCGTCGCCTCGGGCTCGGGCAGCGCCTCGATCCAGCCGGCATGGAGGCGGGCAGCCATGATCATGCCCTCGGCCTCGGCGCGGGAGACTTCGAAGCCGTCGAGGTAGCCGGCGTGCTTTACGGCCTCCGGCCCGCGGCCTTCCGTGTAGCCGACGAGATCGTCGGTGGCGCAGCCGGCGAGGTCCTCGACCGACTTCACGTCGTTCTCGCCCAGCGCCACCAGCATCGGCGTGGTGATGCCGTCGATCTCGCGAAGGTCGTCGGCGACGCCGAGCTCGAGACGCTTGGCGTCGAACTCCGATTCGACCCGGGCGAGGTGATCCTGGGCGCGAGCCTGGATCTCGGTGCCGCTCTCCTCGTCCAGCCCCTGGATGTTGCCGAGTTCGCCCGGCTCCACGTAGGCGATCTCCTCGACGGTGCGGAACCCTTCGGCGGCCAGCAGCTGGCCGACCGTCTCGTCGACGTCCAGCGCCTCCATGAACACGGCGGTCCGCTCGGCGAACTCCTTCTGCCGGCGCTCGGATTCCTCGGCTTCCGTCAGGATGTCGATGTCCCAGCCGGTAAGCTGGCTGGCCAGCCGCACGTTCTGGCCGCGACGACCGATGGCCAGCGAGAGCTGGTCGTCGGGCACCACCACCTCGATGCGGTCGGCCTCCTCGTCGAGCACCACCTTGACGACTTCCGCCGGCTGCAGCGCGTTGACGATGAAGGTCGCCTGGTCCTCGGACCACGGGATGATGTCGATCTTCTCGCCCTGCAACTCACCGACCACCGCCTGGACGCGGGAGCCCCGCATGCCGACGCAGGCGCCGACGGGATCGATCGACCCATCGCGAGAAATCACCGCGATCTTGGCGCGCGAACCCGGATCGCGGGCGACCGCCTTCACCTCGACGATGCCGTCGTAGATCTCCGGCACTTCCTGGCCGAACAGCTTGGCCATGAACTGCGGGTGCGAGCGGCTGAGGAAGATCTGCGGCCCGCGCACCTCGCGGCGCACGTCGAACAGGTAGGAGCGGATGCGGTCGCCCGGCCGGAAGGTCTCGCGGGGGATCATCTCGTCGCGGCGCACGATGCCTTCGCCGCGCCCGAGGTCGACGATGACGTTGCCGTATTCGACCCGCTTGACGAGGCCGTTCACGATCTCGCCGATGCGGTCCTTGTACTCGTCGAACTGGCGGTCGCGCTCGGCGTCGCGGACCTTCTGCACGATGACCTGCTTGGCCGACTGCGCGGCGACGCGCCCGAAATCGAACGGCGGCAGGGTATCGGAGATGACGTCGCCCACCAGCGCACCGGGGTTGAACCGCCGGGCCTGGTCGAGGGTGACCTCGCGGGCGTCGTTCTCGACCTGATCCACCACCACGAGGTGGCGCGACAGGCGCAACGCCCCGGTCTTCGGGTCGATCTCGGCGTGCACGTCGGTCTCGGCGCCGTAGCGCGAGCGGGCGGCCTTGGCGATGGCCTCCTCCATGGCGTCGATGACGATGGAACGGTCGATCACCTTCTCGCGCGCGACTGCTTCGGCGATCTGCAGGAGTTCGAGCCTGTTGGCGCTGACGACGGCCATCGGTTTTCGTCCTTCTCTTCGTCGGTGAGACGTATTCGCCGCCCCGCATTGATGCGGGGCGACGGAAAAAATCAGTGGAGCTTGCCGTCGTCCTTCACCCGCACAGCCTTGGTGCGGACGGGCTTGGCCTTGTTCCTGGCCTTGGCGGCGAGGCTCGCTTGCGTTTCGACCTTGTCCGGCTTCGGCTTGGCCGAGGCCTTGGGCTTGAGCGGGCGCGAGACCGTCTTCTTGGGGGGCGCCGGTTCGGGCACCGCCTCGATCTCGTCGGCGTCCACGTCGTCGTCCTCGTCATCGTCGAGGACGGGTGGACCGCCGCGGCGCAGGGATTCGCGCACGAGATCGTCCGTGAGCACGAGATAGGCGTCGCCGAGGTCCCGAAGCGGCAGGTCGATCCGGCTCGGCAGCCCCTCCTTCACGTCGGGCAGATCGATCGGCACCGTCCGCCCGTCGGGGTTGGGCACGCCGATGATCCCGCGAAAACGCTTGCGGCCGTCCAGCGGTACGGCCAGTTCGACCTTGGCCTCGTAGCCCGCCCAGCGTGCGAAATCGCAGGCCCGCACCAGCGGCCGGTCGATCCCGGGAGACGAGATCTCGAGGTAGTACGGCTTGCCGATGGGGTCGTCGAGGTCGAGCAGCGGCGAGATCGCGCGGCTCACGATCTCGCAATCGCCCACCGACATGGTGCCGTCCGGCCGCTCGGCCATGATCTGGACGGTGCAGCCGTTGGCGCTCGACACCCGCACCCGCACGACACGGAAGCCAAGGCCCTCGATCGAGGCCTCGATGACCTGCACCACCCGCGCGGCGACGCCCGTCTCGGTGATAAGCCGCTTCTCGGTGGGGTCCGTGTCTGGAATATCCGCCATGCTGCGCTTTGAGGTCCGGCCCTACGGGACGTTCCGGCCCGGAAGGCGTTGCGGCAATAAAAAAGAGCGGACCCGGTGGGGCCCACTCCCGAACCGCAGCCTTACGACTGCAACCAGAACTGATCCCGTTTTGTACGCGCCCCGGCGCCTGGTTTCAAGCGGTTTTCCCGTGGCCGCCGTCCGCGATCATCATCTCGCCGCGTCGGCCCCCGATGCACCGGGCCGGAGCGAGCCCGAGGAGGAAGTGGACGATGACGGCAGACCCGCGATTCGGCCCCGACCCGGACTGCCTCCATCCGATCCCCGGGCACCGGCGTGTGACGTTCATCCGCAATCTCGACCTGCCGGCCAACGTCACGGTCGGGGCCTATACCGACTACGACGATCCGGCCGGGCGGCAGGCCTTCCTCGACGCGATTCTCTACCATTTCGCCTTCCTCGGCGACCGCCTCCGGATCGGCCGGTTCTGCGCCATCGCGGCGAGCACGCGCTTCCTGATGAACGGCGGCAACCACCGGCTCGACGCGCTCTCGACCTATCCCTTCGTCATCTTCGGCGGCGCCTGGGCCGGACGTTTCTCAAACGAGGCGGCCTTCCCCCCCATCGCGGCGACACGGTGATCGGCAACGACGTGTGGCTCGGCTTCGAAAGCACCGTCCTGCCCGGGATCACCATCGGCGACGGCGCGATCGTGGCGGCCAAGTCCGTCGTCACCCGCGACGTACCGCCCTACGCCATCGTCGCCGGTAGTCCGGCGACGCTCGTCCGCATGCGCTTTCCGCCGGAGATCGCCGAGCGCCTGCAGGCGGTGGCGTGGTGGGATTGGGACGTCGCGCGGATCACGCGGTGCCTGCCAGCGATCAGCGGTGGGGACGTGGCGGCGTTGGAGATGGAGGCGGCCGGAGATCTGAGTGTTAGGTAGGCAGCCCCGTGCGACGACAAACGCCCGATCGTCGTCTTGGGCTTCGGTAAACCCACCGCTGCAGGCCCTTGGGCACAAACCGCCGATGGTGCTCCTCGATCTAGCCAACGCCTTCGAGCGGAAACGCATTTCGCTGCCAATGCGGCTCCAACGGGCTCCCGACGAGGTTTTCCGCCTCCCATTGCGCCAGGAGGGAACAGAGCGCGGCGCGGTCCCCGGAGCGCAGCGGCTGATCCAGGGCGCGAAGGCGGTCGTACACGCGTTCTTCCGCCGGGTTCTCCGCAGGTTGCCCCCCGACACGATGAGCTTTCAACTCAGACAGGAGTTCTCGCGCTCTTTCGATCTCACCGAGCGCGAGGCAAGCGCCCAGATGCCAGTAGTGATTCAAGTAACCGCTTCGCTGCGGGTCGTCGCGCTGGAACTCCAGACACCCGCGCGTCGTGTCCAGGGAGCGGAACAGCGGCAGAACATCCCCCTCGATGCGATCGACAAAATCCCCGTTGATCGTTGGATCGGACCAGATCCAGCCCCATCCGCCCGGGAATCGCTTGGACCGGCCGACGCGATCGCCGCAACGCCCCAGACTGGACCAGGATGTCGTCTCGGGCATGAAGTACGCGACGATATGCCAGCTAATGGCACAGCTGTCGGGATCGGATGTCCGATCGATCAGGATCAACCGCCCGACGTGATCGATCGGTGTGAGCCACAGGCTGTTCTTTCCGGCGGCCACGAGATCGGGATTGCGTGCAAGAAGCGGCGCCGAGAGCTCCTTGATCTGGCGAGCGGTCGTCATGGTTGTGGGCGGACCTGAATCATGATGATGCCTCTCGATGTCGGGAAATGCCGCTTTGCGGTTCTGGCCAGGACGAGGGCTCGATCGTAGCTGAGGCCTTCTTGGCCGGTCTTGGGATCGTATACGCAGACCATCTGGTCCGGCGTCAGCTCGGAGATGTCGAGCCGCGTCGAGTTTCTCGCGCCGTAACGTATTTCGTTTCCGGTTGTCTTGTCCAGTGAATATTCAGTCCTGATCTCGGGATAGTTTCTAGCTTTGAATGTCTTTTGAACATCTAAATGAATGAGACTTCCAAGTCTCGTCTTGTCGAGATTTCAGTTCGCTGCCGTCAGGCGTCGCGTCGCCTCGTCGGTCACGGCCTAGACCTCCTCGCTATGCGGGCAGAATTGGTGGAGGGTGGATAGATCGACCGGTCCGACCCACACCTTCGAATACTTCTCGCCCTCGTCCGGTTCGAAATCGTACCGCAGGGCAATCGAGCCCCGTTCCTTGCCGAGGCCGGCGGATCGCGCCGCGAGAACCGTCAGCAACATCGCCCCGGCTTCGAGCGTCGCGGCAAGGGCGGGCGCGACGAATGGCAGGGCCGGCAGGAAGGCCGGCCGCACCGTCGCTTCCGGCGCGGTGCCATCGGTCGCGAAGGTCGAGCGCGACAGAATTTCGCCGGTCTGCCCATCCCGAATGGTCTGGGTCTCGCCGGAGTTCTCGAAGATTCGGCTGTCTCCGTCGGGGGTGACGACCGTGTGGTGTTCGTCCCATTCGTCACGCCCGAACCGGATGCGGAGGGTGAGAACCTCGCCGCCGTCCAGCATCGTCCGGTGCTCGGTCGTCTCGCCCGAAATCGGAGCGTCAGGACCCGCCTGTCGACCCCCTCCGGAGCCGCCGTCCGACGTCCAGCGGCCGCCGTCGCTCTGGCCCGCCGGAGCGCGGGGCTGATCGGGGCTGTACTTGCGGCTCAGGGAGCGGCGGAGGCGGACCAGCTTGGTCTCGGTCTTCAGCACCGCGAGGAGCAGGCGCAGGTCACGCGCCTCGGTGGCTGGTCCAGACAAACCCCGACGTTGGATCTCTGACACGGCGATCTCCAAGTTCATGTTTTGTTCTCACTTTTGCGAGTTTATAATAGGAAATAAATAGATGGTAATGTGCCGTCCACCGACTGTCCCGCCCAACGAAAAACGCCGCCCCGCGAACGGGACGGCGTCACCGGAGACCGGATCGATCCCCGTGCCCCCAGGGGGGCACAAGGGGGTCGCCGACGTCAAGCAGCTTGCTTGGACGCACCCAGGAGCTTGCGGTTGATCAGCATCTCGGCGATCTGCACGGTGTTTAGCGCCGCGCCCTTGCGCAGGTTGTCCGAGACGCACCAGAACGACAGGCCGTTGTCGACCGTCGAATCGGCACGGATGCGCGAGACGTAGGTGGCGTCTTCGCCCGCCGCCTCGTGGGGGGTCATGTAGCCGCCGGGTTCGCGCTTATCGACCACGAGGATGCCCGGCGCCGAGCGCAGGATGGCGGTGGCTTCCTCGGGCGAGATCGGGTGCTCGAACTCGACGTTCACCGCCTCGGAGTGGCCGATGAACACCGGCACCCGCACGCAGGTGGCCGTGAGCTTGATCTTGGGATCGAGCATCTTCTTGGTCTCGGCGACCATCTTCCACTCTTCCTTGGTGGAACCGTCGTCGAGGAAGACGTCGATCTGCGGGATGACGTTGAAGGCGATCCGCTTGGGGAACTTCTCCATGGTCATCTGGCCGGCGGTGAACACCGACCGGGTCTGCTGGAACAGCTCGTCCATGGCGTCCTTGCCGGCGCCGGAGACCGACTGGTAGGTCGAGACCACCACGCGCAGGATCTTGGCGACGTCGTGCAGGGGCTTGAGGGCCACCACGAGCTGGGCCGTCGAGCAGTTCGGGTTGGCGATGATGTTCATCTTCGTGAAACCCGAGATCGCGTCCGGGTTCACCTCGGGCACGATCAGCGGCACGTCCGGGTGGTAGCGGAACGCCGAGGAGTTATCGATCACGACGCAGCCGGCCTGGCCGATACGGGGCGACCATTCCTTCGAGATCTCGCCGCCCGCCGACATCAGGCAGATGTCGGTGTCGGAAAAATCGTAGTCGTCGAGCGCCTTCACCTTCAGGATCTTGTCGCCGAAGGAGACCTCCTGGCCCATGGAGCGGCGCGAGGCGATGGCCACGACCTCGTCCGCCGGGAAGGCGCGCTCGGCGAGGATGTCCAGCATCTCGCGTCCGACATTGCCCGTCGCACCGACGACGGCGACCTTGTAACCCATCTCGTTCACTCCGTTTCCTGAGGATGCCCGGCGACCGGACCGCGGCGATGCCGCGGCTCCCGGACGTGTCGTCGCGTCCCCGCATTCGGTCGCCCACCGCGCCACGTACCCGGCTCGCTGTCACGCGACCCGGCTCGGGTCCACGCCGCCGGCTATCGAGACGTGCGAACGTCTCCGCACGGGACGCGGGGCGGACATCGGCCCAACCAAGACGCCGTGCTCCGGTGGCTGTCAAGGGACGTCGGGTGCCTGCGAAGGAAGCGTTCACCGCGATGCGGGAAAGATGGTGTCTCGAATGCCCGGTGAAACCCGATGGCATCCGCGGGGGCGCCATACCGCGAGGCCGAGGACGACACGCACGTCGTCGGCGAGAGCCAGCCCGCGAGACAGATGACCCCACGCGCCGCATCCCCGCTCGTCCCCGAACGCGGCCTTTCGGCGCCTCGCCGCGGATTGCCGTGGCGCTCCGTGAGACGGGCGGGCGTCGCCGTGGCGCTGGTCGCCGTCCTCAGTGCCTTGGCCGTCGAGCGGGAGGTATCCCGGTCGACCGATGCCCAGCCCCAGGCAGGGGTGGCGCAGGCGTACACGCCCTGGGCCGCCGTCCCCGCGCGTGCCGCCATCCCAGACGCACCCTCGCGATTCAGCCTCGACGAGGCCGACCCCACGGCCCCCTCCCGGCTCGATCCGGCCCGGCGCGACCCGGCGACGGGACGGCGCGAGGACGGCCTCAGCCAGGGCTCCTTTGCAGACCACGAGACGCCGTACCTGCGCCTCGTGGTCGTGGACGGTCCTGCCGACGAGGCGCCGGCGCTGTTCGTGACGATGGTCCGGCGCGCGGCGGACGGCCCGTCGCTCTTCGTCTCCCGCACCGGCGAGCGCGGGCGCATCGACAGCCGATCCGGCCCCCTGGAGACCCTCGAGGCGAAGCTGACCGCGCTGCCTGACGGCGACGGCAGCCGGACCTGCACCGGATTCACCACCCGGCCGCCGGCCGCGATCCGGATCGAGGGGTGGCTGTGCGCGCCCCTCGGTCAGGCACCCGAGCCGAGCGCGATCGCCTGCGCCCTCGACAAGCTGGTTCGGAACGGCCAAGCTTCGATCGCACGAGGCGACGTGGCGGGGATCGTGGCGCGGGCCACACCCCGGGAAGGGACGGATTGCGGCGCGCCGCCCGCCGCCACCGCCCACACCGGATCGATCGGCCGGCCCGCTAAGCGCAATGAGGCAAGAGTGCGGCGAAATGCGCAAGCGAGGCCTTAAGTTGCAAACCTGGGCCTTAAGCTCGGAACAACGATCGTCCTGATACGTCTTTCTCCCATGATCGGGCGGCGAGGCCCAAGGCCCCTCCGCTCACCGACTTCCAGACACGAGGTGCTTCCATGCGCGTTGCCGCTCTCGCCCTGATGGGCGCTCTCACCGTCGCCGGGTCGATCGCCGGCCTCGGTACCGTCACCCCGGCCCAGGCCCAGTCGCGCGGCTACACCGTCGAGCGCGTCGGCCCGGCCCTGCCGATCCGCATCCGTCCGCGCAGCTGGCTCGATGGCAGCAACGTGGTGGAGCCCGGCAACGGCTCGGTGAGCAACCCGGCCACCAACCCGCAGTTCATCACCGCCAGCTACCTGAACACGCCGCCCTACGGCCGCAATGACCGCTTCGGCGCCGGCAACATCTCCGATCCGATCACCAACGGTCCGTTCGTGGGCGCCCGCTCCAGCGCGATCCGCGGGGTCGACTTCTCGGCTATCGACGTGATCGACCCGACCTCCTACGCGGCGCGCTACGGCAGCCCGTACTGACCCTGACGCAACGTTCCACGACGTGCCGTGAAGGCGTCGGCCCCAGCGGGCCGGCGCCATTTCTTCGTTGCCGTCAGCGCAGGCGCGCCGCCAGCGCGTCGGCGACGGCCTTGCCCATGGCGGCCGTGCCGATAGCGGCGATCCCCTCGCCGGCGATGTCAGCCGTCCTGGCGCCCGAGGCGAGGGTGTCGGTGATGGCGCGGTCGACGAGATCGGCGGCCTCGCCGAGGCCGAACGAGTAGCGCAGCGCCATGGCCAGGGATCCGATCATGGCGATGGGGTTGGCGATGTCGCGGCCGGCGATGTCGGGGGCCGAACCATGGACCGGCTCGTACAGCGCCTTGCGGCTGCCCTTTCCGTCGACGGCGCCCAGGGAGGCCGAGGGCAGCATCCCGAGGGAGCCGGTGAGCATCGCCGCCACGTCCGAGAGCACGTCGCCGAACAGGTTGTCGGTCACCAGCACGTCGAACTGCTTGGGGCGCCGCACGAGCTGCATCGCGCAATTGTCGGCCAGCACGTGCTCGAGCGTCAGGTCGGCATGGTGCTCGGCGTGGACGCGGGTGACCACCTCCTTCCACAGCACGCCCGACTTCATGACGTTGTGCTTCTCGGCCGAGGAGACCCGGCCCGATCGCTTGCGTGCGAGGTCGAAGGCCACATGCGCGATCCGCTCGATCTCGGCGGTGGTGTAGACCTGGGTATCGACGGCACGCTTGGAGCCGTCCGGCAGCGTGGTGATCTCCTTGGGCTCGCCGAAGTAGACGCCTCCGGTCAACTCGCGCACGATCATGATGTCGAGGCCCTCGACGAGGTCGCGCTTAAGCGCCGAGGCATCGGCCAGCGCCGGGTAGCAGATCGCCGGGCGCAGGTTGGCGAAGAGGCCGAGGTCCTTGCGCAGGCGCAGCAGGCCGGCCTCGGGACGGATCTCGTAGGCCACGGTCGCCCATTTCGGCCCGCCGACGGCGCCGAGCAGGATCGCGTCGGCCGCATCGGCCCTGGCCAGCGTCGCATCGGCGAGCGGGACGCCGTGGGCATCGATCGCCGACCCGCCGACGAGGTCGCGCTCGATCTCGAAGCGCGCGAGACCGGCGCCGCTCAGCACGCCGAGCACCACCTCCACCTGGGCCATCACCTCGGGGCCGATTCCGTCGCCGGGCAGGAGGAGGAGCTTGTAGCTGGTCATGGCGGGGCACTCGCTGACGGGATGATCACGGCACCGCGCGGCTGTAGCGAGACCGTCCGGCCGTTGGCAAGGGAGTGGGCGCTCCCCCGCCGCCCGTGACCCGAGGGTCCGCCGTCCCGAACGATCAATGGCCGCCGCGGGTCAGCGTCGCGCCGGGCTTGTCGTGACGGCCGACGCGGTCGACCAGACTGGCCGTTGCCTCGTTCATGCCGACGATCTCCACCGGCACGCCCTGATGACGGAACTTGAGCACGACGCGGTCGAGGGCGTCGATGCTGCTGATGTCCCAGAAGTGTGAGGCGGTCAGGTCGATCGCCACGGCGGCGAGGTCTGTTTCGCGAAAGTCGAAGGCGGCATGGAACGCCTCCGCCGTGGCGAAGAAGATCTGGCCCGTCACGACGTAGCGCCGCCGGTTCGACGCCTCGTCGCGGTGCGCGGTGACGGAGAAGAACCGCGTCACCTTGTGGGCGAAGAACAGGCCGCTCAGGACGACGCCGAACAGCACGCCCTTGGCGAGGTCGTGGGTGACCACCACCACGACGACGGTGCCGAGCATGACGAAGCTGGAGCTCTTGGGGTGGGTGAGCAGCGTGCGCACCGACTTCCATTGGAAGGTGTTGATCGACACCATGATCATCACCGCAACGAGGGCCGCCATGGGGATCCGCGCCACATAGGGTCCGAGCACCACGATGAGGAAGAGCAGGAACGCGCCCGCCCAGAGGGTGGAGAGCCGGCCCCGCCCGCCCGAGGAGACGTTGATCACCGATTGGCCGATCATGGCGCAGCCGGCCATGCCGCCGAAGAAGCCGGCGGTGACGTTGGCGAGGCCCTGGCCGGCGCACTCGCGGTTCTTGTCGGAGGTGGTGTCGGTCATCTCGTCGAGGATCGCCGCCGTCATCAGGCTCTCCAGCAGGCCGACCATGGCGAGCGTGAGGGCGTAGGGCAGGATGATCCGCAGGGTCTCCAGGGTGAGAGGCACCTGCGGCAGGGCGAACCACGGCAGCTCGTCGGGAAGCGCGCCCATGTTGCCGACGGTGCGCAGATCGAGCCCGAACCACATCGAAACGCCGGTGAGCAGGACGATGGTGACGAGGGGGGAGGGGACGGCTTTCGTCAGGTAGGGAAGGCCGTAGATGAGGCCGAGGCCGACCGCCGTCATCACGTAGACACCGGTGCCGCGCCCGATCAGCTCCGGCATCTGCGCGAGGAAGATCAGGATCGCCAGGGCGTTGACGAAGCCGGTGACCACCGAGCGCGACACGAAGCGCATGAGGTCGCCCAGGCGAAGCAGGCTCGCACCGACCTGGATGAGGCCGGTGAGGATGGTCGCGGCGAACAGGTAGCCGAGGCCGTGGTCCTTCACGAGAGTGACCATCAGGAGGGACATCGCCCCCGTGGCCGCCGAGATCATCGCCGGCCGCCCCCCGGCGAAGGCGGTGACGACGGCGATGCAGAACGAGGCATAGAGCCCGACCTTGGGGTCGACGCCGGCGATGATCGAGAAGGCGATGGCCTCCGGGATCAACGCCAGGGCGACGACGGTGCCCGCCAGGATTTCACGCGTGACGTTGGGAGCCCACTCGCTCCGGAGGTGCTGGATCGACATCGGAATAAACGGCTTTCGAGAGCCCCGCGCGCATCGCGCCGGCAGGGGCCAGGCATCACGGACCCGGCCGCCGCTGGCGGGCCGGGCGAACGACTTCAGACGACGCGGCCGCTACGGCGGCGTCAGCCCCAGGAAGTCGATGAACCGTTTGAGATGCATGGCGCTCCCATACCACGCCCTTGCCGCGACGCAACATCGCCGGGCGTGGCGGGAGTCCGCGTCAGACCGTCCGCATCACCGTGAAGCGCGCTGCCTGACGCAGGGTCTCGGCCTTCTCGCCCCAGGAGACGACGGCCGCGTCGCAGACATCCACCAGCCGGTCGCATTCGGCCCGTGCGCCGTCCAGGCCGAGCCGGTCCACCAGCGTCGCCTTGCCGGCGTCCTTGTCCTTGCCGGTGGCCTTGCCCATCGCCTCGGGCGAGGCCTCGCGGTCGAGGATGTCGTCGGCGATCTGGAAGGCCTGGCCCAGGGCCAGACCGTAGCGCAGCAGCGCCGCGCGCTGGTCCGAGGTCGCGCCGCCCACCAGGGCGCCGGCGTCCACCGAAAACGCCAGGATCGCGCCGGTCTTCATGGCCTGGAGCTGGAGCGTGTCCTCGACGGTGAGCGACACCGGCCCGAACCGGCCCTCGGCGCCGAGGTCGAGGATCTGGCCTCCGACCATCCCGCCGAGGCCCGAAGCCCTGGCCAGACCGAGCACGAGGTCGGCCCGGATGGCCGCCTGGGGCTGCCACGTCGGGTCGGCCAGGATCTCGAAGGCGAGGGTCTGGAGCGCATCGCCGACGAGGATCGCGGTGGCGTCGTCGTAGGCCTTGTGGACGGTGGGCTTGCCGCGGCGCAGGTCGTCGTCGTCCATGGCCGGCATGTCGTCGTGGACCAGGGAATAGCAGTGGACGAGCTCGATCGCCGATCCGGCGGCCAGGGCGCCGGCCTCGTCGCCGCCGAGCATGCGTGCGGTCTCCACCGCCAGGAACGGGCGCAGGCGCTTGCCGCCGCCCAATACAGCATGGCGCATCGCCTCCATCAGCCGCGCCGGACGGACGATCTCGCCGGTCTGGGTCGCGTCGCCGAGGCGTTCGGCGAGGAAGGCCTCGACGGCGTCGGCCGTCGCGCCGAGCTTGTGGGTAAAGGCCTGCGTCGCGGCATCCACCTTGACCGAAGCGTGCGATGGTTGCGTTGAACTCATGGTCGGTCTTTCGACGGTGGCGGCGAGGCGAGCGGGTGTTGCGTGTGGTGAGACGCGATCAGGACGACGAGGAGGACATGGGGCGCACCCTCGAGCGGGCCGGGCGCCGGAGCGGGGGATTGCGGCGCATGGTCGGCGTGGTCATGCTGCTCCCTCTCCTCCTGCTGGTGTCCGTCGTCGGCCTCGCGCTCGTCTATAGCGCGGTGACGCCGCCCTCAACCCTGATGCTGGGGCGATGGTTGACGCTCCAGCCCGTGGCGCGCGACGCCGTGGGCCTCGACGCGATCTCGCCCCTGCTCGTCCAGGCGGTGATCGCATCGGAGGACCAGCGTTTCTGCCAGCACGGCGGCGTCGACTGGGGCGCCCTGCGCGACGTGGTCGACGACGAGGAAGGCCCGAGCCGGGGCGCCTCCACGATTTCGATGCAGACGGTCAAGAACGTCTTCCTCTGGCCGGGCCGCTCTGTCGTCCGCAAGGCCCTGGAAATTCCTCTGGCCATGGTTGTCGACACGCTTTGGGGTAAGGTCCGCGTCCTGGAAGTCTATCTCAACGTCGCCGAGTGGGGGGAGGGGGTGTTCGGGGCGGAGGCCGCCGCCCAGCGTTGGTTCGGCAAGCCCGCCCGCGCGCTCACCCGCGGCGAGGCCGCGCTGCTGGCCGCCGTTCTGCCCAACCCGATCCTGCGCAATCCGGCCCTGCCGTCGCGGGGCGTGCGGGCGCAGGCCGCGCGCATCCAGGCGCGAATGAATGCAGTCTCCGGCCTGATGGGCTGCTTGAAACGCTGACGGTTTTGACGGGACGGGCACTGGTGCACCGCTCGGCGATCGGCGATACGGCCAACCTGCCTGTTCCGGATCGCGTCTCCCCATGCTCTGTCGCCCCCGCGTCGCCCTCGCGCTCGCCTTGTGTGCCGCCCTGAACGCCCCGCAGGCGCTCGCTAACGACAGTGCCGCCGAACTCGATGCCGGTGGCCTCGTCCTGGTGAAAGACCCCGAGGTCGCCCTCGTTCGCGAGGATCTCACCATCGGCCTCGACCGGATCACCGTGCGCTACGTCTTCCGCAATCGCTCGGCGGCCGCGCGCACCCTCAAGGTGGCGTTCCCGCTTCCGCCCATCGATGGCGCGGAACTGACCAGTTCCGCGCAGAGCCTGCCGGACGAATCGAGCCCCAACTTCGTCGGGTTCACCGTGACGGTGGACGGTCAGGCGCTCACGCCGCAACTCGAGGAACGCGCCTTCCTGGGAGCCCGCGAGGTCAGCGATCTCCTGCGCAAGCACGCCGTTCCCCTCAATCCCATGCGCCGGGACGCCTATGGAGCGGCGGTGGCCAAGCTCACGCCGACGGCGAAGGCCGAACTCGCCGCCGCGGGGCTGATCCCAGAGGACGAGGGCCCCGATGGCGGGCAATGGCGCAGCGAGGCCAAGTTTTATTGGGATCAGACCTTTCCGGCCGGGCGCGATCTCGTCATCGAGCATGCCTACCGACCGGTGAAGGGCAGCATCCTCATCGGACGCAGCGACCTCGACGACCGCGCCTTCCGCCAGCGCTACTGCCTCGATGATGCCGGCGTCGCGGGCGTGCGTCGGTTTCTCGCCGAAAAGGGCAAGGACGATGCGGTGCGGGGCGTCGTGGTCCCCTACATCGTCACCACGGCGCGCAACTGGGCCGGGACCATCGGTACCTTCGCGCTGACCATCGACAAGGGGCATCCGAAGACCCTCGTGAGCCTGTGCCGGAACGGTCTCGTCAAGACCGGGCCCAGTACCTTCTCCTTCACCGCCACGAACTTCGTGCCCGATGCCGACCTACGGGTCCTCTACGTCTCCCAGGATGCGGAGGCTCTCGGTATCCGATAGAGCCAAGCTGGAATGCTTCTCGAAAGACCCCCGATGCCCGAACCGACACCGACCGAGCCGACCGTTGATCTCACTCTCGAGCGCATCGCGCTGATCCGCCGGATGGTGGTGGCATGGAACCCCGAGGGCGTGGGTGCCCCGATCGTCCATCCCGACGCGCCTTACGGCAGCGCCGACCGTGACGGCGACATCGCCAATGTCACCGGCGACGACGACGGCGCCGACGAGGAACACCGGGCGCTCGGCGATGCGCTGGCGGTGTTCGTCATACACGCCGTCCTCAAGCCCGGCCGCTACGCCTATCACAACACCCTGGCCAAGCTCGCCTCGGACGACGTCGGCGACGTGTTCCGCGACGAGGACACCGGGGAAACGCCCGAGCACATCACCTTCGACGTGACGGCCGAGCACCTGGCGCTGATCCCGGCCCTGGGAATCGTCTGGGACGAAGGCCGCGACATCCCGGCGGTCGATACGGATGCGCCCTACGGCGCCGCGCGAGACGTTCCCGGCCTCGGTCCGCTCCATCACGAGATGCAGCCGGCCCTGCAGATCTTCCTGCGGTACGCCGACCTCGGCCCCGGGTTGTTTCCGGCCAGACCGCTCGCGTGATGTGAAAGCCGGCGTCGGCCTCCAGCTTTCGCTCCGGGGGCGTCCGGGACTGACCGGGCGCCGGCCTCTTCGGTCCGGCGCGTTTATGCCCCCAGCACCTTCTTGCGCTGCGCCAGGGTCCGCAGCCGCAGCGCGTTTAGCTTGATGAACCCGGCCGCGTCGCGATGGTCGTAGGCGACCGCGCCCTCTTCGAAGGTGACGAGGTCCTGGTCGTAGAGCGAGTTCGGGCTCGACCGGCCGATGACGTGGATGCCGCCCTTGTAGAGCTTCAGCCGCACCTCGCCGGTGACCATCTCCTGGCTCTTGTCGATGAGGGCCTGGAGCATCTCGCGCTCAGGCGAGAACCAGAAGCCGTTGTAGATCAGCTCGGCGTACTGCGGCATGATCTGGTCCTTGAGGTGCGCGGCACCCCGGTCCAGCGTGATCGACTCGATGGCGCGGTGGGCCGGCAGCAGGATGGTGCCGCCCGGCGTCTCGTACATGCCGCGGCTCTTCATCCCGACGAAGCGGTTCTCCACGAGATCGAGGCGGCCGATGCCGTTGTCGTGGCCGAGCTGGTTGAGCTTGGCCAGCAGGGTGGCCGGAGACATCGCCACCCCGTCGATGGAGACCGCGTCGCCCTTCTCGAAGCCGATGGTGACCACGGTGGGGGTATCGGGCGCGTCCTCCGGCGAGAGGGTGCGCGAGTAGACGTAGTCCGGAACCTCGTCGGCGGGATCTTCCAGCACCTTGCCCTCGGAGGAGGCGTGCAGGAGGTTGGCATCCACCGAGAATGGGCTCTCGCCGCGCTTGTCCTTCGAGATCGGGATCTGGTGCGCCTCCGCGAAGGCGATCAGGGCTTCGCGCGAGCGCATGTCCCACTCGCGCCAGGGGGCGATGACGGTGACGTCGGGCTTGAGGGCGTAGTAGCCGAGTTCGAACCGGACCTGGTCGTTGCCCTTGCCGGTGGCGCCGTGACAGACCGCATCGGCCCCGACCCTCTCGGCGATCTCGATCTGCTTCTTGGCGATGAGCGGCCGGGCGATCGAGGTGCCCAGCAGGTAGACGCCCTCGTAGACCGCATTGGCGCGGAACATCGGAAACACGTAGTCGCGCACGAACTCTTCGCGCAGGTCCTCGATGAAGATGTTCTCGGGCTTGATCCCGAGGAGTTCGGCCTTGCGGCGAGCCGGCTCCAACTCCTCGCCCTGGCCGAGGTCGGCGGTGAACGTCACCACCTCGCAGCCGTATGTGGTCTGCAGCCACTTGAGGATGATCGAGGTGTCGAGACCGCCGGAATAGGCGAGGACGACCTTCTTGACGGTCTTGGGAAGCTCGGCCTGGGGAGTCTCGGACGTCATGGGTCTCGCTTCGCTCGACGGGTCGTGATCGGGGTCTCTTGGGCTTACCAGCCGGGCGATACGCCGTGCAACCGCCATGCCGCCCGTGCGTTCGCCCCCCCGAGACCGGTGACGCGCCGCCGCCTTGCGGCATAGGGTGCGTCACGCCACGGTACTTCCCGACCAACCACCCTGGAGAGGCGACGAATGGCGCGGCGGCCGACCCTGGAATTCTGGTACGAATTCGCGTCCACCTACTCATATCTGGCGGCGATGCGCGTGGAGGCGGCGGCGGCGGCGGCCGGCGTCGAGATCCGCTGGCGACCCTTCCTGCTCGGTCCGATCTTCGCGGCCCAGGGCTGGAATTCCTCCCCCTTCAACCTCTTCCCGGCCAAGGGCAAGGCGATGTGGCGCGACGTCGAGCGCGAGGCCGCCCGGCTGGCGCTGCCGCCGCTGACGCGGCCCAACCCCTTCCCCCAAAACAGCCTGAGCGCCACCCGAGCGGCCACCTACGGCATGGACCACGACTGGCTGGTGCCGTTCTCCAAGGCGGTGTTCGAGAGCGTGTTCGCGAAGGGCCAATCCATCGCGGAGCCTTCGGCGGTGGTGGCGCTCCTCGACGGCCTCGGCCTCGACGGCACGGTGATCCTCAAGGCCGCCGCCCTGGAGGCCAACAAGGGCCGCCTGCGGGTGAACGGCGAGGAAGCCCGCTCGCGCGGCATCTTCGGCGCCCCCACCTTCCTCACCGAGGACGGCGAATTGTTCTGGGGCAACGACCGCCTCGATCAGGCGCTGGCCTGGTCGGTGGGAGACCGCCCCGGCACGCTGCGCTGAGGCGCTCCCACCGGATCACGCGGGTCGCGCCTGCGCGGACCATGCAGGCGACCACCCCGGCCAAATGCCTGTCCGGGGCGTCGTGGTTCGAGGGATCGCACGGTTCGTTCGGCATTTGCCGCGAGGTCGCATCTGCGCAAGGCGGGGCCGGCAATCGCGCCGGCGGCCACGACCGCGGCGGTCCCGGGATCCGTGCCGCCTCGGCAGTCGGCGTCGACGCAGAGCAGCGAAGAAACGCGGGGCCGAGTCCGGTCGGCACGATCCGGCCGTGGCGTCACGGCGCACAACTCTCCGACAAGGACAATTTTTACTTCTGATATCATTTATTTTTTAAACCATCGCCAGACCGACAACGCTTGGCAATCTGAATACCTCTTGAAAAACAGATTTTTTACATGCGCGACATTTCCGAAAAACTGTCGTATGGTTCAGCTCCCGACATTTGAATGCCATGCCGTTCTTGGGTCACGATGCCCTGTGGATGTCGATGAGACGTCGCGCGGTCCGGTCGATCGACCGCCCCTCGGCGGCGCCGGATCCGCCAATGCGCATCTCGCGGCTGGCATGAGGAGACGATCGACATGAGAGCCAGTCCACCGACGTGCACCACATGGACCCCTCGGCATCTGCGGCTGGCCATCGACGCCGCCGGTGTCGCCCTGTGGTCCTGGAACGTCGACGACGACACGTTCACAATGGACGAGTACGGACACACGCTCTGGGACCTCCCGATGAGCGAGCGCGTCAGCTTCGAGGATCTCTCCTCGCGCATCCATCCCGCCGACAAGGACCGGGTGAGGGCGGCGTTCTCCGCGACCCGGGCCATCCTCGGTCCCTACGAGACCGACTTCCGCGTCCTCCATGGCACCGACGTCCGCTGGATCTCCGCCCGGGGCCAGGGCGACGACCACGGCATCGTCGGGGCGATCATGTTCGGCATCTTCCTCGACGCCACCGGACGCAAGCAGGCCGAGGAAGGCCAGGAGCTGCTGGCGGGCGAGATGAGCCATCGCGTCAAGAACCTGCTGGCGATCGCGGCTTCGCTGACAGCGATCACCTCGCGTTCCACCTCCACCACCACCGACATGGCGCGCGAGCTCACCCAGCGCCTCACCGCCCTCGGGCGGGCGCACGACCTCGTCCGTCCGCTGCCCGGCGGCCAGGGAAAGGCCGCCCTTCTCGGCGACCTGCTGTCGATCCTGCTGGCGCCCTACGACGACATGGGCGCCTTCAGCGGACGTATCCGCGTCTCGGTGCCCAGGATGGGAGTGGGGGAGGCGGCGGCGACGACGCTGGCGCTCGTCATCCACGAGCTGGCGACCAACTCGCTCAAGTACGGCGCCCTCTCGGTCGCCACGGGCACCCTCGACATCTCCTGCCCCGTGCAAGAGGACACCGTGGTGATCACCTGGACGGAAAGAGGCGGCCCGCGGGTATCGGCTCCCACGGGGCCCGGCGGCTACGGCAGCAAGCTCCTGAACCGGGCCATGACCCAACAGCTCGATGGCGCGGTGGAACGGACCTGGGACGAGGCCGGCGTGGTGGTCACCTTGCAGATGAACAAGGCCTACCTGGTGGCGTGAGGTCCGGCCTCGGCCGACGCGAGACGTCGAGAGCCGTGGCGGCGGCCGTGAGCGACAGGGATGCGAACGATCCGTGTCCCAACGCGCCGGCGGGCCCGGGCCCCGCCCACGCCCGGCTGTCGGTTCTATGAACGGGGGCGACGCACCGTCGAAGCGTCATGGGTCTTCGGGACGGTCGGACATCGAGCACCGCCGTTCTGCACGGCGGCATCGGTCGTCTGGCCGGTCCGGCGGGGGCGCGGTGACGGCGTTGCCGCCGCTTGAAGGATGATGCGATGACCGCTGACCGGGTCCAATATGACCATGGGAAGGCTCCTTGCCACAGACAATCGGAGCGCGACCGCATGGCTAAGGTAAAGTGACGACACAATTTTTTGTTCCGAATATCTTATGACGAATCCTTATTCCATTTTCTTTTCGTCTTGATTTCGAACTGAACCCGCTCGGTCATTTGTGTTTTTCCGCTGTCAATCTATTTCGTTGCTATCGCTGGTCGCAAATCGAGGGCGTCGGCGCCTGTGAGTAGGATGTGCTCCCGCCTGATCGTCGCGGAGAGACACTCGGCACCCACTGACATGGGCTGTCGCATGCCGTATCCGAACGGGATGATCGCAGCCGCGATAGCCTGCGGGTGGCCCGCGCCGGAGCCCTGCGGCCTCACGTCTCGGCGCCCCCAAGTCGCCGTGAGTTAGGTATCTTCCTGATTGAAGGCAGATATCGGCAAAAGCCGTCGCGTGAATCCGAACAATATTTTGATCTTCGCTCCGCACCGCCAAGGCCAAGCGAAACTTTTCCCGTTCGAAAGGGTTTCCGATTGTCGACAGTCGGGGTCGGCGTGCGCGTCGCACCCGAGTAAAAGCGCCTCGTCGCACGAACGACATCCGCGAATCGCCCGGACGTCGTGGCCACCGTCGGCTCACCAAGGCAATACATGAAACTCCGTCACGGCCTACCGGCCGCCCTCCGCGGCGGCGCGTTCCCAACTACTCGCGCCCTGGCCGAATGCCGGATCGCCGGTGCCACGTCGGAACAGGCGATCCTTCCTACGTCGGTGTCGGCGCGCTCTCCTCGGGCCTGCGGGCGGACCGGATCATCGGAGCCGAGGCTTGCGGTTCGGCCGACAGGATCGCCGGCATGGTCAGGAACGCCGTCTTCGCGCCGACGGGCCGGCGCATCGACGCGGTCATGGACTCGGGCGGCTTCTTCAGCCCGGGCGAGGAGGGCATCGTCGTGCCGATACGGGCGTTGAAGGTGTCGCATGAGCGCGACAGTGTCATCCCGCCGTTCTTCCGCGCCGAGGTGAGGGGGATCCCCCCTATGGCGGACCGGGACTACAAGTGGCCCTCGAACGACGCCTGGCGCGCCCGCAAGGACGCCTTGTTCGGCCGGCCCTCCGGAGCGAGCACCGAGAGATTGTGAGGAAACCGATTTGAGCGACCGCGACGCGTCCATGCCTCCGCACGAGGTCCCGCGGGAGGACCAGCCGATGCACCGGGAAGCCGCGCTCGAAGCCGAGATCGCGCGTCTGAGGCGGGCCCTCGACGAGGCGGTGCAGCGCCTGGCCGAGGAGAGCCCCTCTGCGCGGGCCCAGGACGAGCGCGAGATCGCCGAGGGCCGAGCCGCCCTCGCGCTCGAACGGGAGCGTGCGGCCGAACTCGAACGGGCCCTGGCGGACCTGAAGGCGCGCTCGATGGTGCTCGCGGCCAGCGAGGCCCGGTATCGCCTCGCCGTCGAGAGCGCGAAGGATTACGCGATCTTCACCATCGACCTCACCGGCCGCATCACCGGCTGGAACACGGGGGCGGAAAACCTGCTCGGGTGGGCGGAGGACGAGGCGGTCGGCCGCCCCGTGAACGTCATCTTCACACCCGACGACAACCGGGAAGCCATTGCCGAGGAGGAGATGCGGCTCGCGGTCACCGACGGCCGGGCCGACGACAACCGCTGGCACCTGCGCAAGGACGGCGTGCAGTTCTGGGCCAACGGCCTGATGATGCCGATGCGCGACGACGCGGGCGGCCTGACCGGCTTCTTGAAGATCCTGAGGGATCTCACCGAGGCGCAGCTCGCCAGCGAGCATCAGCAACTCCTCATCCACGAGCTCAATCACCGGGTGAAGAACACCCTCTCCACGGTCCAGGCCTTCACGACCCAGTCGCTGCGCACGGCCGCCTCGCTGCACGACGCCCGGGAGGCGATCACGGCACGGCTCATCGCCCTGGCCAAGGCCCACGACGTCCTCACCGCCGAGAAATGGGAGAGCGCCGAGCTCACCCGGCTCGTCGACGACGCGCTTAACCTCCACAACACCGACCGGCAACGCTGTCGCTGGCAGGGCGACGCCGTCCGGGTGGTGCCCCGCACCGCGCTCGCCCTTTCGATGATGCTGCACGAACTGGCGACGAACGCGACCAAGTACGGGGCCCTGTCGAACGACGTCGGCACCGTGACTGTATCGTGGGCCATCCTCGACCGGGAGAACGGCTCGGAGGAGGCGAGGCCGCGTCTCACTCTGCGATGGCAGGAACGGAAGGGCCCGAGCGTGACGACGCCGACCCGGCGCGGGTTCGGCACGCGGATGATCGAGCGGGGCCTTGCCAGCGAACTCGGAGGCAAGGTGCAGATTGACTACGAGCCGGCAGGGGTCGTGTGCACCATCGACATCCCCCTCGAAGCGGTGTGAGCCGCGAGGTTGGATCGATCGTGTAGACGGCGGCTGAGGAAGGTCCCGACGATGAGTGTTCGCGTTTCCATGATCGATCTCGGGTTCCACCTCGTTCGCGATCGGGCGACCGCCGCGTGGCCGTGCCGGGCGCCGCTGCGCAGCCCGCCAGCCCGGGCCGTCCCGTGAGCGTCATCGTGATCGATTCTTCTCTCCTGGCCGGAAAGGGCGCCGAGCCATGGGCGTCCACCTTTCCGGGGGGCGGGGAGGCGGGCGCACTGATGCGGGCCCACGACTGGAGCGCGTCGGAACTCGGCGAACCGGCGACGTGGCCCCCGCCGCTGATGACCCTGGTCACGGTGCTCCTGGGCTCGCGCCAGCCGATGTTCGTGGCCTGGGGCGAGCACCGCATCCTCCTCTACAACGACGCCTACGCCCCCATGCTGGCGGCGCGCCACCCCACCGCCATGGGACGCCGGTTCTTCGCGGTCTGGCCGGAGGTCAGCGAGTCGGTCGGTGCCCTGATGGACCGGGTCTTCGCGGGCGAACCCGTCCATATGGACGACCTCGAACTCACGCTGCATCGCAACGGCTACCCCGAAGAGACGCATTTCGCCTTCTCCTACACGCCGGTGCCGGGCGAGGGCGGTGTCATCGCGGGTCTGTTCTGCGCCTGCACCGAAACGACGTTCCAGGTCCAGGCCGAGCGGCATGCGGCGGGCGAGCGCAGGCGCCAGCGCCAGCTCCTGCAGCAGATGCCGGGCTTCGTCGCCGTCCTCGCCGGTCCGGACCACGTCTTCGAACACGTCAACGACGCCTATATCGCCCTTTCGGGTCCGCGCGCCTTCGTGGGGCGGAAGGTGCGCGACGTCTTTCCCGAGATCGAGGTACAGGGATTCCTCGTCCTGCTCGACGAGGTCTATCGCACCGGGCTGCCCTTCTCGGCGCAGGCGATGCCGATCCAGCTCGCGGGCGACCCCCACACGCGCTTCATCGACTTCCTCTACCAGCCGATCCGGGACGACCAGGGAACGGTCACCGGCATCTTCGCCGGCGGCTACGACGTCACCGAGCGGGTCAGAGCCGAGGAGGCGCTACGGACCACCGAGCGCCGGCAAGCGTTCATGCTCGCCCTCGGGGACGGCCTGCGCGGGCAGGCGGACCCGCGCGCGGCCATGCAGGCGGCGGTCGACGCCCTCGGTCGCCACATCGGCGCGGATCGGGTCGGCTACGGCCTGATCGAGCCCGACGGCGACACCGTCACCCTCGAAACCGAATATCTCGACGGGGTGGGGCCTCTGGTGGGCACCTATCCCCTGGACGCATTCGGTCCGGGCAACATCGCCAACCTCCGGGCGGGGCGGACGTCGGTGTATACGGACGTCGAGGCCGATCCGGGCACGGCCGGTCTGGGGCTTGGCGACTACGGCATCGCCGCCCTGATCGCGGTGCCCCTGGTGCGGTCGGGCGAGCTGCGCTCGGCGCTCTACGTCAACCAGCGGGTGCGCAGGGCCTGGACGCAGGACGAGGTCGAGCTCGTCGAGGAGGTGGCGGCGCGGGTCTGGGACGCGGTCGAACGGGCCAGGGCCGATGCGGCCAGGCGCGAGAGCGAAGAGCAGTTCCGCGTCTTCGCCCAGGTGATGCCCAACCAGGTCTGGGCCGCGTCCGCAGACGGGCTCCTGTATTGGTTCAACGACCAGGTCTACGCCTATTGCGCGGCCGAGCCGGGCGAACTCGACGGCACGACCTGGACGAACATCGTCCACCCCGACGACATCGAGGCGGCGGGGCTGACCTGGGCCGCCTCCGTCGCCACCGGGGAGGTCTACGAGGCCGAGTTCCGCATCCGCCGGTTCGACGACGCCTATCGCTGGTTCCTCGTGCGCGCCGAGCCGATCCTCGGCGCGTCCGGCGAGGTGCTGCGGTGGGTCGGCACCAATACGGACATCGAGGACCAGAAGCGCATCTCGGCCGAGCTGCGCCATCTCAACGAGACGCTGGAGCAGCGTGTCGAGGAGCGCACGCGCGAACTCGGACTGGCGGAGGATGCCCTGCGCCAGGCCCAGAAGATGGAGGCGGTCGGGCAGCTGACCGGGGGAGTCGCGCACGACTTCAACAATCTCCTGACGGTCATCAAGTCGTCCACCGACCTCCTGAAACGTCCCGACCTGCCCGAGGAACGGCGGCAGCGCTACGTCGGCGCGATCTCCGACACGGTGGCCCGGGCGGCCAAGCTCACCGGGCAGCTCCTCGCCTTCGCCCGGCGCCAGGCCCTCAAGCCGGAGGTGTTCGATGTCGGGCGCAGCGTCACGGGGGTCGCCGACATGGTCGGCACGCTCACCGGTGCGCGTATCCGCATCGTCACCCGGCTGGCCGAGACGGCCTGCTACATCGACGCCGATCCGAGCCAGTTCGATACGGCCATCGTGAACATGGCGGTCAACGCCCGCGACGCCATGGAAGGCGAGGGCGTCCTCACGATCGCGGTGGCGGCGACGTCGCAGGTGCCGGCCATGCGCTCCCATCCCGCGCGGTCCGGGAACTTCGTCGCGGTCTCGATCGCGGACACCGGCGCCGGTATCGCCCCCGAGGACATCGAGCGCATCTTCGAGCCGTTCTTCACCACCAAGGGCGTCGGCCAGGGGACCGGCCTCGGCCTGTCGCAGGTGTTCGGCTTCGCCAAGCAGTCGGGCGGCGAGATCGAGGTTCGGAGCACCCCCGGCCTCGGTACGACCTTCACGCTCTATCTCCCGCAGGTCCCTCCTGGCGGGATCGCCCAGACGACAGCGCCCGACGACGAACCGTCGAGCGACGGCCACGGCATGCGGATCCTCGTGGTCGAGGACAACATGGACGTCGGCACCTTCGCCACCCAGACCCTCGCCGAACTCGGCTATGCCACGGTCTGGGCCACCAACGCCGACGAGGCCCTCGCGGAGCTCTCCGGAAACGCGACGCGCTTCGATGTCGTCTTCACCGACGTCGTGATGCCGGGCATGAACGGCATCGAGCTCGCCCACGAGATCCGCCGCCTCCACGGGGACCTGCCGATCCTGCTCGCGAGCGGCTACAGCCACGTGCTCGCCCGCAACGGGACCGACGGCTTCGATCTCCTCCACAAGCCCTATTCGGTCGAGCAGCTCTCGCGGACCCTGCGCAAGGTCGCCGCGCGTCGCAGGCGCGGCGGCGGGTCGGCCGCCTCGTGAACACATGCGCCCACGGACCGTCGTCTCCCGCACACCGTCGCGGATCGCGATCGCCGCGCTTTGCACGCTCGGGCGCACGATGCTTGGATGGTGGCCTGCCGCCGCGTCCCTGAGGGTCGCGGGCGATGCCCTGTCGCCGGCAGCGCGAGGAGGGAAGCCAAGATGATCGCCAAGAACACGATCTGCCTCTGGTACGACAAGGACGCCGAGATCGCGGCCCGCTTCTACGTCGAGACATTCCCGCAGAGCACCATGGGCGCCGTCCACCGGGCGCCGGCCGACTACCCGTCGGGACAGGCCGGCGACGTGCTGACCGTCGCGTTCACGGTAGCGGGGATCCCCTGCATCGGCCTCAACGGCGGCCCGGCCTTCCGGCACAGCGAGGCCTTCTCCTTCCAGATCGCCACCGACGATCAGGCCGAGACGGATCGCCTGTGGAACGCCATCGTGGACAACGGGGGCCAGGAAAGCGCCTGCGGCTGGTGCAGGGATCGCTGGGGCATCTCGTGGCAGATCACGCCGCGCGTCCTCACCTCCGCGCTGGCGGCCGGCGGCGTGGCGGCGCAACGGGCGTTCTCGGCCATGATGGCCATGCGCAGGATCGACGTCGCGGCGATCGAGGCGGCCATGGAGACCTGACGGCACCTCGGCTGCGCCGCCCGCCCGGGCACGAGGATCCCTTCGCGACCCGAGACGGCCGGGCGGCACGGGTCGGGCCGACATCTGGGACGCTCAGACACGTCGCGCGACGGACGGCCGGTGTCCCCCATGGTAGTCCTGCGCAACCAGACGCGGTGGGGCAGCGTGGCGGACAGTCGAGGCCATCGTCGTGACGAATCGGCGTTCGAAACGCTTGTGGCCTCCGGGCAAAGCCCCCGGCCGGGCAGCCTCGAACGGGAGGGCGCCCGGGTGCATCCCGGGTCGGCGCTCCTGGAGGCCCTCGGCCGGCTGGGGTGCGGCACCGTGATCCTGAATCACCTCGGCGCGGTCCAGGCCATGAATGCGCAGGGCCGGGCCGTGCTGGGGCAGGAAACCGCCCTCGTCGGCGAGGCAGCTGCCGACGATGGCGCGATCGCCGGCGCGGTCAGCGCCCTCCTGGCGCGCGGGGCGCGGCGATTGGGCCTCGGGGTCGACGACTGGACGGTCGTCGCACGCGAAGGCCGCCGGCCGCTCCTTCTGCATGCGGTGCCGATCGCACAGGCGGGGGGCGAGCGCAGCGATACCGCCCTGCTCCTGATCGATCTCGACCGGCCGGTGGCGCCCGACCGTTTCGCGATGGAGCAGGTCTTCGACCTCACTCCCGCCGAAGCGCGTCTCACCATCCTCCTCACGGGCGGCGCGAGCCCGTCCGAGGCTGCCGCGGCGCAGGGCGTGAGCCTTGCCACGGTCCGCAAACAACTTGTGTCGATCTTCGGCAAGACCAGGACGCGCGGTCAGGTCGAGCTCGTTGCATTGGCATCGCGCCTGGCGGGCCTGCCTTGACGATCGTGCAAGCCGCCCCGGATCGAGCGATCGCTGCCTACCTTATAACATGTGTTGGTATTCGACTGAACGTCGACCGCCTCGACTATCGAGATACTGCCGCAGATTGGCCACAGTTAATCAAAGCCGGTGAATGCTCGCTAACGTTTAAGGCGCATCATCCATATGGATGATGCGCCGGCCGCGCCGGCCCACTATGCCACTGTGCGAGAACGCGCCCGTGCGACCGCGAGACGGACAGTCTCTCGCGGTCGTGGTGAGGCGTGCAGATCACCGCGAACAAGAAGGACCGACGACGCCTCCCGATCGGAGGGGGATCGCCGGGGCCGGGGGCCATGTCATGTCGCAGTCCGTCAGCAACACCCAGCCGTCGCTCGTGGTGAAGTCCTACATCACGACCCAAGGGCTCTATCCCACGGCCGGCAGCGGCGGCCCCGGCACGGCCCCACAGAACGACGACGAATACATGGGCGTCATCCGGCTGACCGCCGCGTCCTACGCGCCGGGCGTGGACGTCAGCGGCCAGACCTTGAACATCAGGGGTAACGAGGCGCTCTACTCGATACTCGGAACGCGTTACGGCGGCGATGGCCGGACGACCTTCAAGCTGCCCGACTTCATGGGCGACGTGTCGGTCGGTGTCGGCGGCGGCTTCCTGACCGGCCTCGGACAGCACGGCGGGACCACCGCGACGGCCCTGACCACCGCCAACCTGCCGGCCAACCTCGGCGGACAGGGCCAGACCTTCGACAACCACCAGTCCTCGGAGGCCGCCAACTACTTGATCTCGGTCAATGGATTCTTCGGCACCTATCGGGCCGGGACTCTGATGCAGACGGCATTCGACATCGTACCGGAGGGCTTCCTCCCGGCCGACGGACGCCTGCTGAACAGCGCGGATTATCCACTTCTCTACGCCGCGCTCGGCACGGCCTACGGCGGCGACGGGACCACGTTCCGCCTGCCCGACCTCACGGGACGGGCGGTCATGGGCGACGACGCATCGACGGTGATCGGCCAGCAGGTCGGCTCCGCCACCGTCTCGCTGACGAACGCCAACGCCCCGGCGTCGGCTGGCGGATCCGGCCAGGCCTTCGCCAATGGCCAGCCGGCCCTCGTCATGACCTACCTGATCGCGGTCCAGGGGCTCTACCCGGACCGTGACGGAGGGCGCGGCGCGTACTCGGAGCCTTACATCGGCGAGCTGTTCGCCTATGCGGGCACCGACGTCAGCGACGCGAACCTGCCGGAAGGCTACCTGCGCGCCGAAGGTCAGCTGCTTCCGATCAATCAGTATCAAGCGCTGTATACACTGATCGGAGCAACCTACGGTGGCGACGGAATCAGTGTCTTTCGATTGCCGGACCTGCGCGGCCGGGTCGCCGTGGACGACGGGACTGACCGCCCCCTCGGTCAGACCTTCGGCCAGGCGGGCGAGACCCTCGACGCCAACGAGATCCCGGCGCCGGCCGCTCCGGTGATCACCGGCCCGGCCAACGGCGCGACGACCACCGACGACACGCCCGACATCAGCGGCACGGCGAGTCCCAACAGCATCGTCACCGTCGTCATCGACGGCGCGACCGTGGGCACGACCAGGGCCAACGCCTCGGGCGCGTGGACCTTCACGCCGACCGTCAAGCTCTCGGACGCCGCCCATAGCGTCACGGCGGCGGCCAGCTATGGCGGCGATCAGAGCCCGGCCTCGACCGCCCGGACCTTCGCGGTGGACGTCAACGACGCGCCGGCCCTGACCGGCCCGCAGACGGCGCTCGCCGCCGGCAGCGAGGACACCGCCTACACCGTGACGGCGGCCCAGCTCCTCCAGGGCTGGACCGATGCGGACTTCACCACCCTTGCGGTGACGGGGCTGATCACCTCCAGCGGCTCGGTCACATCCGACGGCAACGGCACCTACACCGTCACGCCGGCGGCGAACGCCAACGGCCCGGTGACGCTGAGCTACCAGGTGAGCGACGGCGTCAACGCGGTCAGCGCCACCCGCACCTTCACGCTGGCCGCCATCAACGACGCCCCTCAGCTCACCGGCCCGCAGGCGACACTGCCGGCCGGTACGGAGGACACCGCCTTCACCGTGACGAGCGCTCAGTTGCTCCAGGGTTTCTCCGATCCCGAGGGCACGACGCTCGTGGTCTCGAGCCTCAGCGTCGACCACGGCACGGTCGTCAGCGACGGCGCGGGCGGCTACACGATCACGCCCGAGGCGAATTACAACGGGCCGCTCACGATCAGCTATTCGGTCGGCGACGGCACCGCCTCGCTCCCCGCGACCCTGAGCACGACGCTCGCGGCGGTGAACGACGCCCCGCGCCTCACCGGCACCCAGGCGACGCTCGTGGTTGGCACGGAAGACACCGCCTTCACGGTGACGAGCGCACACCTGCTCCAGGGCTTTTCGGACCCCGACGGCACGACGCCCGTGGTCTTGAACCTCAGCGTCGACCACGGCACGGTCGTCAGCGACGGCGCGGGCGGCTACACGATCACTCCGACCGCGAACTACAACGGGCCGCTCACGATCAGCTANAGCCTCAGCGTCGACCACGGCACGGTCGTCAGCGACGGCGCGGGCGGCTACACGATCACTCCGACCGCGAACTACAACGGGCCGCTCACGATCAGCTACAGCGTGGGCGACGGCACCGCGTCGACCCCCGCGACCCTGAGCACCGCGATCACGGCGGTGAACGACGCCCCGCGCCTCACCGACACCCAGGCGACGCTGGCGGACGGCACGGAAGACACCGCCTTCACGGTGACGAGCGCACAGCTGCTCCAGGGCTTTTCGGACCCCGACGGCACGACGCTCGTAGTCTCGAGCCTCAGCGTCGACCACGGCACGGTCGTCAGCGACGGCGCGGGCGGCTACACGATCACTCCGACCGCGAACTACAACGGGCCGCTCACGATCAGCTATTCGGTCGGCGACGGCACCGCCTCGATCCCTGCGACCCTGAGCACGACGCTCGCGGCGGTGAACGACGCGCCGCGCCTCACCGGCGCGCAGGCGACGCTGGCGGACGGCACCGAAGACACCACCTTCACGGTGACGAGCGCCCAGCTGCTGCAGGGCTTCACCGACCCCGACGGCACGACGCCCGTTCTCTCGAACCTCAGCGTCGACCACGGCACGGTCGTCAGCGACGGCGCGGGCGGCTACACGATCACTCCGACCGCGAACTACAACGGGCCGATTACGATCAGCTACGACGTCGGCGACGGCGTCTCCTCGGTCGCCGCGACGCGCGATGTGACCATCGACGCCGTCGACGACGCGCCTGTGCTGGCTGAGCCCGGCACCGTCACGCTGTCGGAGAGCGCCGCCCCCGGGACGACGGTCGCGACGCTGTCGGCGACCGACCCGGACGGCGCCGGCGTGCTGACCTATGCGATCCAGGGCGGGAACCAGGCCGGCCTGTTCACCATCGATGCCACCACCGGCGTGATCGCGCTAGCCGCCGGCAGAAGCGTCGACGCGCAGACCACGGCCCGGCACGTGCTCGGCGTGCGGGCCACCGACGGCAGCGGCCTCGTCGACGACCGGAGCCTCACCATCGACGTGCTCGACGTCGACCGGGCGGGGGTCCTGACCCTGACGGGCCTGACCGGCGGCAATGCCCGCGAGGGCACGCCGATCGTCGCGCTGCTGGCGGATGCCGACGAGGCGACGGGGGCGATCACCTACACCTTCACCGACGTGAGCGATCCGCAGGCCCCGAGGGTGCTGTTGACCGGATCGTCGGCGAGCTACACGCCTGACTACACCGCGGCGGGGCAGGCGATTGCGGTGACCGTCTCCTACACCGACGACCAGGGCCACACCGGCCTGGCCTCGGCCTCGGCCGGCGTGGTCGGGAACGTCGACGTCGCGCCGCCGCAGACGCAGCTCGTCTCGGGGCCGGCCGCCGTCACCCGCGCGACGAGTGCCACCTTCACCTTCTCGGGCAGCGACGATATCGCCGTCGATCACTACGAGGTCAGCCTCGACGGCGGCGGCTACGTCAGGACGACGAGCCCCTACACGGTGACCGGGCTGGCCGACGGCGTGCACAGCTTCGCCGTGCGGGCGGTGGATGCGGCCGGCAATGCCGACCTCACGCCCGAGTCCACCCTCTGGACGGTGGATACCCAGGCGCCCACGGTCTCCGGCGTCTCGCTGTCCGGTCCGGGGATCGTCAGGGGCTCCGGCACCCTGACGGTGGGCCAGAGCGTGATCATCTCGGTGGCTCTCTCCGAGCCCGTCACCCTGACCGATGCCGGCGGCCTGCGCCTCCAGCTCAGCGACGGCGGCGTGGCGGCCTACGACGCCGCGGCCTCCGATGCCTCGCACCTGGTCTTCACCCACACCGTCGTCGTCGATGCGGTCAGCGCCGATCTCGCGATCACCGGGCTGACCCTGGGGAGCGCGACGATCCTCGACGCGGCGGGCAACGTCGCCTCGCTCGCGGGCGCGGCCACCAATCCCGCCGGCGCCCTGCGCATCGACGGCTATACCGGCACGGCCGCCGCCGAGACCTTCCACGGCACCCCCGGCGCGGAAACCTTCAAGGGGCAGGGCGGCAACGACACCTATCTCGTCGACAACGTCGGCGACCGGGTGATCGAGGCGACCGGCGGCGGCAGCGACAGCGTGATCGCCAGCGTCAGCTACCGGTTGGCGGCGGGGCAGGAGATCGAGAGCCTCGCCCTGTCCACCTCCACCGGCGGCACGGCGTTGACCCTCACCGGCAACGAGTTCGCCAACATCCTCACCGGCAATGACGGCGACAACACCCTCAACGGCGGTCTGGGTGCCGACACGATGACCGGCGGGGCCGGGTCGGACTTCTACGTGGTCGACGATGCCGGCGATCGCGCCATCGAGTTCGCCGGCCTCGGCACGGATCTCGTCTACGCGACGGTGTCCTACTCGCTCGGCGGGTCGCAGCTCGAGAACCTGACCCTCGCCGGCACCGACAACCTCACCGGCCTCGGCAACTCGCTCGCCAACGTCATCTCCGGCAACGGCGGCGACAACGTCATCAACGGCCTGGGCGGTGCCGACCGGATGAGCGGCGGGGCGGGGTCCGACACCTACTACGTCGACAACCTCGACGACAAAGTCATCGAGGCCACCGGCGCCGTCGGCACCGACCTCGTCTACGCCTCGGTCTCGTATAGCCTCGCGGGTTCGCACCTGGAGAACCTGACCCTGACCGGAGCCGGCAACCTCACCGCCACCGGCAACTCGCTGGCCAACGTCCTCACCGGCAACAGCGGCGCCAACGTCCTCGACGGCCTGGGAGGCGCCGACACCATGTCCGGTGGGGCGGGCTCCGACACCTACTACGTCGACACCGTCGATGACCGCGTCCTCGAGGCGACCGGCGCCGTCGGCACCGACCTCGTCTACGCCTCGGTGTCGTACTCGCTCGCCGGGGCGCACCTTGAGAACCTGACCCTCACCGGGGCCGGCAACCTCACCGCCACCGGCAACTCGCTGGCCAACGTGATCACCGGCACTCGCGGCGCCAACATCCTCGACGGCCAGGGTGGCGACGACATCCTGACCGGCGGTGCCGGTGCCGACACCTTCGTGTTCAAGACCGCGCTCGGTTCGGGCAACGTCGACCACATCACCGACTTCGTGGCCTCGACCGCGGCGGTACACGATACGGTGCAATTGGCCCGCAGCGTCTTTGCGACCCTGGCCGCGGGCCAGCTCACCGAGGCCGCGTTCAAGGACTCGGGCAACGTCGACCACATCACCGACTTCGTGGCCTCGACCGCGGCGGTACACGATACGGTGCAATTGGCCCGCAGCGTCTTTGCGACCCTGGCCGCGGGCCAGCTCACCGARGCCGCGTTCAAGGACCTCGGCGTGAGCGCCGCCGACGCCAGCGACCGCATCCTCTACGACAAGGGCACGGGCGGGCTGTTCTACGATGCCGACGGCAGCGGCTCGGCTGCCACGGCGGTGCAGTTCGCGGTGATCGACACCAAGGTCACGCTCAGCCACCACGACTTCTTCGTCGTGTGAGCGGCTCGACCCCGCTTGCGGATGGACCCCTCTACGACAAGGGCACGGGCGGGCTGTTCTACGATGCCGACGGCAGCGGCTCGGCTGCCACGGCGGTGCAGTTCGCGGTGATCGACACCAAGGTCACGCTCAGCCACCACGACTTCTTCGTCGTGTGAGCGGCTCGACCCCGCTTGCGGATGGACCCCGCCGGCTGTCGGCGCCGGCCTCGATCGGCGCCGACAGGCCGGGGCAAACACGGCCTCGGTCGCCGCATTCGGGGTATTGATCGGGACCGACGAAAAACCCGGTGCGGTTCGGTGTCGTATCGGTCGGCCTCACCGCCGCTCCGGCCGACCGGTCGCCGCCGACAGGGCCGTCATGAGGTCGCCCTCGAACAGCAGGGCCGAGCCGTAGTGGAACTCCAGGTCGAAGGGCCGGCGCGAATTCATCGACAGCGAGGCGCTCTGCATCGCGATCAGGTGCCCGCCCTCGTCGAACAATCCAGAGCCGGAACCGCCGAATCCGTCGTTGCAGTCGTGGCGGACCCGGCGCGCGCCGGCCTCGCTCGGCGGGTCGACCTGTCGGATGAAGCAGGTCTCGAGACTGCTCGGCCCGCGGTAGTTGCCGTGGCCGCCGGGCGACACCATGACGATCGCCATCGTCGTCGGTCCCGTGGCGAGGCCTGAGACCCGCGGCATCGGTTGCGGGCGCACTCCCTCGGCGGGCTGGGTCAGGCGCAGGATCGCCCAATCGTCGGTGATGTGCAGCCCGGCGGCGTTCGTGGGCGCCCCCAGTTGCAGGCTCGCTGGCACGAAGTCGTAGTTGCGCCCGCCGATCTGGAAGAAGCAATCCGCGACCTCGCGGGTGGTCTCCATCCGCCGGTTGCGAAAGTTGTGAGCGTTCAGGACGACCACGGACGGGTCGCCGATGAGCCATGCGGCGGACGCCTTGCGGGGGATGCCGTCCGGGCCGTGGCAGTACAGCACCCCGGCACCCGGATAGCGGTCGACGTCGGCACCGGTCATGTCCCTGCGGCGGTCGACCGGATAGAGGGCCGCGACCCGAGCCGGGGAGGCGGGCGCCACGGGAACGGCGAGGCAGGCCATGAACAGTCCGGCGGCGGCCGAACGGGCCGAGCGCCGAACGGATATACCGGGCGCGGGCGGAAGTCCGGACCGGTGCGGTCGCCAGATCCCTCGCGTCATCCCGCTCCTGCCTCCACCGATGGCGTCGCGACGATCCGGTCTCTCACCGCTAGTCCGCCGCGTCCTTCTTCACGGATACGCAGATCTTGACCGCCTGCTCGAGCTTGATGTCGCCGGGATTGCCGATATTGGCGGTCTCTTCCAGGCACTTGATGAAGTAGTTCATGTCGAGTTCCGGTGACAGGCTCGAGAACGCCCGTCCCATGCGGGTGGCGAAATCGACCTTCTCGCCCGTGGTGGCGCGCGGCCAGCGGGCGACCTTATCGTCCAGCGTCAGTTTGGCCGCCTGCGCCGGAGGAGCCAGGCAGACCAGGGACAATAAGAATACCCTCAGTGTCTTCACCGCCATCGATCACCGCCTGTCCTGCTAGGGTGCGATGATTGTAGCGGTTGCGGCACCCGAGTAAAGGCTCGCCGCCGCCGAGATCCGATATCACGTCTTCTTTGTCTGCCGGGTATGGCCGAAACACCTGAGCGAATGCGCAATAGAAACGCTTCTATTGCCACTTTGTCCCGCCGTAAAATGACGAATTGGCTGAAGACATTGTCTCAAGACGATGTTTATATGTCGAGCCAGCGGATCAGTAATAAGTTTCTTATAAGACGCCAATTGCTTATGTGAATCTTATGAATACGCAGAGTCGATCCTGTTTTTCCGATGCTCTGCTCTGATCCGATGAAACGAAAGGCCGCGGTGGGCTTCGAGCATCCGCACGCGGCGCATAGGGCAGGAGAGTTCAGGATGAACAGGTTTCTTTACTCCGTCTCGGCGATGGCGGTCGTCGCCTTCGCCCCGATCGGGGCATCGACCCTCGCGACGGCCAACGACAAGCTGATCGAGCTGTCGAAGAACGACGCCAACTGGGTCATGCCGGGCAAGAACTACGATTCGGACAACTACAGCGCGCTCAAGCAGATCAACGCCTCGAACGTGAAGGACCTGAAGGTCTCCTGGACGTTCTCCACCGGACTGCTCAACGGCCACGAGGGGGCGCCGGTCGTCGTCGACGGCAAGATGTTCATCCACACCTCGTTCCCCAACAACACCTTCGCGCTCGGGCTCGACGATCCGGGCCGGATCCTGTGGCAGGACAAGCCCAAGCAGAACCCGGCCGCCCGCGCGGTCGCCTGCTGCGATCTCGTGAACCGCGGGCTCGCCTACTGGCCGGGCGACGGCAAGACCCCGTCGCTGATCCTCAAGACGCTGCTCGACGGCAACGTCATGGCGCTCAACGCCGAGACGGGCGAGACCGTGTGGAAGGTCGAGAACTCCGACATCAAGGTCGGCTCGACGCTCACGATCGCGCCCTACGTGGTCAAGGACAAGGTCATCATCGGGTCCTCGGGGGCCGAGCTCGGCGTGCGCGGCTACCTCACCGCCTACGACGTGAAGACCGGAGCCCAGGTCTGGCGCGCCTACGCCACCGGCCCGGACAAGGACCTGCTGCTGGCCTCCGACTTCAACATCAAGAACGCGCACTACGGGCAGAAGGGCCTGGGCACCTCCACCTGGGAGGGCGACGCCTGGAAGATCGGCGGCGGCACCAACTGGGGCTGGTACGCCTACGATCCGGGCACCAACCTGATCTATTTCGGCACCGGCAACCCGGCGCCGTGGAACGAGACGATGCGCCCGGGCGACAACAAGTGGACGATGACGATCTTCGGCCGTGACGCCGACACGGGCGAGGCCAAGTTCGGCTACCAGAAGACCCCGCACGACGAATGGGATTACGCCGGCGTCAACGTGATGATGCTGTCCAACCAGAAGGACAAGGACGGCAAGGACCGCAAGCTCCTGACCCATCCCGACCGCAACGGCATCGTCTACACCCTCGACCGCACGGACGGCTCGCTGGTCTCGGCCAACAAGATCGACGACACCGTCAACGTCTTCAAGTCGGTGGATCTCAAGACCGGCCAGCCGGTGCGCGACCCCGAGTACGGCACCCGGATGGACCACCTCGCCAAGGACATCTGCCCCTCGGCGATGGGCTACCACAACCAGGGCCACGACTCCTACGATCCGGAGCGCAAGGCCTTCTTCATGGGCATCAACCACATCTGCATGGATTGGGAGCCCTTCATGCTGCCCTACCGTGCCGGCCAGTTCTTCGTGGGCGCCACGCTGAACATGTACCCCGGCCCGAAGGGTGACCGCCAGAACTACGAAGGTCTCGGCCAGATCAAGAGCTACAACGCGATCACCGGTGCTTTCCAGTGGGAGAAGATGGAGCGGTTCGCCGTCTGGGGCGGCACCACGGCCACGGCCGGTGGGCTGGTGTTCTACGGAACGCTCGACGGCTACATCAAGGCGCGCAACTCGGACAACGGAGACCTTCTCTGGAAGTTCAAGATGCCGTCTGGCGCGATCGGCTACCCGATCACCTACACCCACAAGGGTGATCAATACGTCGCCATCTACTACGGCGTCGGCGGCTGGCCGGGGGTCGGCCTCGTGTTCGACCTCCAGGACCCGACCGCAGGCCTCGGCGCGGTGGGCGCGTTCAAGAAGCTCGCCAACTACACCCAGATGGGCGGCGGCGTGATGGTGTTCTCGCTCAACGGCAAGGGCCCCTACGACGATCCGAACGTCGGCGAGTACCAGACGGCGGCCGCCAAATAAGGCTCTCCCTCGGTGATCAGACTCCGCCGGCTCAGGCCGGCGGGGTCCTCCCCTCGCCGCACGTCACGCGCCCGCGGCAAACGACGCCATCGAGACATCTCACGCGACGGCCGCTCCGGACACGCCATGTTCCTCGCAACGCCACCTCCCTCGCCGCGCCATCCCGACCTTTCAAGAAAAAACGGACCCGCTCCCATGTCGCTCGTCACCGGACGCCGCTCAGCGGCGACATCGGCCGCTGCCCTCCTGGCCCTCGGCTGTCTTTCCGTCGCCCATGCCGCCTCGCCGGACTCCGGCGCGAAAGCCACTGGCGCGACGGCGGCTTCCGCGGACGCCGGCATCCTGCGCGTCTGCGCGGCGCAGCAGCCGCCGCTGTCACTGAAGGACGGCTCCGGGCTCGAGAACCGCATCGCCGTCGCGGTGGCGCAGGCCATGGGGCGCAAGGCGCAGTTCGTGTGGCTCGACAAGGCCGCGATCTACCTGGTGCGCGACAGCCTCGACAAGAACCTCTGCGACGTGGTCGTGGGCGTCGACAGCGACGACCAGCGCGTGCTGACGACGAAGCCGTACTATCGCAGCGGCTACGTCTTCATCACCCGCGCCGACAAGGATCTCGACGTGAAGTCGTGGTCGGACCCGCGCCTCAAGACCATCGGCCACATGGTGGTGGGCTTCGGCACTCCGGCCGAGGCGATGCTCAAGGACATCGGCCGCTACGAGGAGGACATGGCCTACCTCTACTCGCTGGTGAACTTCCGCGCACCGCGCAACCAGTACACCCAGATCGACCCGGCCCGGATGGTGACGGAGGTCGCCACCGACAAGGCCGACGTGGCGGTGGCGTTCGGGCCGGACGTGGCCCGCTACGTCAAGGATTCCAGCCAACCCCTGCGCATGACCCTGGTACCAAACGATACCGTCCGCAGCGACGGCCAGCGGATGCCCCAGAGCTTCGACCAGTCCATGGGCGTGCGTCGCGGCGACGAGGCCCTGAGGCGGGAGCTCGATGCCGCCATCGTCAAGGCCAAGCCGCAGATCGACGCCCTCCTCAAGCAGGAAGGCGTGCCCCTCGCCCCACCCTCGAACTGACGTCCCCACCGCATCCCGGCGGCGCCCATCGGCTGGGTCGCCGCGACACACTCCGGCGCGTGATCGACGGCCGGAGGCACCAGAGCGAAGTCATGCAGTCCAACAAGCGTATCGCACTCAAGCGGATCGTCGGCGGTGCCCTGGGGCTCGTCGCCCTCTCGGCGGCCGTCGCGGCCATCGCCCAGCCGGCGGCGGGACCGCAAAGCGGTTTCGTCTTCCGCAACACCGTTACCGGCGAGCAGCTCGACGTCTCCCAGGGCAAGGAAGGCGGGCGTGACACCCCCGCCGTCAAACAGTTCCTGCAGACCGGCAAGAACGCCTACATCGACGACAAGTCCTGCCTTAGGAACGGCGAGTCCCTCTACTCGACCTCCTGCTCGGGCTGTCATGGCCACCTCGCCGAGGGCAAGCTCGGGCCGGGCCTCAACGACAATTATTGGACCTACCCGTCCAACACCGAGGACACGGGGCTGTTCGCCACCATCTTCGGCGGCGCCAACGGCATGATGGGCCCGCACAACGAGAACCTGACGCCCGACGAGATGCTGCAGGTCATCACCTGGATCAGGCACCTCTATACCGGGCCGGTCAAGGATGCGGTCTGGCTGAACGACGAGCAGAAGAAAGCTTACAAGCCCTACAAGGAGGGTGAGACCTTCCCCAAGGACGCCGCAGGACAGTGCAAGCCGCTGGATTGAGCGACCGAGGAAGTCACGCCGCGCTGCCGGCGCGGTGAACGATGGGCGACGACACGCCTCATCAACCATCAACGGAGGAGACGACCATGCGGACATTCATCCTTGCGGCGACGATCGGTGCGAGCGCCCTTCTGGCCCTTCCGGCCCTCGCCTACGACGGCACCAAGTGCAAGGCGCCGGGCAACTGCTGGGAGCCCAAGCCCGGCTTCCCCGAGAAGATCGCCGGCTCGAAGTACGATCCCAAGCACGACCCGAAAGAGTTGAACAAACAGTCGGAGTCGATCCGGGCCATGGAAGAGCGCAACGCCAAGCGCATCGAGGCGGCCAAGAAGACCGGCAAGTTCGAATACGACGTGACCAAGATCTCGTCGAACTGAGCGCCACCGCGCTCGGCGTCGGAGTTCGGACGCGGATTCTCCCCTCCCCATCGTGGGGAGGGGTCGGGGGTGGGGGTGGCCCAACCGCGCTCCACAAAGGGTCGCCCTATCACCCCCACCTCCAACTCCTCCCCACAGGGGGGAGGAGAGTCGCCATTGGTCGGACGCGCGGCAACCAATTCGGTCTTTGGTTCAAGGCACATCATGAACGACATCCGCCGCGACGACGCGATGCTCACCGACTGGCGCGAGGCCGCCGGGCGGTTCGAACGGTCGGTGGCCTCGGCCGTGGTCGGGCAGGACCGGGCGATCCGGCTTATCACCATCGCCGTCTTCGCCCGCGGCCACGTGCTGCTCGAAGGCGACGTCGGTGTCGGTAAGACCACCCTGCTGCGGGCGGTCGCCCGCGCGCTGGGCGGGGCCTACGAGCGCGTCGAAGGCACGGTGGACATGATGCCCACCGACCTCGTCTACCACACCTACCTCGCCGACGACGGTCGCCCGCGGGTCGAGCCCGGCCCGGTGCTGCGGCAGGCCGAAGACCTCTCGATCTTCTTCTTCAACGAGATCAACCGCGCCCGACCGCAGGTACACGCCCTGCTGCTGCGCCTGATGGCGGAGCGGACCCTGACCGCCTTCGACCGCGAGTACCGTTTCCCCAACCTTCAGGTCTTCGCCGATCGCAACCGCGTCGAGCGCGAGGAGACCTTCGAACTGCCGGCCGCGGCCCGCGACCGCTTCCTCATGGAGATCGGGATGGAGGCGCCCAGCGATGCGCAGGCCCGGCGCGCCCTGGTGTTCGACCCGCGCTTCCACGACACCGATGCGCTGATCGCCGGGATCGACGGCGCCGTGCTCGACCATGCCGCCATCGCCGGCATCGGCGCCGCGATCCAGCACGGCATCCAGGCGAGCCCGGCGATCGAGACCTACGTGGTGGCCCTGTGGGAGGCCCTGGTGCGTCCGGGACCAGCCGGCATCCGCCTGCCCGGCATCGACATGGCCGCCCTGATCCAGGGCGGGGCCTCGCCGCGCGGGCTCGCCATGCTGGTGCGGGCCGCCAAGGTCAGGGCCTGGCTCGAGGGCCGCGACTGGCTGGTGCCCGAGGACATCCGCGCGGTCTTTCCCGAGGTGATGGCCCACCGCGTCTTCCTCGAACCGGTCTACGAGATGCGCCGCGCCGGCATCGTGCCGGCCCTGTGCCGCGCCGTCTTCGACACGGTGCCGGCGCCATGACCGAGGCCATGACAGGGGCGATGACCGACATCGTCTACCGGCCGCGCGGACGCAGCGCCGGCACGGCCCTCGGCGCCCACCGCGGCCGCGACGCCGGAGGCCTGGGCACCTTCCGCGACCAGGTGCCGTTCCTGCGCATGCCGGACGCCCGGCGCATCGACCTGCGCGCCACCCTGCGCGACCCGTTCGAGGGCACCTATGTCCGCCGTTTCGAGAGTCGTACCGCGATCGAAGTCTGGGCGCTCGTCGACCTCACGGCTTCCATGCGCTTCTGCGGCGAGGCCGACCGGATGGACCTGGTCGCGGCCCTGTGCGGCTCGCTGGCGGCCTCCGCCACTCGCATCGGCGACGCTTTCGGCCTGATCGGCGTCGACGCCGACGTGCGCGAGGACCTGTTCCTGCCCGCATCCCGCCGGCGCGTCCCGGCCAGCGACATCGCCGAACGCCTGTCGCGCACCCAGGCCACGGGAACCCGCGCCGACGGCATGGCTCTCGCGGGCCAGCACCTCGTCGGCCGGCCCAAGGTGGTGTTCGTGATCTCCGATTTCCGCTGGCCCGAGGCGTTGATCGGCGAGGTCTTCGCGAGCCTGTCCCGCCACGACATCGTGCCCGTCGTCCTCGAGGACGCCATGGAGGCCGAGGCGCTGCCGGCCTGGGGCCTGATGGAGCTCGACGACCTCGAAGGCGCGGGACGCCGGGTCGTGTTCATGCGCCCCGCCCTGCGTCGTCGTTGGATCGCCCGGGAGGCGGCGCGGGTCGAGTCCCTGCGCCGCATCGCCACCACCCATGGCCGCCCGCCGTTTCGCCTCGCCGGCCGCTTCGACCCCGAGGCGGTCACCCGCCACCTGCTCGGCACATGAGGGTGAACATGCGCCGCGCCGTCTCGACATCCCTCGTCCCGCTCGTCCTCGCCTCGTCGATGGCAGGGCCCGTGCAGGCGCAGGTGCGCGCCGTCGAGGTCCGGGCCCCGCGGGCGTTCGGCTACATGCTGGGCGACCTCGTGCGGGCCCAGGTCGACATCGTGGTCGAGGACGGGTTCGCGATCCAGGCCGCCTCGCTGCCACAACGCGGCGCGCTCGCCTATTGGCTCGACCTGCGTGACATCGCCGTGTCGCAGGCCGATGCGGGCGATGCCCGGCGCGTGCGCCTCGACCTCACCTACCAGACCTTCTACGCGGCCCTCGACGTCCGCTCCCTTGAGGTGCCCGGCTTCACGGTGAGCTTCGTCAGCCAGGGCGCCAGCGGCGCCACCACGGCCTCGGCCCGGGTGCCGGCCTGGACCTTCACCATCTCGCCCCTGCGCGAGATCCTGCCGCCGGCCAAGGAGAATCCGCAGGACTACATGCGCCCCGACGGGCGCGTCGCCTCCCTCGACCCTCGTCCGACCCTTTTCACCGGCCTCGGCTTTGCCGGGCTGGCCCTGGTTGCGTTCGCTGGGCTGGCCCGCGACCGGACTTGGTGGCCCTTCCGGGTCCGGCGCGGGCGCGCCTTCGCGGCCGCTCGTCGGCGCCTGCGCGGCCTCGGCGGCCGCCCCGACGCCGCGGAGGCCTATCGCGAGGCCTTGCTCGCCCTCCATCGTGGACTCGACGAAACCGATGGGCGCCGGGTGCTCGCCGACGATCTCGACCGGTTCCTCGACCGCCATCCGGCCTATCGCGGGCAGGCGCCCGGCCTCGTCGCCTTCTTCGAGGCCTCGCGCATCGCCTTCTTCGGAAACGACACCGCCCGGGCGCGTGGCCGTCTGGCCAGGCCCAAGATCGCCGCGCTCGCTGCGCGCCTGGCACGGGCCGAGCGCACGGCATGATCGACGCTGTGTCCCGGCTCGGCGTCTCGACACCGTGGGTGCTGTGGCTGCTGCCGCTGGCCCTGGTGCCGCTCGTGGCTTCGAGCCAGCGCGTGACGCCGGTCCCGGCGATCGCGGCGGCTCCGTCCGACGGCGCCTCGCGGATCGTCGGCTGCATGCTGCGCACGTCCGGCATCTTCGCCATCGCGGGGCTGGTCCTGGCCCTGGCCGGCCCCTACCGGCACGGCGAGACCGTCACCCGCATCGGCATCGGGGCCCAGGTCTCCATCCTGGTCGATCGCTCGGGCAGCATGAACGAGACCTTCGCCGGGCGTCAGCCCTCGGGCGAGGAGGAATCCAAGGCCGCGGCCTCGCGCCGGATCCTCGGCGACTTCGTCGGCAGCCGCGCCCACGACCTGTTCGCGGTCACCGCCTTCTCCACCGCGCCGATGCTCGTGGTGCCGATGACCGACCGGCACGAGGCGGTGCGCGCGGCCATCGCCGCCATCGACCGGCCGGGGCTCGACTACACCAACGTGGCGCGGGGCCTCGCGATGGGCCTGTCGCAGTTCGGGGTGCAGGGCGCCTCGGTCTCGCGGGCGCTGCTGCTGGTCTCGGACGGCGCGGCCGTCATCGATCCGCGGGTGCAGGGCGCCCTGCGCGCCGAGTTCGCCCGCATCCGGCCGAACCTCTACTGGCTGTTCCTGCGCACCAAGGGCTCGGCCGGCATCGCCGACAAGCCCACGGGCGAGGACACGCCGCAGGCCGCACCGGAGCGCCACCTCGACCTGTTCTTCAAGAGCCTCGGCACGCCCTACCGCGCCTTCGAGGCCGAAGGGCCGCAGGCGGTCGCCGACGCCATCGCTCAGATCGAGCGCCTGGAGCGCGATCCGATCCCCTACACCGAGCAGCGCCCGCGCCGCGACCTGTCGGGGTTCGCCTACGGGCTGAGTCTGCTGGGGCTCCTGGCGCTGGTGGCGGCCAAGCTGGCCGAAGCCGACTTTCGCCGCGGGCGGGCGCGGGCCCTCTTGCCGCCGGCGACAGAGGCTCCCCAGCGGAGGCTCGCCGCATGAGAGCGAGCTCGAATCCGACCGGGACGCTGGCGCGCCTCCGCCTCTCCCCGGAAGACCTGCACGCGTCGAGAGAAGGGAGCGCACCCGGTTTCCGGCTCGCCGGCGCCTGGCGCCGCATGCGCCCGCATGTCCTCCTCGCCCTACCGGTCTTGGCTCTCCTCGCGGCCATCGGGTTCGGGCTGGCAGGCTGGCGGATCCTGCGCGACGACGACACGATGAAGGCGCTCCAGGCCGGACGGGACGTGCCGGTGGCCGTGGACGCCGCATCCCCGCTGCTCCTCGCGCGGGTCCAGCATCTCGCCCGGCGCGGGGTGACCGAGGAGATCGAGCCGCTGATCGACGCCCTCGACCGGCGGGGCGAGCCCGACCGCTCGGCGCGGGCCCGCTACGCCCTGGCCAATGCCCGCCTGCGGCAGGCGTTCGGCTACCTCGAGCGGGGCGACCTCGACCCGGCCGGCCCTCTGATCACCCTGGCGCGGCAGGACTACCGCCGCGCCCTCCAGGATCGACCGGATTATTGGGACGCCAAGTTCAACCTCGACGTTGCATCGCGGCTCCTGCGCGATTTCCCCGACTTCGACCGCAAGAGCGGCGACGAGTTGAAGGCGGAGCCCAACAAGATCTGGACCGACATCCCCGGCCAGCCCCGGGGCGAGCCGTGAGCGCACCACACCCCATCGCGCGCAACCTGCGCGACCGACGCTTCCAGGGGCTGGCCGCGGCATCCGTGCTGGTGGCCGCCACCTTCCTCGCCCGCCCGCTGCCCCTCACGCGCGACGGCCTCGAAGTGCTGGCGGTCCTCGACATCACCGGCAGCATGAACGTGCGCGACTACGTGAGCGCCGAGGGCAGACCGACGAGCCGCCTGGAGACCGCCAAGGCCGCCCTGCGCGGCCTCGTGGCGGCCATGCCGTGCGGCTCGCGGATGGCGCTGGGGCTATTCACCGAGCGCCGGCCGTTCCTGCTGTTCACGCCCATCGAGGTCTGCGGCGACTTCGCCCCCCTCGACGGGGCGTTGGCGAGCCTCGACTGGCGGATGGCCTGGGAGGGCGACAGCCGCGTCTCGGCGGGGCTGTTCCGGTCGGTGGAGATGGCCGCGAGCCTCGGCACCGACCTCGTCTTCGTCACGGACGGGCAGGAGGCGCCGCCCCTTCCGATCGGGCGCGAACCGGCCTTCGAGGGCAAGCCCGGCGCCGTGCGCGGCCTCATCGTCGGGGCGGGCGCCTACGGCCTCTCGCCGATCCCGCGCTTCGACGACCGTGGCCGCGAGACCGGCTTCTACGGGGCCGGCGACGTGCAGCAGGAGAACCGCTTCGGACCCCCGCCCGCCGACGCTGAGGGCCGCGAGGGCTACAACCCGCGCAACGCCCCCTTCGGCTCCGGTGCCGCGACGGGCACCGAGCATCTCTCCTCCGTGCGCGAGCCTTACCTGAAGTCCCTCGCGGACAGGACCGGCCTCGCCTACGCGCATCTGGACGGGCCCTCGGGCCTCCTCGATCCCCTGCGCGCCGTCGCCACCCCCCGAGCCCTGCCGGGGAGCCTCGACATCCGCCCCTTCCTCGGCGCCGCGGCCCTTCTCCTGCTGCTGGCCGCCTTCGCCGAACCCCGTCTCGGCGTGCTGCGTCTCGGCTTGCCGCGTCCCGGCGCGCGCCCGTTTTTCACCCTGAAGAAAGTCTGATCATGCGTCTTGCGGTACCCGCAGCCCTCCTTGCCCTCGTGGCGACCGCCGCCATCGCCCACGGCCCGACGCCGCAGAAGGTCCACCAGTCGGTGACCATCGCCGCCAAGCCCGAGGCGGTGTGGAAGGTGGTCGGCGATTTCGCCGGTATCGGCACCTGGCATCCCGACGTCGCCAAGGCCGAGGGCACCGACGGCAACACCTCCGGTGGCCGGCGCAAGGTGACGCTCAAGGCCGGCGGCACCCTCGACGAGAGCCTCGACGAGTGGAACGCGCAAGGGCGCACCTATTCCTACCGCCTGTCGGACGCCGACCTGAAGGCGCTGCCGGTCTCGTCCTATTCCGCCACGCTCACGGTCTCACCCGACGGCGAAGGATCGAAGGTGGAATGGCTCGGCCGGTTCTATCGCGGCGACACCGGCAACGAGCCGCCCGAGGAACTGAGCGATGCGGCCGGCAAGGCGGCCATGGTTCGCTACTTCGGCGACGGGCTGAAGGGTCTGAAGGCCAAGGTCGAAGGCGAGGCGGCCGCCGGCACGATGCCGGACGGCAGGGCCAAGCCGTGACCATGCGCCGCTTCGGGCTCGCCTGCCTTTGCCTGGCGCTATCCTGCGGCCGCGGGATCGCCGGGACGGTCTACGTCGCGAGCCAGGAAGCCGGTGCCGTGGCACGGATCGAGGCCGGGACGACCGGGGCCCTGGCGGCGATCGCGGTCGGCGGCGGCCCGGCCCAGGTCGCGGCCGGGCCGGATGGACGCCTCTACCTCACCCAGCCCGACGGCCATGCGGTCACCGTGGTCGACCCCGCTACGAACACCGTGCTGCGGCGCCTTCCCTTCGCGGGCCAGGCCTTCGGCATCGCGGTCTCGGCGGACGGCGCCGGGCTGTTCGTCGGCGACTGGGCGAATGCGCGGGTGGTGCGGCTCTCGGCGGAAACAGGCGCGGTGGAGGGAAGCGTCGCGGTGGGCCGGGAGCCGGCCGGCCTCGTCCTCGACGCGCGGGGTCGCCTCTACGTCGCGGACCGGGAGAGCCGACAGGTCAGCGTGGTCGACACCGCCACCATGACCCGCACCGACACCCTGCCGGTGGGCGAGGCCCCCTTCGCCCTGGCGCTGAGCCCGAAGCAAGATCGACTCTACGTGGCCAACGTCCGCAGCGGCGACCTCAGCGTCCTCGAGACCGGTTCGGCCAGGGTCCTCGCCACGGTCCGTATCGGCGGCATGCCCTACGGCGTCGCCGCCAGCGCCGACGGGCGCCTCGTGCTCGTCACCGACCAGCAGGCCGGACGGGTGGTGGCCCTCGACGCGGCCACGCTCGGCCTACAGGCGACCGTGAGCGTCGGGCGCTACCCCGAGGGAATCGTCGTCGACCGCGAGCGCGCCTACGTGGCGAACTGGTTCTCCGACTCCGTCTCCGTCATCGACCTGGCGACCCTGGCCGAGACCGGGCGTATTCCGGTGGGCGCCGGCCCGCGCAGCCTCGCGGTGGTCCCCGATCCCCCGGCCCGACGCCCTGGTGGTGGACGGCCATGAGGGGAGGGCCCGCGCTGGGCGTCCTCCTCCTGCTCTGCGCCTGCGACCGCGGCGAGGAGGCCGGTGCCTCCAGGGACGAACCGGCCCTGGTGGCGACGCAGGCGGAGGCCGACGTGGCACCCTGGCTCCTGGCCACCGACCCGATGGAGCCCGCCCGCTGGCTCGCCAGCCGCGAGCTCGGCCGGCCCGCCCCGGAGACCGGCGCGCAGGCGGACCACCTGCGCCACAGCCTGGCCCGCGCCAAGGAGGCCTTCATCGAGGACCCGCGCATGGTCGCGAACCGGACGGTCCAGCTTGGCCAGATGCTCGCCGAGGCCGGCAAGGCCGAGCCCTACGCCGACCTGCTCGACGGCCTCGAGGAGGTCGCGGCGGCGACCGCCCGCAAGCAGCTCTACGGCGAGATGTGCCAGCACTATTTCAACACCCGCCAGCAAGGCCTCGACCGGGCCGCCGCGCTCGCCAAGCTCACCGAACGCTACGCCGCCCAGGGTGAGAACCGGGGCCGTTCGGAGACGTCGCCCCTGGCGCGGCCATGATGGCGGTGCCGACATGACCGCGGTCCTGATCGTCGACGACCATCCCGTGGTGCTGAGCGGCTTCCGGCGCCTCATGGAGGACGCCGGCGTCGGCACCGTGCACGAGGCCTCAGACGTGGTCGGCGCCTACCGGCTGTTCCACCGCCTGCGCCCGCCGATGGTCGTCGCCGACCTGACCTTCCAGGGGAAAGGCTTGTCCGGGCTCGCGTTGATCCGGCGCATCCATGCCCTCGATCGCCGGACCCGCATCCTGGCCTTCAGCATGCACAACGACCCGTTCATCGTCTCGCGGGCCTTGGAATGCGGCGCCATCGGCTACGTCTTCAAGGATGTCCGGACGGCGGAGTTGCTGCGGGCCTTCCATGCAGTGCGCGCCGGCGAGGGCTACCTCGACCACGGCCTCGCGATCGCCGTCGCGATCCTGCACGCCGCGCCGCGGCGCTCGCCGGTGGCCGACCTCAACGCCCGCGAAAAGCAGATCCTGTCGCTCCTGAGCAAGGGCACCTCCTACCAGGACATCGCCGAAGCACTCTCGATCAAGTATCGGACCGTGATCAACAGCTGCTCGACCATGCGCCAGAAGCTGGGGGTCGGCACCCTGGCGGAGTTGATCCAGGTCGCGGTTCGGCAGGCCGATGCCACGGAGGCGTCGGGCTGGGCCTGAGCTGCGGCCGGTCCGATACGACCGATTGCGGCCGGAGGTGCGCCGCACGGCCTTGATGCAGGTCAAGGCGGCTGGACGCGCGGGATGGGATGCCGATACTGGTTCGCGCCCACGGAGCCGCGGCATGCTCATCGCCATGACGGCCAGCGTCGTCCTCGTCGTCACCACGATCCTGGTGCTCTACGAGACCCTGCGCCTCACCTCCGAGCATCTCGCGGAGCTGCCGGTGCCGCCGCGGGTCCGTATCCTCGCCGTGGTGCTGATGACCTTCGTCGGGCACACGATCGCGGTGTGGATCTACGCGGGTGCCTATTGGCTGCTGGTTCTCTGGCTCGGCGACGCCGCTTTCGCGGGTACGCCCGTCACGACCTTCCAGGACTGCCTGTACTTCTCGGTAGTCACCTACACGTCGCTGGGCTTCGGCGACCAGGTACCGGCGTCCCACACCCGGATGATCGCCGGGGTCGAGGCCCTGAACGGCCTCCTGCTCATCGGGTGGTCGGCCTCGTTCACCTATCTGGCGATGGAACGGTACTGGCCCCTCCACGCGAAGAACCCGGCGCCGCGGGAGTCCACCGTGGCCGCGGCAGGCGAGGACGCCGAGCCGGCCCGCTCGCGCCTCTTCCCGCCGACGACGGCTCCGTGAGGCCGGTCTTCGATCGCCGCAGGATGCCTCTCCTCAGGATTCCTCTCGCCCGTCGGCGGGTCGACCGCTAAGGCCGCCGCAGCGGGCGGGGCCCGGTCGATCAGCCCACCCGTTCGCGTGCGATCTCCTCGGCCGCATCCCCCGGCTGCAGGATCGAGGCCAGCGCGTGGATGGTATCGGTGATGTGGGTCAGCACCACGCGGATACGCGGGGTGTCGCGGTTGTCCTTATGAACGACGAGGAGGATCTCGGCGCTGGGCGGTTCCGTCGGCACCGGGAGCCGGGTCAGCCGGGGTTCGGCATCGCCACGGAACCGCGCCAGGCAGGCGAGGCCGCCACCGTTGGCGGCCGCCAGAACGGCGGCCTCGTGGCTGCTCGTCTGCAGGACCACGGTGGCGCGCGCGGCCATGTCCGTGATCCAGGTGGATGGGGTCATCTCCTGGGTGTCATCGAGCTGGGTGATGAGGCGGTGGCCGCAGCAGCCGTCGTCGAAATCCAACGCGCCACGATCCCGAAGATACTCGTGGGTGGCATAGACCCCGAAGGCGATGTCGCCGATATGGCGCACGACGAGGTCGTGCTGCTCGGGCTGCCTCAGCCGCAAGGCAATGTCGGCCTCGCGCATGGCGAGGCTGAGCTCGCGCGGATTGGGGATGAGCTCGATCATGATGTCGGGATGCCGCGCATGCAGCTCACCGAAGCTCGGCGCGAGGATCTGCGCGGCCAGCGTCTCGGCGCAGGTGACACGCACGAGGCCGCGAAGCCGGATGTCGCGCCCGGTGACGTCGCGTTCGAGGGCCAGCGCCTCGGCCTCGAGGCATTCGGCTTTCCGGCGCACCTCCTCGCCGGCCAGGGTCGGCACGTAACCCTCCGGGGTGCGGTTGAGGAGACGCACCGCGAGCGTCGCCTCCAGCGAATTCAACCGGCGCCCGACGGTGGATTGCGAAACGTGGAGCACCCTGGCGGCGGCCGAGAGCGTGCCATGCCGGGCGAGCGCCAGGAAAAATCGCAGATCGTCCCAGTCGAGCATCCGTCACCGGCCATCCATTTATGCATGTCCCCTCGTCGGCTTTGATCACCGACATTTCCGGCGGGAAGGATATACTCGATGTCACGCGACCACCACGGCAGACCGACTGCCGACTGTCGCATCGGTCGAGGCCCGATGCTGGTGCGAGGACGACATCCATGGCGTGCCCACCGACCCCATCCTTCGGAATGGCGGTCCGGCTGATCGCCGGACATCGCCGGGACCCGGCGATGGTGCAGGATCGGGCGGTCCCGACCGCCGTCCGGATCCTGCGGGACCGAACCCTGGCGCAGGCTGGTACCTGCCCCCGCCAGCGGTGGCGGAGGACAAACCCGAGGATCTTCCTGCGGCAGGTACCGCCTCGAACGCTTCCGAGGCTCTGCGCCTTGGGCCGGGGCGTACCTCACCGATCGCGATCCGCTCGCCGGAGCGCGACGTCGAGGCCGGTATCGCCGCGGCCCCGATGGGGGCCAGCACGATGCTGTCGTAGGCGTCGACCGTATCCGCGTTTTTGGTGGGATGGACCACGGACGCTCACGCAACGCCCCGGCGGCCATCGTCGGGCAGGCGTTGCTGCGGCCCGAGGCCGTCCACGACGCCGAGGCGATTGCGTTTTCGACTGCGACAAGATCGTCTCAAGGCGAAAGGACAGACCCATGTCGATCCATTCTTTGCCGCTTCGTCGAGCGACACCGGCGCCCGCGCGCGCTCTGCCGTCCTGCCTCGACAGCGGGATTCGCAACGCCCGCCTCGTCAGCCAGTCGACCGCCCTGCCGCTGGCCGAACGGGACGCCCTGGAGCCGCTGAGCCGGCGGATCTCCCTCGACCAGAAGGAAACCCTGTTCGGGCAGGACGAACCGGCCTGTTCGGTGTTCAACGTCACCACAGGCGCGCTTCGCCTGTATCGTATCCTTCCCGACGGACGCCGGCAGGTCACGGGCTTTGCCTTCCCCGGGGACTTCCTCGGCTTGTCGCTCCTCGACCGCTATGCCGTCTCGGCGGACGCCCTCGGGCCGGTGACCGCGTGCCGATTCGAGCGGATCGCCTTCAAGAACCTGCTGCGGGCGCAGCCCGGCCTGCTCATGCACCTGCACGAGATCACCGGCCAGGAACTCTCCCGGGCCAAGGACATGATGATGCTGCTCGGGCGGCGCACCGCCGACGAGAAGGTCGCCGCTTTTCTGACGGGGCTCCAGGCCCGGTACGCCCGGATCGGCCTGTCCGGCGTCACCCTCGAACTGCCCATGGGCCGCCTCGACATCGCCGACCACCTTGGCCTGACCATCGAGACGGTGAGCCGGACCCTGTCGCGCCTCGACCGCGACGGCTGCATCCTGATCGTCCCGGGCGGCGTGCGCATCATCGACCAGACCCGCCTCGACCGCCTGTCGGCCCACTGACGGACGGCGGTGAACATCCCTCGCGTCGCGTGTCCAGTGCGCCGCGCAGGCTTCCGCTGTCGCGCCCGGCAATGGCCAAGGCGTCGATCGCCCGCGCTTCCGGCGAGATCGAGGTCCATCCGATGGCAAGGGGCGGGTCCCGTTCCGAGCGGGAACGGGATTGCGAGCGGCGGCCGACGCGTTCAGCGGAGCGCAACCCACAGGTCCGTCGGCCCCGACGGCATTCCTGTGCAGGCCGGGGCCGAAGACCGGGAGTGCCATCCTCTGGACCGGATCGATCCGGAACCTGCCCGATCGGACCCGTTTCGGCGATACAGCCAGGGTGACGTGACGCGACTCTTCGGCTATCCCGGCGTGCGAGCGTGAGCATGCAGGGCCTGTAGCTCAATGGTTAGAGCCGACCGCTCATAACGGTCTGGTTGCAGGTTCGAGTCCTGCCGGGCCCACCACTCACTCCCAGCGAACCACGGGAGTTCGAGTGCGGCGGGAGACATGCGCAGTCTCAATAACTTAGCAGAAAACAGGCTTTTGGCGGCCCTTTCTCTAAGGTTGTGCTGGGGCGGATCTTTCGGGCGATGTGGGGCGAGTTCTCGCCTGTCGTCGATGCAGCTTCCGCATCATACGCAGCCACGGTGATGGAGACGGGTTCGCAGGCCGACGGAGATCCCGTTCGCTGTTCGCCATGCACTGGCGTGTCGGTCGGTTCCGCGACTTCGGACTGGACTCGAGCCGCGAACGGAGCGGAACTGTCCTGGTCATCGAGGCCGCCGACGCGGTGAGTCCTCCACCCCCTGCCGATCCCTGGTGATCCGCGGGGTTGCGCTGGTGGCAGCAGACCCGCTGCCGGCACCATCGCAAGGTCCACCATGACAATCGACGAGCCCCACCACGCGCTGCTTCAAGCAGCAGCCCAAACCCGCAACCAACTCATCGTCCGGCCCGCCGGGCTGAATTCCCGAGCGGCCAAGCTGCTGTTCGCCAGGCTCTGCAAAACCGCATCGGCGGCCGAGGTCGTGGTCTGCGAGGATGAACCGTACTGGCACAACGACGAGCGCGGTCGGATCGGACTGCGCTTGCCCCCAACCAGCCGGAAGAGGCTCGGACTCGATGGCGATGGCGATGGCTCCGACGCGTCGAAGCTGGTTGCCGATGCGGGGCTCGGTCAGGGTGGGATCGCGCCGAGATCCGGGACGAAGCGGGCGCTGATCGTCGCGATGCTACGGCGCGACCAGGGCGCCACGCTCGTCGAGCTGATGGCCGCCACCGGCTGGCTCGCCCATTCCACCCGTGCCGCCCTGACGGGCTTGCGCAAGCGAGAGCTGCCCCTCACCAAAGCGCGCGATGCCGATGACCGGACCGTGTATCGCCTGATCGACGATGTGACGGCGAAGGCTCGGTGATGGCTGGCGCAATCCCGTCCCCGGCTGCAGGGACATCGTCGCTTGGCGCGATCGGTCCCGAACTCACGCGTGAGATCGAGGGGCTGACCTGCCTCGATCTCGGCGACCTGCGCATCCGCTGGCGACAGCATCTGCGATCGGCTCCGCCGCCGCATCTGTCCCGCACCCTGATGATGCGACTTCTCGCCTATCGTATCCAGGCGAAGGTGCTGGGTGACCTCGATCGCGACAGCGCCCGTTTGCTCGATCGGATCGCAAAAGAACGCCTGCGCCGGCGCGCTGCCGCCGAGCGGGCCGCCAAGCCGAAGGCGGTACCGATCGTCCCGCCGATCCCCGCGCCCGGGCTGCGGCCCGGCACGCTGCTGGTGCGGGAGTTCGCCGGTGAGGTTCACACCGTCACCGTGGTGGCGGGTGGCTTTGCCTGGAAGGAGGCGAGCTTTACCAGCCTGTCGGAGGTCGCCCGCGCGATCACCGGCACCCGCTGGAACGGACCACGCTTCTTCGGTCTGCGCGACAAGGTACCTTCCGGCAACACCGGCGCCGGCACGGCCGCACCTGGGGACGCGGGAGGGGCAGCGTGATGGCATCGCCTTCCAAGCCGCGGCACCCCAGCGCCTCGCATCCCAAGGCCCAGGCTCCCAAGACGCCGGCACTCAAGACGCTGCGCTGCGCGATCTACACCCGCAAATCCACCGAACACGGGCTCGAACAGGCGTTCAACTCGCTCGACAACCAGCGCGAGGCCGCCGAGGCCTACATCAAGAGCCAGGCGCATGAGGGCTGGCGCCTGTTGCCGGAGCCCTACGACGATGGCGGCGTCTCGGGCGGCAGCCTCGACCGTCCGGCCCTGCAGCGGCTGCTTGCCGAGATCGAGGCGGGACGTGTCGATGTGGTGGTGGTCTACAAGGTCGACCGGCTCACCCGCGCCCTGTCGGACTTTGCCAGGCTGGTCGCGCTGTTCGACGCGCACGGCGTCTCCTTCGTCTCGGTCACCCAGGCCTTCAACACCACCAACAGCATGGGACGGCTGACGCTCAACGTCCTGCTGTCGTTCGCCCAGTTCGAGCGCGAGGTCACCGCCGAGCGCATCCGCGACAAGATCGCGGCCTCGAAGCGCAAGGGCATGCGCATGGGCGGACCGGTGCCGCTGGGCTACCGTGTCCACGACAAGAAACTGGTCCCCTGTCCCGACGAGGCAGAGCAGGTGAGGACGATCTTCGAGCACTACCTCGCGCTCGGCTGCCTGAACGGATTGGCGACCGCTCTGCAGAGCCGGGGCATCCTCACCAAGCGATCTCCGCGTCGCGATGGCACGATCCGCGGCGGCATCGCCTTCACCAAGGGGCCGCTGGCCTATCTGCTGCGCAACCGGGTCTACATCGGTGAGGTGATCCACAAGCACCGGCATTATCCCGGTGAGCACGAGGGCATCGTGCCACGCGAGCTGTTCGAGGCGGTCCAGGTCGCGCTGAGCGAGAAGGCGCAGGCGCAAGCAACTGTGCGAGCCAACACCGGCTCGCTGCTGACGGGGCTGCTCTACGACGACTGCGGCAACCGGATGACGCCGAGTTCGGCCAGGAAGGGGGCTCTGCACTACCGCTACTACGTCTCGCGAGCCCTCGAGACCGGGAAGCGCAGCGAGGCAGGCTCGGTCTCGCGGGTGTCCGCACCGGAGATCGAACAGGCGGTGCGGGACGCACTACGAACGGCCTCTCTCGACCTGGCCGTTCTCTCCGACGCGCTGCCGCCAATCGCCCAGGTCAGCCGCATCGTCGTTCATTCGAGCTATCTGGCGATCAGCTTCGTCCAGTCGGACGAGGCCATGGACGACGACAGGATGGGCGGAGCAGGAACTGGAGCGGGAACTCCTGAGCCATCCCAACTCCGTGTGTCGTGGTCGGCCCGACCAAACCGTCGCCGCCGCGAGATCATACGTGCCGAGGGCGATGAAGAGACCCCATCACTGCGGCCGATGCGGACCGAAACCCGAGCCCGGCTCGTGGACGGGATCGCCAAGGCACGCGTCTGGCTCGACGACCTCGTGGCCGGCCGTGTCAGTGACACCCACGCGATCGCCACGGCGGAAGGCTGCAGCGAGCGCTCGGTGCGCATGACCCTCAACCTCGCCTTCCTCGCTCCGTCCATCGTCAAAGCGGCGATCGAAGGCACACTGCCGGAGGGTTGCGGTATCTCGGCGCTGATGAACGCGCCAATGGCCTGGACAAAGACGTCGATTGCCCTGGGCGGCCATGCTGCGTGACAGAGCACTTCCTGCGCTCGACCGGCTGTAGATATCGCCCTGCCTTGGGACGCTCATTGTTATGTCGTTCCGGCAGCAATGCGCCAGGAGCAGACATCAACCCACGGCCCGGCAGCAGACATTCACGTTCTGCTGAACGACCGTCCGGTGTCGAGCCTTCACAGACCCTCGGAAGGTCCGCTTCGCGGCAGTTTGATGGGCGGTGACGTAAGACCGGGTTGGATAGGTTTCTGCTTGTCTGCTTCTGAGTAGATTACTGATAAATTCGACGTCGCTCAGTTATCGCTAGGCTCCATCTAGGATTCTTCAGGTCGCCGAGGTCCAGGGATAGAACGGAAAAATGAGATCAACTTCACCTGCCCTAATGCGGTCCTGTGCGCTCAGGGTCACGTCTGCATAACAACGACGTGTCCGACTTCCTTTGGCCTGGCAGTTCTTTTCGATTAGCCCGGCTCAAAGACAGCCGGTTAGGTCAGGCGTCTAGGTTCAGACAGAAAATCCACTAAGCGGCTCTTGCCCGATTTTGGACCGACCCTTCCAATATAAAACTGCTAGCCGAACCCTCAGCCGAGCAGCGCTCGCTTTTGCGCAGCACCACGAGTATGCGGCAGGTCCGGATCAAAATCTCCGTCGTACCCGTCGTCGACCGAGGCGCCTGCCTTTGCCCACGCTTTCATATTGAGTGGCGTTACCACCATGCCCTGTCCCACTGTCCCAGGTATGCTCGCATGACTCCCTCGGCCTCGCAGATCGAACCGAAACTGCTTCTGAAAAGCCTCCGCGCCTTCCGCAAAGGCGATTTCTCGGTCCGCCTGCCCCTCGACCTCACGGGTATCGACGGGGAGATCGCCGAGGCCTTCAACGACATCGTCGAGCTGAACCAGGGCTTGTCGCGCGAACTCGACCGGGTCGCTCGCGCGGTCGGCAAGGACGGACGCATTGGCGAGCGCGGAAAGCTGCCCGCAGCAACCGGCGGATGGAACGAGTGCGTCGACTCCGTCAACGCTATGATCGGCGATCTCGTCCAACCGACGACAGAAGTGGCACGCGTCATCGGAGCAGTCGCCAAGGGGGACCTCGGCCAGACCATGCAGATCGAGATCGAGGGCCGTCCGCTCAAGGGCGAATTCCTTCGCATCGGCAAGGTCGTCAACACCATGGTGGATCAGCTCAACTCCTTCGCTTCTGAGGTAACCCGCGTTGCCCGCGAAGTAGGATCAGAAGGTAAGCTTGGCGGTCAAGCGCAGGTGAAGGGTGTCGGCGGCACCTGGAAGGACCTCACCGACAACGTGAATCTGATGGCGGAGAACCTCACGGGGCAGGTCCGCAACATCGCCGAGGTCACTACGGCGGTCGCGAATGGCGATTTGTCGAAGAAGATCACTGTCGACGTGAAGGGCGAGATCCTCGATCTCAAATCGACTTTCAACACGATGGTGGACCAGCTCAACTCGTTTGCGTCCGAGGTGACCCGCGTCGCTAAGGAGGTGGGATCGGAGGGTAAGCTCGGCGGTCAGGCGCAGGTGAAGGGTGTCGGCGGTGTCTGGAAGGACCTCACCGACAATGTGAACATGATGGCGGAGAACCTCACCGGTCAAGTTCGCAATATTGCCGAGGTAACAACAGCCGTGGCTCGCGGCGACCTCTCGAAGAAGATCACCGTCGACGTGAAAGGCGAGATCCTCGCCCTCAAGCTCACCATCAATACCATGGTGGATCAGCTCAACTCCTTCGCCTCCGAGGTGACGCGCGTTGCCCGCGAGGTCGGCACAGAGGGCAAGCTCGGCGGCCAGGCCCAGGTTGAGGGTGTTGGCGGGACTTGGAAGGACCTCACCGACAACGTGAACATGATGGCGGCAAACCTCACGGGACAGGTCCGTAATATCGCCGACGTTACCACTGCGGTCGCGAATGGGGATCTGTCCAAGAAGATCACGGTGGATGTGCGCGGCGAGATCCTGGAGCTGAAGAACACCATCAACACCATGGTGGACCAGCTCAACTCGTTCGCCTCCGAGGTGACCCGCGTTGCCAAGGAAGTGGGATCAGAGGGCAAGCTCGGGGGCCAGGCGCAAGTACGGGGGGTGGCCGGCACCTGGGCTGATCTCACCGACAACGTGAACTTGATGGCGGCAAACCTCACGGGACAGGTCCGTAACATCGCCGACGTTACCACCGCGGTCGCGAATGGGGATCTGTCCAAGAAGATTACGGTGGATGTGCGCGGCGAGATCCTGGAGCTGAAGAACACCATCAACACCATGGTGGACCAGCTCAACTCCTTCGCTTCCGAGGTGACCCGCGTTGCCAAGGAAGTGGGATCAGAGGGCAAACTCGGGGGCCAGGCGCGCGTTGAAGGCGTCGCCGGCACCTGGGCCGATTTGACCAACAACGTGAACCTCATGGCCGAGAACCTGACGGGGCAGGTCCGCAACATCGCTGACGTGACGACGGCTGTCGCGAATGGGGATTTGTCAAAGAAGATCACCGTCGACGTGAAGGGCGAGATCCTGGAGCTGAAATCCACCATCAACACCATGGTGGACCAGCTCAACTCCTTTGCTTCCGAGGTGACGCGCGTCGCCCGCGAGGTCGGCACAGAGGGCAAGCTCGGCGGCCAAGCCCAGGTGAAGGGTGTCGGCGGCGTGTGGAAGGGCCTGACCGACAACGTGAACATGATGGCCGCCAACCTCACCGGCCAGGTTCGCAACATCGCTGACGTGACGACGGCGGTCGCGAATGGAGATCTGTCCAAGAAGATCACGGTGGCGGTCGAGGGCGAGATCCTGGAGCTGAAGTCCACCATCAACACCATGGTGGACCAATTGAATTCCTTTGCGAGCGAGGTGGTGCGCGTCGCCCGCGAAGTGGGCATCGAGGGCAAGCTCGGCGGTCAGGCGCAGGTGCGCGGCGTCGGCGGGACCTGGAAGGATCTGACCGACAACGTGAACATGATGGCCGCCAACCTCACCGGCCAGGTTCGCAACATCGCTGACGTGACGACGGCGGTCGCCAATGGGGATCTGTCAAAGAAGATCACCGTCGACGTGAAGGGCGAGATCCTGGAGCTGAAATCCACCATCAACACTATGGTGGATCAATTGAATTCCTTTGCGAGCGAGGTGACCCGCGTTGCCCGCGAGGTGGGATCTGAGGGCAAGCTCGGCGGTCAGGCGCAGGTGCGCGGCGTAGGCGGGACTTGGAAGGATCTGACCGACAACGTGAACATGATGGCCGCCAACCTCACCGGCCAGGTTCGCGGCATCGCCGACGTTGTGACGGCGGTCGCGCAGGGCGACCTGAAGCGGAAGCTTTCGGTGGACGCCAAGGGCGAGATCGCGGCGCTCGCTGACACCGTCAACGAGATGATCGAGACTCTGGCCACCTTCGCCGATCAAGTCACGAACGTCGCCCGCGAGGTTGGCGTCGAGGGAAAGCTCGGCGGCCAAGCCCGGGTGCCGGGTGCAGCGGGCCTGTGGCGCGATCTCACCGACAATGTGAACCAGCTTGCCGCTAACCTGACGACCCAGGTTCGCGCCATCGCCGAGGTAGCCACGGCGGTGACCAAGGGCGATCTCGCCCGCTCGATCGCCGTCGAGGCTTCCGGCGAGGTCGCATCGCTGAAGGACAACATCAACGAGATGATCCGCAACCTGCGGGACACGACGCTCAAGAACGCTGAGCAGGATTGGCTGAAGACCAACCTCGCCAAGTTCACCCGCATGCTGCAGGGCGAGCGCGACCTCGCTACGGTCTCGAACCTGATCCTATCCGAGATCGCCTCCCTGGTGAACGCGCAGCGGGGCGTCTTCTACATGGTCGAGAACGACGGGACGGAACCCGTGCTCGACCTGATGGCGAGCTACGCCTTCACCGAGCGCAAGAACCTGTCGAACCGCTACAGGATGCGCCAGGGCTTGGTCGGACAATGCGCTTACGAAAAGAAGCGCATCCTGCTGACCAACGTGCCGGGCGACTACATCACCATCGGCTCGGCGCTGGGTGAGGCCGCCCCCCTCAACATCATCGTGCTGCCCGTCCTCTTCGAGCAGGAGGTCCGGGCGGTGATCGAGCTGGCCTCGTTCAACCGCTTCAGCGAGACGCACCAGCTCTTCCTCGACCAGCTCACCGAATCCATCGGCATCGTGCTCAACACGATCGCCGCCAACATGCGGACGGAGGGCCTTCTGAAGCAGTCGCAGCTCCTCACGGGCGAGCTGCAGAGCCGCCAGGAAGAGTTGAAAAAGACCAACGACCGCCTCGAACTGCAGGCCGCTTCGCTTCAGCAATCGGAAGACCTGCTCAAGAACCAGCGCGAACGCCTCCAGACGACGAACGAGGAGCTGGAGGAGAAGGCCCGCCTGCTCGAGATCCAGAAGAAGGAGGTCGAGGGTAAAAACCGCGAGGTGTCGGTCGCGAAGACCGCGCTGGAGGAGAAGGCCGAGCAGCTCTCGCTGACCTCCCGCTACAAGTCGCAGTTCCTGGCCAACATGAGCCACGAACTGCGGACCCCGCTCAACAGCCTGCTGATCCTCTCGAAGCTGCTGACCGAGAACCGGGACGGCAACCTGACGGACAAGCAGCGGGAATTCGCCAAGACGATCAACGCGGCCGGCTCCGACCTTCTATCGCTCATCAACGACATCCTCGACCTCTCGAAGATCGAATCCGGAACGGTCTCCCTCGAAGTCGGCGACGTGCCGCTGCAAGACATTGTGGACCACCTCGACCGGACCTTCCGCCAGGTCGCCGAGGAGCGTCATCTCGCCTTCGCGATCAAGGTCGCCCCAGGCCTGCCCCGGGCAGTGCGTACGGATTCGAAGCGGCTACAGCAGGTCCTGCGCAATCTCCTCTCGAACGCCTTCAAGTTCACCGAGAAGGGGAGCGTGACCCTGCGGCTCGGGTCGGCTGAAGGCTCCCCGCTCCGGTCGGGCAGCCAATGGATGGCCCTCTCGGTGACCGACACCGGCATCGGCATTCCGGAGGACAAGCAGCGCATTATCTTCGAGGCCTTCCAGCAGGCCGACGGTACCACCAGCCGGAAGTATGGCGGGACGGGCCTCGGCCTCGCGATCAGCCGTGAAATCGCGCGACTTCTGGGCGGCGAGATCGTTCTGGAGAGCGTGCCCGGCGAGGGCAGCACCTTCACGCTGTTCCTGCCCTTCGAGACTCCCGTGACCTCGGGGGTGAGCCGCCCGATGGAGGTTCACGAGGGCAGCGGGGCCGCCCCGCCGGTGAGCCGGCAACCCTCCGCCGCCATGGCGCTCTCGGCCTCGGCCGACGACCGTCATGCCATCCAGGCCGGCGACCACATCGTGCTCGTCGTCGAGGACGATGCCATGTTCGCCTCCGTCCTGCTCGAACTCGCGCGCGAGCGCGGCTTCAGGGGCCTGATCGCTCAGGACGGGGCAGGGGCGCTCGCGCTCGCCCACCGTTACAAACCCCACGCCATCACCCTCGACATCGGCCTGCCCGACATGGATGGCTGGGCGCTCCTAGACCTCTTGAAGAACGACCTCCGCACCCGGCACATCCCGATCCACGTCATCTCGGTCAACGACGAGAAGAAGCGCGGGCTGAAGGCCGGCGCCTTCGGGTTCCTGGAGAAGCCGGTCGACCGAGAGGGACTGCTGAAGGCCCTCGAACGGTCAAAGGAATTCATCAGCCGGCCCGTTCGCAACCTGCTTCTCGTCGAGGACGACGACAACCAGCGTGCCAGCATCACCGCGCTGCTGAGCGAGGAGGACGTCAAGGTGTTTGGGGTTGGTACGGCCTCCGCCGCCCTCGAAGCCGTGACGGGCGGCCGCTTCGATTGCGCCATCATCGATCTGGGGCTTCCCGACATGGGCGGCTCGGAGTTGATCGAGCAGATTCGGGCCTCCCAGGACGGGGAGGAGCTTCCGATCATCGTCTATACGGGCCGGGAACTGACGGCGGCCGAGGAGCAGCACCTGAAGCAGACGGCGTCCACCATCATCCTCAAAGATCCGCTCTCGTCCGAGAGGCTGCTCGACGAAACCGCCCTGTTCCTCCACCGAGCACTCGGCAACGCACCCGCCGAGGACCCGATCCTGATCGAGCGGAAGGACCCAGCCTCGCTCCAGGGCTGCCGTGTTCTCCTCGTTGACGACGACCTGCGCAACATCTTCTCTCTCACCAGCGCGCTGGAGCAGTACGGGCTAGAGGTCCTCTTCGCAGAGAATGCGCGTGATGGCATCGCGCTTCTGAAGGCCAATCCGAACATCGACGCGATGCTAGTCGACATCATGATGCCGGGGATGGACGGATACGAGACCATGCGCGAGATTCGGACCAACGATGCCTTCCGGACCTTGCCCCTGATCGCCGTCACCGCCAAGGCGATGAAGGGCGATCGCGAGAAGTGCCTCGACGCGGGTGCTTCCGATTACGTGTCGAAGCCCGTCGACATGGATCAACTCCTCGCCGTCCTGCGGGTGCAGCTCGAACGGCGCGGACAAGCCGCCGCCGGCCCGCAGCGCCGTGGGAATGGCGCGGCCGACACTGTTGGGCATGCCCGATGAGGGATTTGCCGCAGCCATCCTCGTGGGACTCAGATCCCGTCGGCGATCCGGGCCGCGCACCGGGGCAGCTTCTGATCCGTGCGAAGATCCTCATCGTCGATGACGACCGCCGTAACCTGTTGGCCGCTTCGGAAGTGCTCGACGAGCCCGGCCTCGAACTTGTGCTGGCGGACACGGCGGAGGAGGCCCTACGTAGAACGTTGCGGGAAGACTTTGCCCTCGTCCTGCTCGACGTGCAGATGCCCCGCATGGACGGCTATGAGGTCGCGTCGCTGATCCGGAGCCGGCCCCGGACTTCCCGTGTGCCGATCCTGTTCCTGACCGCGCACAACAAGGAGGACGTTCACATCTTCCGCGGCTATTCCGCCGGCGCGGTCGACTACGTCTTCAAGCCAATCCAGCCCCTCGTCCTGAAATCGAAGGTCGACGTCTTCGTCGACCTCTATCGCAAGACGGAGGAGATCAAGAGCAAGGCGGCCGCCGAGAAGCAGCTTCTCCTAGAGAACTTGCGGGTGCGCGGCGAAAAGCTCGACGCAGAGCGGGCGCTGCGGCGGAGGGAGGAGCACCAGGCCGCCGTGCTGCGGGGGCTCCCCATCGCCCTCTACACGGCCTCCCTCGGAGAGGCAGACCGAAGCTTGTACTTCACCAATGATAGCATCCAGCGCATCACCGGTTTTCCCTGGGACGCCTTCAAGGCACCGGGGTTCTGGCAGTCACGAATCAATACAGAGGACCGGGTAGAGGTTTTAGACGCCCTCCGGACGGTGGTCGAGACGGGCTCGGCTACGCTCGAATATCGCTGGCGCAACGCGGACGAAGCGGAGAGACACATCCTCGAACAAATCGTCGTCAATGCCGGTGAGGACGGCGCCCCGTCGGAGCTGTTCGGCATGTGGTTCGACGTCTCCGAGCGCAAGGAACTGGAACTCAACCTCCTGCATGCCTCGAAGCTTGAGGCCGTAGGACGCCTGACCGGAGGTATCGCCCACGACTTCAACAACATGCTGAGCATCGTCATCGGTAACCTCGACCTGTTGCTAAGCTCAATGCAGCCAGACGAGAAGACGCGCCGTCGCGTGCAGAACGCTATCGAGGGAGCGCAGCGTTGCGCCGAACTCACCAGCCGCCTTTTAACCTTCTCGCGTCGGTCACCACTGCAGCCCAAGACTTTGAATTTCTCTGATTTTATGCCGGGTCTGATTAAATTGCTAGAACGCACCTTGGGGGAGCGAATAGGCGTCACACTGACCATGGACGAAATTCTTCCCGAAATCTGTGTTGACCACGCTCAACTTGAAGCGGCGCTCATCAACCTCGCCGTTAATGCTCGTGATGCGATGCCGGATGGCGGACATCTCAATATAACGGTTCGACATTCGGACGGGGATACACTGCAGGACGAAAGTACGGGAAGGTCGGTTAAGATCTGCGTTGAAGATACCGGATCAGGAATGTCCCCTTCTGTCCTCGCCCGAGTGTTTGAGCCCTTCTTCACCACCAAAGAGGCGGGCAAAGGTACCGGGCTGGGCCTCAGCATGGTCTATGGTTTTGTTCAGCAAAGCTGCGGAACCATAACCGCCGATAGCATTTTGGGACAGGGAACAAGCATCACGATAATCTTGCCTGCCTCGGTCGAAAGCAGATTTGAGCCATCCGTTCAGACACACACCCATGGTATGACACATCTAAACGGGGCAGGAAGATCTGTTCTCGTTGTCGAGGATGAGGAGGACGTTCGGCAAATTGCCGTTTCGGCTCTAATGGCACTCAAATTCAATGTCATTGATGCAAGAAGCGGCGAAGAGGCTCTTGGGATTTTAGAACAAACCCAAGATATTAAACTTGTTTTTAGTGATGTGAATATGTCAGGTGCTTTGACAGGAATCGAGCTTGGACACATCATTATGCGTCGCTGGCCAAATATACCTGTTCTTCTAACATCAGGTTATATCAGAGAAGATCAAGATACAGCCCCCTTCGACGTTTTGCAAAAACCCTTTCGTGCTTCAGAGATGATAGACAAAATTACTGCGTCATTATCAACTGGTAAGGTGGACGCGTCTGGGTCCGTTACAACAGAAGATTTAAATAAATAATCCCGTCACACATTAATACAAGCATAGTTGTCTCACTCTTTATATTCAGTCCATCGTGATTTAGGCGTTTAGGGCTCGATGTCATTCCGAGCCCGAAATTCAGCTAGCTTTCCGCGTTCCATCAGAACAGCCAGCGAACGACCGCTTTCGTGACTGGCACAGACCGGCATCAAAGACGTGGTTGGGTCGAAAGCCGAACGTCCGCTTCCGGGCGCGACGCCCAGTTCCGTTCACCACCGAGGCTGTGTGAAAACGAAGGCACGCTGCGAGACCGTAGAACAATCCTCTAGTCGGCGGACTTTCCAACCAGCCAAACAGCCATGCTGATGAAGACAAGGCACCCATTCCGATGCTGCCAAGAGCATCTAGGGAAATATACATCTACCTCGACTAACGCCTTCCCCGTTTTCACACAGCCTCCACCCATAGTGGACGTCGGTTTAGACCCGCCGCGTTTGCTGCTTGCCACCTTCGATCATGGAGCGAATGCGTGCTGCCATGGTTTCCATCGCAAATGGCTTCGTCAGCACTGCCATGCCGGGTGCCAGTTGCCCGTTGCCCAAGATTGCGTTCTCCGCGTAGCCGGTGATGAATAACACCCTTAGATCCGGCCGGTTGACGCGTGCAGCATCCGCCATCTGGCGGCCGTTCATGCCGCCCGGTAGGCCAACATCGGTGACCAGAAGATCAATCCGGACGTCCGATTGTAGCACCTTAAGACCTGCGACGCTGTCCCCAGCCTCAATGGCCGTGTAGCCGAGATCTTCCAGGATGTCGGTGACGAGCATGCGCACGGTGGGCTCGTCGTCCACGATCAGCACCGTCTCGCCCTGTTCCGAACGCGGTAGATCAGTGATCGGAATTTTGCCCTCATCGTCCGCGACCTCGCCGTAGTGGCGCGGCAGGTAGATGCACACCGTGGTGCCTTGCCCCACTTCCGAGTAGATCCGCACCTGTCCGCCTGATTGCTGGGCGAAGCCGTAGATCATGGACAGACCGAGGCCCGTGCCCTCGCCAATAGGCTTGGTGGTGAAGAAGGGCTCGAACACACGCGCGATGACCTCCGGCGGCATGCCGGTGCCGGTGTCGGTGACACTCAGAGCAAGGTACTGCCCCTCCGGCATGTCGTGCTGGCGTGCCGCCCGTTCGTCGAGCCACTTGTTGGCGGTCTCGATGGTGATGCGGCCGCCATCCGGCATCGCGTCGCGGGCATTGATGCAGAGGTTGAGAAGCGCGTTCTCCAATTGCGGCGGGTCCACCAGGGCAGGCCAGAGGCTCGCGGTGCCGATCACCTCAACCGGTATGGCAGGGCCTACGGTGCGTTGGATCAACTCCTGCATGCCCGTGGCGAGGCGGTTCACGTCGGTGGGCTTCGGGTCGAGGGTCTGCCGGCGTGAGAAGGCGAGCAGCCGGTGCGTTAGCGCAGCGGCGCGTTTTGCTGCTCCCTGCGCCGCCATCATGTAGCGGTCGACGTCAGTCAGGCGGCCTTGCTGCATCCGAGTCTGCATCAACTCCAGTGAGCCGGAGATGCCTGCGAGCAGGTTGTTGAAGTCGTGGGCGAGCCCACCGGTGAGCTGGCCCACCGCCTCCATCTTCTGGCTCTGGCGCAACGCTTCCTGTGCGGCCGCGAGTTCGGCCGCGGCTTCCTTCTCCGCCGTCACGTCCCGGCCGACCGCGTAGAAGACGTCGCCCTCCGGCACAAGCGTCCAGGAGATCCAGCGCCAACTGCCATCGCCGTGACGGAGCCGGTCCTCGAAGCGAGCAACGCTCTCACCCCGAAGAAGCACCTCCATCACCGCGCGGACGGCATTGTGATCATCCGGGTGGACCTGATCGGGAAAAGGCAGGGACAGCAACGTCGCCGCGTCCCTGCCAAGGGTCGTCTCCCAGGCCGGGTTGATCGCCTTCAGGTGGCCGTCGAATCCCATGATCGCAAAGAGGTCTCGGCTCATCTCCCACACACGATTGCGCTCGGCCGCCTGCTCGGCAACCTTCTGTTCGAGCTGCTCGTTCAGTTCGCGCAGGCGTACCTCGTCGGCCTTGCGCGCGGTCACGTTGATTGCCGTGCCGATCACGCGCACGCAGCGGCCAGTGTTGTCGAAGATGCCTCGCCCCTTGGCCGCCACCCAACGGACGACGCCGTCCTCCTTGCCGATGGTCCGGTACTCGACGTCGTAGAGAGGACGACGATCGGAATCGCTCGCGGCCTCATAAGCCGCACGGATCTTCTCCCGGTCTTTAGGGTGAACGCCGTTGTGGAAGTCGTCCAACGTGACTGGCACGTCCGGCGATATCCCGAACATCGCCTTGATACGCGGCGGCCAGAACATGGCGCCGGTGTCGTTATCGACGTGCCACTGGCCGATCTCGGCTACCTCAAGAGCAAGCCGAAGTCGCTCCTCGCTCAGCGCCAGCCGGTCCTCGGCTTCGCGACGCTCATCGATGTCGATGACCGAGCCGACATAGCCGAGGAACACACCGTCCGGGGTGAACCTCGCGGCAGCCGCGTCGATGGTCCAGCGGTAGACGCCATCGGCGCGGCGCAGGCGAAAATCGACCCGGTAGTCGCGGCGCTCGGCATTGGCCGAGACGAAGGCCTGTTCGGCGGCCGGACGGTCGTCGGGGTGAACGGCGTCAAGCCAGCCTAAGCCTTCGCCCGATCCCGGCGCCTGCCCGGTGAACTCGTACCAGCGCGCGTTGAGGTAGGTGCAGTACCCGCTGGGGTCGGTCACCCACATCATCACCGGCGCGTTGTCGGCCATGTTGCGAAAGCGCGCATCGCTCTCGCGCAACGCCGCCTCGGAGGCGCGCAGCCGGTCGATCACCACTAACTGGCCGCGCGCCAGCTCGTCCCGCCCCTCGGCGTCGCCGCGCAGCCGCACCACCTCGGAAACGTCCTCGACGTGGTGGAGGATCAGGACAACGTCGCCATCCTTGCCGAGAACCGGCTTGTTGACCGGGGTCCACCACCGTTCGACGAAGCGCCCGTCCGATCCTCGCAATGCGTAGCGCTGTACCGCCATCGTATCGGTCGACCGCGTGGCGACCACCCGCTCGAGCGAGGCTGTCAGATTGCGTACCCCGTCCGCCTCAGGGTCATCGGGGTCATCCGGGAAGACGTCGAACAGCCGGCGTCCAATCTGTTCTTCAAGTGTCGTACCTGTCACGCGAAGGTAGGCCTCGTTGGCCGTGACGATGGTCCAGTCGGGCGGGGCCACCACGAGGAAGGGGGTGGGCGAAATGTCGAACAGCGCCTGGAAGACGTCGGACGGACCAACGCCGACGACCGCTTGCGTCAGCCGGCGCCCTAAGGCATTGCGCTCCGCATCGGACAGAGTTTCTATACGGGTCTGCTTGACGATGAGCGCCGACAGATCAGGGTTGCTCAATGCGTCACCGGTTTTTTGGGTTAAGGAGTGTCCGCACTTCCAAGGACCCGCACGAAAGGCTTTGTCGGTGGTGCTTGCTACCTAGCACAGGCAGGCGCCGCGCCCATACGACACGGCCATGACGGCCGCAGCTTTAAGGATTCTGCGGCTGGCAGGACACAAAGGTTGCGGCGAATGACGTCGGGCGAGGTCACGAGCCTGAGCAGCACTGCGGCTATTTCCGGCGCGGCGGCCATCAGCCGGGCATCGGCCAGTCGCTGGAGGCCGGTGGCGATGGGGAGCGGTGCATAACCGAGTGCGAAGGGCCGAGCCTACCGGATCAGGTCGGAAAAGCCGCCCGGCCGATCCTCGGTCGATACTCGCCATCACGCCTCGGATGGGACGGAGGAGGAACTTCGGCTCCGGGGCGGAAGGCCAAGGTCCGGTTGCCACCGAGGCTGTGTGAAAACCCAGTCAGTCCGCGAAACCGGAGATCAATCTTACGCTATTGCCGTTCCAACATTTCATGCGTCGTTTTCGATGGCGCGGAGGGCTGGCGACGGGGTCTGGCTTGCCCGTCCAGGGAAGAAAACTCTACCCTCTCCTGCCGGGCCGGCGTGTTCACACAGCCTCCACCCATTCCGGCTGTAAGGCCGGCCGGCTGCTTTCGACCCTTGTCGAACCTTCAGAGCGTCCGCTTCTGGGCAGCCCGATGACCGGATGCGCCTGACCGGGATGGGTGGTTTTCTGCCTGTCTGCTTTCAGACGGAGATTTGGCGAAGCGGAAGTTGAAATGACTGGCTTCCGAGTGGGCGCCGGTTGCCAATTCACTCTATAGCATGTATTATTTGGATAAGACTAGCCGCATACAGGTTGCCGCGACGTCGACCGGTGCGTAGCTGACAAACGACGTCTGAACTTTTCTGCAGGACAATTTAGCAATCCGATCAAGTCTCGACCGCGCCTCCCTCAAAAACGCGACCTTACCGATTGAAGGATGACGTATGCCGGAGGTGCCTGTGGCCTCAGCCCCGCCGTCGAAGCCTGAGCCGACCTGGTCGAGTTGGCTCTTTCCGGCCTTGTGCGTCGTCTTTGTGCTCGCAGCCGCCTTCCTGGTCTGGCTAATCGCCGGCAACTGGAACCGCTGGACTAGCGCCGCACGCTTCCAGACCAAAGGCGACGCTTTCAAAAAAACTCCATTCGCCACCGATCAATCGCTAGAAACGCGGCTAACCTAAGTGTCTTTCCAGAGACATTTTAAAAAATAAACTTTGCTTGTAATTCATGGAGCTTGTGGGAGCCTCTTTGAAAGTGGACGAAGGCAACCGGAAGCTACTACGATCGGTGCGGTTGGTGTTATTCGAACGATATGATGGTTGGGGAATAGATACTTGTCGCTCCTTTGATCCCAATGGGTAAACGCGGCGGCGAGCGGAACGTGGACCTGTAAGGTTGGCCGAGGTCGATCCTGAACGATCTCTCCGTGTCCGTCGGTCGGGCGAACGCTGAGGTCGGTTCTGCAGACGGCCCCTTTGCGAGGTCGGGCATCTTGCAAAGCTATAGTCTTGTATGGCGAAGCTCCCTGATCAATGCTGCACCGCACCGATCAGAGCGTAGGGGAATCGAAATATGGAAACGATCGGCAGGGACCTGCAGGAAATGCAGCGCGTCCCCCTCGCAGCATCGCATATCGCCGCGCTGCAGGCCGCAGGAGTCGAACGGCATTACCCGGCTGGGACTTTCCTCGCACGCGCTGGCGAACCTGCTGATCGCTTCGTCTATGTCGAAGAAGGCGAAATCGAAGTCGTGAATCCGTTCACGGATGAACGCCACCTTCCGTCCACCCTCGGACCGACGCAGTTCATGGGCGAAATCTCGATCTTGAGCGGTGGCAATTGGTCGATGCCCATGCGGGCGGTCCGGGATACCACCGTCGTCGAGGTGCCGCGCCTGGAGATGCTGCGGCTGATGTCCGAGATTCCTGAGATGTCGGACATCGTCATCACGGTTCTCGCTGCACGGCGGCGGCGGCAGCTCGACTCGCGAGACGGCACATTGGTGCTGATCGGCGAGGATGACGACCGGGCCGTTCGGCGGATCGCGGAGTTCGCGAGCCGCAACCGCTTTCCCTATCGGTCCTACTCGCTCGGCAGCCCGGAGGCCGGAGCCGTCGCGAAAAGCTGCGCGATCGCCTCCGACCGGCCGGCCGTGATCTTCGGACGCGACGTCGTCGTGACGGAGCCGACGCCCGACAAGGTCGCCCATTTGCTGGGCCTCAACTACAACCTCATCGACGACGAGGCTTTCGACGTTCTCATCGTCGGCGGTGGGCCAGCCGGTGTGGCGGCGGGCGTCTACGCAGGCGCGGAGGGCCTACGAGCGCTGGTCGTCGAGGACCTCGCGATCGGCGGCCAGGCCGGCACGTCGAGTCGGATCGAGAACTATATGGGATTTCCGACGGGCATCTCGGGCGCAGACCTCGTCTGGCGCGGCGAGGTCCAGGCAATGAAATTCGGGACGCGGTTCGCGATGCCGCGGCGGGTTGCAAAGCTGGAGCAGCTCGAGGACGGCGCGTTCTGTGCGACGTTCGACAACGGCCAACGCGTTCGCGGGCGTGCCGTCGTCGTCGCGACCGGTGTCCAGTACCGACGCATGCCGATCGACCGGCTTGAGGCGTTCGAGGGCGCGGGTGTCTATTATGCGGCAACGGAAATCGAGGCACGCTACTGCCGGAACGCCGAGACCATCATCATCGGTGGCGGCAACTCGGCAGGCCAGGCGGCGATGTTTCTCAGTCGCTCGGCCAGGCATGTTCGCCTCCTGGTACGCGGTCCCTCACTCGCGGCCTCGATGTCGCGTTACCTTTCGAGCCGTCTGGAAGCCGATCCGGCGATCACCATCGAGTATTGTTCCGAAATTAGCGCTTTGCATGGCGATGATCGCCTCGAAGCGGTAATCATCCGCAGCGTCGTGGATGGGACGGCCCGTACGATCCCAACATGCGCCGTGTTTGTCATGGTCGGGGCTGCGCCCAATACCCAATGGCTCTCGGGGCTCATCGAACTCGACAACCATGGTTTCGTGCTGACCGGGGACGCGATCGGCGCAGGCTCGCCCTATGCAACATCACACCCCGGCATCTTCGCGGTAGGCGATGTCCGCGCTGGCTCCGTCAAGCGTGTTGCATCGTCCGTGGGGGAAGGGTCGGTCGTCATCTCTAAGGTCTGGGACTATGTCCGGCACTGAAAACCCTGCGTCCCCAGTTGAGTGTTGAAAGCCGCTCGCCTAGCAGTGCGACGACAGATGTTCATTGTCGATCAGCCCTGTTGGCTTGAAGATTACCATCGGCTTTCCGCGCAACGGCCATCCTAGCAAGCCTTTCCTCTTAATGCCCGAAATGGGTGGCTTTCTGCCAATCCGCCTTCGTGCACAGGTTTGTTTAAGCGGACAGTGACGTCCGCTCAGTCCTGATCCGTTGCAGATCATCGTATAACTGGCACTGAATGCCGGCTTGAAGGATTTCAGCCAATCTCCTGCGCCTCTCTAGCGTTTCCTCGGATCAAATCACGCCCGGCATAGATGCCGCCAACGGCCTCCATGTCGAGACGCTCGGCGTCGCGGCGGCGGACCTCAGCCATGACTGCCGTGGCTGCCTCTGGCTCGTCGCCGATCGTCAGAAGCGCCTGTTCGCCAAAGGCCAGCGCAGACTCGAACGTCTCGCGAAGCTGGAATGCGACACCAGCATGGATCAGTTCAATCGCGTGCTCACGGTCGCGGGCGCGGGCGAGAACGGGGACAAGCGGGAACTCGGCTTTCGCGATTTCGGCGATGTGCTTGGCTACAGCACGGTCGTCGATACAGATCAGGATCGCGCGTGCGTTCGCTGCCCCAGCGGCGTGCAGGATATCGAGCCGAGCGCCGTCGCCGTAGTAGACTTTGAAGCCGAACGCCTCTGCGACGCGGATATAGGCGGCATTGGTGTCGATAATCGACACGGAGCAGCCACGCGAGATCAGCGGTTGGCTGACGATCTGGCCGAAGCGCCCAAAACCGATGATCAGGGCACTGCCGGCGAGGTTTTCCGGCACATCAGCGCCTTCCATCGAGACGGATGCTTTCGGACCGAAGCGGCCGAAGGCTATCACCATTAGGGGCGTCAGTGCCATCGACAGGATGATCGTCGCCGTAAGGATCGCGTTGGTGGTGCTGTCGATAATCCCGGCGCTGGTTGCAGCGGCGTAGAGCACGAAGGCGAACTCGCCGCCCTGTGCCATCAGGGCCGCTCGCTCCATGGCCTCGGGATGCGAGGCGCGCAGAGCTCGGGCCACCCCGTAGATGACAAGGCTCTTCACGAACATGTAGGAAGCGACGCTTGCAAGGATCAGTGCCCAGTTCGCGCCGATGACGGTTAGATCAAGGGACATGCCGACGCCGAGGAAGAACAGGCCGAGCAGGATGCCCCTGAACGGCTCGACATCCGCTTCGAGCTGATGGCGAAAGCTCGATTCCGAGAGCAGGACACCGGCTAGGAAGGCACCCATTGCCATTGACAGGCCGCCGAGCTGCATGGCGAGCGCCGAGCCAAGTACGACCAGCAGGGCCGCCGCCGTCATGACCTCCCTCGCCTTGGAGGCGGCTAGGAGACGGAACATCGGGTTGAGCAGCCAGCGTCCGGCCGCGATCAGCGCCGCAACGGAGCCTAGGGCGATACCGATGGTGTAGAGGCGATCGACCGTGCTCGTCTCCTGGCCGCCGGGCGCCAGAAAGGTGACGACCGCGAGCAGCGGGACGATGGCAAGATCCTCCAGGAGAAGGATTGCGACGATGCGCTGTCCCTTCGGCGTCGACAGCGAGCCGCGCTCTTCGAGGAGCTGCATGACGATCGCCGTCGAGGTCAGGACGAAGCCGGTGCCGGCTACGAACGACACGGCGATCGGGAACCCCATCGCGACGCCGACGAGGGTGAGGGCCGCCACGCAGGCGCCGACCTGTGTAAGGCCGAGGCCGAAGATCTCGCGCCGCATCCCCCAGAGCCGCGACGGCTCCATCTCCAGCCCGATGATGAAGAGAAACATCACAACGCCGAGTTCGGCGACATGCAGGATCGCATGGGCATCCGAGAAGAGGCTGAGGCCGAAGGGGCCGATGACAAGCCCGGCCACGAGGTAGCCGAGGACGGAACCGAGTCCGATGCGCTTGAACAGCGGGACCGCCACGACGCCCGCGGCGAGCAGGGCCACGACCTGGACGAGTTCGCTCAAGGCGCCGGATGCTTCAACAGCCATTGCATACACCTGTCATTTTTTTTAGAAGCTTGGGGGCGTGGGCGGAGTCCTTGGATAGCGACAGGCCGAGAGCTCACGTCGCTTAGGTCTTGCTCCTTGCCGCCCTTTTTTGAGGTGACCTCTTTGTCGAGGTGCCTCCGGCCATCGTCAGGGGTACCGGACCGGCGGAGGGTTTTCCGGAAGTGGGATGAACTCGGATTCGCCAGGCACGGTGTCGAAGCGAGCTTGCCGCCAGTCTTCCTTGGCTTGTTCGATCCGCTCAAGACGTGAGGAGACGAAGTTCCACCAGAGATGACGTGGGCCATCCATCGGCTCGCCTCCGAGGACCATGAAGCGTGCCGCCTCAGTCGCTCGAACGCTAATGCGGTCGCCTGGACGGAAGACCAGTAGCTGACCGGGGCCGAACCCGTCACCCGCGATCTCGATGGCGCCAGAAATCGTGTAGATCGCTCGCTCGTCGTAGGTTGGGTCGATGGGTAGGACGGCACCCGCTTCGAGCGCCACGTCGGCGTAGACCATTGGACTTGAGGTCCGAACCGGGGATTTGATGCCGAAGGCCTCGCCGGCGATTAACCGGACAGTCTTGCCCTCGCCGGTCAAGACCGGCAGCGCCTCGGCCTCGTAATGCTCGAAGGCCGGAGCGTTCTCCTCGTCCTTGCCGCTGAGCGCGACCCAACTCTGGATGCCGAACAGCTTCGAGCCGCTCTGCCGGAGATCGGACCCCGTGCGCTCCGAATGGGTAATGCCGCGACCCGCGGTCATCCAGTTCAGCTCGCCCGGACGGATCGGCAGCTCCGTACCGAGGCTGTCCCGGTGCATGATCTCGCCGTCGAACAGATAGGTGACGGTCGACAGTCCGATATGGGGATGTGGACGCACGTCCATCCCTTGTCCGAGCAGGAACTCGGATGGGCCCATCTGATCGAAGAAGATGAAGGGACCGACCATCCGGCACTCGGTCGAGGGAAGAGCCCTCCGCACGGCGAACGAACCAAGATCACGCGAACGCGGAACGATCAACGTCTTGATGGCATCACAGGTAAAGTGATCACCGGGGATGGGGTCTTCCGCGCTGTGCCAACTCATTGCCGATCCGCCTCTTGCTTCGTGCGATTGACGACTGAAGCGGATTGCAGAGCAAACCCGGCTACAACGCTCACCGCCATCTTGGCCACCTGTTGGGAGGCGAGCCGGTGTTGAGAGGCGAGCCGGGTTACCCGGCTCGCGGTGACAGCTTCAGCCGCGTGCAAAAGCCAGCAGGTCTGGGTTGATGATGTCGGGATGCGTCGTGCACATCCCGTGCGGAAGGCCCTCATAGGTCTTCAGGGTTCCGTTCTTCAGCAGCGGGTGGGCGAGCAGCGCCGAGTCGGCAATCGGCACGATCTGGTCGTCGGTGCCGTGCATCACCAGCACCGGGACATCGATCGCCTTCAGGTCCTCTGTGAAGTCCGTTTCCGAGAATGCCCTGATGCAATCGTATTGCGCCTTGGCGCCGCCCATCATGCCCTGCCGCCACCAATTATCGACGGCTCCCTGCGAGACCTTCGCACCGTCACGATTGAACCCATAGAACGGGCCTGCCGGAACGTCGCGATAGAACTGAGCACGGTTCGCGATGAGGGCGGCGCGGAAGCCGTCGAACACCTCGATCGGCAGACCGCCCGGGTTGCGCTCGGACTTGACCATCACGGGCGGCACCGCCCCGATCAGCACCGCCTTGTCGACGCGGCCTGCCTCTGCGCGGGCGACGTAGTGAGCAACTTCACCGCCTCCGGTCGAGTGGCCGACATGGATCGCACTCTTCAGGTCGAGAACCCCAACCAACTCGGCGACGTCAGCCGCGTAGGTGTCCATCTCGTTGCCGGCCGCCGTCTGTGACGAGCGGCCATGGCCGCGGCGATCATGTGCGATCACGCGATACCCATGACCAAGGAAGAACATCATCTGGTTGTCCCAGTCGTCGCCGCTAAGCGGCCAACCGTGATGAAAGACGATCGGCTGCGCGTCCTTCGGACCCCAATCCTTGTAAAAGATCTCTGCGCCGTCCTGGGTCGTGAAAGTGGGCATGTCGCTTCTCCGTGTGGTGAAGTGGAAGCGCCTCGTTTGGCGCGGTGTCGAAGCGGTGAACCTCAAGCGGCCGTGGGTGTCTGCGGGATCGCTCCCTTGAAGGCGCTGTAGCTTGTCATCAGGTTGCGGTAATCGGGGATGTGAGCGGCCAGCAGAGTCGCTAGGCCTTCGACGTCGCGGCGCCAGTCACGGTGCAGTTCGCACGCCACGCCGAACCAGTTGATGAGCTGCACCCCGGCCGACGACATCCGGATCCAGGCCGCATCGCGCACGCCCTCATTGAAGGTGCCGGACGCGTCCGTGACCGCGAAGACCTCGTAGCCATCCGCGATCGCCGACAGCGCGACGAAGGCGACGCAGACCTCCGTGACTACTCCGGCCAGGATGATCTGCTTGCGGCCCGTCGCATTGATGGCGGCAACGAAGTCGGGATTGTCCCAGGCGTTGATCTGGCCCGGTCGCGCGATGTAGGGCGCATTGGGAAACTTCGCCTTCAGCTCCGGCATCAGGGGACCATTGGGACCGTCTTCGAAGCTCGTGGTCAGGATCGTCGGAAGCTTGAAGTAGGCGGCGAGATCGGCAACCGCCAGAACGTTGTTTTTGAACTGATCGGGGTTGTAGTCGCGCACGAGCGACATCAACCCGGCCTGATGATCCACGAGGAGGACCACGGCTTGGTCAAGGTCGAGGCGGGTGTAGGGCTTGCTTATCATCGTTTCCATCGATCGAGGTGCGGCGCGTTTGCAGTGCAACAATTATGCGCTTATGTGACAGTCGTAAAACAGAAACGATAGAAACTCACCGTTTCTGGAACATGCCTGATGCGCCTACCTGACTTCGAAGCGTGGGCCATCTTTTCCAAGGTGTTCGAGACCGGCTCGTTCAGTCGGGCTGCCACTGAACTCGGGTTGTAGAAAGCGACGGTCTCGAAGGCCGTCAGTCGCTTGGAGGCACGCATCGGTGCCCGTCTGTTCCATCGCACCTCGCGCAAGCTCGCCCTGACGGAGGCTGGACAGGCCACGAAGGACAGCGCCGCACGAATCTTGTCCGAAGGAGAGGCCGCCGAGGTCCAGGCAATCGCTGGAGCTTTGGAACCTCGTGGTTTAGTGCGGCTTGCCGCGCCGATGTCGTTCGGTGTGATGCATGTCGCGCCGCGACTGCCTCCATTCCTGAGCCAGTACCCGGCCGTGTCGGTCGATCTGCACATAAGTGATGCTTTGGTCGACCTTATCGGAGGGGGCTTTGATATCGGCTTGCGGATCGCGGCTCTGGCAGACTCCTCGTTGCGGGCTCGCCGGCTCTGCGCGATCCGTCGATCGCTGGTGGCGACGCCCGGGGCGAAGATGAGCGGCACGAAAGCCTGAGCCGTGACCGAAGCGCGCTCACGCTTCCAGATTTTGGCATAGCGCCGAACGGCATCGTAGCCGCCCTCGTAGCCGAGCCCGCGCAGCGCCTCGTAGTTTCGGATCAGCNGAAGCGCGCTCACGCTTCCAGATTTTGGCATAGCGCCGAACGGCATCGTAGCCGCCCTCGTAGCCGAGCCCGCGCAGCGCCTCGTAGTTTCGGATCAGCGTCAGCCGCTCGCGGGCGGACTTGCCGGCGTTGGTGGTCAGCATCCGATCGAGATCGTCGCGCCACGGTCCGAGCTTGGGCAGCGGCTGCACTTCGCGCTCGTAGGCGAAGGCGGTGGCCCCCGACCGGATGACCTTCCGGACCGTGTTGCGGAAGACGTGCAGGTCGCGGACGATGTCCTTGATCGCGCGGCCGCGGGTGAAGAACTCGCGCCAGATGCGCGCAATCGTGTCCACGCCCTTCATCCCCCTACACCACCCTTCCGGCCGTACCGGAGAGCAGTCTGCGAGAACGAGCTTAGGGGGTTAGAATTGGACGCCGATCCCCCACCTCACGGGGTCAAAGTTGCACGCCGATACACATCAGGTCCGAGATCGCCCGACGCAGACGCAGGTTCTCAGTCTCCAGAGACTTCAGCCGCTTGACCTGATCACCCTTCAGACCGCCGTACTCGGACCGCCAACTGTGAGACCCTGTTTCATAAGGCTCGGGCGATCCGTCTGACGAGGATCATGGCTGCGGCGAGGACGAAGAAGGCGAGCGCAGAGGACGGAGTAGCCTCGTGGTCGCGGGCCAGCCTGCGGCAGCGGGCGATCCAGCCGAAGCTCCGCTCGATGACCCACCGCCTGGGCTGCACCGCGAAGCCCTTCTGGCCCTCCTTCTGTTCGACGATCTCGACCGGGATGGTCGTGGCCGCGCCAACGCGCTCGCCGCGATAGGCTCGGTCGGCAAAGCAGTGGGCCAGAAAGGGGAACAGTCGACGCGAGGCGCGAAGCAAGGCAATCGCGCCGTGGCTGTCGTGCAGGTCAGCGGGTGAGACCGCAGCCACGAGGAGACGGCCGTCCGTATCCGTCAGCGCGTGGCGTTTGCGCCCGACGACCCGCCGGGCCGGATCGTAACCGCGCTTGCCGGCCATCCCCACGCCCCCTGAGCGGGCAGCTTGCGCATCGACGACGCAGCCGGTCGGGCTTGCCTCGCGTCCGACGCGCTCGCGGTCGGCCATCGTGAGGGCATGGGCGAGACGCTCGAACACGCCTGTCTGCGAGAGGCGCAAGAACCAGCGATGCACCGTGCTCCACGGCGGGAAGTCCAGCGGCAGATGCCGCCACGCGCATCCTGTCCGCAGCACGTACAGGATGCCGTCGAAAACCGCCCGCAGGGGCCGGCGCCATGGGCGGCCTGTGCTGGACGGCGCAGGCAGAAGCGGCGCGAGCACCGCCCACTCGGCCTCGCTGAGGCTGGTTGCGTAAGGCAGGCTCTCGCGCGCAAGCTCGGCGCGGGCGGCGGGCGTCCACATCGGGGTTCCTGGATGAGCGTCAGACACTCTCCCAACGCCCGCGATGCTCGCCGCTCACCCAAAGCTAAGCTGTTCTGCCTGTTATGAAACGGGGTCTCACGACCCAACCCAACCATGCCGACCACCATCAGCACTTTCCCAAAGCGGCCGTTTGTCTGCCCTCCGGCAACTTCGGTTAGGGGTAGATTTCGTTGAAAAACTGGTTCTCGGCCGAGATTGGAGCGTGGGCGGGATGAGAGTTCGTCCTTGGGCCGGGTATCGGAGGCCGGCCAATTGGAGTCTGCGGAGACACACAATGATACAGTCATAGTGCTATTCAAGTCCGATCGCTAGACTTTATCTTGCGCCGGCCGTCGAGCCATGCTCGGGCATCTCTAAAAAATTTCAAAACATTCAATCGGGCGAGGGAGATTTAGGAACATCAGGACGCGTGATTGCAGAACGACGCAAAGCTGGTCATCCTACACGCGGGTGGTTACGGCGGAGGCGCACTGATGGCGCGGAGCGGTGCCGATGATTGGGTTCGGGCCGAGGGTCTGGTGGAGGGCGAGCGGTCGCATGCGCAACGTGATACGCAGCAAGGCTCGTCGTTGCATTACGGGCGTGTCGCTAACCCGTACACGGCCCTGGGCCTCGCTGTCGATCATCTGATGTCGAAGCCGGCCTACGCATCGATCGGCTTCGTGGCCTGGTCGAAGGTGTTAGCGGGACAGATTAACCGCGGCCATTATGTGCTCGTGCTTGATGAGAAGAGCCAGGTCGTCGGCATGTTGGGGTGGGCTTACGCCAATCGGGAAGCGGCTTGGAGCTGGGCTTCTGGCGATGGCGGCTTGGGCGACGGCCGATCAGGCGATTGTATCGTGTTCAACGTTTGGTCGGCCAACAGCCGGGCCGTCAAGGTTCTTCTGCTCAGGGGGGCACGGCGCGCCATCATGGGGAGGCGTGAGATCGTTTATCGCCGCCTCTACCCGGACGGGCGGTTGCGACCGGTGCGGCTGTCCGTGAACGGGTTCGTCGCGAACCATCTGGCCAGACCCGATGAAGCGTCGTCCGCACACGCCTCTCGTTCGAAGGAGCATTCGCATGGCTGACTTCTACGGCACTCAGGGCGCCGACCAAATTACACGGCGCAATCAAGGCTCGGAAATAATCTACGGGCTAGGCGGAAACGATATCATTGATGCCGATAATGGACTTGATACGATATACGGGGGCGATGGCGATGACCTAATCACCGGCGACATTTTTCCCGATGTTTATGGACGGATTGACGCCTACGGCGAAGCGGGTAACGACAAATTCGTGGTTGGCTACGGAGTTACGTTCGATCAGATCGATGGCGGGGGTGACATCGATACTATTGAGCTGCTTTATAACAGCTCCACTGTCTACCTCCCATATAATGGCCGATACGGATACCTCTACCAGTTCTACAATGGGCAATGGACCGAGGGCGTCAGCCTCACCTCGATTGAGAACGTCGTTGGCGGTTACGGCAACGATTACATCTCTGGAAACGGTAGCAACAATGTCATTGAGGGTGGCTTCGGGGCCGATTACATTCTCGGCGAGGCTGGCGCGGACACGCTGAATGGCGACAGCCGCTTTAGCAGTGACTCCGCAATCGATACCGTCAGCTACGAAAGCTCGTCAGCGGGCGTGCAGGTGGGAATCAACGGGCGTGGGCGCGGCGGAGACGCCGAAGGCGACGCACTGTCCGGCTTCGAGAACCTCATCGGCTCGCAGCACGGCGACCAACTCCAAGGCGACCCCTTCGGCAACCGCCTTAGTGGACTCGGTGGGGACGACACGATCAAGGGTTTCGCTGGCGACGACGTGCTCGATGGCGGCGTGGGCGCTGACCTGCTTCAAGGCAGCGTCGGCAACGATGTTTACATCATCGACGAGTTCGACATCGTGGATGAGACGACCCTGAATGCGAACGGCATCGACCGGGTCGAGGCCGCCGTGTCGGTCGACCTGTCGAACGCGTCGCGTTTCAAGGGCAGCATCGAGGATGTCCTACTCACCGGCACGACTGCGGCGAATGTGACGGGCAACGACCTCGCCAACACGATCACCGGCAACGGGGAAAGCAACGTGCTGGCCGGCGGGGGTGGTAGCGACACACTGATCGGCGGAGGCGGCAGAGACATCCTGAGAGGTGGATCGAGCGACGATACCTACGTGGTCGACAGCACGGACGACGTTATCGACGAGGGATTAACCGGTTCAAACGGCCTCGACACCGTCCGCAGCTCGGTCTCGTTCAGCCTCGCGGGTTCAACCACGCTGTTCGGAGACGTCGAGAGCCTTGTCCTCACGGGTACGGAGACCTTGTCCGGCACCGGAAACGGACTTGCCAACGCAATCACCGGCAATGACGGCGCCAATCTTCTGAACGGCGGGGGCGGAAATGACACGCTTTCGGGCGGCGGCGGGATTGACCGGCTTCTCGGCGGAACGGGCGTCGACTGGCTCGATGGCGGCGAGGCGGCCGACATCCTTCAAGGCGGCGCGGGCGACGACACCTATCTGATCGATGCGACCGACGAGGCCGACGAGAGCGTCGCGGGCTCAAGCGGGATCGACACCGTCGTTGCCGACTTTACCGTCTCGCTTACCGGCAATGCCAGGTTGAAGGGCAACATCGAGAACTTACGCCTGGCGGGCACGGGGAACATCGACGGAACGGGCAACGCACTGAACAACGTGATTAACGGCAACCGCGGCGTGAACGCGCTGTTCGGTCTGGACGGCGATGACACGTTTGGCGGCGAGGGTGGCGGCGATAAGCTCTACGGCGGCCGAGGTGACGACACCTACTACCTAAATTCGGACGATACGATTATTGAGAGTGCGGGCGAAGGCAGCGACAGGCTGATCTTCTACTACGGGGGCAACGGCTTCACGCTCGGCGCGGGCGTCAGCGTCGAAGTTATGGAGATGGACCGCTCGGTGACCGCCACCGCCCGCGACCTTACGGGCAATGAGATCGCACAGACGCTGCGCGGTAACGGTTTCGCAAATAGGCTCGACGGTGGTACCGGTGTCGACACCATGTCCGGCGGAGCAGGCTCGGACACCTACTACGTCGACAACGTCGGCGACAAAGCCGTCGAGGTCACCGGCGCTGTCGGTACCGATCTCGTCTACGCCTCGGTGTCGTACTCGCTNGGCTCGGACACCTACTACGTCGACAACGTCGGCGACAAAGCCGTCGAGGTCACCGGCGCTGTCGGTACCGATCTCGTCTACGCCTCGGTGTCGTACTCGCTGGGCGGCTCGGATCTGGAGAGCCTGATCCTGACCGGCACCGGCAATCTCAATGGGACCGGCAACTCCATCGCCAACACCCTTACCGGCAACGGCGGCGCCAACGTCCTCAACGGGCTCGGCGGAGCCGACATAATGATCGGCGGGGCTGGGTCCGACACCTACTACGTCGACAATGCCGGCGACCGTGCCATCGAGGCCGACAGCGCGATCGGCACCGATCTCGTCTACGCCTCGGTATCGTACTCGCTCGCCGGATCGCATCTGGAGAACCTGACGCTCACCGGCACCGGTAGCCTCAATGGGACCGGCAACTCGCTGACCAACGTCATCAACGGCAACGCTGGCGCCAACGTCCTCAACGGGATGGGTGGTGCTGATACAATGTCCGGCGGGGCGGGCTCGGACACCTACTACGTCGACAACGTCGGCGACAAAGCCGTCGAGGTCACCGGCGCTGTCGGTACCGATCTCGTCTACGCCTCGGTGTCGTACTCGCTNGGCTCGGACACCTACTACGTCGACAACGTCGGCGACAAAGCCGTCGAGGTCACCGGCGCTGTCGGTACCGATCTCGTCTACGCCTCGGTGTCGTACTCGCTCGCCGGCTCGGACCTGGAGAGCCTGATCCTGACCGGAACCGGCAATCTCGCTGGGACCGGCAACTCCATCGCCAACACCCTCACCGGCAACGGCGGCGCCAACGTCCTCAACGGGCTCGGCGGAGCCGACATAATGATCGGCGGGGCTGGGTCCGACACCTACTACGTCGACAACGTTGGCGACAAAGCTATCGAGGCCAGCGGCGCCGTTGGCACCGATCTCGTCTACGCCTCGGTGTCGTACTCGCTGGGCGGTTCGGATCTGGAGAGCCTGATCCTGACCGGCACCGGCAATCTCAATGGGACCGGCAACTCCATCGCCAACACGCTCACCGGCAACGGCGGTGCCAACGTCCTGACCGGCGGTTCCGGGGCGGACACCTTCGTGTTCAGGACGGCGCTGGGCCCGAGCAACCTCGACCGCATCACCGACTTCTCGGTCATCGACGACACGGTGCAACTCGCGCGCAGCGTCTTCACGGCGCTGGGAGCCGATCCCCTGGCCGAGGCGGCGTTCAAGGACCTCTCCACCGGATCAGCCGATGCCAGCGACCGCATCCTCTACGATAAGGCGACGGGAGCCTTGTCCTACGACGCCGACGGCAGCGGCCTGGCCTCGGCCGCGGTGCAGTTCGCCACCATCGACACCAAGGCCGCCCTCACCCACCTCGACTTCTTGATCGTATGAGCCAAGCGACATCGCAGCCGGGTCGATCCGAGCCGACCCGGCTGCGGAGCAGAGGAGATGCTTTCGATCTAGGTCGAAAGGGCCATTTTAACGGAGACGTTCCACCACCCGTCAAAGCGGCTCTATCACGTCGTAAAAACGACCGTTTTCCCGACGCTGGTGAGAGGCAGGTACTGAACCCACCAAAACGGCCGCGTTTCTGTCGGGAAAATATGACCGGTATTCTATTGCGGATCAAACGCTCCTGACTCACTACCCCGACATGCTCGTCGGATATGCCCGCGTCTTCACCCTCGATCAGAACCTCGACCTCCAGCGCAATGCGTTGAGCAAAGTCAGCTGATCAAGCGGACATTCAGTTGGATCATAGCCGCTGCTGCAGGCTAGCCCGCAATCACGAGGCCACCGTCTCTTCCGCGCTCGTTTTCATAGTGCACGTTGCAATCATCATCTTGATCACATAGCTAGTCGATGTAATATCGTACAGCATCTAGATTGAATAAACCTATCAAACATTGCGCTTTTTTCCTGAAAGATAAATCAATTTGGTATCTTACATCAAGGCGATGCCGCCAGCCTGTGTATCACCGCTGCCACATAATATTCGCGCATGACGGCGCGGGTGTCGAATTTTTGCCCAAGTGCCATTGCGTGTGGTTATTGACTTTTGGCGAACGCCTTCGTGGGTGATGCGCCTCGTTTCATAAGGCTTCTGCCTTTAACGACGCCGCTGGCGTCACACGCGGATCACATCAATGTCGGTCACGTTCAACAACGCCGTCGACGTCATGACCGGCACTGGTCCCTATTCGGTGACGACGGCGGACGTGAACGGAGACGGCAAGACCGACTTGCTAGTCGCCAACAGCAGCGGCGACACGATCTCGGTGCAGCTGGGCAACGGCGATGGTAGCTTTACCGGCGCCGCTGACGTTGCAACCAGCAGCGTTCCCTATTCGGTGACGACAGCGGATGTGAACGGTGACGGCAAGACTGATCTGATCTTCACCAACTACGATAGCCACACGGTCTCGGTGCGTTTGGGCAACGGCGACGGCAGCTTTACCAGCGCAGACGACGTCGCAACCGGCTTAAACCCGCGCTCCGTGACGACGGCGGACGTGAACGGGGACGGCCGGACCGACCTGCTCGTCGCCAACCAATTTAGCAACACGGTCTCGGTGCGTCTGGGTAACGGCGACGGCAGCTTCACCAGCGCCGCCGACGTCTTCACCGGCAGCCGTCCCTTCTCCGTGACGACGGCGGACGTGAACGGGGACGGCAAGACCGACCTACTCGTTGCCAACGCATTCGGCGATAGGGTCACGGTACGGCTGGGCAACGGTAACGGCAGCTTTACCGCCGCCGCCGACGTCTTCACCGGCAGCCGTCCCTTATCTGTGACGACGGCGGACGTGAACGGGGATGGCAAGACCGACCTGCTCGTCGCCAACCAGGACATCAACACGGTCTCGGTGCGTTTGGGCAACGGCGACGGCAGCTTCACCAGCGCCGCGGACGTCGCAACCGGCAGCGCTCCGCGCTCTATAACGACAGGGGACGTGAACGGAGACGGCAAGACCGACATGCTCGTCGGCAACAGCGGCAGCGACACGGTCTCGGTGCATCTGGGCAACGGCGACGGCAGCTTCAACAACGCCGCCGACGTAGCAACCGGCAGCCGTCCCTTTTCGGTGACGACCGCGGACGTGAATAGAGACGGCAGGATCGACCTGCTCGTCGCCAACTACAACAGCAGTACGGTTTCGGTACTGCTGGGTAGCGAAATCACGGCGGCGACGGAGATTTTGACCAACACGACACAAATTGGCCCACAGAAGGCTGGCGATCAGATCACCTTCACCCTCGTCACCGAAGCTCCGGTAACGGCTTCAGGTAGCCCACGATTGACCCTGAGCAACGGCGCCGTTGCGACCTATTCGGGTGTGGATGCTCAATCGCGACCGCAATTCACCTACACGGTAGCGGCCGATAACGACACGAGCGATCTCGCAGTTACGGGACTCGATCTCAACGGCGGCGCGCTCGGTGTGCAAGGCCAGACCAGCTTCGGCATTGCGTCGAGCATCGCAACTGGCAGCACACCCTACTCCGTCACGACGGCGGACGTGAACGGGGACGGCAAGACCGATTTGCTCGTTGCCAACGCGAACAGCAACACGGTCTCGCTGCAACTGGGAAGCGGCGACGGCAGCTTCATTAGCGCCGCAGACGTCGCAACCGGCGACTCTCCTTTTTCGGTGACGACGGCGGACGTGAACGAGGACGGCAAGACCGACCTGCTCGTTGCCAACGCGGGCAACAATACAGTCTCGGTGCGGCTCGGTAACGGCGACGGCAGCTTCACCAGCGCCGCCGACGTCGCAACTGGCGACATTCCCTATTCGGTGACGACGGCGGACGTAAACGGTGACGGCAAGACCGATTTGCTCGTTGCTAACGCAAACAGCAACACGGTCTCGGTGCGGCTGGGCAACGGCGACGGTAGCTTTACTAATGCCGTCGACGTCGCAGCCGGCAGCGGTCCCATCTCGGTGACGACGGCGGACGTGAATAGGGACGGCAAGACCGACCTCCTCGTCGCCAACTTGAACAGCGACACGGTTTCGGTGAGGCTGGGCAACGGCAACGGCAGCTTCACCAACGCTGTTGACGTCCCGACTGGTGGTATACCTCAATCGGTGACGACGGCGGACGTGAACGGGGACGGCAAGACCGATCTGCTCGTTGCCAGCTTGGGTAGCAACACGGTCTCGGTGCGTCTGGGCAACGGCGATGGCAGCTTCACCAACGCAGCGGACGTTGCAACCGGCAGCGTTCCGCGCTCAGTGACGACGGCGGACGTGAACGGGGACGGTAGGATCGACCTGCTCGTCGCCAACCAGAGCAGCAATACGGTCTCTGTGCGGCTGGGCGACGGTACTGGCAGCTTCACTAGCGACTTCGACGTTTCAGCCGGCGGTAGTCCCTTTTCGGTGTCGACAGCGGACGTGAACGGGGACGGCAAAATTGACCTGCTCATCGCTAACGTCGGCAGCGATACGGTCTCGGTTGTACTCAACACCTCGACCAGATCAGCGTCCTTCGATCCAAACAGCCTCACCACGGCGATCGGCAGTGACACGGGGCTCGATGTCGATACGATTGCTCCGCTCCTGACGGCGGCCCTGGTCACGGATAGCGGGGCCGCCGGAAGCGATGGCCTCACCAACGATGCCACGCTGGCGACCGTGGTCTCGGACACCAACGGCGCCACCCTGAGCTACAAACTCGACGACGCGAGCACCTTCACGTCGAGCTACGACCCGACCACGTTGTCGGATGGGGCGCACACGGTGGTGGTGCGAGCCACCGATGGTGCCGGCAACGTCACCGATGAGACCGTGAGCTTCACCCTCGACCAGACCGGGCCGGTGCTGACGGCGGCTCTGGTCACGGACAGCGGAGCCGCCGGAAGCGACGGCCTCACCAACGATGCCGCGTTGGCGACCACGGTCTCGGACACCAACGGCGCCACCCTGAGCTACAAGCTCGACGACGCCACCACATTTGCGTCGAGCTACGACCCGACCGCGCTGGCGGATGGGGCGCATATGGTGGTGGTGCGCGCCATCGACGGTGCCGGCAACGTCATCGATGCGACCGTGAGCTTCACCCTCGACAAAACGGCGGCCACGGTGGCGTCGGTGACGGCCTCCGCGGTCGGCCTCATGGCGGGGGCGGGCACACTGACGGTCGGCCAGTCCGTGACGTTGACGCTGACGTTGTCCGAACCGGTCACCCTGTCCGACGCCGACGACTTTCGACTGACGCTGAATGACGGCGGTGTCGCCCTCTACGACGCTGCGGCCTCGACCACCACGCAACTCGTCTTCACGCACACGGTCGAGGTCGACCGGATCAGCGCCGACCTCGCGGTTACCGGCGTGGTCCTCGGGACCACCACGATCCGCGACGGGGCCGGCAATGACGCTGACCTTTCCGGCCTCGTCGGCAATCCCGCAGGCACGTTGGTCATCGATGGCTACACCGGCACAGCCGCGGCCGAGACTTTCCTCGGCACCACCGGTGCGGAGACCTTCCGGGGTCGCTCCGGCAACGACACCTACCGGATCGATAACGCCGGCGATGAAGTGATCGAGGCGGCAGGCGAGGGCACCGACACGGTCGAAGCCTCCATCACCTACACGTTGGCCGACAACGTCGAGACCCTGACGCTGACCGGCTCCGACGCCCTGGACGGTACCGGCAACGAACTCGCTAACCGCATCACGGGCAACAGTGCCGCCAACATCCTCGATGGTGGTGCGGGCGACGACGTCATCGAGGGCGGCGAAGGCGCAGACACGTTGATTGGCGGCAACGACAACGACACGTTGACCGGTGATCTGGGCAACGACGTCATCGAAGGTGGTGACGGTCTCGATCAGATCATAGGAGGAGATGGCGACGACATTCTGAGCGAAGGCGGAGCCGCCGGCGGCGTTTTTGGCGGTGCGGGTGACGACCTCATCAAGATTGGCGTCGATGAGTATAACAACGGTTTTTATGTCGATGTAATGGTGGGTGGCGATGGCTACGACACCGTCGAGATTGCTTCGGACTCCGTCGTCGTATTGCAGGGGCTCTATCCCGGCGCCGGCTACGACGGCTGGTTCTCCGAAATTGAGAAAGTGGTATTGGTTGGAACGTCGGGTATCGATGCTTTTGGTCAGACGGAGAACCTTCTGGTCGAAGGCGGCTCTGGCTCAAACTCCATCGGAGGCGGTTCCGGCAACGATACGATCACTGCTGGTTCAGGTGACGATACGCTGGACGGCGGTGCGGGCACCGACGACCTGACGGGCGGACTTGGCGACGACCGCTTCTACGTCGAGAACATCGGCGACCGGGTGATCGAGGTAGCAGGCGAGGGTACCGATCGCGTGCTGACCAGCATCAGCTACACGCTCTCGGCCGGACAGGAGATCGAGCGGCTGGAGGTGCTGGACGCCGCCAGCACCACAGTCGTCAACCTCACCGGCAATGAGTTTGCCAACACCCTGGTGGGCAATGCCGGTGCCAACAGCCTGACCGGCGGGGCCGGCGCTGACGTGATGGAAGGTCGAGCCGGCAACGACGTGTACTCCGTCGAGGACCTTGACGATCAGGTGATCGAGGCCGTTGGCGGTGGCACAGACCGGGTGCTGACCAGCGTCAGTTATACGATCGCCGCTGGTCAGGAGATCGAGAGGCTCGACACCACCAACGACGCGGGCACGAATTCAATCAATCTTACCGGCAACGAGATTGCCAACGTCATCACCGGCAATAGCGGCGCCAACGTCCTCGATGGGCTCCTCGGTGCCGATACGATGTCGGGCGGGGCGGGATCGGACACCTACTACGTCGACGACGTCGGCGACCGCGCCATCGAGGCCAACGGCGCCGCCGGTACCGATCTCGTCTTCTCCTCGGTGTCGTACTCGTTGGGTGGCTCGGAACTAGAGAACTTGATCCTCACCGGGACCGGCAACCTCAACGGCACCGGCAACTCCGTTGCCAACGTGATCACCGGCAATGCCGGCGCCAACGTCCTCAACGGGCTCGGCGGGGCTGACACGATGTCTGGCGGGGCGGGCTCGGACACCTACTACGTCGACAACGTCGGCGACCGCGCCATCGAGGCCAACGGGGCTGCGGGTACCGATCTCGTCTACGCCGCGGTGTCGTACTCCCTGGCTGGATCACATCTCGAGAACCTGACCCTGACCGGGACGGGCAACCTCAGCGGGACCGGCAACGGCCTCGCCAACGTCATCACCGGCAACAGTGGCGCCAACGTCCTCAACGGGCTCGTCGGAGCCGATACGATGTCCGGCGGCGCGGGCTCGGACACCTACTACGTCGACAACGTCGGCGACAAAGTCATCGAGGCCACCGGCGCTGTCGGCACCGACCTCGTCTACGCCTCGGTGTCGTACGGGCTTGGCGGCGCGGATCTGGAGACCCTGATCCTCACCGGCGCCGGCAACCTCAATGGGACCGGCAACGGCCTCGCCAACGTCATCACTGGTAATGCCGGCGCCAACGTCCTCAACGGGCTCGGCGGGGCTGACACGATGTCGGGCGGGGCGGGATCGGACACCTACTACGTCGATAACGTCGGCGACCGCGCTATCGAAGCCACCGGCGCTGCAGGCACCGATCTGGTCTACGCCTCGGTGTCGTACTCGCTCGCCGGGTCGGACCTGGAGAACCTGTCGCTGACCGGCACCGGCAACCTCAATAGCACCGGCAACTCGCTCGCCAACGTCATCACCGGCAATGCCGGCGCCAACGTCCTCAACGGCGGTCTCGGGGCCGACACGATGTCCGGCGGTGCAGGCTCGGACACCTACTACGTCGACAACGTCGGCGACCGCGCTGTCGAAGCCACCGGCGCTGTCGGCACCGATCTCGTCTACGCCTCGGTGTCGTACTCGCTGGCCGGAGCGGAACTGGAGGCACTGATCCTCACCGGCGCCGGGAACCTGAACGGTACCGGCAACTCCATCGCCAACACGCTCACCGGCAACGGCGGCGCCAACGTCCTCGACGGCCAGGGCGGCAACGACCTCCTGACCGGCGGTGCCGGGGCGGACACCTTCGTGTTCAGGACGGCGCTGGGGTCGGGCAACCTCGACCGCATCACCGACTTCTCGGTCATCGACGACACCGTGCACCTCGCGCGCAGCGTGTTCACGGCGCTGGGAGCCGGTCCCCTGGCCGAGGGGGCGTTCAAGGACCTCTCCACCGGAGCGGCCGATGCCAGCGACCGCATCATCTACGATAGGGCGACGGGAGCCTTGTCCTACGACGCCGACGGCAGCGGTATGGCTTCGGCCGCGGTGCAGTTCGCCACCATCGACAACAAGGCCGCCGTCACCCACCTCGACTTCTTCATCGTGTGAGCCACGCCGCGTCGCAGCCGGATTGATCCGAAGCTAACCCGGCTGCGATGCCAATGAGACGCCACCGCCCCACGTCGTATGCATAGGTTGTCCGACGTCAGCACCTGTGGGACAGATTGAGGGTCTTCACGAACGGAGAATGGCTAGTTCATCGTAGCCCCTGAGGAGCGAAGATGAAGCAGACATCCGGACCGGCCAAGAAGCCGGCAGAAGCGGTGATCAAGGACATCCGTCGGGCCACACGTCGGCAGTTCTCGTCCGAGGAGAAGATCCGCGTGGTACTGGAAGGCTTGCGTGGCGAGGACAGCATCGCCGAGTTGTGCCGGCGCGAGGGGATCGCCGCCTCGATGTACTACGGCTGGTCCAAGGAGTTCCTGGAGGCTGGCAAGAAGCGCCTGTCCGGCGACACCGCTCGTGCGGCCACCACGGATGAGGTGCGGGATCTGCGCCGCGAGACGGGGGCGCTCAAAGAGGTCGTGGCTGATCTCGTCCTGGAGAATCGCCTGCTCAAAAAAGCATGAGCGGGGCTGGGGGCGACGAGGCATGAGGTATCCGGCCCCCGAGAAGCTGCAGATCATCCGGCTCGTCGAGCAATCCCACCTGCCGGTGCGTGCCACCCTGGACAAGCTCGGCATCACGCGCTCGACGTTTTACCGCTGGTACGACGCCTACCAGCGCGGCGGCCCCGAGGCGTTGAATGACCATCCCTCGCGGCCGAGCCGGGTCTGGAACCGCCTGCCTGCGGAGATCCGCGAGCAGATCGTGGCCCTGGCCTTGGAGCAGCCTGAACTCATACCAATTCTCATTGATCAGCACCCATGGGCCCATCGGCGCAGTCCGATGGACATGATGCGCCAGGGTTGGGCGATGAGCTTGTTCCAGGCGTCGCANATACCAATTCTCATTGATCAGCACCCATGGGCCCATCGGCGCAGTCCGATGGACATGATGCGCCAGGGTTGGGCGATGAGCTTGTTCCAGGCGTCGCAGCAGTGATCGAGGATGTCGTCGTAGGATTGGAAGATCCGGTTTCCGAGCCAGTTGTCGCGAAGGAACTGCCAGAGGTTCTCGACCGGGTTGAGTTCGGGTGAGCGCGCCGGCAGGGGCAACAGGGTAATGTTGTCGGGAACCGGCAGCTTCCTGGTGGTGTGCCAGCCGGCTTGATCGAGCAGGAGGACGGCGTGGGCGCCAGGAGCCACGGTCGCCGAAATCTCTTCGAGGTGGCGGGCCATGGCCGACGTGGTGCAACGGGGCATGATCAGGCCCGCGCCCACGCCTCTGGCCGGGCAGATCGCCCCGAAGATGTAGGCCGAGGCCGTGCGCTGGTCCTTGGGGGCCGAGGGTCGCGTTCCGCGCTTGGCCCAGCGTCGGGTCAGGGTGTTCTTCTGGCCGACACGGGCCTCGTCGCAGAACCAGACTTCTACCGGCTTGCCGCCGACAGCCTGCGCGATGTCCGCCAGACGGTCGGGGAAGTCTTTTTAAAAACAGCCGTGGCGTCCGGATCCTGGGCGTGATGGCGCGGGCGGGCTGAGAGCTTGCGGTAGCCCATGGCCCGTAAAACTCGGCTCAAGGTCTGCTCGGAGACCGACACGCCGTGATCCTCGGACAGGATCTGGGCCAGATCGCACAACCGCCACCGCACCACACCGTGTGCGGCCGGCGTCGGTCCGTGGTCGACCAGCGCCTTGAGGACATCGCGCTGGTCGGCGTTCAGGCGCGGACGGGCCCCGGGGGCCTTGCCGTCGATCAGCCCGTCCGGTCCATCGGCGTTGAAGGCCACAACCCAGTCGCGCACCGTCTGCAGCCCGACCCCGCCGATCTCGGCCGCCTCCGAGCGCAGACCACCCGCGGCGATCACCGACAGCGCCAACAGGCGGCGGGTCTGCGCCGGATCACGCGAACTCTTGGCCAGACCGCGCAAGGCCTCGGCATCGAAGTCCGATCGCAGCGGCACCGGAGCAGCCATCGCATCCTCCTCAGGCTCCAAACCCAAGGAAGGAATCACGACCGAGATGCTGACGCTACCCCGCGTGAGTCCTGCTCAGCGAGGCTTGGTAT